>NZ_JAGGOZ010000031.1 GCF_018614075.1 Streptomyces sp. ISL-94 | reverse complement strand
TCAGCCGGGAGAGCACTTCAAGGCAACAATTACGGGAAGAAGAGTGTCGACAAGACATATCTTGCCGCGGCGGTCGGTACCGGGAACGTCACCATCGAGACCATGCAGCGTGTGGTCGGTGTGCGGAGCGACCCGGGCGGGGGGTACGTGCTGACCGTTCAGACCAGTGATGTCACGGGGAGGGTCACGCAGGTTCGGGAGCTCGGGTGCCGGCAGCTGTTCCTGGGCGCCGGGAGTCTGGGGACCACCGAGATCCTGCTGCGGGCCCGGGAGACCGGGACGCTGCCAGGGCTCAGCGACCGGGTGGGGTTGGGGTGGGGTCACAACGGCAACGTCATGACCGCCCGCGCCAATCACCTGTGGGACACCGTCGGAGCCAACCAGGCGACGATGCCCGCCATGGGTATCGACGACTGGGACAACGCCGCCCATCCGGTCTTCGCCGAGATCGCCCCGCTGCCCATGGGGCTGGAGCATTGGATCTCGATGTACCTGGCCATCACGAAGAATCCCGAGCGGGGGCATTTTGCCTACGATGCCGCCAGTGACTCGGCTCGGCTGAAATGGACCAGGGATCAGAACACCCCGTCCGTGGATGCGGCCAAGTGTCTTTTCGACCGCATCAACCGGAGGAACTTCACCGTTTACCGGCATGATCTGTTCGGCGACAACAAGGCCTTCGCCGACAACTTCACCTACCACCCGCTCGGCGGCTGCGTCCTCGGCCAGGCGACGGACGCGTACGGGCGGGCGAAGGGATATCAGGGGCTGTACGTCGTTGACGGCTCCCTGGTACCCGGTTCGCTCGGCGTGAATCCGTTCCTGACCATTACGGCTCTCGCCGAGCGGAACATGGCGCGGGTCCTCGCGGAGGATCTGCCCGGTCAGGCGCGGTAGAGCGCTTCGATCTCGTCCGCGAAGTCCTTCGCCACCACATTGCGCTTCAGCTTGAGCGACGGCGTGATGTGACCCGACTCCTCCGTGAACTGGGAGGGCAGAATGCGGAATTTCCGCACCGATTCCGCCTTGGAAACCGCCGCGTTGCCGTCGTCGACGGCCTTCTGGACGGCGGCCGTGAGCTCCGCGTCCTCGCGCAGTTCCGCCGCCGTCACACCGGCCGGCTTGCCGTTCTCCGCGGCCCAGCGGCCCAGGAACTCCTCGTCGATGGTGACCAGCGCGGCCACGAACGGCCGCCCGTCGCCCACCACCATGCATTCCGCCACCAGCGCGTGGGCGCGGATGCGGTCCTCGATGACCGCGGGCGCCACGTTCTTGCCGCCCGCGGTGACGATGAGTTCCTTCTTGCGCCCGGTGATCGCGAGGTAGCCGTCCTCGTCGAGGGTGCCGACGTCGCCGGTGTGGAACCAGCCGTCGGTCAGCGCCTCGGCGGTCGCCGTCTCGTTCTTCCAGTAGCCCTTGAAGATGTGCTCGCCGTGCAGCAGCACCTCGCCGTCGTCCGCGATGCGCACCACGGACCCCGGGAGCGGCTGGCCGACCGTACCGATCTTCGTCTTGTCCCACGGGTTGAAGGCCGTGGCCGCGCAGGACTCGGTCAGGCCGTAGCCCTCCAGCACGGTGAAGCCGATGCCGCGGAAGAAGTGCCCGAGGCGCTCGCCCAGCGGGGCGCCGCCCGAGATCGCGTACTCGCCGCGACCGCCGAGGACCGTGTGCAGCTTGCTGTAGACCAGCTTGGAGAACAGCTTGTGCTTGAGCTTCAGGCTCAAGGAAGGGCCGCCCGGGGCGTCCAGCGCGCGGCTGTACGCGATCGCCGTCTCGGCCGCCGCGTCGAAGATCTTGCCCTTGCCGTCGGCCTGCGCCTTGGCGCGCGCCGAGTTGTAGACCTTCTCGAAGACGCGCGGCACACCGAGGATCAGCGTCGGCTTGAAGGACGCCAGCTCGTCGGTCAGGTTCTTGATGTCCGGTACGCAGCCCAGGCGGATCGGCGCCAGTACGGACGCCACCTCCACCAGGCGGCCGAAGACGTGCGCGGCCGGCAGGAAGAGCAGCACGGAGCACTCGCCGGTGCGGAAGAGCGGGCTGAGGCGCTCCACCACGTTCCCGCACTCGGCGAAGAAGTTGCGGTGGGTCAGCACACAGCCCTTGGGGCGGCCGGTGGTGCCCGAGGTGTAGACGATGGTGGCCGGGTCGTCGGCGTTGGCGAGGCTGCTGCGCTCCTCGACCTCGGCGTCGGGGACGGCCGCGCCCGCGCTCTTCAGCGTGTCGAGGGCGCCCTGCTCGATCTCCCAGACCTCGCGCAGCTCCGGCAGCCGGTCGCGCAGCGAGGCCACGGCCGCGCTGTGTCCGGGGCTCTCGACGATCGCGGCGACGGCGCCGGAGTCGCCGAGGATCCACTGGATCTGCTCGGGGGAGCTGGTCTCGTACACGGGGACGGTGATGCCGCCCGCGCTCCAGATCGCGAAGTCGATCAGCACCCACTCGTAGCGGGTGCGGGAGAGGAGGGCGACCCGGTCGCCGGGGCGGATGCCGGCCGCGATGAGGCCCTTGGCCGCGGCCCGGACCTCGGCGAGGAACTCGGTCGCGGTCACGTCCTGCCACCGGCCGTCGACCTTGCGGCTCATGACGGCGGTGTCTGGATGCTGAGCGGCATTGCGGCGGATGAGATCCGTCAGGTTCCCGTCCGACGGGACCTCGTACAGGGCCGGAAGGCTGAACTCGCGCAAGACTGCTGCTCCTCTGGGCGCCATCGCCACCGTGTGGACCGACCGGACGTTACCCACCGGTAGTGGGTTCCCGATAGAGGGAACCGGCCAGATGTTCCCTGCGTCACATGACGCAGCCATACCGTGCCGACCCTAGTCGACCCCGTTCGCGACTCGGAAGTAACCGCAGGTCCAGCCGCTTTCACCACCCGCACTACCGGCCGGTGGCCAGGCGCCCCTAGGGTGACCGCATGGCTGGCAGCACACGGGTTCACGTCGTGAGCGACGTACACGGCAACACCGAGGCCCTCGCCAGGGCAGGGGACGGCGCCGACGCGCTGATCTGCCTCGGCGACCTGGTTCTCTTCCTCGACTACGCCGACCACTCGCGCGGGATCTTCCCCGACCTCTTCGGCGCCGAGAACGCCGACCGGATCGTGGAGCTCCGTACCGCGCGCCGCTTCGAGGAGGCCCGCGACTTCGGGCGGCGGCTGTGGGACGGGCTGGACCGGGAGCGGCTGATCGAGGGCGCGGTGCGCCGCCAGTACGCCGAGATGTTCGCCGCCTTCCCCAGCCCGACGTACGCCACCTACGGCAACGTCGACATCCCGGGCCTGTGGCCGGAGTACGCCGTCCGCCCCGGCATCACCGTGCTCGACGGGCAGCGGGTGGAGATCGGCGGCCGGGTCTTCGGCTTCGTGGGCGGCGGGCTGCCCACGCCGATGCGGACGCCCTACGAGGTGTCGGTGGAGGAGTACGCCGCCAAGGTGGAGGCCGTGGGGGAGGTGGACGTGCTGTGCTCGCACATCCCGCCGGAGGTGCCGGAGCTCTGCTACGACACGGTGGCGCGGCGGTTCGAGCGGGGCAGCGAGGCCCTGCTCGCCGCCATCCGGCGGACCCGCCCCCGGTACGCCCTCTTCGGGCACGTGCACCAGCCGCTGGCGCGGCGGATGCGGATCGGGAGCACGGAGTGCGTGAACGTCGGGCACTTCGCGGCGACCGGGAGGCCCTGGGCCCTGGAGTGGTGAGCTCCGCACGCACGGTAGCCTTCGAGCGGCGGCCCGAGGCCGCACATTTCCTCGAATACTCCCGGAGGATCGACCGCGATGGCGGAACACACCAGCTCAAGCATCACGATCGAGGCTTCGCCGGCCGACGTGATGGCCGTGATCGCCGACTTCGCCCGCTACCCGGAGTGGACCGGCGAGGTGAAGGAGGCCGAGGTGCTGGCCACCGACGCCGAGGGCCGCGCCTTGATGGTACGGCTGCTGCTCGACGCGGGCGCGATCAAGGACGACCACACCCTCGCGTACACCTGGAAGGGTGCGGACGAGGTCAGCTGGACCCTGGACAAGTCGCAGATGCTGCGACAGCTGGACGGCTCCTACCGGCTGGCCCCGGTGGACGGCGGCACGCGCACCGAGGTCACTTACTCGCTGACCGTGGATGTCAAGATCCCGATGCTCGGCATGATCAAGCGCAAGGCCGAGAAGGTGATCATCGACCGCGCCCTGGCGGGCCTGAAGAAGCGCGTGGAATCTTCCTGACCCCTGCCCCGTGTCCGGCCGCCGCTCCCGGGGCCCTGCCCCAGCCCCGTGTCCGGGCCGCTGCCGGGGCCCTGCCCCAGCCCCGTGTCCGGGCCGCTGCCGGGGCCCTGCCCCAGCCCTTGTCCAGGGGCCGCTGCCGGGGCCCTGCCCCAGCTCCTTGAAGTTACCCGGAGTAGACCCACCATGCCGCACACCCTGCTGATCACCGGCCCCGGCGGCTCCGGCCGGAGCACCGTCGCCGCCGCCACCGCCCTCGCGGCGGCCCGGCAGGGGAGGCGGGTGCTGCTGCTGTCTGGGGACGCCGGCGACCCCGTCGGCGCCCTCACCGGCGAGCCGGCCGGCGAGGTCGCGCCCGGGCTGCGGGCCGCCACCGCCGCCCACGGGCTGCGCGTGGCCCGCGTGGACTCCGGCGAGGAGTTCCGCGAGGAGCTCGTCGCCCTCCAGGAGCGCGGCTCCACGCTCCTCGGCATGGTCGGCGCCCGCCCGCTCGGCGCCGAGGAACTGACCGAGCTGCCCGGCGCCGAGCAGTTCGCGCTGCTGCGCGCCCTCCGCCGGGCCGCCGCCGCGCCCCGCACCGACCTCGTCGTCGTCGACATGCCCCCGCTCCACCAGGCCGTCGCCACCCTCGCCCTCCCCGCTCAGCTGCGCCGCTACCTCGCCCGGCTGCTCCCCGCCGAGCGGCAGGCCGCCCGCGCCCTGCGGCCCGTACTGGCCCAGCTGGCCGGGGTGCCGATGCCCGCGCAGTGGCTCTACGAGGCCGCCGCCCGCTGGGACGAGGAGCTCGCCGCCGTACAGGCCGTCGTCGAGGCCGACACCACCGACGTGCGACTGGTCGCCGAGCCGGGTCCGGCCGCCGCCGACGCGCTCCGGCTGGGGCGGCTCGGGCTCGCCCTCCAGCAGCTGCCCGTCTCCGCCGTCGTCGCCAACCGCACCCTGCCCCAGGGCTCCGCCGACCCCTGGCTGGCCGGGCTCGCCGCCGAGCAGGAGAAGTACGCCGCCCAGTGGGCCGGGGAGGTCCCGCTGATCCGGCTGCCCCACCTCGGCCGGTCCCCGCGGGGCCCGCAGGACCTGGAGCTGCTCGCCGACGCCGCCGACAGCGGTGGCGCCACCGCCGACGGCCTCGTCCCGCCGCACCCCGCACCCCGCCGGGCCTGGGCGGTCGAGGACCGGCTCGCCGAGGACGGGGTACTCGTCTGGGTGGTTCCGCTGCCCGGCGCGCACAAGCGCGAGCTCGACCTCATCCGCCGCGGCGACGAGCTGCTGCTCACCGCGGGCCCGTACCGCAGGATCGTTCCGCTCCCCGCCGCGCTGCGCCGCTGCACGGTGTCCGGCGCCGCCCTGGCCGAAGACGCGCTCCGCATCCGCTTCACCCCGGACCCGGGCCTTTGGCCGCGCACGCACTGATCCCCGTACCGCCGTTCGGGTACCGTCGAAGGTAGCCCGTACCGCACGCACAGCAGCCGCCGCAGGAGAGTCCGCCATGAGCGAGGCCACCGACCGCCCCACCGACGACGACGCCTGGGCCAAGGCCTGCGCCGAGGACCTCGCTGCCGAGAAGGAGCGCCTGCGCGGGCAGGGCGGAGGGACGCGGTCCGGGGACACCGGGACCGCCGCCGAAGAGCTGTTCAAGCTCTTCGAGGCCGTCGCCGACAAGGTCTCCGGGCTGAACCACCCGCTCTTCGGCGGCGCCGCCCAGGGAGCCGTGCGCCAGTTCGTCAACCAGGCGAAGACCGCCGCCAAGCCAGTCATCGAGCGCAACCCCGAGGTCTTCGACCACCTCGCGGCCGCCGGTTCCGAGCTGCTCGCCGCCTACCGTTCGGCCGTCGAGGGCCACGAGCGCCGCTGGACGCGGGACGAACCCCCGGCCCCCCGCAAGGAGCGCGGCCCCCGCGACGAAGGCCCTGGTGCGGGCCCGACGGAGCGGATCGATCTCGACTGAACCTCTGCCGCCCTCGGGTACCGTTGGCCGTGGCGGGGTTTGACCGGAAACCGAGGGACTAATGGGACTCACCATCGGCGTCGACATCGGCGGCACGAAGATCGCGGCCGGCGTGGTCGACGAAGAGGGCACCATCCTTGAGACGTACAAGGTGCCCACCCCGCCGACCGCGGACGGAGTCACGGAGGCCATCTGCGCCGCCGTCTCCGAAGTCAGCAGCAACCACACCATCGAGGCCGTCGGCATCGGCGCCGCCGGCTACGTGGACGACAAGCGCGCCACGGTGCTCTTCGCACCGAACATCAACTGGCGCCACGAGCCGCTGAAGGACAAGGTCGAGCAGCGCATCGGCCTCCCCGTCGTCGTCGAGAACGACGCGAACTGCGCGGCCTGGGGCGAGTACCGCTTCGGCGCCGGCCAGGGCCACGAGGACGTCATCTGCATCACGCTCGGCACCGGCCTGGGCGGCGGCATCATCATCGGCAACAAGCTGCGGCGCGGGCGCTTCGGCGTCGCCGCCGAGTTCGGGCACATCCGGGTCGTCCCGGACGGCCTGCTGTGCGGATGCGGGAGCCAGGGCTGCTGGGAGCAGTACGCCTCCGGGCGCGCGCTCGTCCGGTACGCGAAGCAGCGCGCCAACGCGACCCCCGAGAACGCGGCGATCCTGCTGTCCCTCGGCGACGGCACCCCCGAGGGCATCGAGGGCAAGCACATCAGCGCGGCCGCCCGCCAGGGCGACCTGGTGGCCGTCGACTCCTTCCGCGAGCTGGCCCGCTGGGCCGGCGCGGGCCTGGCCGACCTGGCCTCGCTCTTCGACCCGTCGGCCTTCATCGTCGGCGGCGGGGTCTCCGACGAGGGCGACCTCGTCCTCGACCCGATCCGCAAGTCCTTCAAGCGCTGGCTGATCGGCGGCGCCTGGCGTCCGCACGCGCAGGTCCTCGCCGCCCAGCTGGGCGGAAAGGCCGGGCTCGTGGGCGCGGCGGACCTGGCGCGCCAGGGCTGACACCTTCCCTTGACGCAACCGCCCGCCGCGCCCCCTGGGGGAGCGGCGGGCGGTTGCGTATCTTGCGGGCATGGACCAACAGCTGCTGCCTTCGCTGCCGACGTCTCGTACGGAGCCGGACGGTTCTGCCGTGATCCGGGTGCTCAGCTACAACATCCGCTCGCTGCGCGACGACGAGGAGGCGCTGGCCCGGGTCATCCGGGCGTGCGAGCCCGACCTGGTCTTCGTGCAGGAGGCGCCGCGGTTCTTCCGCTGGCGCAAGCACGCGGCGCGGCTGGCCGCGAAGACCGACCTCGTGGTGCTGGGCGGGGGCGCGACGGCGGCGGGGCCGCTGCTGCTGTGCTCGCTACGGGCCTTCGTGGAGCGGACGCAGGACGTACTGCTGCCGCGCACCCCCGGCCTGCACCGGCGCGGCTTCGCGACGGCCGTGGTCCGCTTCGGGGCGGCCCGGGTGGGGCTCATCAGCGCCCACCTGTCGCTGGACCCGGCGGAACGGCGGGCCCAGGCCGGTCTGCTCCTGGACCGGGTCGCGTCGCTGGGAGCCCCGCACGTGATCGCCGCCGGGGACCTGAACGAGGGCCCGGAGGGGCCCGCCTTCGGGAGGCTGGCGGCGGCTCTTCAGGACTGCCGGGCAGTGGCCCCGTGGGGCGGTGGCCCGACGTTCCCACCGGGGGCGCCGGACCGGCGGATCGACGCGGTGTTCGCGACGGGGGGTGTGGAGGTGCTCGCGTGCGGTGTCCCGGCGGGGCTGGCGGGGGTGGCTGCGGCGGACCTCCTGGCCGCCACGGACCACCTCCCGGTCCTGGCCGCCCTCCGCCTCCCGGCTGCGCCGTAGCCCGGCCGCGCCCCGCGCCTCAAACGCCGGCGCGGCTGACTATGCTGCCCGGTGCGATGTGGCCGTGAGCCAAGCCGCGGCCCGGGTTCCTGGGGCTCTGCCCCAGACCCCGCGCCTCAATCGCCGGCGAGGCTGAACTTGCCCTCCGGGCAACCCACCGCCACCGGCTTGCGGCCGTGAGCCAACCTGCGGTCCGGCTTCCTGGGGCTCTGCCCCAGACCCCGCGCCTCAATCGCCGGCGAGGCTGAGGTTGCTCCGGCTTGCGGCCGTGAGCCGGCTGCTGCCGGGCTTTCCGGGGCTCCGCTCTGCACCCTGCGCCCAAACGCCGGCGAGGCTGAAATTGCCCTCCGGGCAACGCGGCCTGTCGGGCGGTTGAGCTTGGCCGGACACAATTCAGCCTCGCCGGCGTTTGAGGCGCGGGGCGGAGCCCCGGTTTTTGAGCCGCGGCGCCCACTTGGCGGGACCAAACTCCAGCCTCGCCGGCGTTTGAGGCGCGGGGTGCGGGGCGGAGCCCCGGTCTTTGGGGCGCGCTCGCCTGCTTGGCCGGACCGCATTCCGGCCTCGCCGGGGTTTGGGGCGGGGTCCCAAGGGCGGGCGGGGCCCCTAAACCACCGCGCCCCGGCCGGGGTCGTCGTCCTCGTCGTCGCCGTGCTGCATGCGTGCGACCAGCGTCGCGAAGCCGCCCAGGAAGCCGCCGATGCCCAGCGTCGTCAGCCACCACGTCATGTCCCACTGCAGCAGCACCGCCACCAGCAGCAGGACCGGCCCCCCGACCACCGCCAGCCACGCGAACTTCGCCGTCGTGTCCGCCGGCGGCAGCTCCGGTTCCGGCGGGACGAAGTGGCCCTCCTCCGCCCGGTCGGCCGGGGTCAGGTCGTCGTCCTTCGGCTCCGAGAGGGAGTGGTCCCGTGGGCCCGGGCCCACACCGACGCCCGGGGCGAAGACCACCGAGCTGCCCAGCGGAGCCGGCGGCTCAGCCCCAGGCTCCGCCCCGGGCTCCGCCTCCGGCCCGGGCCCCACCGGCTTGACGTCCTCCTCCGGCAGCATCAGATTCTCGATCGGTCTGTACGGTCTGGCCCCCGGCGGGTCCGGCGGCTCCTGCCCGTACCCGGCGACGATCGCCGCCCACGCCGCTTCCTCGTCCAACGGCGGAACTCCGCCCGACTGCTCCTCGTGCTCAGCCACCAGCCTCCGCCCCCTCCCTGCCCACGCTCTCCGCCAGTCGGCCGACGAACGCAAAGCTGTCCGCGAAGATCCGCTCCGCGTCATGGTCCAACGTCGCGACGTGGTAGCTCTGTTCCAGCAGGGTCTCCGTGACGTCCGTCGACGAGATCCGGGCCAGGATCCGCGCCGAGTCGACCGGCGGGACGACATGGTCCTGCCGGCTGTGCAGCAGCAGCACCGGCTGCGTCACCTGCGGCAGATCGGCGTCCACCAGCCGGAAGAACCTCCGCAGCGAGTGGGCGGCCCGGGTCGGGACCCGGTCGTAGCCGACCTCCTCCGAGCCCGGCTTCGCGATGTCGCTGGCGATGCCCGGCGTGGACCGGACGAAGTGCTGGGCCACCGGGAGGGCGAAGGCCAGCGGGTCGTGGACCTTGTTGGCCGGGTTGACCAGCACGAGGCCGCTGATGGCGTCCCCGTGCTTGGCCGCCAGCCGCAGGCTGAGCGCGCCGCCCATCGACAGCCCGAAGACGAACACCTGCTCGCACCGGTCCAGCAGTTCCCGCAGTGCGCGGTCCACCTCGGCGTACCAGTCCTGCCAGCCCGTGAGCTGCATGTCCTGCCACCGCGTCCCGTGTCCGGGCAGCAGCGGCAGCGACACCGTGAGCCCGCGCTCGGCCAGATACTCGGCCCAGGGGCGCAGCGACTGCGGGGAACCGGTGAAGCCGTGGCAGAGAAGGACGCCGACATCTCCGCCCTCGTGGCGGAACGGCTCGGCTCCAGGGAGGACGGGCACCAGGGTCTCCTTGATCATGATGTACGTCGGGATGGGGGTGTTGCTCTGTGTGACTTCACCGTACGCGACCGGGATGACACCGACCAGGGCCGTAGGGCCGCTCCCATGGGAGCCAGGGGATATGGTCTGTTCGACAGACACAGGAAGGCTTTCGAGTTGATCTACGGCGCAATGAAGTTCTCCATCGGCGGGTCCCTGAAGCTCGCCTTCAGGCCCTGGGTGGAGGGCCTCGAGAACATTCCCGCCGAGGGGCCGGCGATCCTCGCGAGCAACCACCTGTCCTTCTCCGACTCGTTCTTCCTGCCCGCCGTGCTGGACCGGAAGGTCACCTTCATCGCGAAGGCGGAGTACTTCACCTCCCCCGGCGTCAAGGGCAAGCTGACGGCCGCCTTCTTCAAGGGCGTCGGCCAGCTCCCGGTGGACCGCTCCGGTGCGCGGGGTGCGGGCGAGGCCGCCATCAAGAGCGGCATCGAGGTCATCGAGCGCGGAGAGCTGTTCGGTATCTACCCCGAGGGGACGCGTTCACCCGACGGACGCCTCTACCGCGGCAAGCCCGGCGGCCTGGCCCGCGTGGCACTGGCCACGGGCGCCCCCGTGATCCCCGTGGCGATGATCGACACGGAGAAGATCCAGCCGCCCGGCAAGGTGGTCCCCAAGCTGATGCGCCCGGGCATCCGGATCGGCAAGCCGCTTGACTTCAGCCGCTACCACGGCATGGACGGCGACCGCTTCATCCTCCGCTCGGTGACCGACGAGGTCATGTACGAGATCATGAAGCTGTCCGGCCAGGAGTACGTCGACATCTACGCGACGGCGGCCAAGCGCCAGATCGCCGACGCCGAGAAGGCGGAGAAGGCCGAGAAGGCCGAGAAAGCCGAAAAGGCAGCCAAGGCGGACCAGGGCGAGTAGCGGGGCGGCGCCGCCCGCGCGGGGGGTGGGGGAGATGGCGAAACGCGAGCGCGTCGTACGCATGTCGGTCGAGCAGCCGCTGTGGCGGGCCCTGACGGGCTATCGGCTGCTGACCATGCTCTACGCGGTGGGGCTGTTCGCCTCCGCCTACAAGAAGTTCGACCGCCCGGGGATCGCGGCCGGCTACCTCGCCGTCCTCGCGCTCTGGACCCTCGCCACCCACCGCAAGGTGGCGAACGCCACCAGCTGCACCAAGCGCTTCCTCGGCGCCGACCTCACGGTCGCCCTCGCCGGGGTCCTGCTCACCCCGGTCGCCGACACCGCCGAGCGGATCGCCGGCGGCGGCCCCACCCTCCCCAGCATCTGGACCGCGGGCTCGGTGCTCGCCTTCGCCATCAAGGGCGGCTGGCGCTGGGCCGGCTTCGCCTCCACCTTCGTGGCCGCGGCCAACATCGTCATCCACGGCGGCGAGCCCACCCGGGACACCCTGCACAACGTCCTGCTGGTCTGGGTCGCCTCGATAGCGATCGGCTACGTCGTCGAGGTCGCCCGGGCCAGCGAAGCCACCCTCGCCCGCGCCCTGGAGATCGAGGCCGCCACCCGCGAGCGCGAGCGCCTCGCCCGCGACATCCACGACGGGGTCCTCCAGGTCCTCGCCATGGTCCAGCGGCGCGGCACCGACCTGGGCGGCGAGGCCGCCGAGCTCGGCCGGATGGCGGGGGAGCAGGAGGTGGCGTTGCGCACCCTGGTCTCCACCGGGCTGGTGAACCCCTCCCGGGTCTCCCGCGACGAATCGCGGGGTGCGCTGGTGCACTCGTACGAGGTGGAGGACGAGGGCGAAGGGGAGGGAGAGGGCGGCGGCGAGCTGGACCTGCGGACGCTCCTCGCGCCCCACGCCGGCTCCCGGGTGAGCTTCGCCGAGCCGGGCACCCCGGTGCCGCTGCCGGTGCCCGCCGCGAAGGAGCTGGCCGCGGCGGTCGGCGCCGCCCTCGACAACGTGCGCAGGCACGCCGGGGAGGGGGCCAGCGCCTGGATCCTGGTGGAGGACTGGGGCGACGAGGTGATCGTGACCGTCAGGGACGACGGCCCGGGCATCCCGGCGGGCCGGCTCGACCAGGCGGAGGGCGAGGGCCGGATGGGGGTGGCCCTGTCCATCCGCGGCCGGCTGCGTGATCTCGGCGGCACCGCCGAGCTGGTGTCCGTCCCCGGGCAGGGCACCGAAGTGGAACTGAAAGTACCCAGGGGGAGGACCCAGTGAGCACATACGAACCGCACGAGATCCGGGTGATGGTCGTCGACGACCACCCGATGTGGCGGGACGCGGTCGCCCGCGACCTGGCCGCCGCCGGCTTCGACGTGGTGGCCACCGCCGGCGACGGCCCCGAGGCGGTGCGCCGGGCCCGCGCCGTCACCCCCGACGTGCTGGTCCTCGACCTCAACCTGCCCGGGATGCCGGGCGTGCAGGTCTGCAAGGAGCTCGTCGGGGCCAACCCGGCGCTGCGCGTCCTGGTCCTGTCGGCGAGCGGCGAGCACGCGGACGTCCTGGAGGCGGTGAAGTCCGGCGCGACCGGCTACCTGTTGAAGTCCGCCGGCGCCCAGGAGCTGATCGACGCGGTCCGCCGCACGGCGGCCGGCGACCCCGTCTTCACCCCGGGCCTGGCCGGGCTGGTGCTCGGCGAGTACCGGCGCCTGGCCACCGATCCGGCGCCGACCGCCTCCGACGAGCCGAAGGCGCCGCAGCTGACCGACCGGGAGACCGAGGTGCTGCGGCTGGTGGCCAAGGGGCTCTCGTACAAGCAGATCGCGGAGCGGCTGGTCATCTCCCACCGCACGGTGCAGAACCACGTCCAGAACACGCTGGGCAAGCTCCAGCTGCACAACCGGGTGGAGCTCGTCCGTTATGCGATAGAGCGGGGCCTCGACGACGCGTAGGCGCGGTCGTACGTCGTACTTACGTCCTCGTACGAGTGAACGGGCGTACGCAACGCCTCGCGATTCCACCGGAATTGACCCCTTCAGGCCCCTTGCTGTGACCTGCGTCACCACTAGCGTGGCCGTCATGGCGAAGGGAGATGCAATGAAGGTCGGAGTGCTGACCGGCGGGGGCGACTGCCCCGGGCTCAACGCGGTCATCAGGGGGGTCGTCCGCAAGGGCGAGCAGGAGTACGGCTACGGGTTCATCGGGTTCAAGGACGGCTGGCGGGGCGTGGTCGAAGGCGCCACGGTCCCGCTGGGCATCCCGGCCGTCCGCGGGATCCTCCCCCGGGGCGGCACCATCCTCGGCTCCTCGCGCACCAACCCGTTCAAGACGGAGAACGGCGTGCGGGGCATCAAGGAGAACCTCGCCAAGTACGAGGTGGACGCGCTCATCGCGATCGGCGGCGAGGACACCCTCGGGGTCGCCGCCAGGCTGTACGGGGAATACGGCATTCCGTGCGTCGGCGTGCCGAAGACCATCGACAACGACCTGTCCGCGACGGACTACACCTTCGGTTTCGACACCGCGGTCGGCATCGCGACCGAGGCCATCGACCGGCTGCACACCACGGCCGAGTCGCACATGCGTGTCCTGGTCGTCGAGGTCATGGGCCGTCACGCGGGCTGGATCGCCCTGCACTCGGGCCTCGCGGGCGGCGCCAACGTCATCCTCATCCCGGAGCAGCGCTTCGACGTGGACCAGGTGTGCGCGTGGGTGACCTCGCGCTTCAAGGCGAGCTACGCGCCGATCGTGGTGGTCGCGGAGGGCGCGATGCCCAAGGACGGGGACCTGGTCCTGAAGGACGCCACCAAGGATTCGTTCGGGCACGTCCGGCTGTCGGGTGTGGGCGAATGGCTGGCCAAGGAGATCGAGGCGCGGACCGGGAAGGAGGCCCGTACGACCGTGCTCGGGCACATCCAGCGGGGCGGCACGCCGAGCGCCTTCGACCGGTGGCTGGCGACGCGGTTCGGGCTGCACGCGATCGACGCGGTGCGCGACGGGGACTTCGGCAAGATGGTCGCGCTCAAGGGGACGGACATCGTCAGGGTTCCGATCGCCGAGGCGACGGCGAAGCTGAAGACGGTGGACCCGGCGCTGTACAAGGAGGTCGGCGTCTTCTTCGGCTGAGCCGCCGGGCCCCCGGGCACGGGTGATCCGTGGGTCGTATCGTGACGAAACGACCCATGGATCGACGGATTCGACGGATTCGACGGAGCGGGAGCAAGCGTGGAGATCCTGGCATTCGGTGTGACCGCCGACGAGAAGCCGCTCCTGGAGCAGGCCTTCGCGGGACAGCACGAGGTCCGCTGCCTGGACGTCTTCATGACCGAGGACACCGCGCCCATCGCGGCCGGCTACGAGATCATCTCCTCCAGCGTGAACGCGGACCTGAACGGGCGGGTGCTGAGGGCCCTGGCGGCGGGCGGGACGAAGATGGTCGCCCAGCGGTCGACGGGCTTCAACAACATCGACCTGGACGTGGCCCGGGAGCTGGGTATGGCAGTCAGCCGGGTCTCGTACTACTCGCCGTACTCGGTGGCCGAGTTCGCCTGGGCCCTGGCGATGGCGGTCAACCGGCGGATCGTACGGGCCTCGAACCGGACCCGGGACTTCGACTTCCGCCTGAACGGGCTGATGGGCCGGGACCATCAGGGGCCGCACGGTGGGCGTCCTCGGCACCGGCAAGATCGGCGAGGCGTTCACCCGGATCGCGCACGGCTTCGGGATGAACCTGCTGGGGTGGGACGTGGTGCACAATCCGGCGTGCGTGGAACTCGGCATGACGTACGTGGACAAGGAGACGCTGTTCGCGTCCTCGGACCTGATCAGCCTGCACGTGCCGCTGCTGGAAGCCACGCACCACATCGTCGACTCGGCGGCGCTGAAGCTGATGCGGGACGACGCGATCCTCGTGAACTCCAGCCGGGGCGGGCTGGTCGACACGGACGCCCTGGTCACCGAGCTGCGGGCGGGCCGCTTCACGGGGGTGGGGCTGGACGTGTACGAGGCCGAGGCCGGGGTCTTCTTCCTCGACAAGTCCCTGGTGGCGGTGGAGGACGACACGCTGGCGCGGCTGGTCACCTTTCCGCATGTGGTGGTGACCTCGCACCAGGCGTATTACACGAGTGACGCGGTGGGTCAGATCATCGACGCGACGGTCGCCAACGTGGCGGACTACCTGGCGGGCCGCCGCTCCGGGAACACCCTGGTTCCCGCCCCTTCTTGGCCCGCCTGAACCGCTTGGGCGGCCCCCGTCCCAGCTCCGCGCCTCAAACGCCGGCGGGGCTGGATTACGCCGGCCACATCCAGCCTCGCCGGGGTTTGAGGCGCGGGGCTGGGCAGAGCCCGGGGAACGGTGGAAGGGCGGGTAGGGGACCGGCTCCGCGCAGCGGCTGCGGTTAGGCCGGGGTCGGGGTCGTGACGCGCGTCAGGAGGTCGCGGAGGAGGTCCGCGCCGCGGAGGGTGAGGACGGACTCCGGGTGGAACTGGACCCCCGCGAAGCCGGCGGCGGGGGATCGGAGGGCGTGGACCTCACCCGAGGACGGGTCCCGGGAGATTTCCACGCCGGACCCGGCCAGCCGCGCGGCCCTCGCGGAGTCGCAGTGCGCCGTGTACGTGTTGTAGAAGCCGACCACCTCCTGCGCCCCGAAGAGATCGATCCGCGTCTGCGCCCCCTGCGCCGGCTCCGCCTTGCGGATCAGCGGCAGCCCCAGCTCCGCCGCCAGCAGCTCATGGCCCAGGCAGACCCCGAGCAGCCCGTGCCGGTGCCCGGCCAGCAGATCGGCGGCCAGCCGGCGCAGCATCCGCATCTTCGGATCCGCCGCATCCGCCGGGTTCCCCGGGCCCGGGCCCAGGACCACCGGGCCCTCCCACGACAGTGCCGCCGCCCGCAGCCCCGGATCGTCGTAGCGGCGGACGGTCACCTCCAGCCCGGCCACCCGCAGCACGTGCGCCAGCATCGCCGTGAAGGTGTCCTCTGCGTCCACCACCAGGGCGTGGCCGGTCAGCGAGGAGGGCTGTTCCTGCATCCGGAGCCAGAAGGGCGCCAGGTCGTCCCGGCGGGCCGCCAGCGCCGCCCGCACCCGGGGGTCGTCCGCCAGCCCGGATCCGGCGAAGGCGGGCCGCCGCCGCGGTGCGGCCGGGCGGACGCCGAGCGCCGCCAGGACCCCCGCCGCCTTGGCGTGGGTCTCGGCCACCTCGCCCGCCGGGTCGGAGTGCCGCACCAGCGTGGCCCCGACGGACACACGCAGCACGCCGTCCGCCGCGATGTCGGCGGTGCGGATCAGGATGGGGGAGTCGAGGGTCTGGCCCCCGGCGGAGTCCAGGCCGAGGAGCGCCAGGGCGCCCGCGTAGTAGCCGCGGCCCCCGGCCTCGTACCGCTCGATCACCCGGCAGGCGTTCTGCACCGGGGATCCGGTGACCGTCGCCGCGAACATCGTCTCCCGCAGCACCTCCCGTACGTCCAGCGAGGAGCGTCCGCGCAGCTCGTACTCGGTGTGGGCGAGGTGCGCCATCTCCTTCAGCCGCGGCCCGACGACGACCCCGCCGCGGTCCCCGACCGTGCACATCATCTTCAGTTCCTCGTCGACGACCATCGACAGCTCCTCGGTCTCCTTGCGGTCGCCGAGGAAGGCGAGGAGGGACTCGGCCGTCGGGCCTGCGGCCGGATAGCGGTAGGTGCCGCTGATCGGGTTCATCACGACCGTCCCGCCGGACATCCGCACGTGCACCTCGGGGCTGGCTCCGACCAGCGTCCGCTCGCCGGTGTGGACCACGTACGTCCAGTACGCGCCCCGCTCGCCCTCCAGCAGCCGCCGGAACAGCGCGAGCGCGTCGGCCCGGCCGAAGCCCTCGATCCGGCCCTCGTAGGTGCGCCGGATGACGAAGTTGGCCCCCTCGCCCCGGCCGATCTCGTCCTCGATGACCCGCGCGACGGTGGCCGCGTAGTCCTCGTCGGGCACGTCGAAGCGGCCGCCCTCCACCCGGACCCCGTGCGCGGGCAGCCCGGCCAGGGCCTGCGCGAGCGGGATCTCGTACGCCTCCTCGGCGACCAGCACGCTCAGCGGCGTGCCGTCGTCGCGTACGTCGAATCCGCGCTCCCGGATCTGCCGGAAGGGGACGAGGGCGAGGGTGGGCAGCTCCCTGACGGGCAGGTCGGCGAGGCGTTGGGCCTCGTGGACGGGGCCGAGGAGCACCTCGACCGTGTCGTGGTCGCGGCCGGGGGTCCGCCGCCGCAGCAGGGCGAACGGCGGGCAGGAGTCGTCGAGCAGCCTGCTGAGTTCCATGGGCATGGGGCTGGCGTCCTTCCGGTGGGAGGAGCGGCCCCGGTTCCCGCAGAACGCGGAAGGCCGCCCCTCGGGGCGGCCTTCGCGTCGGTCGTGTCTAGTGGGTACGCGCGAGGAGTGGACCGCCGGGAGCGGGCCACCACCAGTTCTGGTTCGAGTGCGCGTACATGCGGGGCACCTTAGCCCAGACCTGCCCCCCGGCGCTGGATCCGTCTCACGGCGTGGGCTGAACCATGGATTCCGTTCCTCAGGGGGCCCAGAAGCCTTCGCGGAGCTTCGTCTCACGTTGTGGGCGCCTGGCTGGACAGGGCGCGTAACGCCGTAATGTGTACGAGGTGACCGTGAACGCTGAAACCCAAGCCCCCGCCGCCAAGGCGACCTGGCGAGACCGTCCCGCGGCGCAGCAGCCTTCGTACCCCGATGCCGAGGCCCTGCGCGCTGTCGTCGCGGACCTCGAGTCGTATCCTCCCCTCGTTTTCGCGGGTGAGTGCGACCAGCTGCGCGCCCGTCTGGGAGCCGTCGCCAAGGGCGAGGCGTTCCTGCTGCAGGGCGGCGACTGTGCCGAGGCCTTCGACGCCGTGTCCGCCGAGCACATCCGCGCCAAGCTGAAGACGCTGCTCCAGATGAGCGCCGTCCTGACGTACGCGGCCTCCGTGCCCGTCGTGAAGGTCGGCCGCATCGCGGGCCAGTACTCCAAGCCGCGCTCCAAGGACACCGAGACCCGCGACGGCGTCACCCTGCCGACCTACCGCGGTGACTCCGTCAACGGCTTCGCCTTCACCGAAGAGGCCCGGATCCCGGACCCCGAGCGGCTGAAGCGCATGTACCACGCGTCCGCGTCGACGCTGAACCTGGTGCGCGCCTTCACCACCGGTGGTTACGCCGACCTGCGCCAGGTGCACGCCTGGAACCAGGACTTCGTGAAGAACTCCCCGTCCGGGCAGCGCTACGAGCAGCTCGCGCGGGAGATCGACAACGCGCTGAACTTCATGAAGGCCTGTGGCACCGACCCGGCCGAGTTCAAGGCCGTCGAGTTCTACGCCTCCCACGAGGCGCTGCTGCTCGACTACGAGGGCGCGCTGACCCGCACCGACTCGCGGACCGGCAAGCTGTACGACACCTCCGGCCACATGGTCTGGATCGGTGAGCGCACCCGCCAGCTGGACCACGCGCACATCGAGTTCTGCTCGCAGATCGCCAACCCGATCGGCATCAAGCTGGGCCCGACCACCACGGTGGACGAGGCGCTGACCTACATCGACCGCCTGGACCCCGAGCGCGAGCCGGGCCGGCTGACCTTCGTCGTCCGCATGGGCGCCGACAAGGTCCGCGACAAGCTCCCCGAGCTGGTCGAGAAGGTCACCGCGTCCGGTGCGACCGTCACCTGGGTCACCGACCCCATGCACGGCAACACCTTCGAGGCGGCCTCCGGGCACAAGACGCGCCGTTTCGACGACGTGCTCGACGAGGTCAAGGGCTTCTTCGAGGTCCACAAGGGCCTGGGCACCCACCCGGGCGGCATCCACGTCGAGCTCACCGGTGACGACGTCACCGAGTGCGTGGGCGGCGGCGACGAGATCTTCGTCGACGACCTGCACCAGCGCTACGAGACGGCCTGCGACCCGCGGCTCAACCGCAGCCAGTCCCTGGACCTGGCGTTCCTGGTCGCCGAGATGTACCGGGACCAGTAGGGCCCAAGGTCTGATCAGCAAGTAGCTTCCTACGACGATGGGGCGCGGATCGATGTGATCCGCGCCCCATCGTCGTACCCGGGTCTTTTAGGGAACCCTTAGTTTCGGTACGGTTAGGTAAGCCTCACCGAATAGGGGATGGCTCGCCGAACCATTCCGCCCAGGGAGGTGAACCGCGTGTACGTCTGCTCTTGCTTCGGGATCACCGACACGCAGGTCAAGGACCACGCGGCCGCCGGTGCCTGCACCCCGCGCCAGATCGCCTCGGCGACGAAGGCCGGCACCGACTGCGGATCCTGCGTGCGCACCATCCAGGGCATCCTCGGCCGCGGGGCCTGCCCGCGCCGGGAGCTGCTGGAGAAGGGCAGCAATGCGGCGGCCGCCCTCGCCGCCGACCCGCAGCCGGCGCCGCTGCCGGTGCCCGCGCTCTCGTCCTCGCCGGTGCTGGCGGAAGCCGCCTGACCGCTGCTAGCTCGGCTGCTCGATCAGCTGCGCGATGTACAGCGCCTCGCCCAGGGACTCGATGAGCTCCAGCTGGGTGTCGAGGTAGTCGATGTGGTGCTCCTCGTCCTCCAGGATCTCCTCGAAGAGGCGGGCGGAGGTGGTGTCGCCCTTGCCGCGCATGACCTCGATACCGCGCTTGAGGCGGTCGATGGCCTCGACCTCGACCTGCCGGTCCGCCTGGAACATCTCGGTGATCGTCTGCCCGACGCGTACGTGGAAGAGGCGCTGGTAGTTCGGCAGACCGTCGAGCATCAGGATGCGCTCGGTGATCTTGTCCGCGTGTTTCATCTCGTCGATGGACTCTTCACGCGTGTACTTGGCGAGCTTGGTCCAGCCCTTGTTGTCCTGGATGCGGTAGTGCAGCCAGTACTGGTTGATGGCCGTCAGCTCGCCGGTCAGCTGCTCGTTCAGAAACTCAAGGACCTCGGGGTCGCCCTGCATCGCAGAGGCTCCTTCCAGGCATGGTCAGCCACGTGACGGGTTAGGTGGGCGCATCCTTGCACCGCCGCCGGGGAGCGTCCAGTAAGTGCCTCCTTAGTGCGAGTTGCCGTGACTTGCCCGAATCGGCTCGGACCTGGTCGTGACCACCCCGCCACGTCTGTCACCATGGAGTCATGGGTCAGCCGGAAAGCCGGGAATCTCCGGGAGCAGAGCAGCTGGAGCTTCCACCCGGGCAGCGGTTGCAGCGGGGCTGGCCGGTCACCCACTACGGTCCCGTGCCCAAGTTCAAGCCGGACCGCTGGGAGTTCCGCGTCTTCGGCGCGACGGCCGACGGTGCCAAGCACTGCTGGAACCACGAGGAGTTCGCGGCCCTGCCGTTCGAGTCCGTCGTGGCGGACCTGCACTGCGTCACGAAGTTCAGCATGCAGGGCGCCGAATGGGGCGGCGTGCTCGCCCGTACGATCCTCGCCCTGGCGCCGCCGGCGCCGCAGGTCACGCACGTGATGGTGTGGGCCGAGTACGGCTTCAGCTCCAACCTGCGGCTGGCCGACTTCTCCTCCGAGCGGACCGTCTTCGCCACCCACCAGGGCGGTGAACTCCTCACGGCCGAGCACGGCTTCCCGCTGCGGCTCGTGGTTCCGCACCTGTACGCCTGGAAGGGCCCCAAGTGGGTCCGCGGCGTCGAGTACATGACCGCCGACCGTCGGGGCTTCTGGGAGGAGCGGGGCTACCACAACATCGGCGACCCCTGGCGCGAGCAGCGCTACTCGTACCAGGAGGAGCCGGGCGACGGCCCCGAGCTGTAGCTCTCCGCCGCCGTGCTCAATGGTGGTACTGGTGGACCACCGCGTGTCCCTTGCCGCGGCCGATCATCCACTTGTTGACCGGTGTCGTGATGACGAAGGCGGCTGCCAGGGAGATCGCCAGGACGATCCAGAACAGGGCCTCCGACAGGTGTGCGTCCATCGCCCCCGGCCACAGGGCGATCACGCCGTTGTCGATCAGTTCCATGACGGCGATCGACAGGGTGTCCGCGGCGAGTGCCACCCGGATGGCGGTGCCGAGGTCAACGCCGGCCGAGAGGATCCCCCGCAGGGTGAGCGCGTAGCCGAAGAAGAACGCGAGCACGATCGCCAGGACCATCGTGCCGGCGTTCCCCCAGCCCAGCGCGGTGCCGATGATCATGCCGAGCACCTCGCCGATGGCGCATCCGGTGAGGCAGTGGAGGGTGGCCTTGGCGGCCATGGCCCAGCTGACCTTGCCGTGGCCGTGGCCGTGGCCCGAGCCGTGGGCGTGGTGCTCGTGCCCGTGATGCTCGTGTTGCCGGTGCTCACCGTGGTGCTCGTGGTGGTCGCCGTGGTGCCCGGGCTGCTGTCCGCCGTTGGGCGCCTGCTGCTCTTCGTGGTGCGCGTGTGCGTGGTCCATCGAAACCCCCTGGGAACACCGGATTGCGGTCCTGCGGACAAGCAGAACCGTATACCCCCCAGGGGTATTCCTCAAGAGGTCGAGTGGATCACTCCGCGCCGCGCAGCTCCTTCAGCAGTGCCACGTCCGCGGCGTGCCCTTCCTTGCCGCCGGGCGTCTCGATGATCAGCGGTACGCCCTCCATCACCGGGTGCGTGAACAGCTCGGCGAAGGCGTCCCGGCCGATGTGGCCCTGGCCGATGTTGGCGTGCCGGTCCTTGTGGGCGCCGACGCCCTCCTTCGAGTCGTTCGCGTGGACGAGTTTCAGCCGGCCCTCGCCGACCGTGCCCACCAGCAGGTCGAGCGTCTGCTTGGTACCGCCCGGCTCCGCCAGGTCGTGCCCGGCGGCGAAGATGTGGCAGGTGTCGAGGCAGATCCCCAGCTTCGGGTGATGGTCGAGCGCCTCGAAGTACGGCCCGAAGTCCCAGGTCCGCGAGCAGAGCGAAGAGCCCTGGCCGGCGGTGGACTCCAGCAGCAGGAAGGGGTCGTCGTCGTGCGTCAGCTCGTCCAGCAGCGGAAGCAGGTGCTCCCTGACCTGCGCGTACGCCGACTCGCGCGGGCGGCCTCCGGTGGCCGAGCCGGTGTGCACGACCACCCCGAGCGCGCCGATCTGGCGGGCCCGGCGCAGCGAGTGGCGCAGGGACTCCACCGACTTCTCCACGGTCGCCTCGGTGTGCGAGCCGAAGTTGATCAGGTACGGCGCGTGCACGTAGGCCGGGAGGGACCGGGCCGCGCACTGCTCCCGGAACAGCTGGTCCTGCTTCGGATTGCCCGGCGGGGTGGCCCAGCCGCGGGGGTTGGCGACGAAGACTTGGACGGCCTCGGCACCCATCTCGCGGGCGTAGGTCAGCCCGACCGAGGCGAGGCCGCCCGCCACGGGCACGTGCCCGCCCACTGGATTGCGTATCACTGCTGCTTACAGCCCCTTGGTCCTGATGGTGATCGTGCTGCCCTCGGGGGCGTTCTGGCCGGCGGGCGCCGACTGGGCGTCCACGGTGTTGCTGAAGGAGAGGAAGGGCCGGTCCACCTTCACCTTGAAGCCGGCGGCCTCCAGGGCCTTGCGGGCCGCTTCCACGTCCTGGCCGGTCACGTTCGGGACCGGGAGCTGGCGGGGGCCCTTGGAGAGGGTCAGCGTGACCGCGTCGCCGGTCGCGGCCTGGGTGCCGGCGCCGACCGACTGGTTGGCGACCGTACCGGCCGGGGAAGGGGCATTGACCTGCTCGGGGGCCGTGACCACCTTCAGGCCGAGGCCCTCCAGGGTGGACCGGGCCTGCTCGAAGGGGATCCCGGTCACGCTCGGGACCGGCACCGGGCGGCCCTTGCTGACCACGAGCGCGACGGCCGTGTCGGGCGCCCGCTTCTCGCCGCCCGCCGGGTCCGAGGCGATCACCGACCCCTGGGCGATGTCCTGGCTGAAGGCCAGGGTGACCATGCCGGGGGCCAGTCCGGCGTTCGTCAGCTCGGTCTTGGCCTCCTCCAGCGGGCGGCCCTTGAGGTTGGGCACGGCCACGACCTGGGGGCCGCGGGAAAGGGTGATCGTCACCGCGCCGTTGCCGCGGATGCGCTTGCCGCCCGGCGGGTCGGTGTTCATCACCGTCCCGCGGTCGAAGGAGTCGCTGAACTTCCGCTCCACGCCCTTCACGCCGAGGCCGGCCGCGGACAGCTGGGCGCGGGCCTGCGCCTCCGTCTTGCCGAGGAGGTTGGGGACCTTGGTGAACTGGCCGGAGTTGATGTACCAGACGCCGGTGCCGAGGCCGAGGGCCAGCAGGACGCCGGCGACGACCAGGAGGGTGCCGCGGCGGGGCCGGGGCCGGCGCCGCGCCGGGGCCGGGGGAGGCGGCGGTGTGGCCAGCCGGGAGGTGTGCTGCACGGGCTGTTCCCCGGCTGCCGCCAGGGGCGCCCCCAGCGCGTCCACCGGGCGCGGGATCACGCTGGTGCGGTCCTCGGTGGCGGACCGCACCTCGGCGCGGGCCTGCGGGGGCACGGCGTCCAGCTCGGCGTCGCTGAGGCGCAGGCGGGCCCCGCGGGCGAGGCCGAGCAGGGCGGCGGCGTCGTAGGGGCGCAGCTGCGGATCGCGGGCGGCCGCCTGCGCGACGAGCTCGTCGAGGCCGACGGGCAGGCCGGGCACGGCCGCAGACGGGGGCGGGACGTCCTCGTGGAGGTGCTGGTAGAGCACCTGGGCGGGGGTGCCGCCGGTGTGCGGCTTGGCGCCGGTGAGCATCTCGTACAGCACGACACCGCAGGCGTAGACGTCCACACGGGTGTCGGCGATGCCGTTCTCGATCTGCTCGGGAGCGAGATAGGAGACCGTGCCGAGGACCGAGCCGGTGGTGTGGGTGACGGAGTCCACGGACCGGACCAGCCCGAAGTCCGCCACCTTGACCCGGCCGTCGTCGCCGATCAGGACGTTCTCGGGCTTCATGTCGCGGTGGACGAACCCGGCGCGGTGCGCGGCGCCGAGGGCGGCGAGGACGGGCTCCAGGATGTCGAGGGCGGCCCGGGGCTGCAGCGCGCCGCGCTCGCGGAGCACGTCGCGCAGGGTGCAGCCGGAGACGTACTCCATGGCGAGGTAGGTGTACGGACCGTCGGTGCCCTGGTCGAAGACGGCGACGACGTTGGGGTGGGCGAGGCGGGCCACGGACTTCGCTTCGCGGATGAACCGGTCGACGAAGGCGGCGTCGGCGGCGAGGGCCGGGTGCATCACCTTCAGGGCGAGGACGCGGTCGAGGCGGGTGTCGACGGCCCGGTAGACCGTGGCCATGCCGCCGGCCGCGATGCGGGCGTCGATGCGGTAGCGGCCGTCGAGCACGCGCCCGACGAGGGGGTCATCCAGGGTCGTATCCACCCGGCGATTCTACGAGCCGCCGCCGTGCCGCCGACCGGGCCGGGTCCTGTTGCAGCGCACCTGTGACGTCCCGCCGGGCAGCCGGCCCCGCCCGGGCCCGGGGCTCCGCCCCGCACCCCGCGCCCAAACGCCGGCGGGGCTGGAATCGCGGGCTGGGTGGCCGCGTAGCGGCACATCCAGCCCCGTCGGCGTTTGAGGTGCGGGGGTTCGGGGGGCGGAGCCCCCGCAGCGGCGGGTCAGGCGGCCGGGCTGCGCGGGGTTTCGGGGGCGGCCCCGTAGCGGGGGTCAGAAGGCCGGGCGTTCCGGGTCCAGGGCGGCGCGGCCCTCCGCAGGAGAGGAGGCTTCGGCGAAGCGGCGCTGCGGGATCCGCCCCGCGCGGTACGCCAGCCGCCCCGCCGACACGGCATCCCGCATCGCCGCCGCCATCAGGACCGGCTCCTGGGCGCGCGTCACCGCCGAGGCCAGCATCACCGCCGCGCAGCCCAGTTCCATGGCCAGAGCGGCGTCCGAGGCCGTGCCGGCCCCGGCGTCCAGGATCACCGGGACCCCCGCCCGCTCCGCGATCAGCTCGAAGTTGTGCGGGTTGCGGATGCCCATCCCGGACCCGATCGGTGAGCCGAGCGGCATGATCGCCGCGCACCCCACGTCTTCCAGCTTGCGCGCGAGCACCGGGTCGTCGTTCGTGTACGGGAGCACCGTGAAGCCCTCGTCGACCAGGATTTCGGCGGCGTCCAGCAGCTCGACGCCGTCGGGCAGGAGGGTCCGCTCGTCCGCGACCACCTCCAGCTTGATCCAGTCGGTGCCCAGCGCCTCCCGGGCCAGCCGGGCCGTGAGCACGGCCTCACCCGCGGTGAAGCAGCCCGCCGTGTTCGGCAGGACCGCGATGTCCAGCTTCGACAGCACGGACAGGACCGAGCCCTGGACCGTGGGGTCCAGGCGGCGCATCGCCACCGTGGTGAGCTCGGTGCCGGAGGTGACGAGGGCCCGTTCCAGGATGTCCAGGCTCGGGGCCCCGCCGGTACCCATGATCAGGCGGGAGGAGAAGGTCCGGTCGCCGAGGGTGAAGAGGTCGTCTGCCATGCCGCTCAGCCTCCCTGGACCGCGGTGAGGATCTCGACCCGGTCGCCCTCGCCCACCGGCGTGGCCGGCCACTGCCGGCGCGGGACCACGGTCTCGTTGAGCGCCGCGGCCACGCCGGAGGGGGCCGTGGTCAGGGTGGCGACCACCGCGTCGAGCGTGGTGCCGGCCGCGACCTCGCGCGGCTCGCCGTTGACGGAGACGGATACGGAGACGGGGAGGGTCATGCGTACGACTCCTGTCGTGCGGCGGAGAAGCGGCGGGGGCTGAACGGGCCCGCGATGCCCGGCACTTCGCCGGTGGTCAGCAGCTCCGCCATCACGTCGCCGGTGAGCGGGGTCAGCAGCACCCCGTTGCGGTAGTGCCCGGTGGCCAGGTGCAGGCCCGGCAGGTCGGTCGGGCCCAGCAGCGGGGCGTTGTCGGGGGAGCCGGGCCGCAGTCCCGCCCGGGTTTCGGTGAGGGGGAGTTCGGTGATGCCGGGCACCAGCTCGTGGGCGTCGCGCAGGAGTTCGTAGACCCCGCCCGCGGTGACCGTGGTGTCCCAGCCCAGTTCCTCGCTGGTGGCGCCGATGACGAGTTCGCCGTTCTCGCGCGGCACCAGGTAGACGTGGCTGCCGCGCACGACCGCCCGTACCGTCCGCGACAGGAACGGCGCGTACGGCGCCGGTACGGACAGGCGCAGGACCTGGCCCTTGACCGGCCGTACGGGCGCCACGACCTCCGGCGGTACGCCCGTCAGCCGGCCGCTGAGCGAGCCCGCCGCCAGGACCACCTGGTCCGCGCGCAGCTCCGTACCGTCGTCGAGGACGGCCCCGGCCGCCCGGTCGGCGGTGACGAGCAGCCGCTTCGCGGCGGCCCGGTGGATGGTCACCCCGGCGCCCTCGCAGGCGGCCAGCAGGGCGGCTGCGAGCCGGCGCGGGTCGACCTGGTGGTCGCCGTCCACGCGCAGCCCGCCGCGTACGCCCGGGGCCAGCATCGGCTCCAGGCGGCGGCACTCGCGGCCGGTGAGCCACTCGGACTCCAGGCCGCAGCGGCGCTGGAGGGCGTGCAGCTCGCGCAGGTGGAGCCGGTCGTCGGCGTCGAGGGCGACGGCGAGGGTGCCGCAGGCGCGGTAGCCGATGTCCATGCCGCCGCTCGCTTGGGCGAGCTCGGCGGCGAACTCCGGGTAGCGGGCGGCGGAGGCCAGATTGAGGCCCAGCAGGGTCTCCTCGCCGTAGTGCAGCTCGGTGACGGCGGCCAGCATGCCGGCCGCGACCTGGGCGGCTCCGCCGCCGGGAGACGGGTCGGCGAGGACGGTGCGCAGGCCCCGCCCGGCCGCCCGCCAGGCCGTGACCAGGCCGATGATGCCGCCCCCGATGACGAGGACGTCGGATCCCGTTCCGGATCCCTTCCGAGATGAGTGCATGGGCGTCCAGCCCCTCCCTTCGCCGGCATGACCCGGATCAGGTTCGTACGGTCGGAGGCCGGCCAGCCTCCCTCTCAGCCCGGTGCGCCCGGACTCCCGCGATAGGTACGGTGGCAAGACTAACCGCTCCTCATCAGTGACCAGGAGTGAGTCTTGGACATCAGTTTCCAACCGCGCGGACGGTGGGTAAGGGCCACCTCTTCCTGACAGAGTGTCAGATGATTAGGCTGTGCGGATGATCATGCAGACGGAAGAGGCAGAGAGCGGCGTCGTGATCGTCGGCGCCGGAATGGCCGGGGTGCAGACCGCGGTCGCCCTGCGGGAGCAGGGCTTCACCGGCCCGGTGACCCTGCTGGGAGCCGAGCCCCACCAGCCTTACGACCGCCCCCCGCTGTCCAAGGCGGTGCTGCTCGGCAAGGCCGAGGACTCCGCCTTCGACGTGGACTTCGAAGGCCTCGGCATCGAGCTCAGGCTCGGAACGGAGGTCACCGGACTGCGCGCCGCCGACCACGAGCTGGACACCGAGGCGGGCCCGGTCCCGTACGGGATCCTCGTGCTGGCGACCGGCGCCGAGCCGCTGACCCTGCCCGGCACCGGCGGCGTCCCGGGCGTCCACCTGCTGCGCACCCTGGACGACGCGGCGCGGCTGCGCCCGGTCCTGGCGCAGGCCCCCTCGGCGGTGGTCGTGGGGGCGGGCTGGATCGGCGCCGAGTTCGCCACCGCGGCCCGGGAGGCGGGCTGCGAGGTGACCGTGGTCGAGGCCGCGGACCGGGTCCTTGCCGGGGCGCTGCCCGCGGAGGTCGCCGAGCCCATGGCGAGCTGGTACGCGGAGGCCGGCGCCGAGCTGATCACCGGCGCCAAGGTCGCCGGGGTCGAGGAGGGCCGGGTCCTGCTGGCCGACGGGCGCACCCTGCCGGCCGGCGCCGTGGTGGTCGGCATCGGCGCCCGCCCCGCCACCGGCTGGCTGGCCGGCACGGGCGTGGAGCTGGGCCCCGACGGCGCGGTCGTCGCCGATGCGTACCTGCGCACCTCGCTGCCCGGGGTGTACGCGGTCGGCGACTGCGCCTCCTTCCCGTCCGGGCGGTACGGGACGCGGCTGCTCGTGCACCACTGGGACAACGCGCTCCAGGGCCCGCGCACGGTCGCCGCGAACATCCTGGCCGGCGAGCCGGCCCGGGTCTACGACCCGGTGCCCTACTTCTGGTCGGAGCAGTTCGGCCGCTTCGTGCAGTACGCCGGCCACCACGGCGGGGCCGACACCATGCTCTGGCGCGGTGACCCGGCCGCCGGGCGCACCTGGTCGGTGTGCTGGCTGCGCGACGGCGTCCTGGTCGCGGTCCTGGCCGTGGGCCGCCCCCGCGACGTGGCACAGGGCCGCAAGCTCATCGAGACGGCGGAACCGGTGGACCCCGCGAAGGTCTCCGACCCGGCGGTTCCCCTGAAGTCGGCCGGCGCGTAGGTGCGCCGGAGCGGCCGGAGGGACCCGTACGGGGTCGCTCCGGTACCGGCGGCGAGTCCGAGATGGCAGGCTTGTGTCCGTGACCGAGATTGACGCAAAGATCGATGCCCTTGTCCCCGCCTGGCTGTACCTCCCCGACATCGCGGAGATGCTCCACATCGAGGTGACCCGGGTCCGCCAGATGGTCAAGGAAGGGCAGCTGATCGCCGTCCGCCGGGGCGAGAACCGCTCCCTGCAGGTGCCCGCCCCCTTCATCGACGGCGACAAGGTCGTCAAGGGCCTCGTCGGACTGCTGACCGTGCTGCGCGACGACCGCTTCTCCGAGGAGGAGATCCTGGAGTGGCTCTTCACCGAGGACCCGACCCTGCCCGGCACCCCCGTGCAGGCGCTGAGCGAGAATCGCGGCACGGAGGTGAAGCGCCGCGCTCAGGCGCTCGCCCTCTGACCTGATCCGCATCCGCTCCACCGCGGTGTACGGGCCGCCGGGCCCGTACACCGCCTCACCACGGGGGATACACCCATGCAGCAGCTGTCCGACGCCCGGCTCTACCTGTGCACGGACGCCCGCAAGAAGCAGGGTGACCTCCCCGAATTCCTTGACGCCGTCCTGGCCGGCGGCGTCGACATCGTCCAGCTCCGCGACAAGGGCATGGAAGCGGGCGAAGAGCTCGAACACCTCCAGGTCTTCGCCGAGGCGGCGCGCCGCCACGGCAAGCTCCTCGCCGTGAACGACCGTGCCGACGTCGCCCACGCCATCGGCTCGGGCGTACTGCACCTCGGCCAGGGCGACATCCCCGTCCCGGCCGCCCGCGCCATCCTGGGCGAGCAGGTGCTGATCGGCCGTTCCTGCCACGCCGAGGCCGAGGTCGACGCGGCCGTCGCCGAGCCCGGCGTGGACTACTTCTGCACCGGTCCCTGCTGGCCCACCCCCACCAAGCCCGGCCGCTTCGCCCCCGGCCTCGGACTCGTCCGGTACGCGGCCTCCCTGGAGCAGGACCGCCCCTGGTTCGCCATCGGCGGCATCGACGCCACGAACCTGGACGAGGTGCTGGACGCCGGAGCCACCCGCGTGGTGGTCGTCCGCGCCCTCACCGAGGCCGCCGACCCCGGAGCGGCCGCCGCCGATCTGGCCAAGCGCGTCCGCGCCCGCGTAGGCCAGTAGGACCATCGGGCGACCCTCCAGCGACCTCCGGGGGCGATCCGTAGGGGTGTCCAAAAACGTGTCCAAAAGATGGACGCGGCTTCGACCCCCGCCGAGCCCCGTCTAACCTGCCCGTATGGCCCATGGCACCTCTTCCACCTGGACGGACCGCGCACACACGGTCCGCGATCTCCTCACGTCCGGGCGCTCGTACTCCTTCGAGTTCTGGGCCCCGAAGACGGAGAAGGGCGAGCGCAACCTCTGGAACGCGCTCCGCCGGATCGAGGCGGTGTCCCCGAGCTTCGTCTCCGTCACGTACGGAGCCGGCGGCTCCACCCGGGGCGGCACCGTCCGCGCCACCCAGCAGATCGCCGCGGACACCACGCTGACCCCCGTCGCGCACCTCACCGCCGTGGACCACTCGGTCGCCGAGCTGCGCAACGTCATCGGGCAGTTCGCCGACGCGGGCATCCGGAACATGCTCGTCGTGCGCGGAGACCCGCCGGGCGACCCCATGGGCGAGTGGGTGCCGCACCCGGAGGGCGTGCACTACGCCGCCGACCTGGTCCGTCTCGTCAAGGAGTCCGGCGACTTCTGCGTGGGCGTCGCGGCCTTCCCCGAGATGCACCCGCGCTCGACGGACTGGGACACGGATATCCGGCACTTCGTGGACAAATGCCGCGCGGGCGCCGACTATGCGATCACGCAGATGTTCTTCGATCCCGAGAACTATCTGCGGCTGCGCGACAGCGTCGAAAAGGCGGGCTGCGAGACCCCGATCATCCCCGAGGTCATGCCTGTTGTGGGCATCAAGCAGCTCGACCGGCTTCCCCAACTCAGCAACGCAGTTTTTCCCGCGGACGTGAAAGAACGCATGCTCGCGGTCAAGGACGACCCGGCCGCTGTACGCTCCATTGGCATCGAGTTCGCCACGGAGTTCTGCGCGCGGCTGCTGTCCGAGGGTGTCCCGGGGCTGCACTTCATCACGCTGAACAACTCCACGGCGACTCTCGAGATCTACGAGAACCTGGGCCTGCACCAGCGGGCCTGACCGGCGGGCCCCCGTTCCCTGGGCGGCCGGCCGCACCGAGAGGGGCCATGCATGGGTATGACGGTCCTCTACATCGCGTTCGGCTTCGTCGCGCTGTGGTTGCTTGCCGAGGTCCTGATGCAGTACAAGGCCCGGCTCCGCTGGCGCCTGCTCGCCTTCTCCGGCTTCCTCGGCGTGGTCGCCGGGGTGGTCCTGCCGTCGGTGCCGGTCATCGGCGCCGGCGCGGCCGCGTTCGCCCTGGGCCAGACCCTGGTGACACTCTCCTTCCGCAAGGGCTTCGTGGCCGGCTGGGCGCTGCGCCGCGGCGGCGAACCCGTACGGCAGTCCCGGCGCCGCCGGTCGGGCGGTCCGCGCCCGGAACCGGCGCTCGAGGTCACCGCGCTCGAGTACGCATCGGAATCCGACTCGGAGTCCGGGGCCGCGTACGAATCCGCGTACGAATCCGCGTACGAATCCGCGTACGGGGCGGCGTCCGAGGAGGTCTACCGCCCGGAGCCGGTGCCCGAGGACACCGGGTCCTACGGGATCCAGAGCTTCGCGCCGCCGCAGGTCCCCGACGTCGGCCAGACGGCGGCCTTCGCCTCGCCGTTCACCACGCCCGAGCAGGACGCCCACCAGTACGCCGCGTACTACGACCCGTCATACCCGGCGGGTACGGGCGGGTACGACTACTCCGCCGGCTATCCGGCGGGCGAGCAGCAGCAGGTCTACGCCGCCTACTCCGACCCGTACATCGGCACCGGCGGCTCCATCCCGCCCCAGCCGTACGACTACACCCCGTACACCGGCTACGGCACGGGGCAGGCGCAGGAGCCGTACTCCATGGACACCCCGCCCGGCGGGGTCTGGGTCCCGCAGCAGCGGATCACCGACGAGTACGGGCGGCCCTACCCGGCGGAGGAGCAGCCCGAGACCCCGCCGCAGTACCCGTACCCGCAGCAGGGCGGGTACGAGCAGTACCGCTACTGACCCTGCCGACCCCTGGCCCTGTCGGCCCGTCAGGTCACTGCGAGCCGCGGAACTCCGCGCCCTCCACGATCAGTCCGGCCACCAGGGCCCCGGTCATCCCGGCGTGCGGCAGTCCGCCGCCGGGATGTGCCCAGCCGCCCGCCAGGTACAGCCCCGGCACGGCCGTGGTGTTGGCGGGGTACAGCAGCCGGCCCCCGGCCCCCGCGAGGGCGGGCAGGGGCACCGAGCCGCCCACCGCGCCCGTCGCCGCCTCTACGTCGACCGGGGTGCGCACCTCGTGCCACAGCAGCCGCTCCCGCAGCCGCGGAACGACCAGGGAGGCCGCCTCCAGCAGCTTCTCGGCGTGCGGCCCGGCCACGGAGGGCGCCGTCCAGTCCACGGCGCCGTGCGGTGCGCACACGGCCTGGACGGTGACCGCCTCGTGGCCGTCGTCGGGCCGGGTGGCGGGGTCGTCGGGGCGCAGCACCGTGAGGTCGCAGGCGGTCCCGCGGGAGAAGAGCCGGGTGCGGTGCGCCGTGCCCTCGGGGCGGGCGCCGCGCAGCGCGAGGAACAGCGTGAACCGGCTGGTGCCGGACAGGCCCCCGCGGGCGGGGACCGCGTCCGGCGGCCAGGGCAGGGAACCGGCCGGCAGTCTTCCCGGGTCGATCCCGCAGACCACGGAGTCGGCGGCAGCCTCGCTGCCGTCGGCCAGCAGCAGCCCCGCCGCCCGGCCGTCGCGGACCAGGACCTCCCGTACCTCGGCGCCGAAGACGAAGGCGACCTTCCGCTCCCGGCAGCGCTCGTACACGGCGGTGGCCAGCGCCCGCATCCCGCCGCGCACGTACCAGCTGCCGAAGGTCTGCTCCATGTACGGGAGGACCGTGGCAGCCCCGGGCGCGGACCGGGGGTCCACCCCGTACTCCGCGACCAGGCCGGTCAGCAGCTCGCCGAGAGCGCCGCCCAGCTCGCGGTCGGCGATCTCCTTGAGAGCCGGCGTACGGCGGCGCAGCAGGCCGCTCTTGCGCCGCGCCGGGTACGGATCGTTGCCGAGCACCTGCCAGTCGGGGCGCAGCGGCTCCTCCAGCAGCGGGCGGCGGGTGGCGTCCCAGGCGTCCCGGGCGCGGCCCAGCACGGTGTTCCAGCGCTCGCCCGCGCCCCGGCCGAAGGCCTCGTCGAGGGCGGCGGCGACACCGCCGCGCGAGGCGCCCGGCAGGGTGACGTCGATGCCGTGCTCGGGGAGCACGTGCCGGACGGCGGGGTCCAGCTGGACCATGTCGACGCAGTCCTCCAGGGACCGCTTGCCGGTCTTCACGAACAGGTCGCGGTAGACGGCGGGCAGGTGCAGCAGCCCCGGCCCGGTGTCGAAGGCGAAGCCCTCGCGCTCGTACCGGCCGACGGCGCCGCCGTAGGTCGCCCCGCGCTCGTACACCGTCACCTGGTGCCCTGCCACGGCCAGCCGGGCCGCTGTCGCCATCGCGCCCATGCCGGCGCCGATCACCGCAATTCGTGCCATGCGGCTGAGCCTATCGAGGGAGGTCAGGGGGGTGGCGCGGTGGTGCGCGCGCGGGCCTCGGAGGCGAGCCGCTTCTCCTCGCGGCGCTGGGCTCGGCGGCGCAGGAAGCGGCGGATCCTGGTCCAGAGGAAGATCAGCAGTGCGAGCCCGATGGCCAGCAGGACGGCCGCGATGACCGCGGCGGCCTGCGGGTTGAACATCGCGAAGGTGATGATGCCGGCGACGCCCAGGTCCTCGGCGATGCTCATCGCGACATTGGTGAAGGGCTCGGGCGAGGTGTTGATCGCCATCCGGGTGCCGGCTTTGACGAAATGGCTGGCCAGCGCCGTGGAGCCGCCGATGGCACCGGCGGCGATGTCGGAGAGCGAACCACTCTGCCCGGCCAGCAGCGCGCCGATCACCGCGCCGGACACCGGGCGGATCACCGTGTGGGCGGTGTCCCATATCGAGTCGAGGTACGGGACCTTGTCGGCCACGGCCTCGCAGAGGAAGAGCACCGCGGCGACGATCAGCACGTCGGTGCGTTGCAGCGACGCGGGGACGTCGTCGGTCAGGCCGGTCGCGCCGAAGATGCCGAGCAGGAGGACCACGGCGTAGGCGTTGATCCCACTGGCCCAGCCGCTGGTGAAGACCAGGGGGAGCACACTCACCTGATCATCATGCCGCAGAAGAGGCCCGGCGACGGACAGAACGCACGACAGTGAGGGGACGCGCCACAGCGAGCAGAGGCACAACAGAGAGGGGACGGCCGCCTCACGGCGGCCGTCCCCTCACGCGTCTTCACGTTGCGCTGCGTTGGGTGCGGGGCTACTGCCCCTGTTCGTCACGGCGGCGCTGCCACCGCTCCTCGATGCGCGTCATCATCGACCGACGCTGCCGGTTCTGGCCATGGGCCGAACCACCTGCACTTCCGGAGGCGGGCTGCTCACCAGGCTTGGGTGCCTTGCGCCAACCGGTGACCACGAGCACGGTACAGCCCAGCATGACGAGGAAGCCCACCACGCTGATCCACAGTACGTTCGGCACGATCACACCGGTCATGAGGAGCGCGATACCCACCACAATGCCTGCGACTGCCTGGTAGACCCGTCGCCGGGTGTACGTGCGCAGTCCGCTTCCCTCAAGCGCTGTCGCGAACTTGGGATCTTCGGCGTACAGCGCTCGCTCCATCTGCTCGAGCATGCGCTGCTCGTGCTCCGAGAGCGGCACGGGAGTCCTCCTCATCCGTCGGTCGCGGGGGGTAGCGACCAGGGGTCCCCTTCAGGATAGGCGGGGAATCGCCCCCGTGATACCCGCCCTCTACGCCGGCTTGTGAATGAAACACAGCCTGAGCAAAGCCTCAGTCCGAATCAAGCACCAGCCGAAATCCGTACCGCCGCGGAAGCGGTCACTGAGGCGCTTATTCCCCACTGGCCCGTCCACCATGCCGGTCACTGCCCCGATCATACGGGCCTGAGCGCCGTATCGGAGGGTGTGTGGCCTACTCCGTCCGAGGAAGATCGCAGATCAGGCCTGCTTCTCGCCGAGCACGTGCAACTGCGTGGCGACTGCGTGGAAGGCGGGCAGCTCCGCGGCGGCCTCCTCCAGGCGCAGCAGCGCCTCCACCGCGCCCGGTTCGGTGTCCACCAGGACTCCCGGGACGAGGTCGGCGAAGATGCGCACGCCGTGGACCGCGCCGACCGCCAGACCGGCCCCGCCGACCAGCTCGGAGAGCTGCTCGGCGGTGAAGCGGCGCGGCACCGGGTCGCCGGAGCCCCAGCGGCCGGCCGGGTCGGTGAGGGCCGTACGGGCCTCCGTGAAGTGCCCGGCCAGCGCGCGGGCGAGCACGGCCCCGCCGACGCCGGCGGCGAGCAGGCTCAGGGTGCCGCCGGGGCGCAGGGCCGCCACGGTGTTGGCCACGCCTTCGGCCGGGTCGTCCACGTACTCCAGCACGCCGTGGCACAGCACCACGTCGTACGCGTCGCGCTCGACGACCTCCAGCAGGCCCTGGGCATCGCCCTGGACCCCGCGGACCAGGTCGGCGACACCGGCCTCGGCCACCCGGCGCTCCAGCCCGAACAGCGCGTTCGGGCTGGGGTCGACCACCGTGACCCGGTGGCCCAGGCGGGCCACCGGCACGGCGAACTTGCCGGTGCCGCCACCGGTGTCGAGCACGTCCAGCACGTCCCGCCCGGCCGCCTTCACCCGGCGGTCGAGCGCCTCCTTGAGGACCTCCCACACCACGGCGGTGCGGAGGGAGGCACGGGGGCGGGAAGTGTCCGACACGGCTGATGGCTCCTCGGCGCGGTAGGGAAAGGGGGGTGAGTGATGCGGACCCCACTCCGCCCTACCCTATTGCCTTCCGCGGCCGGTCAGCTCATCCCGCCGCCGGACGCTCCGGCCGCGGCTGGGGCACGGCCTGCCCCACTGCCTGTGCCCCGGTCCGGGCGGAGGCCGGCTGCGTCGGCTGGACGGCGAGCATCCGCTCCACCAGGCGCAGGAACATCGAGACCGCGCGCACCAGGTCGTCCGCGTCCCGGCCGCCGGCCGCGCCCGGTAACCCCGCCTCGGCCCGGGCCCGCCGGGCGGCGCCGGAGGCGAAGAGCGCGCTCCACTCCGTCAGCTCCGGCGCTATCTCCGGCAGCACCTCCCACGCGCTGCGGATCCGCGGCCGCCGCCGCGGGTGCACCGGTTCGGGCCGCCCGCGCGCGGCGAGCACGGCCGCGGCGGTGCGCAGTGCGGCGAGGTGCGCGGTGGCGTACCGCTCGTTCGGCCGGGTCAGCCGGGCGGCTTCGGCCAGGCCGCTGCGGGCCTTGGCGAGCAGGTCGAGTGCGGCCCTGGGGCATCCCCGCAGCGGAGCCGTAGGGGAGGGTGCAGCCGACCTCCGCAGGACGGGGTGGACAGGGGACGGGGACGGTGTGGCCATGACGAACCTCCTGTCGATGCGTTCGTGCGTACGACGCGTTCGATGCGCTCCCACCATCGTGGCGGCCCCCACTGACAATCGCCGCTGACCTGCGGTTTTGCGGTGGCGGACTCGCCAACTGCCCCCTCCTGCCCACGGAATGCCCCGAGAGGTGGTAGTTTTTGAACTGACCGGTCAGTTCAAAAGAAGGGGGACGGTGTGGACAGCCCGCACGGCGCGGCCGTCAAAGCCGAGGACTTCGGACTCAAGGGCCCGCGCGGCTGGGCCTTCCGGGGAGTCGGCATCGACGCGGCGCCCGGCTCGCTCATCGCGGTCGAAGGTCCTTCCGGCAGCGGCCGTACCTGCCTGATCCTGGCCCTCACCGGCCGGATGAAACCCACCGAGGGCCACGCCGAGATCGGCCCCCACCGCCTGCCGAAGAAGATGGCCGCGGTCCGCCGGATCGCCGCCCTCGGCCCGGTCCCCGGGGTCAACGACCTCGACCAGGCGCTCACCGTCGCCGAGCAGCTGCGAGAGGGAGCCCTGCTGCAGCGCCGCTACGAGGGTCCCGTCCGCGCCCTGCTGCGCCCCCGCGCCGAGCGCCGCACCGACACCGAGGCCCGGATCGACGCCGCCCTCGCCGCCGCGGGACTGGACCTCGGGACCCTGCCCAAGGGGCCGCGCACCTCCGTACGCGACCTGGAACGCCTGGAGTCCGTACGGCTGTCCGTGGCCATCGCACTGCTGGGCTCCCCGCGGCTGCTGGCCCTCGACGACCTCGACCTCAAGCTCTCGGAAGCCGAACGCGCCGAGGCCTGGGACCTGCTCCGCTCCCTCGCCGCCGCCGGCACCACCGTGCTCGCCGTGTGCAGCGAGGCGCCGGCCGACGCCGTGGTGCTGAGGACCGCCCCCGCGGATCCGACGGCGCCGGCGGACACCGCGGACAGGGCGGACACCGCGGACACCGCGGACGCGGACGCCGAGACCGAAGACGCCGATGCCGATGCCGATGACGCGGACACCGAACCCGCAGACACAGAAGACGTGAACGACGACACGAAGGGGGCGGACGATGCGCTCGCCGAAGCTGGCCGCGCTTGAGCTGAAGCGGTTCGGGCGGGGGAAGCTGCCCGCGGCCGCTCTCGTCGCGCTGCTCCTCATCCCGCTGCTCTACGGAGCGCTGTACCTGTGCTCCTTCTGGGACCCGTACAAGCGCCTCGACAAGGTCCCGGTGGCCCTCGTCAACGCCGACAAGGGCACGACCGTCGACGGCAAGCGCATCGACGCCGGCGGCGAGATCACCAAGAAGCTCCACGACAGCAAGACCTTCGACTGGCGCGAGGTGAGCGCCGAGGAGGCGGCGAAAGGGCTGGAGAAAGGGACGTACTACCTGTCCCTGACCATGCCCGCCGACTTCAGCGCGAAGATCGCCTCCAGCTCCGGCGAGGACCCCACCACCGGGGCCCTCCAGGTCCGCACCAACGACGCCAACAACTACATCGTCGGCTCGATCTCGCGCACCGTCTTCTCCGAGGTCCGCGCGGCGGCGTCCACCAACGCCTCCCGCGGCTTCCTCGACAAGATCTTCGTCAGCTTCTCCGACCTGCACGACAAGACCGCCGAGGCCGCCGACGGCGCCGACCAGCTCAAGGACGGCGCGGGCAAGGCCCAGCAGGGCGCGAAGGACCTCGCCGACGGCCTCGACATGGCCAAGGAGAAGACCGGCGAGCTCACCGGCGGCCTGAAGAAGCTCAACACCGCCGCCGGCCGGCTGGAAACCGGCTCCCGGCAGGTCGCGGACGGCACCCAGGCGCTCGCGGACAAGGTCAACGGCGCCGCCGCCAAGGCCCGCCCCTTCGTCAAGGACCCCAAGAACCTGGCGGACACCGCCAAGCTGGTCGCCGACACCGCCAAGGTCGTCAACAACCACCTCGACAAGTTCGCCGAGAAGGCCCCGGCCGCCGCCTCCGCCGCCAAGAAGGCCTCCACCGGCGCGGACGCGTACTACACGAAGCACTGCGTCACCCCGGGCGCGGAGCCGCACCTGGCCTCCTGTCCCGAACTGAAGAAGGTCAGGGACGACGCCGCCGAGGCCGCCCTCCTCTCCGGCGACGTCAACACCCTCGTCGGCAACACCAACGGCGACGTCGGCAAGCTCCGCACCCAGCTGACCGACCTGGAGAACAAGGCCCGCGAGCTCGTCGACAAGGCCCCCGGCCTCGCCGCCGACCTCGACGCGGCCGTCGCCAAGGTCAACGCCCTCAACAGCGGCGCCCAGCAGGTCGCCGACGGCATGGTCCAGCTGCACGCGGGCATCGGCACCGCCACCGGCGGCTCCGGCGCCATCAACGCGGGCGTCGGCAAGCTCGGCGACGGCGCGCACACCCTCGACGGCGGCATGTACAAGCTCGTCGACGGCACCGGCGAACTCGCCGGCGGCCTGCACGAGGGCGCCGGCAAGATCCCGGACTACGACGAGCAGCAGCGCGACACCCGGACGCAGGTCATGGCCGACCCCGTCCAGCTCGCCAACCAGTCCCTCCACAAGGCGCCCAACTACGGCACCGGCTTCGCCCCCTACTTCATCCCGCTCTCCCTCTGGGTCGGCGCGATGGTCGCCTACATGCTCATCGCCCCGATGAACCGGCGGGCCCTGGCCGCGGGCGCCTCGCCCTGGCGGGTAGCCTTCGCCGGCTGGCTGCCCGTGGCGGGCATCGGCGTCGCGCAGGTGAGCGCGCTGATGTCCGTACTCCACTGGGGCCTGGGCCTGGAGATGGCCCGCCCGGCCCTGACCATCGGCTTCCTCATGCTGGTCACCGGCTGCTTCGCGGCCATCGTCCAGTGGCTGAACGCCAAGTTCGGCGCGGCCGGGCGGATCCTGGTCCTCGCGGTGCTGATGCTCCAGCTGACCTCGGCGGGCGGCACCTACCCCGTACAGACCAGCCCCGGCTTCTTCAACTTCATCCACCCGTACCTGCCGATGTCGTACGTCGTCGAGAGCCTGCGCCGCCTCATCACGGGCGGCGACCTCGCCCCCGTCTGGCAGGGCTGCGCGGTCCTGACGGCCTTCACCGTCGGCGCCCTCGCCCTCACCGCGCTCGCCGCCCGCGGCAAGCAGGTGTGGACCATGGACCGGCTGCATCCGGAACTGAGCCTGTAGGAGCGGTTGACCTGTGAGAATCAGCGCCATGGAAAGCAGCAGCACCGCTACGGGCACCGGCGGCGGTCGACGCCAGGCCACCCGCCAGAAGCTCTACGAGGCAGCCGTCACGCTGATCGCCGAGCAGGGCTTCTCCGCGACCACGGTCGAGGAGATCGCCGAGCGGGCGGGCGTCGCGAAGGGCACCGTCTACTACAACTTCGCGAGCAAGAACGACCTCTTCGAGGAGCTGCTGCGGCACGGGGTCGGCCTGCTGACCGCTTCGCTGCGGACGGCGGCGGAGGAGACGGAGGCGCGCGGCGGCAGCCGGGTCGAGGCGCTCGACGCCATGATCCGGGCCGGGCTCGTCTTCATCGACCGGTACCCGGCCTTCACCCAGCTCTACGTCGCCGAGCTGTGGCGGACGAACCGGGCCTGGCAGTCCACGCTGATGGTCGTACGGCAGGAGGCGGTGGCCGTCGTGGAGACGGTGCTGCGGGAGGGTGTCGAGCGGGGGGAGCTGAGCGCGGAGATCGACGTGCCGCTGACGGCTGCGGCCATGGTGGGGATGGTGCTGGTGGCGGCGCTGGACTGGCAGTCCTTCCAGAGCGAGCGGTCGCTCGACGACGTGCACTCGGCGCTGTCGCTGCTGCTGCGGGGGCGGGTCAGCGGAAACCGCTGACGCGGTGGGCGGCACCCCCCAGTCGGCGGTGCCGCGCGGGGGCGGCAGGCCGTACAACTGGTGGGGCCTGCCGCGGCGACTGAGTATCCGTACCTAGGCGCGGAAATGAGTACGTGCGCGGATGGCTCCCACCTGCGCGAACGCCAGACTGGGGGCAGCGGACAGGAGACCCGGTCCGCACCGCGGACACGGGGCCGCGGAGCGGACCGGGTGCCTCCTCCGTGATGCGGTACGCCGGCGCGGCGGGGCTCGGGGGGATCGAGCCTCGCCGCGTCCGCGCGCCCGGCCTCCCCGCCGCTGCCGGGGCCCCGCCCCGGACCCCGCGCCTCAAGCGCCGGCGGGGCTGAAGGTTTCGGCGGGGCCGTGGTCCAGCCGAGTGGGCCTGCGCGGCTCAGAGATCGGGGCTCCGCCCCGGACCCCGCGCCTCAAACGCCGGCGAGGCTGAAGGGGCCCCCGCGCTCAAACGCTGGCGGCGCTCAAACGCCGGCGAGGCTGAAAGGGCCCCCGCGCTCAAACGCCGGCGAGGCTGAAAGGGCCCCCGCGCTCAAACGCCAGCGGGGCTGAAAGGGCCCCCGCGCTCAAACGACGGCGGGGCTGAAAGGGCCCCCGCGCCTCAAGCGCCGGCGGGGCTGAAGGGGCCCGCGCGGCTCAAGCGCCGGCGGGCTGACGGCCCCGCGGCGGGTCGGGCGTTCGCGAGGGGGAGGGTCAGCCGCGGATTCGCAGGGGGAGGCGGCTGCGGAGGGTTGTCAGGCGGGTGGACAGGGTTGTGGTGAGGGCGGACCAGCGGGCGGAGACCGCCCAGGCGACGCGGGCTGCCGAGCGGGGGAAGAGGAGAGCTCGGAGGCGGGTGGTGCGGGGCGCCGAGGCCAGGAGGCCCGTGCGGGCGCGCAGCACGTCGTCCGGCAGGTTCGGATACGGGGCCGCCGCGCCCGGCGGTGCGTACAGGGCCCGTTCCACCGCACCCGCGACCCGGTGGACCGCACCGGCGGCCTCCGGCTCCAGGCGGCCCAGCTCCACGATCCGGCCCGCCGCCCGTCGCGGCGACAGCGCCTCGTCCGGCGGCACGCCCACGTCCCAGGCGGAGTCGCCCAGCTCGCGCCAGGCCGCCGCCACCTCCCCGCCGCCCAGCCGGCGTGCCCGGACACGGCTCCGCCACAGCAGCGGAAGGAGGGGGAGGGACAGGACCGCCACCGCGACCGCCGCCCAGCCGAGGATCGTCGTCGCCGACGGCCCGTCGTCGCCGGCGGAGCCCTGCGCGGGCGCCACCACCCCGCACTCGCCCAGCTTCTTCAGCTCCGGCGGGCAGTCGTCCGCCTTCGACGGCGCGGCCGACGGTTCCGGCGCGGCCTGCGAGGGCAGCGCCGACGGCGCCGACGGCTGGGCCGCCGGAGTCTGCGGCCGGGAGTAGTCCGGCACGTTGATGCCCGACCGGGGCGTCGGCTCGAACCGCGTCCACCCCACACCCTCGAAGTAGAGCTCCGGCCACGCGTGCGCGTCCCTCATGGAGACGTTCACGTTGCCGTCCGACTGCTTCTCGCCCGGGGTGAAGCCCACCGCCACCCGCGCCGGAATGCCCAGCGAGCGGGACATCGCCGCCATCGAGAAGGCGAAGTGGACGCAGAACCCCTCCTTGTCGGCGAGGAAGCGGGCGACCGCCTGCGGACCCGTACCGGACGCCGTCTTCGTGTTGTAGCGGAACCCGCCGCTGACCGCGAAGAAGTCCTGCAGCTTCACCGCCCGCGTGTAGTCGTCCTTCGCGCCCTGCGTCACCTGGCGGGCCGTGTCGGCGACCACCGGCGGCAGGTTGTCCGGCAGCTTCGTGTACTCGTCCCGGATCTCCCGGGCCGGCGCGGGAGCCTTCTGCAGCTGCTGCGCCGTCGGCCGCAGCTGCAGGCTGCGTACGGTGTACATCGCGCCCTGCACGTTCTGGAACGTGTCCTTGCCCAGCTGGTCCCCGACCAGGGTCCGGCCGGCCGGCTCGAACCGCCACTTCCCGGGGATGTCCACCTTCGTCGCCGGATACGGCATCGGCAGGTAGCGCTGCGTGTAGCTGTCCGCCGCCGAGATGTTGGTGCGCACCTCGACCGCGCCCGCCTGGACCGGCCCGGCGAGCCCGGGCGGGTTCGGCAGCTGCTCCGGCACATCGGTCAGGGCACGCCCCGAGGCCTCCCACTTGACGCCGTTGAACTCGTCCAGGGCGAGGATCCGCAGGTACTGCTCACCCTGCTGCGGGTTGTCCGTCCGGTACTTCAGCACCACCCGGTTGTCCTGCGCGTTCAGGTTGCTCTGGAGGGAGACCAGCGGGTTGACGGCCGAGATCGTCCCGCCCACCCCGCTGCCGCCGCCCTCGGCCTCGCCCTGCGCGCCCAGCAGCCCGCCGCCGAGCGCGGGCAGCGCCGCCGGCACCGCCAGCGCCAGTCCCAGGGCCACCGCGCCGATCCGCCGGCCGGTCCGCACGGGGGCCGTCGCGTGACCGCCCGGGCCGCTGCCCAGGCCGGAGGCGGCCGATACCCGGCCGGGTGGGGCCCCGCCGAAGACCCGGCCCCACTGGGCGAGCCGGTCGCGGCCCTCGGCCAGCAGCATCATCAGGTACCCGGAGCCCGCCAGCAGGAAGGAGAACCAGGAGGCCTCCCCGCCGCCCGACAGGCCCGCGGCCACCGAGTACAGCGCGAGCAGCGGCAGCCCGGCCGCGGCGGCCGTCCGCAGGGTCACCGCCAGCAGGTCCACGAGCAGCCCGATCAGCAGCACCCCGCACACCAGCAGCAGCCGGATGCCGTCCGTCATCGGCGCCGGGATCGCGAACTCGCCCACGTCCTGCACACCGCGCCGGAACAGCGCGCCGAAGTCCGTCACCAGGTAGGCCACCGGCCCGGTCCCGCCGGTCCCGGCCTTGCCGCCGAAGAGGAACGCGAGCAGCACCAGCGACACCAGCAGCTGCGCGGCCACGGTCAGCGACCGTGCGACCGGCACCCGCCGGACCCCGGCCCCCACCGCGCTCTGCACGGCCAGCAGCAGGGCCGCCTGGAGCAGCCAGCCCGCCGAATCGACCAGCGGGACCAGCGACCACGAGGTGAGCAGGGTCGCCAGTGCCGCGAAGACCATCACTCTCGCCCGCCCGCTCATGCCCGCCCTCCGGAGGTTCCCGTGCTCAGGCGCGCGGTACCGGCGTGGCGCCACAGTTCGCCGAAGGCCACCCCGGGAGGGGCGGCCAGCGCCGTCCAGCCCGCGTCGCGCAGCCTGCTCAACCGCTGCTCCAGCGGGGGCAGGGCGTGGTTCTGCGCGGGCTGCCCGGCCCAGGTCGCGGAGTCCAGTACGAAGGCCACCGCGCCCCCGGCACGCTGGCGCATCTTGGCCGCCATTTCGGTTTGTACGTCGTCCAGGTCTCCGAAGAAGGCGATGAGGAGCCCCTCGGCGCCGGCTCCGCCGAAACCGCCGCCGCCGCGCACCGCGTCGTAGGCCCGGGAGAGGCCCGCGCCGTCCGAGTGCCCGACCACCGCGAGGGTGTCCATCATCAGCCCGGCGGCCTCCGCGGACTCGTGCCCGCCGGAGGTGAAGCCGCCGCCGGCCTCGCCGGGCACCGAGTCGCCGGTGTCCATGAGCAGCCGCACCGAGAAGCCCTGCTCCAGCAGGTGCACCAGGGACGAGGCGGCCCCGGAGACGGCCCACTCGAAGGCGGAGTCGGGGCCCGCGCCCTCGAAGGCGATGCGCCGGGTGTCCAGCAGGACGGTGGCCCGGCTGCGCTGGGGCTGCTCCTCGCGGCGCACCATGAGCTCGCCGTAGCGGGCGGTGGAGCGCCAGTGCACCCGGCGCAGGTCGTCGCCGCGCCGGTAGGTCCGCGGGATCACGTCGTCGTCGCCGGCCAGGGCCAGCGAGCGGCGGCTCCCGTCGCCGTAGCCGGAGGACTCGCCGGCCAGGTGGACGGGCGGCAGCGGCTCGGTGCGCGGGATGACGGTGAGGGTGTCGTAGGTGCTGAAGGAGCGGGTGAGCTCGACCAGCCCGAAGGGGTCGGTCAGCCGCAGCTGGAGCGGGCCGAGCGGATAGCGGCCGCGCAGGTCGGAGCGGACCCGGTAGGAGACCTCGCGGCGCCCGCCGGCCTCGACCCGGTCCAGGACGAACCGAGGCCGGGGCCCGAGCACGTACGGCACCCGGTCCTGGAGCATCAGCAGGCCCGTGGGCAGCCGGGAGACGTTGTCCATGCGCAGCTGCACCCGGGCCTCGCCGCCCGCGGGCACCCGCTGCGGGGTCAGCCGGCGGGTGCCGGAGACCCGGTGGCGGGTGCGGTGCAGGGCGTAGACGCAGATCAGCGGCAGGGCGGCGAGCAGCAGGCCGACCCGGAGCAGTTCGCCCTGGCCCAGCACGTACGCGCACGCGGCGGCGGCGGTCCCGGCGGCCAGGAAGGAGCGCCCGCGGGTGGTCAGGCCGGACAGCGACGTGCGGAGCCCGCCTTCCGGGCGGCCGGCGCCGCGCGGGGCACCGGCGCTCATCAGAAGCCCCGGATGCCGGCGCCGGGCGGCATCTCGCCGCGGGCGTGCGCTGCAGGGACGGGGGTGCGCTGGAGGATCTCACCGACGACCTGCTCGGCGGTGCGCCGGTTCAGCTGGGCCTGGGCCGTGGGCAGCAGCCGGTGCGCGAGGACGGGGGCGGCCAGCGCCTGGACGTCGTCGGGCAGCACGTAGTCCCGGCCGGAGAGCGCGGCGGAGGCCTTCACGGCGCGCAGCAGGTGCAGGGTGGCGCGGGGCGAGGCGCCCAGGCGCAGGTCCGGGTGGTGGCGGGTGGCGGAGACCAGGTCGACGACGTAGCGCCGGACCGCCTCGGCCACGTAGACCTCGCGGACGGCCTCGATGAGCTTGACGATCTCGTGGGCGTGCGCGACCGCCGTCAGGTCGTCGAGCGGGGAGAGCCCGCCGTGCACGTCGAGCATCTGGAGCTCGGCCTCGGGGCTCGGGTAGCCGACGGAGACGCGGGCCATGAAACGGTCGCGCTGGGCCTCGGGCAGCGGGTACGTGCCCTCCATCTCCACCGGGTTCTGGGTGGCGACGACCATGAAGGGGCTCGGCAGCGCGTAGGTGGTGCCGTCGATGGTGACCTGGCGCTCCTCCATCGACTCCAGCAGCGCCGACTGGGTCTTCGGCGAGGCGCGGTTGATCTCGTCGCCGATGACGATCTGCGCGAAGATCGCGCCCGGCTTGAACTCGAACTCGCGGCGCTGCTGGTCGTAGATGCTGACGCCGGTGATGTCGGAGGGCAGCAGGTCCGGCGTGAACTGGATGCGCTGCACCGAGCAGTCGATCGACTTGGCGAGTGTCTTGGCCAGCATGGTCTTGCCGACGCCGGGCACGTCCTCGATCAGCAGGTGCCCCTCGGCGAGCAGCACGGTCAGCGCGAGGCGAACGACCTCGGGCTTGCCCTCGATCACGCTTTCGACCGACTGGCGCACCCGCTCCGCCGTGCTGGTCAGATCAGCGAGGCTCGCTCGGTCGTCATACGTGGTCACCTGGTTCTCCTCGGCCCATTCCCAGGGCCGACGCCCTCGGCGCATGAACCGGCCCACCCCACACACGGACACCGGCCCCGGGGGGTCCCGGGGGGCGTCTCCCCGCATTCTTGACGGCGTTACGGCCTTGTGTCACTCAAGAGCGGGGATCGATCTCCCGGAGGAGCCCGGTGTGCACGTCGAAGACGAAGCCTCGCACATCGTCGCGGTGGGGCAGGAAGGGGTTGGTACGGACCCGCTGCATGGACTGGCGTACGTCCTGGTCCACGTCCCGGAAGGCCTCCACGGCCCAGGCCGGGCGCTGGCCGACCTCGTCCTCCAGCTCGTGCCGGAAGTCCTCGGTGAGGCTTTCGAGACCACAGCCGGTGTGGTGGATCAGTATGACCGTGCGGGTGCCGAGGGCCCGCTGGCTGATCGTGAGGGAGCGGATGGTGTCGTCGGTGACCACGCCGCCCGCGTTGCGGATCGTGTGACAGTCGCCGAGTTCGAGGCCGAGGGCGGCGTGCAGGTCGAGGCGGGCGTCCATACAGGCCACGACCGCCACGTGCAGGACGGGGCGGGCGTCCATGCCCGGATCGGTGAACTCCGCCGCGTAGGCGCGGTTCGCCGCGACCAGCCGGTCGGTGACGGAGCCGCCGCCGGATGCCTCGGGCGCGGACTCGGCAGGCAGGGATGCGGAAGTCGTCATGGGTACGACGGTAATGGTCACAGCGTGTGGGGGCATCGAGTGAGGGTGGACAAAGAAGGTCAACAAGCCTTGTTGTGAGCTAACCCACAGGAGTGAGGGGGAGGCGGCCAACAGGGTGATTCGCGGCATTTGCGGGTTCGGTGCGGGGGGCGCGCACGGCGACGCGCACGGCGCGCGAGGCGGTTCGTTGACCGCGGCGACCGTTGCACTAAAGTGACGCGAACCGGCCGGAGCCCGGCCCTGACCGGCCGCCCGGCCCCGAAGACTCCGCGTGCGCGGCGCGTACGTACGCCTGTCGCGCCGTTATCTGAGAGGGCGCTTTGACTAGCGAGTCCCGACATGTCCCGGTGATGCTCCAGCGGTGCCTGGACCTGTTGGCCCCGGCGCTGGAGAGGCCCGGGGCCGTCGTCGTCGACTGCACCCTCGGCCTCGGCGGCCACAGCGAGGCGCTGCTGACCCGGTTCCCCGAGGCCCACCTGATCGGCCTCGACCGCGACAAGGAGGCCCTGCGGCTCTCCGGAGAGCGGCTCGCCCGCTTCGGCGACCGGGCCACCCTCGTCCACGCGATCTACGCCGACCTGGCCGAGGTGCTGGACGGCCTGGGCATCCCGACCGTCCAGGGCATCCTCTTCGACCTGGGCGTCTCCTCCATGCAGCTGGACGAGGCCGACCGCGGGTTCGCGTACGCGCAGGACGCGCCGCTGGACATGCGGATGGACCAGACGACGGGCATCAGCGCCGCCGAGGTGCTCAACACCTACGCGCCGGGCGAGCTCGTACGGATCCTGCGCCAGTACGGCGAGGAGAAGCAGGCCAAGCGGATCGTGTCCGCCGTCGTCCGGCAGCGGGAGAAGGAGCCCTTCACCAACAGCGCCCGGCTGGTCGAGCTGATCCGCGACGCGCTGCCGCAGGCCGCGAAGCGGACCGGCGGCAACCCGGCCAAGCGGACCTTCCAGGCACTGCGGATCGAGGTCAACGGCGAGCTGTCGGGGCTGGAGAAGGCCATTCCGGCGGCGGTGGACCGGATCGCGGTCGGCGGCCGGATCGCGGTGCTCTCGTACCACTCGCTGGAGGACCGGCTCGTGAAGCAGGTCTTCGCGGCGGGCGCGGCGTCCACGGCTCCGCCCGGGCTGCCGGTGGTCCCGGAGAAGTACCAGCCGAAGCTGAAGCTGCTCACGCGCGGGGCGGAACTGCCGACCGAGGAGGAGATCGCCGAGAACCGGCGGGCCGCCCCGGCGAGGTTCCGCGGAGTCGAACGCATCCGGGAGGCGCGGCTGTGACGGCCGCCGGGGGCGGCGGCAGGGGCGGGAGGTTTGCCACGCTCACGCGCGGGCGAGCGGCCCTGGTCGGCCGGGCGCTCGGCGGGCCGGTCCGTCCGGGACGGCCGGGGCGGTCGGGCGGGCAGGCGGCGCGGATGCCGTTCGTGCTGCTGGTCGTGGCGCTGCTCGGCGGGGGCCTGATCAGTCTGCTGTTGCTGAACTCGGCGCTGAACGAAGGGTCCTTCCAGCTGAGCAAGCTGAAGAGGGAGACCACCGCGCTCACGGACGAGCAGCAGGCGCTCCAGCGGGACGTGGACGGGTATTCGGCGCCGGACGCGCTGCAGCGGCGGGCCCAGGAGCTGGGCCTGGTCCCGGGCGGCAGCCCGGTCTTCATCGGCCCGGACGGCAAGATCACCGGCGCCGCGTCTCCGGCGGAGCCCCCGCCCCCGCCCGTGCCGCCGTCGGCGGCCGCCCCGCAGGCCCCTGTGGCTACGCCTGCGCCCACCCCCACGCCTACGCCCGCGCCGTCGCAGTCGGCGGCGGCGCCCAGCCCGACCCCGCAGCCCAACCAGCCTCCTGGAAGGTGACGTCGTGACGCGGATCCCTGCGGGGCCTTCCCCCACCCCGCCCCTTTCCGAAACCGGGGCTTGCGACCCCGGCCGCCGCTCCCGGGGCTCCGCCCCGGCCCCGGCGGGGGCTCCGCCCCCGAGCCCCCGCGCCTCAAGCGCCGGCGGGGCTGGAACTGCCCTGCGGGCAATCCAGCCCGCCGGGCAGTGTTGCGCTGCGCGCACCGACGGGCGGCGCCGGCCACACCCCGCCCCTCCGGCGTTTGAGGCGCGGGGGCTGGGGCGGAGCCCCAGGAAGGGGCCCGCGGGGCATCGTGCACCTGTCCTCCCCGGCACGGGCATCGCCGCCGGGCGGCCACACCCGGCCCCTCCGGCGTTTGAGGCGCGGGGTGTGGGGCGGAGCCCCGGGAAGCGGCCCGCAGGGCATTGTCGGCCCGCACCCCCCGCAGCGGCACCGCTGGACGCCCGGGTCCGGCCGCAGCAGGCGGTGGGCCGGTGAGCCCGCAGGAGCCGCCGCGGCGGCGGGTGCCCGGGCCGGCCAGGGCGCGGGTGACGGCGCGGCCCGCGACGCGGCGGCCCGCCGCGGCCAGGCGCCCGCACACCATCCGGCTCGGCAGCCCCAAGCCCCGGCTGCGCCTCGTCAGCATCGGGCTGACGCTCGTGATGGTCGCCTTCGTCGTCCGCCTCCTCCAGGTGCAGGCCGTCGACGCCTCCGCCTTCTCCGCCGAGGCCTCCAAGAACCGCTACACCAGCGTCAGGCTGGCCGCCGAGCGCGGCGAGATCACCGACCGCAAGGGCGTGGCCCTCGCCACCAGCGTCGACGCGTACGACATCACCGCCGACCCGAAGATGTTCACCCCGCAGGACAGCAAGGCCCCGGACGCCCCCGAGCAGGCGGCCGCCCTCCTCGCGCCCATCCTCGGCAAGGACGCCAAGGAGCTCACCGAGCGGTTGAAGACCAGGAACACCCGGTACGTCGTCCTCGCCCACCGCCAGACCCCCCAGGTCTGGAACCAGATCAAGGACCTCAAGAAGGTCTTCGCGGACAAGGCCGAGGCCGACAAAAGGAACAACGGCCCCGGCGCCAACGTCCTCGCCGGCGTGTTCAAGGAGGACAGCAGCAAGCGCGTGTACCCGAACGGCGACCTGGCCGCCGGGATACTGGGTTACGTGAACGCCGAAGGCAAGGGCGCCGGCGGCCTGGAGTCCTCCCTCGACAAGAAGCTGTCCGGCAAGGACGGCGAGGTCACCTACGCCCAGTCCGGCGGCCGCAAGGTGCCCACGGCCGGTTCCAGCGAGAAGCCCGCCGTGCCCGGCGAGGACATCGAGCTGACCATCGACCGCGACATCCAGTGGGCGGCGCAGAGCGCCATCACCGAGCAGGTCCAGAAGTCCGAGGCCGACCGCGGCTACGTCATCGTCCAGGACACCGGCACCGGCGAGGTCCTGGCCATGGCCAACGCCCCCGGCTTCGACCCCAACGACCTGACCGGCGCCCGTTCCGCCGCCATGGGCAACGCCGCGCTCCAGGACGTGTACGAGCCCGGCTCCACCGCCAAGGTGATGTCGATGGCCGCCGTCCTGGAGGAGAAGAAGGCCACCCCCGAAACCCACGTCGAGGTGCCGAACCGGCTGCACCGCGGCGACCGGCTCTTCAAGGACGACGTCGACCACCCGACCTGGTACCTGACCCTCAACGGGGTCCTCGCCAAGTCCTCCAACATCGGCACCATCCTGGCCACCGGCCAGCTCGGCCCCACGCAGCCCGAGGCCAACAAGGTCCTGTACTCGTACCTGGACAAATTCGGCATCGGGCGGCCCACCGGCCTGAACTACCCGGGCGAGTCCCGCGGCATCCTCGCCGACCCCGAGGACTGGTCCACCTCCCAGCAGTACACGATTCCTTTCGGCCAGGGCCTGTCCCTCAACGCCATGCAGGCGGCCTCCGTGTACTCCACCATCGCCAACGGCGGAGTGCGGATCACCCCGACCCTGGTGCGCGGCACCAAGGGCCCCGACGGCCGCTTCACCCCGGCCCCGGCGCCCGAACAGACCCGCGTGATCAGCCGGGACACCGCCAAGACCCTCTCCGAGATGCTCGAATCCGTCGTGGACGACCAGGAGGGCACCGGGGCCAAGGCGAAGATCCCCGGCTACCGGGTCGGCGGCAAGACCGGCACCTCCAACCGGGTGGATCCGGCCACCGGCCGCTACAAGGGCTACACCGCCTCCTTCGCCGGGTTCGCACCCGCCGACAACCCGCGCATCACCGTCTACTGCGCGATCCAGAACCCTACGAAGGGCAGCTACTTCGGCGGCCAGATCTGCGGCCCCATCTACAAGAAGGTCATGGAGTTCGCCCTGAAGACCCTCCAGGTCGCCCCCACCGGCACGGCCCCCGCAGGGCTCCCGGTCGCCTTCGACCCCGGTCCGCAGCCCGCCCCGCAGCCCAGTCCGCAGCCCGGTCGATGACCCACCGCCCGGCCAGAAAAGCGTGAGGCACCATCAGTGACAACGATCACCCCGAAACCCGGGAACCAGTCGGCCGCCGGCGCCGAGGCCGGGCCCTCGCTTCGCGACCGGCCCGCCGCGCCCGGTACGCTCACCGCCGTGCCCCACGCTGATCAGCCCAGAACCACCCAGAAAGACGCCCCGGCAGCGCCGCCGGGAGCGCCCCGGCCCGTGTCCGCCCGCCCGACCCCTCTGGGCGAGCTGGCCACCCTGCTGGGCGTCCGAGCGCCAGGCGCAGCGCAGATCACCGGCATCACGCACGACTCCCGTGCGGTCCGCCCCGGCGACCTGTACGCGGCCCTGCCCGGTGCCAAGCTGCACGGCGCGGACTTCGCCGCCCAGGCGGCCGCCCTCGGCGCCGCCGCCGTGCTGACCGATCCCGCGGGCGAGGAGCGCGCCGCCGCGACCGGGCTGCCGGTCCTGGCCGTCGCCGACCCGCGCGGCCGGATCGGCGAGCTCGCCGCCGAGATCTACGGCCACCCGGGCGAGGGCCTGCTGCAGATCGGCATCACCGGCACCTCCGGCAAGACCACCACGGCGTACCTCGTCGAAGGCGGCCTGCGCGCGGCGGGCCGCAGCACCGGACTGGTCGGCACCGTGGAGATGCGCATCGGCGACGAGCGCATCAAGTCTGAGCGGACCACCCCCGAGGCCACCGACCTCCAGGCCCTCTTCGCGGTCATGGGCGAACGCGGCGTCGAGGCCGTCGCCATGGAGGTCTCCAGCCACGCCCTGGTGCTCGGCCGCGTCGACGGCTGCGTCTTCGACGTCGCGGTCTTCAACAACCTGAGCCCGGAGCACATGGAGTTCCACTCGGACATGGACGACTACTTCCGGGCGAAGGCGGGGCTCTTCACCCCCCGCCGCGCCCGCCTGGGCGTGGTCAACCTCGACGACGAGTACGGCCGCCGCCTCACCAAGGAGGCGACGATCCCCGTCACCACCTTCTCCGCGGCCGGCGACCCGGCCGCCGACTGGCGTGCCGAGGACGTGGTCTTCGGACCGGCGAGCTCCACCCTGACCCTGCTCGGCCCCGCAGGACAGCGCGTACGGGCCACCGCGCCGCTGCCCGGCCCGTTCAACGTGGCCAACACCGTCGCCGCGATCGTCACCCTCGCCGCCGCCGGCCTCGACCCGCAGACCGCCGCCGACGGCGTCGCCGCGGTCCCCGGGGTCCCCGGCCGGCTGGAGCGGGTGGACGCGGGACAGCCGTACCTGGCCGTCGTCGACTACGCGCACAAGACCGACGCCGTCGAATCGGTCCTGCGCGCCCTGCGCGAGGTCACCACCGGCAGGCTGCACATCGTGCTCGGCTGCGGCGGCGACCGCGACACCACCAAGCGGGGCCCCATGGGCGCCGCCGCCGCCCGCTACGCCGACGTGGCCGTCCTGACCTCCGACAACCCGCGCTCCGAGGACCCCCTCGCGATCCTCGCCGCGATGTTCGAAGGCGCCGTGTCCGTACCGCCCGCCGAGCGCGGCGCCGTCCTCGTCGACGCCGACCGGGCCGCGGCCATCGCGGCCGCCGTCGCGCGCGCCGAGCCCGGTGACACCGTGCTGGTGGCGGGCAAGGGCCACGAGCAGGGCCAGGACACCGCGGGTGTCGTACGGCCCTTCGACGACCGCGAAGTGCTCCGCGCAGCCATCGAGAACGCACTGAAGAACGACGCACCGAAGAACGACGCGCTCCAGCAGGCCGAGGTGAACCAGTGATCGCCCTTTCCCTCGCCGAGATCGCCGACATCACCGGCGGGCGGCCCCACGACATACCGGATCCGTCCCTGCGGATCAGCGGGCCCGTCGTCATCGACTCCCGCCAGGTGGAGGCCGGCAGCCTGTTCGCCGCCTTCGACGGCGAGCACGTCGACGGCCACGACTACGCCGTGCGCGCGATCGAGGCCGGCGCCGTCGCCGTCCTCGCGGCCCGGCCGGTCGGCGTCCCCGCCATCGTCGTCCCCGATGTCGAGAAGGCGCTCGGCGCCCTCGCGCGGGCCGTCGTCGAGCGGCTCGGCACCGACGTGGTGGCCCTGACCGGCTCGGCCGGCAAGACCTCCACCAAAGACCTGATCGCGCAGGTGCTCCAGGCCCACGCGCCCACCGTGTGGACGCCGGGTTCCCTCAACAACGAGATCGGCCTGCCGCTCACCGCGCTCAAGGCCACCGCCGAAACCCGGCACCTGGTACTGGAGATGGGGGCCCGCGGGATCGGCCACATCGCCTACCTCACCGGCCTGACCCCGCCCCGCATCGGGCTCGTCCTCAACGTCGGCACCGCCCACATCGGCGAGTTCGGCGGCCGCGAGCAGATCGCCCAGGCCAAGGGGGAACTGGTCGAGGCGCTGCCCTCCGAGGCCGAGGGCGGGATCGCCGTCCTCAACGCCGACGATCTGCTGGTGCGCGCCATGTCCGCCCGCACGAAGGCCCGTACGGTCCTCTTCGGCGAGGCCGAGGACGCCGACATCCGCGCCACCGAGGTGCGGATGGCCCCCGGGGGACAGCCCGCCTTCACACTCCACACACCGACCGGGTGCAGTGATGTGACCTTGCGGCTGTACGGTGAGCACCACGTGTCGAACGCGCTCGCCGCGGCCGCCGTCGCCCATGTACTGGGCATGTCCGTCGACGAGATCGCCACCGCGCTCTCCGGGGCGGGCACCCTGTCCCGGTGGCGGATGGAGGTCACCGAGCGGGCGGACGGCGTCACGATCGTCAACGACGCCTACAACGCGAACCCCGAGTCCATGCGGGCCGCTCTGCGCGCGCTTGCCGCGATGGGCGGCGCCGCCAGGGCGAACGGGGGACGCACGTGGGCAGTGCTCGGTCCCATGGCCGAACTCGGAGACGCATCGCTGGCCGAGCACGACGCGGTGGGACGGCTTGCCGTCCGGCTCAACGTGAGCAGGCTCGTCGCAGTCGGGGGCAGGGAAGCGTCCTGGCTGCAACTGGGCGCATATAACGAGGGTTCGTGGGGTGAGGAGTCGGTGCTCGTGTCCGACGCGCAGGCGGCGGTCGACCTGTTGCGCAGTGAACTGCGCCCGGGTGACGTCGTGCTGGTGAAGGCTTCCAGGTCGATCGGACTGGAGCGGGTCGCGCTGGCGTTGCTGGAGCGCGAGGGCGAGGTCGCCGACCGATGAGGCAGATCCTGTTCGCCGGAGTCATCGGACTCTTCCTCACGCTCGTCGGCACCCCGCTGCTGATCAAGCTGCTGGCCCGCAAGGGCTACGGCCAGTTCATCCGCGACGACGGCCCGCGCGGCCACGCCGGGAAGAAGGGCACGCCCACCATGGGCGGCATCTCCTTCATCCTGGCCACGCTCATCGCGTACGCCGCGACCAAGGTCATCACCTCCAGCGAGCCGAGCTTCTCGGGTCTGCTGGTGCTGTTCCTGATGGCGGGCATGGGCGTGGTCGGCTACCTGGACGACTACATCAAGATCGTCAAGCGCCGCTCGCTCGGTCTGCGGGCCAAGGCCAAGATGGCCGGCCAGCTGATCGTCGGCATCGCCTTCGCGGTGCTCGCGCTGCAGTTCTCGGACTCGCGCGGACTGAGCCCGGCCTCCACCAGGCTGTCGTTCGTCACGGACTTCGGCTGGTCGATCGGCCCCGTGCTGTTCGTGGTCTGGGCCCTGTTCATGATCCTGGCCATGTCCAACGGCGTGAACCTGACCGACGGTCTCGACGGCCTGGCCACCGGCGCCGCGGTGATGGTCTTCGGCGCCTACACCTTCATCGGCGTCTGGCAGCACCAGGAGTCCTGCGTCAACGCGGAGACCCTGACCAACCCGAACGCCTGTTTCGAGGTGCGCGACCCGCTGGACCTCGCGGTCGTCGCCTCCGCCCTGATGGGGGCCTGCTTCGGCTTCCTGTGGTGGAACACCTCGCCCGCCAAGATCTTCATGGGTGACACCGGCTCGCTCGCCCTCGGCGGCGCGCTCGCGGGCCTCGCCATCTGCTCCCGCACGGAGTTGCTGATGGCGCTGCTCGGCGGCCTCTTCGTGCTCATCACGATGTCGGTCGTCATCCAGGTCGGCTCCTTCAAGATGACGGGGAAGCGGGTCTTCCGGATGGCCCCGCTCCAGCACCACTTCGAACTCAAGGGGTGGTCCGAGGTCCTTGTCGTGGTCCGCTTCTGGATCATCCAGGGCATGTGCGTGATCGTGGGTCTCGGTCTCTTCTACGCGGGATGGGCAGCCGACAAGTGACCTCCTGGCACGGCAAGAACATCACCGTCGCCGGCCTCGGCGTGAGCGGCATCAGTGCCGCCCGCGCCCTGGCCGGCCTCGGCGCATCGGTGACCGTCGTCGACGGCGGCGACAGCGAGGGCCACCGCGCCCGCGCCGCCGAACTCGGCGAGCTGGGGATCTCCGTACGCCTGGCGGACGCGGAAACCCTTCCCGAGGGCACCGACCTGGTCGTCACCTCGCCCGGCTGGAAGCCCGACAGCCCGCTCTTCGCGGCCGCCGCGGCGGCCGGCGTGGACGTGGTCGGGGACGTGGAGATCGCCTGGCAGCTGCGCGGCGAGACCTCCGAGAAACCGGCGCCCTGGCTCGCCATCACCGGTACGAACGGCAAGACCACCACGACCCAGATGCTGGCGTCGATCCTGAAGGCCGCGGGTCTGCGGACCGCCGCGGTCGGCAACATCGGCACGCCCATCATCGACGTGGTCCTCGGCGAGCAGCAGTACGACGTGCTCGCCGTCGAACTCTCCAGCTACCAGCTGCACTGGGCGCCCTCGGTGCGCGCCCACTCGGCGGCCGTGCTCAACCTGGCCCCCGACCACCTGGACTGGCACGGCTCCATGGAGGCGTACGCCGCCGACAAGGGCCGGATCTACGAGGGCAACCAGGTGGCCTGCGTCTACAACGTCGCCGACCCGGCCACCGAGAAGCTCGTCGAGAACGCCGACGTCGAAGAGGGCTGCCGGGCGGTCGGCTTCACCCTCGGCGCCCCCGGCCCCTCCATGCTCGGCGTCGTGGACGGCATCCTCGTCGACCGGGCCTTCGTGGAGAACCGGCAGAAGAACGCCCAGGAGCTCGCGCAGGTCGAGGACGTCAACCCGCCTGCCCCGCACAACATCGCCAACGCGCTCGCCGCGGCGGCCCTGGCCCGCGCCTTCGGCGTCGAGCCGCGCGCGGTCCGCGACGGACTGCGCGACTTCCGCCCGGACGCCCACCGGGTCGCGTACGTGGACGAGGTCGGCGAGGTCAGGTACATCGACGACTCCAAGGCCACCAACACGCACGCGGCCGAGGCCTCCCTCGCCGCCTTCGAGCCGGTCGTCTGGATCGCCGGAGGCCTCGCCAAGGGCGCCACCTTCGACGAACTCGTGCAGAAGTCCGCGAAGCGGCTGCGCGGTGTGGTGCTGATCGGCGCCGACAGGGCGCTGATCGCCGAGGCGCTGGCGCGACACGCCCCCGAGGTCCCGGTCGTCGACCTCGACCGGACCGACACTGGGGCGATGCTCGCAGCGGTCCGGGAAGCGGCCCGGCTCGCCGAGCCCGGCGACACGGTCCTCCTGGCGCCTGCCTGCGCCTCGATGGACATGTTCGCGAACTACAACAAGCGTGGGGACGCGTTCGCCGACGCGGTGCGCGAACTGGCCGCCGAGAGCGCCTAGGCAGGGTTCCTGGAACGCGTCTCTCCGGCCGGCCGCTCGCCTCGTACGAGTGGAGGGGAAGGTCACAGATGCCGGCCAAGCAGATGCTGCCGGGGCGGCGGCCGTCCGCCGTCAAGGCGCAGGGCCGCAAGCGCCCTCTGGTGAGTGTGCGGCGGCCCGCCGGGCGCGGGCCGCTGGCCCGGCTGCGGCGTACGCAGCAGCAGGCACGCAAGGCCTGGGACCGCCCGCTCACGGCGTACTACCTGATTTTCGGCAGCTCGCTGCTCATCACCGTGCTCGGTCTGGTGATGGTCTACTCGGCCTCCATGATCAAGGCCCTCCAGCTCGGCCTGGGCGACGCCTACTTCTTCAAGAAGCAGTTCCTGGCGGCCCTGATCGGCACCGTGCTGATGCTGGTCGCCTCCCGGATGCCGGTCAAACTGCACCGGGCGCTGTCCTATCCGGTGCTCGCCGGCACCCTGTTCCTGATGGTCCTGGTCCAAGTCCCCGGGATAGGGGTCTCGATCAACGGCAACCAGAATTGGATCTCCCTTGGCGGTCCGTTCATGCTGCAGCCCAGTGAGTTCGGCAAGCTGGCCCTGATCCTGTGGGGCGCCGACCTGTTGGCGCGCAAGGGCGACAAGGGGCTGCTGAGCCAGTGGAAGCACCTGCTGGTGCCGCTGGTCCCGGTGGCCTTCCTGCTGCTCGGCCTGATCATGCTGGGCGGGGACATGGGCACCGCGATGATCCTCGGTGCCGTCCTGTTCGGCCTGCTCTGGCTGGCGGGCGCTCCGACGCGGATGTTCGTCGGGGTGCTGGCGTTCGCCGGTGTGATCGTCGCACTTCTGATCAAGACCAGTCCGCACCGGATGGACCGGCTGGAGTGCCTCGGCGCGACGGATCCGGGCAAGAACGACCTCTGCTGGCAGGCGGTGCACGGGATCTACGCCCTGGCCTCGGGTGGATGGTTCGGTTCCGGTTTGGGTGCCAGCGTGGAAAAATGGGGCCAACTACCCGAAGCCCACACCGACTTCATCTTCGCCATCACCGGGGAGGAACTGGGTCTGGCGGGGACGCTGTCGGTACTCGCCCTGTTCGCGGCTCTAGGCTATGCGGGTATCCGCGTGGCCGGACGCACGGAGGACTCCTTCGTACGGTTTGCCGCGGGAGGCGTGACCACCTGGATCACGGCCCAGGCCGTGATCAACATCGGTGCGGTGCTCGGCCTGCTGCCGATCGCCGGAGTCCCGCTCCCGCTGTTCTCCTACGGAGGGTCGGCCCTGCTGCCGACCATGTTCGCGGTCGGACTGCTCATCGCCTTCGCGCGGGAGGAGCCGGCGGCGCGCGCGGCCCTCGCGATGCGGCAGCCGAAGACCGGCTGGATGCGGACCGGGGTGAGATGGAAGTCGATGAGACGGCGCGTCAAGAAGCGTCCGTCCGGAGAGCGGTGAATTTCGGTGCATGTCGTACTCGCCGGTGGGGGGACCGCCGGCCACATCGAGCCGGCGCTCGCCCTCGCGGACGCCCTGCGCAGGCAGGACCCTTCAGTGGGCATCACCGCCCTCGGCACCGAGCGCGGACTTGAGACCCGCCTCGTGCCGGAACGCGGCTACGAACTGGGGCTGATCCCCGCCGTTCCGCTGCCCCGCAAGCCCACCCCGGAGCTGATCACCGTTCCCGGGCGGCTGCGCGGCACGATCAAGGCCGCGGAGGAGATCCTCACCCGCACCAAGGCCGACTGTGTCGTCGGCTTCGGCGGCTACGTGGCCCTGCCCGGCTACCTCGCGGCCAAGCGGCTCGGGGTGCCGATCATCGTCCACGAGGCCAACGCCCGGCCCGGACTGGCCAATAAGATCGGCTCCCGGTACGCGTACGCCGTCGCGGTCTCCACCCCCGACAGCAAGCTGCGAGGTGCCCGCTACGTGGGCATCCCGCTGCGGCGCTCCATCTCCACCCTCGACCGGGCCGCGGTCCGCCCGGAGGCGCGCGTCGCCTTCGGCCTGGACCCCAACCTGCCGACGCTGCTGGTCTCCGGCGGCTCGCAGGGCGCCCGCCGCCTCAACGAGACGATCCAGGCGGTCGCTGCGACCCTCCAGCGCTCCGGGATCCAGATCCTGCACGCCGTCGGGCCGAAGAACGAACTGCCGCGTGTCGACAACATGCCCGGGATGCCGCCCTATGTGCCGGTACCGTACGTGGACCGGATGGATCTCGCGTACGCCGCCGCCGACATGATGCTGTGCCGCGCGGGCGCGATGACCGTCGCCGAACTGTCCGCCGTCGGGCTCCCCGCCGCCTACGTCCCGCTGCCGATCGGCAACGGCGAACAGCGGCTCAACGCCCAGCCGGTGGTCAAGGCCGGCGGCGGCCTGCTCGTGGACGACGCGGAGCTGACGCCCGAGTGGGTGCTGAACCAGATCCTCCCGGTGCTGTCCGACCCGCACCGTCTGTACGAGATGTCCCGTGCGGCCGGTGAGTTCGGCCGCCGCGACGCCGACGACCTGCTGGTCGGCATGGTGCACGAGGCGATTGCTGCACACCGGTCCCGCTGAGGCGGGAGAGCACAGACGCAGGAGGCAGGAGTGGCCGGAGCGACGACCGCACAGCGCGGCAGCCCGGGTTCCGACCGGTCTGCCCGCAAGGGCTCCGGCTCGCCCAAGCCGCCCAAGCCTCCGAAGTCGTCGAAGCCGTGGAGGAGATCCGGCCCGAAGGGGCCCGGCGCGCGGCTGCGCCGGGCCCCCGTGCTGGCCTCCCTGGCCGCGGGGGTGCTCCTCGCCGCGGGCGGCACCTGGGCGCTCTACGGCTCCTCCTGGCTCCGCATCGAGAAGGTCACCGCGACCGGCACCGAGGTGCTCATCCCCGAGCAGGTGCTCGCCGCGGCGGCCGTTCCGGTCGGCGCCCCTCTGGTGAGCGTCGACACCGACGAGATTGAGGAGCGCGTCCGGGGCCGCCTGCCGCGCATCGATTCGGTCGATGTGGTGCGTGCATGGCCGCACGGAATCGGGCTGAAAGTGACGGAACGCAAACCCGTCCTGCTCATCAAAAAGGACACCAACTTCGTCGAAGTGGACGCTTCAGGTGTGCGATTCGACACTGTCCCGAAAGCACCCGCCGGCGTTCCGGTCCTCGAATTGACCGAGGGACGCTCTCCGAGCGCCCGCCGCTTCGACGAGGAACGGCTGCTGCACGAGGCCGTTCTCGTCGCCGGCTCCCTCCCGGAGCCGGTCGCCAAGGAGACCGTGCAGGTCAAGGTGGGTTCGTACGATTCGGTCGTCCTGGAGCTCACGCGGGGCCGGACCGTGGTGTGGGGGAGCGGCGAACAGAGCGACGCGAAGGGGCGGGCGCTGATCGCTCTGCTGAAGGCCGCACCCAAGGCCGGACACTTCGACGTGAGCGTCCCCACCGCCCCTGCGGTGTCCGGGAGTTGACGTCGGGTCGAACAGCGGCGCACCCTGGTTGGCCAGCGATACGGGTGATCACATAGGGTGAAAAGAAAAACGGGAGGTTCGGCGTGTTCGTTGAACACGCACTACTTGTCGACTTAGTGTCCTGTTCGGAAGAGTCCAAGGAACAGACATACCCCTCACCCTAAACTTTAGGGTGAGGGTTCGGGTCGGCGCGTTCGGACCGTCCCCATTTCGGCATCAGTCGTCGCACCGCAGACCGCGAGGCGACGACACGTAATCGAGGCGAGAGGCCTTCGACGTGGCAGCACCGCAGAACTACCTCGCAGTCATCAAGGTCATCGGTGTCGGCGGCGGTGGTGTCAATGCCATCAACCGAATGATCGAGGTCGGTCTCAAGGGCGTCGAGTTCATCGCCATCAACACGGACGCCCAGGCGCTGTTGATGAGCGACGCCGACGTCAAGCTCGACGTCGGCCGTGAACTCACCCGGGGCCTCGGCGCCGGCGCCAACCCGGATGTCGGCCGCAAGGCGGCAGAGGACCACCGCGAGGAGATCGAGGAGGTCCTCAAGGGGGCCGACATGGTCTTCGTCACCGCCGGTGAGGGCGGCGGCACCGGAACGGGCGGCGCACCTGTCGTCGCCAACATCGCCCGCTCGCTGGGCGCCCTGACGATCGGTGTGGTCACCCGGCCGTTCACCTTCGAGGGCCGGCGCCGCGCGAACCAGGCCGAGGACGGCATCGCCCAGCTCCGCGAGCAGGTCGACACCCTCATCGTCATCCCCAACGACCGGCTGCTGTCCATCTCGGACCGCCAGGTCAGCGTGCTCGACGCCTTCAAGTCGGCCGACCAGGTCCTGCTCTCCGGCGTCCAGGGCATCACCGACCTCATCACCACCCCGGGTCTGATCAACCTCGACTTCGCCGACGTCAAGTCCGTGATGTCCGAGGCCGGCTCGGCCCTGATGGGCATCGGCTCGGCCCGCGGCGACGACCGCGCGGTGGCCGCCGCCGAGATGGCGATCTCCTCGCCGCTGCTGGAGGCGTCCATCGACGGCGCGCGCGGCGTGCTGCTCTCCATCTCCGGTGGCTCGGACCTCGGTCTCTTCGAGATCAACGAGGCCGCGCAGCTGGTGAGCGAGGCCGCGCACCCCGAGGCGAACATCATCTTCGGCGCCGTCATCGACGACGCCCTCGGCGACGAGGTGCGGGTCACCGTCATCGCGGCCGGGTTCGACGGCGGACAGCCCCCGGCCCGCCGGGACAACGTCATCGGCGCCGCGTCCACCAAGCGCGAGGAGCCGGCCCCGGCTCCGGTCCGCGCGCCGGAGCCGGTCCGGCCGGCCTTCGGCGGACTCGGCTCGGTCACCCCGCGCGAGGAGCCCCCGGCTCCCGTCGAGGCGGCCCCGGCCGAGGCCCAGGCCCCCGCGCCGCAGGTCCCGACGGCCCGGCCGTACCAGGACAGCCCGGCCGAAGAGCTGGATGTCCCGGACTTCTTGAAGTGACACCGGAGCAGCACCACGTGGGCGGCGCCCACTTCGCCTTCACCGACCGGTGGGGTGGAGTGAGCGCCGTTCCGTACGAAGAGCTCAACCTCGGCGGCGCGGTCGGAGACGACCCGGCCGCCGTTCGCGCGAACCGGGCGCTCGCGGCGGAGTCCCTGGGACTCGACCCGGACCTGGTGGTCTGGATGAACCAGGTGCACGGCCGGGACGTGGCGGCGGTCGACGGACCATGGCCGCTCGGTGACGAGGTTCCCGCGGTCGACGCGGTGGTGACCGCCCGCCGGGGGCTCGCCCTCGCCGTGCTCACCGCCGACTGCACGCCGGTCCTGCTCGCCGACCCCGCCGCCGGGATCGCCGGCGCCGCCCACGCCGGGCGGCCGGGGCTGGTGGCCGGAGTGGTCCCCGCGGCCGTCGAGGCGATGGTCGCCCTCGGGGCCGAGCCCGGGCGGATCGTCGCCCGGACCGGACCCGCGGTCTGCGGACGCTGTTACGAGGTGCCCGCCGAGATGCGGGAGGCGGTGGCCGAAGTGGTGCCGGCCGCCTGGGGCGAGACCGGCTGGGGGACACCGGCCGTCGACGTGGTCGCCGGGGTGCACGCGCAGCTCGCGGAGGCGGGGGTGGTGGAGGTTCACCGATCCCCGGTCTGCACACTGGAGTCGCGGGACCACTTCTCGTACCGCCGCGACCGGGTGACCGGGCGGCTTGCCGGATATGTCTGGTTGGAATAGGAAATGACGGACCGTAAGTCGGAAGTCGCGGCGAACCTGGCGCGGGTGGAGGAGCGTATCTCGTCCGCCTGCGCTGCCGCGGGACGCAAGCGGGAAGAGGTGACGCTCATCGTGGTCACCAAGACCTACCCCGCGAGCGACGTACGACTGCTGGCGGAGCTGGGTGTCCGTCATGTTGCGGAGAATCGCGACCAGGATGCCGCCCCCAAGGCGGCGGCCTGCGCGGATCTGCCCCTCAGCTGGCACTTCGTCGGCCAGTTGCAGACGAACAAAGTCCGTTCCGTGGCGGGATACGCGCATGTGGTGCAGTCGGTCGACCGCTCCAGGCTCGTGACCGCCCTCTCGGCCGCCGCCTCGAACGCCGGCCGGGAACTCGGCTGCCTCGTGCAGATCGCCCTCGACGCCGAGTCGGGCGGGCGGGGAGCCCGGGGCGGCGCGGCACCCGAGCAGCTCGCGGAGTTGGCGGACCTCGTCGCCGCGGCGCCCGGGCTGCGGATCGACGGGCTGATGACCGTGGCGCCGCTGGCCGGTCCCTACGCGGGACGCGAACAGGCCGCTTTCGAGCGGCTGGTGGAATTGTCATCCCGCCTGCGCGCGGACCATCCGGCTGCCACGATGGTGTCGGCCGGGATGAGCTCGGATCTGGAACAGGCCGTTGGGGCCGGTGCGACACATGTACGCGTCGGCACTGCGGTACTCGGCGCGAGACCCCGGCTCGGGTAACGTCGCGAAGAAAGTCGGACCACAGCAGAAAATATGGTCATTCCCGCTGATGAGCGGGCAGACCACGTGGATCGCGGGCAGTTGGTGACATTCGTGACACAGCGGCACCTGCGACAGGGCGATCCACCACAGAGCGGAGGACTCGGAGAATGGCCGGCGCGATGCGCAAGATGGCGGTCTACCTCGGCCTCGTGGAGGACGACCGGTACGACAACCCGGGGTACGACCCCGATGACGAGTTCGAGCCCGAGCCGGAACCGGAGCGGGCCCGGGACCGCCGACAGCAGCCCGTGCACCAATCGCCCGTATCGGACGAACCGGTACGAGTCGTACAGCCCCCGGCGCAGCGCGAACCCATCCCAATTCCGGTGGAAAACGGACGTCCTGCGCGAATCGCCCCCGTGGCATCCATCACACCTGACCGCACCAACCTGGAGAAGAACGCCCCCGTGATCATGCCCAAGGTCGTCTCCGAGCGGGAGCCGTACCGCATCACGACGCTGCACCCCCGGACCTACAACGAGGCCCGTACCATCGGGGAACACTTCCGTGAGGGCACTCCGGTGATCATGAATCTCACGGAGATGGACGACACGGACGCGAAGCGTCTCGTGGACTTCGCCGCCGGTCTCGTCTTCGGCCTGCACGGCAGCATTGAACGCGTGACGCAGAAGGTGTTCCTGCTGTCGCCTGCTAACGTCGATGTCACGGCGGAGGACAAGGCCCGCATCGCGGAGGGCGGGTTCTTCAACCAAAGCTAGACCGATCCGTCAGATACGGGACCGGGAACAGAGCGGGAAACGGGGAGAGGGAAGCGCGGGATGGGCGTCGCACTGGAAGTGGTCTACGTCGCGCTGATGTGCTTCCTGATCGTGCTGATCTTCCGACTGGTCATGGACTACGTGTTCCAGTTCGCACGTTCATGGGCGCCCGGCAAGGCGATGGTGGTCGTACTGGAGGCCACCTACACTGTCACCGATCCACCGCTCAAGCTTCTCCGGCGATTCATTCCGCCGTTGCGTCTCGGGGGCGTGGCACTCGACCTGTCCTTCTTCGTTCTGATGATCATCGTTTACATCCTCATCAGTTTCGTGAGCACCGCTGCGAGAAGCGTGTGAACGATGAGCTTCCCCGCAGGCGCGGGGACAGTCCCGATACGGTCTTGCCGACTGCCGACGACTACGTAGAGGTGAAGAAGACATGCCGCTGACTCCCGAGGACGTGCGGAACAAGCAGTTCACGACCGTCCGCCTGCGAGAAGGCTATGACGAGGACGAGGTCGATGCCTTCCTCGACGAGGTCGAGTCCGAGCTGACGCGCCTGCTGCGCGAGAACGAGGACCTGCGCGCCAAGCTGGCTGCCGCCACGCGTGCCGCCGCGCAGAACCAGCAGCAGCAGGGCATGCGCAAGCCGGAACCCCAGGACCAGCGCGGCCCCGGCGCCCCCGTGCCCGCGGCCATATCCGGCCCGCCGCAGCAGCAGCAGCCCCAGATGGGCCCGCCCCAGCTGCCGGGCGGAGCGCCGCAGCTGCCGCCGGGCCCCGGCGGACACGGACCGCAGGGTCCGGGCCCGATGGGCGGCCCCATGCAGCAGCACCCCATGGGTGGGCCGCAGGGCATGGGCCAGCAGCAGTCGATGGGCGGCCAGAACCCGCTCGGCCAGCAGATGCAGCCCATGGGCCAGCAGATGCAGCAGATGGGGCAGCAGATGCAGCCCATGGGCCAGCAGATGCAGCAGCACCAGCAGCACCAGCACCAGCAGCAGCAGCAGCTTCCGCAGCAGGGCCCCGGTGGGGACAGCGCCGCCCGCGTCCTGTCGCTGGCGCAGCAGACCGCCGACCAGGCGATCGCGGAGGCCCGCTCCGAGGCCAACAAGATCGTCGGCGAGGCCCGTTCGCGCGCCGAGGGCCTGGAGCGGGACGCCCGCGCCAAGGCCGACGCGCTGGAGCGGGACGCGCAGGAGAAGCACCGCGTCGCGATGGGCTCCCTGGAGTCCGCCCGCGCCACGCTGGAGCGCAAGGTCGAGGACCTGCGGGGCTTCGAGCGTGAGTACCGTACGCGCCTGAAGTCCTACCTGGAGTCGCAGCTGCGTCAGCTGGAGACCCAGGCCGACGACTCCCTGGCCCCGCCGCGCAACCCGGCCGGTCCGGCGCTCCCGCCGTCGCCGTCCCCCTCGATGTCTCCGGCCGGTGCGATGGGGCACTCCATGGGTGGTCCCTCGATGGGCGGCCCGTCGCCCATGGGCGGTCCCTCCCCGATGGGCGGCCCGTCGTACGGCGGTCAGCAGCAGATGTCTCCGGCGATGACCCAGCCGATGGCTCCGGTGCGGCCGGCTGCGCCGCAGCCGATGCAGCAGGCTCCGTCTCCCATGCGGGGCTTCCTGATCGACGAGGACGACAACTAGGCGCCGCCGTACTTGTCGGCAGTCGCTTTACGGGCCGGGCCCGGACCCCCTCAGGGGAGTCCGGGCCCGGCCCGTTTCCGTTGCCGTGTGCGGCGCCGCGGCGGGGGCTCCGCCCCCGAGCCCCCGCGCCTCAAACGCCGGCGGGGCTGAAAGACCCTGGGGCTCCGCCCCAGACCCCGCACCTCACATGTCAGCGGGGGTGCCCTCCCAGCCCCGCCGGCGTTTGAGGCGCGGGCGCGGAGCGCCGTGTAGTGAGCCGCGCCGGTGATTGAGGCGGGAACGGTGGAAGGGCGGGTGGGGGACAAGCGAAGAGGCCCGCACCCCCCGGTGAGGGGTACGGGCCTCTTCGGCCGGGCCGGCGGCGGTTACGCCTTGCGGAGGCGGAACGTCAGGGACAGGGACTCGTCCGTGAACGGGTCGCCGTACGCGGCGTCGGCCTCGCCGGAGGCGAAGTCCGTGGACAGCACCTCGTCCGCGATGAGCGCCGCGTGGTCCGTGAGGGCCGTGACGACCTCCGGGTCCGACGAGGACCAGCGCAGGGCGATGCGGTCGGCCACGTCGAGGCCGGAGTTCTTCCGGGCCTCCTGGATCAGGCGGATCGCGTCACGCGCCAGCCCCGCCAGCCGCAGCTCCGGGGTGATCTCCAGGTCCAGGGCGACCGTCGCGCCGGAGTCGGACGCAACCGACCAGCCCTCGCGCGGGGTCTCCGTGATGATGACCTCCTCCGGGGAGAGGGAGATCTCCTCACCGTTCAGCGAGATGACCGCGGAGCCCGAGCGCAGGGCCAGGGACAGCGCCGCCGCGTCGGCCGCGGCGACGGCCTTCGCCACGTCCTGCACGCCCTTGCCGAAGCGCTTGCCCAGCGCCCGGAAGTTCGCCTTGGCCGTCGTGTCCACCAGGGAACCGCCCACCTCCGAGAGGGAGGCCAGGGAGGAGACGTTCAGCTCCTCCGTGATCTGGGACTGGAGCTCCGGGGACAGGGCGTCAAAGCCCACCGCGCCGACCAAGGCCCGCGAGAGCGGCTGGCGGGTCTTGACGCCCGACTCCGCACGCGTGGCCCGGCCCAGCTCGACCAGACGGCGGACCAGCAGCATCTGCTGGGACAGGGTCCCGTCGATCTGGGACGCGTCCGCCTCCGGCCACGACGACAGGTGGACCGACTCCGGGGCGTCCGGGGTGACCGGGACGATCATGTCCTGCCAGACCCGCTCCGTGATGAAGGGCGTCAGCGGAGCCATGAGGCGGGTGACCGTCTCGACCACGTCGTGCAGGGTGCGCAGCGCGGCCGCGTCGCCCTGCCAGAAGCGGCGGCGCGAGCGGCGGACGTACCAGTTCGACAGGTCGTCCACGAAGGAGGACAGCAGCTTGCCGGCGCGCTGGGTGTCGTACGCCTCCATCGCCTCCGTGACCTCGGTCGTGAGGGTGTGGAGTTCCGAGAGGAGCCAGCGGTCGAGGACCGTGCGGTCCGCCGGGGCCGGGTCCGACGCGGAGGGGGCCCAGTTCGACGTACGGGCGTACAGGGCCTGGAAGGCGACCGTGTTCCAGTACGTCAGGAGGGTCTTGCGCACGACCTCCTGGATCGTGCCGTGGCCGACGCGCCGCGCCGCCCACGGGGAGCCGCCGGCCGCCATGAACCAGCGCACCGCGTCCGCGCCGTGCTGGTCCATGAGCGGGATCGGCTGGAGGATGTTGCCCAGGTGCTTGGACATCTTGCGGCCGTCCTCGGCGAGGATGTGGCCGAGGCAGACCACGTTCTCGTAGGAGGACTTGTCGAAGACGAGGGTGCCGACCGCCATCAGCGTGTAGAACCAGCCGCGCGTCTGGTCGATGGCCTCCGAGATGAACTGCGCCGGGTAGCGCTTCTCGAAGATCTCCTTGTTCTTGTACGGGTAGCCCCACTGCGCGAACGGCATCGAGCCCGAGTCGTACCAGGCGTCGATGACCTCCGGCACGCGGACGGCGGTCAACGAGCAGCCCTCGGCCGTGCACGTGAACGTGACGTCGTCGATGTACGGGCGGTGCGGGTCCAGAGCGGACTGGTCCGTGCCCGACAGCTCCGACAGCTCCGCGCGCGAGCCGACGCAGGTGAGGTGGTTCTCCTCGCAGCGCCAGATCGGCAGCGGGGTGCCCCAGTAGCGGTTGCGGGAGAGCGCCCAGTCGATGTTGTTGTTCAGCCAGTCGCCGAAGCGGCCCTGCTTGACCGAGTCGGGGAACCAGTTCGTCTTCTCGTTCTCCCGCAGCATCGCGTCCTTGACGGCGGTGGTGCGGATGTACCAGGACGGCTGCGCGTAGTAGAGCAGGGCCGTGTGGCAGCGCCAGCAGTGCGGGTAGCTGTGCTCGTAGGCGATGTGCTTGAAGAGCAGGCCGCGCGCGGCGAGGTCGGCGGTCAGCTTCTCGTCGGCCTTCTTGAAGAAGACGCCGCCGACCAGCGGGACCTCCTCCTCGAAGGTGCCGTCGGGGCGGACCGGGTTCACGACCGGCAGGCCGTAGGCACGGCAGACCGCGAGGTCGTCGGCGCCGAAGGCGGGCGACTGGTGGACCAGACCGGTGCCGTCCTCGGTCGTGACGTACTCGGCGTTCACGACGTAGTGCGCGGGCTCCGGGAATTCGACAAGGGAGAACGGGCGCTCGTACGTCCAGCGCTCCATCTCCTTGCCCGTGAAGGTCTCGCCGGTGGCCTCCCAGCCTTCGCCGAGGGCCTTCTCCAGCAGCGGCTGGGCGACGACGAGCTTCTCGGTGCCGTTCGTGGCGACGACGTACGTGACCTCGGGGTGCGCGGCGACGGCGGTGTTGGACACGAGGGTCCACGGGGTCGTCGTCCAGACGAGGAGGGCCGCCTCGCCGGCCAGCGGGCCGGAGGTCAGCGGGAACCGGACGAAGACCGACGGGTCGACGACCGTCTCGTAGCCCTGTGCCAGCTCGTGGTCCGAGAGGCCGGTGCCGCAGCGCGGGCACCAGGGGGCGACGCGGTGGTCCTGGGTCAGCAGGCCCTTGTTGAAGATCTCCTTCAGCGACCACCACACGGACTCGACGTACTCGGGGTCCATCGTCCGGTAGGCGTCGTCCAGATCGACCCAGTAGCCCATCCGGGTCGTGAGCTCGGCGAACGCGTCGGTGTGGCGGGTCACGGACTCGCGGCACTTGGCGTTGAACTCGGCGATGCCGTACGCCTCGATGTCCTGCTTGCCGTTGAAGCCGAGCTCCTTCTCGACGGCGAGCTCGACGGGCAGGCCGTGGCAGTCCCAGCCGGCCTTGCGGGCCACGTGGTAGCCGCGCATGGTGCGGAAGCGCGGGAAGACGTCCTTGAAGACGCGGGCCTCGATGTGGTGCGCGCCGGGCATGCCGTTCGCGGTCGGCGGGCCCTCGTAGAAGACCCACTCGGGGCGGCCCTCGGACTGCTCCAGGGTCTTGGCGAAGGTCTTGCTCTCGCGCCAGAAGTCGAGGACGGCGTGCTCGAGGGCAGGCAGGTCGACCTGGGCGGGGACCGGGCGGTACTGCGGCGGTGTGGTCATGAGGCTGAACTCTTCCTCCGGCGGGGTGTCACTTCCGTCCGGAGGGACGAGAGCCGACTGCTGCTCCCGCGGTACCACCCTCCTTGGCCTCCGGACTGGTCCGGCGGCCCCCTCATTGAGGTGCGAAGCCGGTTCTACTCGCCGTACGGGCGCCCGGGCGGGCTCCCTGCGGCTTTCTTCCGGCGGCTCCGGGGTGATCCTTCACATCGCGCTCGCCCCCGGGCTCTCACCGTCCCCGGGTCGCTCCTGGCTGCGTCCGACGCTACTCGTCCCCATCCATGCCTCTCGCTGGGCCCAGTGTACGGGCCCGGACGGTACGCGGCCGACCGGTTTGCGGCGGCCCTTGGCGGGCCCGCCGGCCCGGCGTGGCGGGGGGCGCTGGGCGGGCGGTGCGTGACCCGGATGGGCCGACGGGCCGGTACGGAATCCAGTGGGGCGGGTGAGGCGGATTACCGGGCCTCCGTATGGGCACAACGGATGCAGGTTGACCTCGTCGGATGCGTGCCCCGTTGCCGTGGGGCTGGAGGCGATTTATCGTTCCGGCACGATTCGCGAGCAATGATCACAGTATGTGAAGGGGCCGCGGCCATGGTGGCGAAAAAGACCGCCGGGAGTACTGCGCAGAAGGCCGTCAAGGCCGTCAAGGCCGTCAAGGCTGTCGGAAAGGTCGCAGCGAAGGCCGCGGAGAAGGCAGCCGGGAAGGCGGACGGGAAGGCGGACGGGAAGGCCATAGGGAAGGCCGCAGGGCCGGCGAGGGCGGCTGTGGACGCCACTCCGGCTCCGGACGCGGCCGGGGCACGGGCTCCGGCTCGGGCTCAGGCACCGGTACCGGCTGCGGCCGAGAAGGCGACCGCCGCCAAGAAGAAGGCCGCCGCGAGCAAGGCTCCGGCCAGGAAGGTGACCGCCGCGAAGGCTCCGGCCAAGAAGGCGACCGCGAGGAAGACCCCGGCCAAGAAGGCCGTGGCCGAGGGGGCGGCGCAGGCCGCGAAGAAGACGGGAGTCCGCAAAGTGGTTGCCAAGAAGAGCACCGGTACGGCGAGGAAGACGGCGGCGGCCGCCACCAGCGGGCTGCCCAAGGCGCGCGTCACAGCGGCCCTCACGCCCGGCGAGCTCGCCGTACGGCCCGGAGAGGACCCCTGGACGGCCGAGGAGGTCGAGGAGGCCCGTGCGGAGCTGTCCTCGGAGGTCCTGCGGCTGCGCATGGAGCTGGACGCCTCCGAGACGGCCATCACGGACCTGATGCGGGACTCCGGCGACGGCGCGGGCGACGACCAGGCCGATACGGGCACCAAGAACATCACCCGGGAGTCCGAGCTGGCCCTCGCGGCGAACGCCAGCTCGATGCTGGAGCAGAGCCAGCGGGCGCTGGAACGGCTGGAGGCGGGCACGTACGGGCTGTGCGAGAACTGCGGGCAGCCGATCGGCAAGGCGCGGATGCAGGCGTTCCCGCGGGCCACGCTGTGCGTGGACTGCAAGCAGAAGCAGGAACGCAGGCACTAGGCGGACCGGGCGCACCGGGCGGACATCCCCTGGGCGGGGACCCTGACGTACTCTCGTGTCTCGTCAGGGTCCAGGAGGAGCCTGGTTCGAGCGAGTTCGAGGGACTGACGTGGCAGAGGCGGAGCGCATCATCGGTACGCCGGAGGTCGGGGACGACGCCCAGCCGGAGTCCGCCGGGCCCAAGAGGCACCGGCGGATCGTGGCCCTGCTCGTCGTCGCGGCCCTCGCCTACCTGCTGGACCTCGGCAGCAAGATGCTGGTCGTCGCCAAGCTGGAGCACCAGCCGCCGATCGAGATCATCGGCGATCTGCTGAAGTTCGAGGCGGTCCGCAACGCCGGCGCCGCCTTCGGCATCGGCGAGGCCTTCACGATCATCTTCACGTGCATCGCGGCCACCGTGATCGTGGTGATCGTGCGGCTCGCCCGCAAGCTCTACAGCCTGCCGTGGGCCATCGCGCTGGGCCTGCTGCTGGGCGGTGCGCTGGGCAACCTGACGGACCGGATCTTCCGCTCGCCCGGCGTGTTCCGGGGGGCGGTCGTGGACTTCATCGCGCCGGCCCACTTCGCCGTCTTCAACCTGGCCGACTCGGCGATCGTGTGCGGCGGCATCCTGATCGTCCTGCTGTCGTTCAAGGGCCTGGACCCGGACGGGACCGTCCACAAGGACTGATCGCGGGAATGGTCTTCTGTCGTGTCCTGCATACTCGACAGGTGAGTACGATTCCCGAGATCCGCACCCTGCCCGTTCCCGATGGCCTCGAGGGCGAGCGCGTCGACGCCGTTATCGCCCGTATGTTCGGATTTTCCCGGACGAAGGCGGCCGATCTCGCGGCCGCGGGGAAGGTGTCGGTCGACGGCAGTGTCGTCGGGAAGTCCGAGCGTGTGCACGGTGGCGCCTGGCTCGAAGTCGAGATGCCCGAGCCGCCGCGGCCGGTCGAGCTCGTTGCCGAGCCCGTTCCCGGCATGGAGATCGTCCATGACGACGACGACATCGTCGTCATCATGAAGCCGGTGGGTGTCGCCGCCCACCCGAGCCCCGGCTGGACCGGGACCACCGTCATCGGCGGCCTCGCCGCCGCCGGCTACCGGATCTCGACCTCCGGGGCATCCGAGCGCCAGGGCATCGTGCACCGCCTCGACGTGGGCACGTCCGGCCTGATGGCCGTCGCGAAGTCGGAGCGCGCCTACACCTCGCTGAAGAACCAGTTCCGCGAGCGGGTCGTGGACAAGCGCTACCACTCGCTGGTGCAGGGCCACCCGGACCCGATGAGCGGCACGATCGACGCGCCGATCGGCCGGCACCCCAGCGCGGACTACAAGTGGGCCGTGACCCAGGACGGCAAGGCGTCCGTCACGCACTACGACCTGATCGAGGCCTTCCGCGCCGCCTCGCTGCTGGACATCAAGCTGGAGACCGGGCGGACGCACCAGATCCGCGTGCACATGGCCGCGCACCGGCACCCGTGCGTCGGCGACCTGACGTACGGCGCCGACCCGACGGTGGCGAAGCGGCTGGGGCTGACCCGGCAGTGGCTGCACGCGGTGCGGCTGGGCTTCGAGCACCCGTCGGACGGGCAGTGGGTGGAGTTCGAGAGCGGCTACCCGGCGGACCTTCAGCACGCGCTGGACGTGATCCGGGCCGAGAGCGAGTGACGGCCTTCGCCGTCCGGGTCGCCGACGGCGAGGCCGACCGGGAAGCCTGCTTCGCGGTGCGGTCCGAGGTCTTCGTGGTCGAGCAGTCCGTTCCGGAGTCGATCGAGTACGACGCGTACGACGCCGGCGCGTTGCACGTGCTGGCCGTGGGGCCGGACGGTTCCGCGCTGGGTACGGGCCGTCTGCTGCACGGCGCTGCCGCGCTGGCCAAGACGGGCGACCTGGCGGTCGGCTCGCTGGGGCGGCTGGCCGTACGGGCGGCTGCGCGCGGGCTGGGTGTGGGCGTGGCCCTCATCCACGCGATCGAGGCGGAGGCGCTGCGATTGGGCCTGGCCGCCGTGGACCTGGGCGCGCAGACGCACGCGCTCGGCTTCTACGAGCGGCTGGGGTACGCGGCCTACGGCCCGGAGTTCCAGGACGCGGGCATCCCGCACCGGGCGATGCGGCGCGCGCTGCCGTAGCCGGTGGGCGGTGGCCCTGCGGGGCTGGTCCCCTACCCGCCCTTCAACCGTTCCCCAGGCTCCGCCCGGACCCGGTCCTCAAACGCCGGACGGGATCAAGCGCCGTCCGCGTCACCCAGCCCGCACGTCATGAGCTTGGCGGGGCCAAATCCAGCCTCGCCGGCGTTTGAGGCGCGGGGTCTGGGGCGGAGCCCCAGAAGCCCGGGCGCAGCCCGGGGGCGCCTGCGCGGCGGCGGCGCGCCACGTGTCTCAGGGCCGAGCGCCGGCGGATACGGCAGGGTGGGGGCGTGGATCAGCTCGCTCTGCTTTTCGTACTGCTGCTCGGCGCCGTCGTCACCGTGCCGCTCGGCGATCGGCTCAGGCTGCCCGCGCCGGTGCTGATGACCATCGGGGGAATCGCGCTCGCGCTCGTGCCCGTCGTGCCGAATGTCGACATCCCGCCCGAGTACATCCTGCCGCTCGTGCTGCCGCCGCTGCTGTACGCCTCCGTGCAGCGCACCTCCTGGCGGCAGTTCGCCGCCAACGTCCGGCCGATCCTCCTGCTCGCCGTCGCGCTCGTGTTCGTCACGACCGCCGCCGTCGCCGCCGTCGCGCACGCCGTCGTGCCCGGGCTGCCGCTCGCCGCGGCCGTCGCGCTCGGCGCGCTCGTGGCCCCGCCCGACCCCGTCGCCGCCACCGCCGTGGCCGGTTCGCTCGGGCTGCCCCGCCGGATGGTGTCGATTCTGGAGGGTGAGGGGCTCTTCAACGACGTGACGGCGATCGTGCTCTACCACGTCGCCGTCGCCGCCGCCGTCAGCGGCAGCTTCTCCTGGCCCGACGCGCTCGGGGAGTTCGTGCTCTCCGCGGTGGTGGCCGTGGCCGTCGGGCTCGCGCTCGGCTGGGCCGCCCATCGGCTGATGGGGCGGCTGGGCGATGCCACGCTCCAGATCGGCCTGACGCTGCTGGTGCCGTTCGTCGCGTACGTGGGGGCCGAGGAGCTCCGGGGATCGGGGGTGCTGGCCGTCCTGACGACGGCCCTGTTCCTCGCCGAGTATGCGACCGACGCCGACGACGTGCTGGGGCGGCTGGCCGGGCACACCTTCTGGGAGGTCGTCGACATGCTCGTCACGGGGGTGGCGTTCGGGCTGATCGGGCTGGAGCTCCACAACGTCTTCGGTACGGCGGCGGGACGCGAGTGGGAGATGGCCGGGTGGGCCGTGGTCGTGATCGCGGTGGTGGTCGGGGTACGGCTGGCCTGGCTGCTGCCGGCCGGCTGGCTCGCCAAGAGGCTGCACAAGCGGCGCGACTACGACGAGGAGATCCCGCTGAGCTGGCGGGAGAGCGTGGTGATGTGGTGGGCCGGGATGCGGGGCGTGGCCTCGGTGGCCCTGGCCCTCGCCCTCCCCCTCCGGACGGAGGCGGGCGAGCCGTTCCCGGTGCGGGACCAGATCGTCTTCATCGCCTTTGCCGTGATCATGGCGACGCTGGTGCTCCAAGGGCTGACCCTGCCGTGGCTCGTACGGAGGCTGGGTGTGGAGGCGGACACGGACGCGGAGCGGGCGACGAAGCGGCAGCTGGCGATCCGCGCCGCGAAGGCGGCGAAGCGGCGGCTGAAGGAGATCGAGGAGGTGGAGCAGCTCCCGGAGGACCTGGTGGAGGTGCTGTACCGGCGCGCGTACGACGTGGGGGCCCGCATCAGCCCCGACATGGTCGACGAGGAACGGCGGGAGGCGTACGCGCAGCGGGTGGAACGGATCCGGGACGTCCAGCGGATCCAGCGCGAAATGATGTCGGCGGCCCGCCACGAGGTCCTCGCGGCCCGCAGCGAACCGGGCGCCGACCCGGAGATCGTGGACCGGGTGCTGCGGCACCTGGACGTCCGGAGCCTGCGCAGCACCTAGCGGCTCAGCGCCTGCAGCAGGCGGACGTACCGGGTGCGGCGGGCGCGGTGGGCGAGGGTGCCCGTGCAGGTGAGCTCGGCGCGGTCCAGGCTGTCCTCCAGCAGGGCGTCGTGGAGCGGGCGCCAGAGCAGGGGCCAGGTCAGGCGGGTCAGGCCGGTGGTCCGCATCGCGAGGGTGTGCCGCAGGACGGTGCGCTCCCCGTCCGCCGGCAGCGCGGTGAACTCGTGGAAGCCGTGGAATCCGCGCGGCCCGGTGAAGGTGAACCGGACCCAGGTGCCGGGCACGTACGCCCTGACCGTGTAGCGGATCGGGCCGTGGCCGCCGGCCGCACCCGTCGACAGCGCGCGGTCGAGCTTCATGGGGGGCCAGGGCTCGCCCGGCCAGAGGCCGTCCCCCTGCCCTGCGGACAGGCTGTCGACGAGCGCGCCCACCTCGCTCCCCTTCGCGGCCAGCAGGCGTTCGTGCACGTTGTAGACGGCCATGGGTCCTCCCCCTCCTCAGAATTAGAGGATCTCCTCCAATTCAATTGGAGGGTACTCTCTGATTCATGGCGAGACCACCCCGCTTCGACACCGACCAGATCCTCGACGCCGCGGTCCGGCTGGCCGCCTCCGCCGGGCCGTCCGGTGTGACCGTGTCCGCCGTCGCCCAGGCGATCGGCGCGCCGAGCGGCTCCATGTACCACCGCTTCGCCGGGCGTACGGCGCTGCTCGCCGAGGTGTGGCTGCGGACCGTCGAGCGGTTCCAGGCCGGCTACTTCGACGCGCTCCACAGCGACCCCGACCCGCGCCGGGCCGCCCGCGCGGCCGCCCGGCACGTCGTCTCCTGGAGCCGCGCGCACCCGCAGGAGGCCTCGCTGCTCCTCCACGGCGCCGGCGAGTTCGGCCGCGCCGACTGGTCCGAGGAGCATGTACGCCGTGCCGATTTCGGCCACGAGCGCGTGTACGCCTCCCTCGGCACCCTCGCCGCCTCCCTCGGCGTCACGGGCCGCCAGGGTCGGGAGCGCATCGCGCTGGCCCTCGTCGACCTGCCGCTCTCGGTGGTCCGGCGGCACCTGCGTGCCGGAGAGCCGCTGCCGCCGCACGCCGAGGACCTCGCCGAGGAGTGCACGGCCGCGCTGCTCTACACCGCGTAGCCGTCAGGGCGGAGCCGGAAGTCGGAGCCGGTTCCGGATCGCGGGCGGGTGGCGGCCTCGGACGTGGTGACGCGGGGCAGGGCGTAGGGGTGGTGGGTGACCAGCCAGCTGATCAGGCGTTCGCGGACCGCGCAGCGCGCCGTCCACAGGTCGTCCGCGTCCTTGGCCGTCACCAGCGCGCGGACCTCCACCGTGTGGGGTGTGGTGTCCGTCACCACCAGGCCGCTGCCGCGGCCGTCCCACTCCGGGACTTCCTTCAGGATCTCCTGGAGGCGGTCCCGCATCAGGTCGACGGGCGCGCTGTGGTCCAGGTGCCAGAAGACCGTGCCGGTCATCTGCGCACCGCCGCGCGACCAGTTCTCGTACGGCTTGCTCGTGAAGTACGACACCGGCATCGTGATCCGGCGCTCGTCCCAGGTCCGGACCGTGAGGAAGGTCAGGGTGATCTCCTCCACCGTGCCCCACTCCTTGTCGACCACCACCGTGTCGCCGATGCGGACGGTGTCGCCGAAGGCGATCTGGAGGCCGGCGAAGAGGTTGCCCAGCGAGGACTGGGCGGCGATGCCCGCCACGATGCCGAGGACGCCCGCGGAGGCCAGCATCGAGGCGCCGACCGTACGCATCGGCGGGAAGGTCAGGAGCATGGCCGCAGCGGCGACCACGACGACCACCGCCGTGACCACCCGCTGGATCAGCGTGACCTGCGTGCGGACCCGGCGGAGCCGGGCGTCGTCCCGGGCCACGGCGGCGTAGCGGGCGTACGTGGAGTCGACTATGGCCGTCGCGATGTGTACGGCCAGCCACGCCGCGGAGGCGATGAGCACCAGGGTGAGGATGCGGCCGACCACGAAGGCGTGGTGGGGGAAGATACGCGTCGCGCGGTAGGAGCCTCTGAGCAGCGAGGTGCACAGCACCACCTGGAACGGCAGGCGGCAGCGGCGCAACAGGCCCCACAGGGGGGTCTCGGGGTGCCGGGCGTCGGCCCGGCGCAGCAGCAGGTCCAGCAGCCACCCCGCGAGCAGGGTGACGACCAGCGAGCCACCGATCACCGCGGCGGGGCGCAGGACGGTCTCGATCTCCATGGGAATCAACGTAACCGGAAGCGGTCTGCCGAAACTGGCACGATGGGGGGCATGAACATCATGCTTTTCCATTCGACGTACGGGCTGCGACCTGCGGTGCACGCGGCGGCCGACCGGCTGCACGCGGCCGGGCACCAGGTCCAGGTACCGGATCTCTTCGAGGGACGCACCTTCGAGACCGTCGAGGAGGGCATGGCCCACCGGGACGAGATCGGCCGTGACGAATTGCTCAAGCGCGCGGTGCTGGCCTCCGCCCCCCACTCCGACCAGGGCCTGGTCTACGCGGGCTTCTCCTTCGGCGGCTCAGTCGCCCAGCACCTGGCGATGGCCGACGCCAAGGCGCGCGGGCTGCTGCTCCTGCACGGGACGGCGGACTTGGAGGACGGCGCCTCGGTGGACGACCTGCCCGTGCAGCTGCACATCGCCGACCCGGACCCCTTCGAGACGCAGGACTGGCTGACGGCCTGGTACCTGCGGATGCAGCGGGCCGGGGCCGACGTCGAGGTCCACACCTACCCGGGGGCCGGGCACCTGTTCACCGACCCGGATCTGGACGACTACGACGCCGAGGCCGCCGAGCAGGCATGGAAGGTCGCGATGGGCTTCCTCGACAGCCTTTAGGAACGCGGCCGCGGCGCCGGCTGCGGCGGCGGGCCGAAGCCGCCCCCAGAGGGGGCGGCTGATCCGGTCTGGGCGCGGGCCTCGCGCGCAGCACGCGTTCGCGCAGCCGCCGTGCGGCCTCGCCCGTTCGTGGCCGGCCGGCGGACCTCCTTGAGGGCCACATCGCCAAGCAGGGCACGGTCCAGCGCGCGCCAGACCGTGCCCATTCCTCCGCTGCCGAGCCGTTCAACCCGCTCGAACCGTCCGTCGATCAGTCCCCCGGCGCGCTCATGGCGCCAGGGTGAGCGGGAGGCGGTTCAGGCCGCGCGGTAAGCGGTCCAGCTGCTCGTCATACGAGCGACCTGGCCGGCGGTGAACTGGTACATGCAGGAGTCGTACGTGTAGTCCATGAAGTTGTGGATCGGGTCCACACCGGACTTGCTGGCGCAGCTGTCGCGGCCCGTCGGGCACTCGAAGGCGGCGCTCTTCTCGGCCGGGGTGTCGGAGACGTAGTCGCCGTTGCCGTTACAACCGCCCTGGAAGGTGTGGTAGAGGCCCATCCAGTGGCCGACCTCGTGGGTCGCGGTGTCGCCCTCGTTGTAGTTGGCGGCGGAGCCGCCGGGCAGCGAGGAGTCGAGCACGACCACGCCGTCCATCGTGGGGGTGGAGGCGTAGGAGGTGGGGAAGGTCGCCCAGCCGAGCAGCCCGCCGGAGAGGTTGGCGGTGTAGAAGTTCAGATCGCCGGCCCCGCCCTTGCGCAGGGTGTTCTTCATGTCCTTCTCGGCCTGCGAGCCGGAAGCCAGGTTGTACCAGGAGGCGTTGTCCGTGTAGTCGGTCGACGCCAGCGTGAACTGGTAGTTGGTGTTCACGTTGCCGGTGCCCTGGCCGCCGTAGGCCGCGTTGAGGACCGCCAGCTGGTTGTTGATCTGGGTGGACGTCAGCTTTCCGGTGGTGCCGGAGTGCACCACGTGGAAGTACACGGGGATGCTGGTGACGGCCTCGGCGGCGCGCAGGCTGCGCTGCGGCTGGTTCTTGAGGGCCTTGTCCAGCTTCGCCTTGAGGTCCGCGTCCATGGCCTTCGCCTGGGACTCGGTGATCTCGTTGGGCTCGCCCGCGTGCTGCTCCTGGGGGCGGGCGACACGGGCGTTGGCGGCTCCGTCGGCCCCTTCGGCGCAGATCTCGGCGGGGGTCTTGGCGGCGGCGATCGTCGTGGGGGCGGCGAGCGGCGTGAACGCCAGGGTTCCGGCCAGTACCGCTGTGCCCATGAGGCGGCGGCGAAGAAGGGGGGATATGCGGGCAATTGCGCGCACGTGTGCTCCTCGCGTGGGGGGTTATCGGCCGAAGGATCTCCTCGACTTGGCGCGAAGCTTATGGGTCCATGTCATATACAGGTCAAGCATCTGACGTAAAAGATTTGTTGCTTCTGATGCCGAAGGGGCGCCTGGTCTACCTCAGACGCCCCTGCGGGCAGCAGAATTGACGGTGTATCAGCGAACCGGCTGGTCGGCCCGTTCCACCTTCTGCGTGCCGTTCAGCGTGCGGTACGAGCGGATCCACGCGGCCGTGGCGTCCTGCCGCCGCTTGTCGGACACCGCGTAGTAGTCCATCTGCGAGCGCTCGGCCGTCATGTCGAGCACGCCGTAGCCGTGCGCGTCCATGTCCAGCCACTTCACGTGCCAGTTGGCGGCCTTGACGGCCGATTCGGCGACCAGCGAGGCGGTGTCCGCCGGCACGTGCAGGATGTCGTCGAGGTTGTCGGAGGTCACCGAGGTGACCACGAACTCGGTGGCCGCCGTGCCCGATCCCGGGTAGGTGGCCATGTTCACCGGGACCTCGTTCGCCCAGGCCATGTGGATGTCGCCGGTCAGGAACACGGTGTTCTCGATGTTCCGGTCCTTGAGGTGCCCCAGCAGCTCCTTGCGGTCGTCCGTGTACCCGTCCCACTGGTCCACGTTGACGGCTATGCCCCCCTCGGGCAGCCCGAGCAGCTTGGCGAGCGGTGCCAGCAGGTGCGCCGGCAGCGAGCCGAAGGCCACCGGCGAGATCATCACCGAGGTGCCGACCAGCTTCCAGGTCGCGTCCGAGTCCGCGAGGCCGGACTTGAGCCAGTCCAGTTGGGCGCGCCCGGTCATGGTGCGCTCCGGGTCGTCCACCGAGCCGCTGCCGACCTTGGCCTGCTGCGAGCGGAAGGAGCGCAGGTCGAGAAGGTGCAGGTCGGCGAGGGTGCCGAAGCGCAGCCGCCGGTAGACGGTCCCGGCGATGGAGGCGCGTACGGGCATCCACTCGAAGTAGGCCTGCTTGGCGGCGGCCGCGCGGGCCGCCCACTCGCCCTCGGCGCCGGGCGTGTGGTTCTCGGCGCCGGCCGCCCAGGCGTCGTTGGCGAACTCGTGGTCGTCCCAGATGGCGATGACCGGGTGCGCGTGGTGCAGCGCCTGGAGGTCGGCGTCCGTCTTGTACCTGCCGTGCCGGGTGCGGTAGTCGGCGAGCGAGAGGATCTCGTGCTTCGGCTCGTGCGGCCGTACGACGTACTTCGCCTCCGGGTAGCCCCCGGACTGGTACTCGTAGATGTAGTCGCCCAGGTGCAGGACGGCGTCGAGGTCGCTGCGGGCGGCCAGGTGACGGTAGGCCGAGAAGTAGCCGGACTCCCAGTTGGCGCAGGAAACCACGCCGAAGCGCACCCCGGCGGTGCTCGCCTCGTGGGCCGGGGTGGTCAGGGTCCGGCCGACGGGGGAGGTGGTGGCGCCGGCCGTGAACCGGTACCAGTACGGCGTGTGCGGCTGGAGTCCGCGCACGTCCACCTTGACGGTGTGGTCGGTGGCGGCGCTCGCGGTGACGGTGCCGCGGGCGACGACGCGGGAGAAGGCCTTGTCCCCGGCCACCTCCCAGTCCACCTGGACGGCGGGTCCGGCGCCGGAGCCGGGCACGGCCTCGGGGGTCGGGGTGACGCGGGTCCACAGCAGGACCCCGTCGGGCAGCGGGTCGCCGGAGGCGACGCCGTGCAGGAAGGCCGGCGGGCTGCCGGCGGCGTGGGCGGCCTGGCTGCCGAGTGCGGTCATCGGGGCGAGCGCGGCGGTGGCGGCCGCGGCCAGGACGACCGTACGGCGGCGCGGAGTTGCGGCGCCGTCGGAAGGCAAGGAGGAAGAAGAGAGATGACTGGTCACGGATGATCATATTACTGGCGGGTATGACCGTTGGTACATCCCTCGGAACGCAACAGGCGGGCGAACTCCGGGAGTTCGCCCGCCTGTCGACGGCACATGGCTGGAATCAGCCGGCGAGTGCCTTGTCGATCGCCGCCGTGAACTGCTCCGCCGTCTGCGGGGTGTCGATCTTCTTGCCGTCCATCTTCAGCGTCGGCGTGCCCGTCACACCGGACTTGTTGAAGGCCTTGGACATGTCCAGCGCCCACCGGTCGTAGGTGCCGTCCTCGACGGCCTTCTTGAACTCGGCATTGCCCTTGAGCGCCGGGACCGTGTCCGCGACCTTCAGCAGGTAGTCGTCCTTGGCGAAGCTGTCGACGGTCTCCTCGGGGTGCAGCTCCTTGGAGTACAGCGCGGCCTTGTAGTCGAGGAAGGCCTGCGGGCTGACGTTGAGGGCCGCGCCGAGCGCGCTCAGCGCGTTCTTCGAGCCCTCGCCCTTGGACATGTTGTCGATGAAGGTGGCACCGAAGTATTGGAGCTTGTACTTGCCCGCGTCCACGTCCTTCTTGACCTGCTCGCCCGCCGCCTGCTCGAACTGGGCGCAGGCGGGGCAGCGCGAGTCCTCGTAGAGCTCCAGGGTCTTCTTCGCCTCGGCCTTGCCGATGACGACGGTGAGGCCGTCCTCGCCCTCGGTGTTCTTCGGCTTGACCAGCTCGGCCTTGGCGGCCTTCTCCCAGTAGCCGGGCTGGTTGGCCTGGACGACCGCGTAGCCGACGACGCCGGCCAGTGCGAGGACGGCGACGACGGCGCCGCCCACGATCAGCTGGCGGCGTGCCTTGTCCTTCTTGGCCTGCTTCTCGCGCTCGATGCGCAGCTTCTCGCGGGCTGCCGCCTTGTTCTGCTGGCTGTTGCGTGCACTCATGGTGATCTCCGTGGGATGGGGAGGAGGGGAAGGGGGACTGCCGTACGTGCGTCAGGCGCGGGCGAGCGCGCCGAGCACGGGAGGTCCCCGCCGTCCCACGGAGTGCGCGGGGAATCGCGTACGGGCCCCCGTGCCCGGCAGAGCCGGCCGCGGCACCCGCCGCACCGGCCCCGCTGCCGCGGCCACCGCGGCCACGGCCAGCCGCAGCGGCCGGAAGGCGAAGGCGGCCACCGCCCGCAGCACCTGGCCCAGCGCCCGCTCGCCGTAGCCCAGCCACGCGGCGGCGACCAGCCCGATGCCGACGTGGGCGGCGAGCAGCAGCCAGGGCGCCCACGGCCCGGGCGAGGCGAGCAGCGCGGCCGGATCGGCGGCCGGCCCGGACACCTCGGTCAGCGGCCCGCCCACCGGAGCGCCGCCGCACAGCGCGTCCAGGCCCATCGCGCGCAGCGGACCCGAGACCGGGCCGCCCGCCGGGCCGTAGCAGACGTGCTGCCCGGCGGTGAAGACGGTGTCGGCGGCCAGCTCCAGCGGCACGAGCAGCCCGGCGATGGGGCCGAAACCCCGCTCCCGGACCGCCAGCGCGTAGGAGAGGGCGAACACGGCCGCGAAGGCCCCGCCCACCAGCGCGGGCGGCAGCGGCACGTGCGACATCAGGACGTGCGATCCGGTCGAGAGCAGCACGACGAGCGCGCTGAACAGCGCGGCCCGCAGCCCCCGAAGTCGCACCCCTGATATGTCCATCGCCGCGAGTGTGCCACGACTGCCTGTGAAGGAAGGCCCCCGGGCTCGACTACGGCGTGAGCCGGCCGTTGCGGAAGAGGTCCACGAAGATCTGGTGGTCGGCGCGCGCCCGCGCCCCGTAGGCGTGGGCGAAGTCCACCAGCAGTTTGCCGAAGCCCTCCTCGTCGGCCGCGATCGCCGCGTCGATGGCCCGCTCGGTGGAGAAGGGGACCAGCATCTGGCCGCTCTCGTCCGCGTCCGCCGCCCCGTGCATGGTCGCCGTGGCCCGGCCCAGGTCCGCGACGACTGCGGCGATCTCCTCCGGGTCGTCCAGGTCCGACCAGTCCAGGTCCACCGCGTACGGGGAGACCTCCGCCACCAGCTGTCCGGCGCCGTCCAGCTCGGTCCAGCCGAGCCACGGGTCGGCGTGGGCCTGGAGGGCGCGCTGGGAGATGACCGTGCGGTGCCCCTCGTGGTGGAAGTACTCCCGCACCGCCCGGTCGGTGATGTGCCGGGAGACCGCCGGGGTCTGCGCCTGCTTGAGGTAGATCACGACGTCGTTCTCCAGGGCGTCGCTGTGGCCCTCCAGCAGGATGTTGTAGGAGGGCAGGCCGGCGGAGCCGATGCCGACGCCCCGGCGGCCCACGACGTCCTTGACCCGGTAGGAGTCGGGCCGGACGAGGGACTCGTCGGGCAGGGTCTCCAGGTACCCGTCGAAGGCGGCCAGCACCTTGTAGCGGGTGGCCGCGTCCAGCTCGATGGTCCCGGGCCCGGGCGCGAAGCGGCGCTCGAACTCGCGGATCTCCGTCATCGAGTCCAGGAGCGAGAAGCGGGTGCGGGAGCGGGCCGCGCGCAGGGCGCCCAGCAGCGGGCCCTCGGCGGTGTCCAGGGTGAAGGAGGACAGCTCCGGCATGTCACAGGTCTTCGCCCCGGTGGCCAGGGCGTGGATCCGCTCGCGGTAGGCGGCGGCGAAGATCCGGACCAGTTCGCCGATCTGGTCGTCGCTGAGCGCCTTGGTGTAGCCGATCAGGGCGACGGAGGCGGCGAAGCGCTTCAGGTCCCAGGTGAAGGGGCCGACGTAGGCCTCGTCGAAGTCGTTGACGTTGAAGATCAGCCGGCCGTTGGAGTCCATGTACGTGCCGAAGTTCTCCGCGTGGAGATCGCCGTGGATCCACACCCGGCCCGTCCGCTCGTCCAGGTACGGGCCGCCGTGCCGGTCGCGCTCCAGGTCCGCGTAGAAGAGGCAGGCCGTGCCCCGGTAGAAGGCGAAGGCCGAAGCCGCCATCTTCCGGAATTTGACCTGGAAGGCGGCGGGGTCGGCGGCGAGCAGCTCACCGAAAGCGGTGTCGAACACGTCGAGTATCTGCTCGGCGCGCTGTTCGTCGGTCGTCTCGGAAACCGCCATGGCGGATGCCTCCTGGTGGTGCGGGGCCGATCTGGGACAGATCGCTTTTCGGACAGTCGTCCTTGGTTCTGCAACGCATGACCGTACCGGTCGGTGCCCGTGATCTGTCACCCGGCCGACGTAGGATTCGTAGCTGCCGCCCCTCTCTCCCCGCCCACCCGTCACCCGGCCACCGCCCCTCACCGAGGCGCCGCGCGCCACCGTGATCTTCAGGAGACTCCCACCGTGACCAAACCGCCGTTCACGCACCTGCACGTCCACACCCAGTACTCGCTGCTGGACGGTGCCGCGCGGCTGAAGGACATGTTCAACGCGTGCAACGAGATGGGCATGACGCACATCGCCATGTCCGACCACGGCAACCTCCACGGGGCCTACGACTTCTTCCACACCGCCCAGAAGGCCGGGATCACCCCGATCATCGGCATCGAGGCGTACGTGGCCCCCGAGTCCCGGCGCAACAAGCGGCGCATCCAGTGGGGGCAGCCGCACCAGAAGCGCGACGACGTCTCCGGTTCCGGCGGCTACACCCACAAGACGATCTGGGCGGCGAACGCCACCGGCCTGCACAACCTCTTCCGGCTGTCCTCCGACGCGTACGCCGAGGGCTGGCTCACGAAGTGGCCGCGCATGGACAAGGAGACCATCTCCAAGTGGTCGGAGGGCCTGATCGCCTCCACCGGCTGCCCCTCCGGCGAGCTGCAGACCCGGCTGCGCCTCGGCCAGTTCGACGAGGCCCTCAAGGCCGCCTCCGAGTACCAGGACATCTTCGGCAAGGACCGCTACTTCCTGGAGCTGATGGACCACGGCATCGAGATCGAGCGCCGGGTCCGCGACGGGCTGCTGGAGATCGGCAAGAAGCTCGGCATCCCGCCGCTGGTCACGAACGACTCGCACTACACGTACGCCAGCGAGGCCGTCGCCCACGACGCCCTGCTCTGCATCCAGACCGGCAAGAACCTCTCGGACCCGGACCGCTTCCGCTTCGACGGCACCGGCTACTACCTGAAGTCCACGGACGAGATGTACGCCATCGACTCCTCGGACGCCTGGCAGCAGGGCTGCGCCAACACCAAGCTGGTCGCGGACCAGATCGAGACCGAGGGCATGTTCCAGTTCCGGAACCTGATGCCGAAGTTCGACATCCCGGAGGGCTACACCGAGGTCACCTGGTTCCGCGAGGAGACCATGCGCGGCATGCACCGCCGCTACCCCGGGGGCATTCCCGAGGACCGGATGAAGCAGGCCGAGTACGAGATGGACACGATCATCTCGATGGGCTTCCCGGGCTACTTCCTCGTGGTCGCCGACTTCATCATGTGGGCCAAGAACCAGGGCATCGCGGTCGGCCCCGGCCGAGGCTCCGCGGCCGGCTCGATCGTCGCGTACGCCATGGGCATCACCGACCTCGACCCGCTCACCCACGGCCTGATCTTCGAGCGCTTCCTGAACCCCGAGCGCGTCTCCATGCCCGATGTCGACATCGACTTCGACGAGCGCCGGCGCGTCGAGGTGATCCGGTACGTGACCGAGAAGTACGGCGCCGACAAGGTCGCCATGATCGGCACCTACGGCACGATCAAGGCCAAGAACGCGATCAAGGACTCCGCGCGCGTCCTGGGCTACCCGTACGCCATGGGCGACCGGCTCACCAAGGCCATGCCCGCCGACGTCCTCGGCAAGGGCATCCCGCTCTCCGGCATCCTCGACCCCAAGCACCCGCGCTACGGCGAGGCCGGCGAGATCCGCGGGATGTACGAGAACGAGCCGGACGTGAAGAAGGTCATCGACACGGCCATGGGCGTCGAGGGCCTGGTCCGCCAGATGGGCGTGCACGCCGCCGGCGTGATCATGTCCAGCGAGACGATCACCGACCACGTACCCGTCTGGGTGCGGCACACCGACGGCGTCACCATCACCCAGTGGGACTACCCGAGCTGCGAGTCGCTCGGCCTGCTGAAGATGGACTTCCTCGGCCTGCGCAACCTCACGATCATGGACGACGCCGTCAAGATGGTGAAGGCCAACAAGGGGATCGACATCGATCTCCTGGCCCTCCCGCTCGACGACCCCAAGACCTTCGAACTGCTCGGCCGCGGCGACACCCTCGGCGTCTTCCAGTTCGACGGCGGGCCCATGCGCTCCCTGCTGCGCCTGATGAAGCCCGACAACTTCGAGGACATCTCCGCTGTCTCGGCCCTGTACCGGCCGGGCCCGATGGGCATGAACTCGCACACGAACTACGCCCTGCGCAAGAACAAGCAGCAGGAGATCACCCCGATCCACCCGGAGCTGGAGGAGCCCCTCGAAGAGGTGCTCGCGGTCACCTACGGCCTGATCGTCTACCAGGAGCAGGTGCAGAAGGCCGCCCAGATCATCGCCGGGTACTCGCTCGGCGAGGCCGACATCCTGCGCCGCGTGATGGGCAAGAAGAAGCCCGAGGAGCTGGCGAAGAACTTCGTCATCTTCGAGGAGGGAGCCAGGAGGAAGGGCTTCAGCGACCAGGCGATCAAGGCCCTGTGGGACGTCCTGGTCCCCTTCGCCGGCTACGCCTTCAACAAGGCACACTCGGCCGCGTACGGCCTGGTCTCCTACTGGACCGCCTACCTCAAGGCGAACTTCCCGGCCGAGTACATGGCGGGGCTCCTCACCTCGGTCAAGGACGACAAGGACAAGTCCGCGATCTACCTGAACGAGTGCCGGCGCATGGGCATCAAGGTCCTGCCGCCGAACGTGAACGAGTCGGAGCCGAACTTCGCCGCCCAGGGCGACGACGTGATCCTCTTCGGCCTCACCGCCGTGCGCAACGTCGGCAGCAACGTCGTCGAGTCGATCATCAAGACCAGGAAGGCCAAGGGGAAGTTCTCCTCCTTCCCCGACTTCCTGGACAAGGTCGAGGCCGTCGTCTGCAACAAGCGGACCGTCGAGTCGCTGATCAAGGCCGGGGCCTTCGACGAGATGGGCCACACCCGCAAGGGCCTGGTCGCCCACCACGAGTCGATGATCGACAACGTGGTCGCCGTCAAGCGCAAGGAGGCCGAGGGACAGTTCGACCTCTTCGGCGGAATGGGCGACGAGGGCGCGAGCGAGGAGCCCGGCTTCGGGCTCGACGTGGAGTTCTCCGATGTCGAGTGGGAGAAGTCCTACCTGCTCGCCCAGGAGCGCGAGATGCTCGGCCTGTACGTATCCGACCACCCGCTCTTCGGCTTGGAGCACGTGCTCTCCGACAAGACGGACGCCGGCATCTCCCAGCTGACCGGCGGCGAGCACTCCGACGGCGCCGTCGTCACCATCGGCGGCATCATCTCGGGCCTCCAGCGCAAGATGACCAAGCAGGGCAACGCCTGGGCCATCGCCACCGTCGAGGACCTGGCCGGCTCCATCGAGTGCATGTTCTTCCCGGCCACCTACCAGCTCGTCTCCACCCAGCTGGTCGAGGACACCGTCGTCTTCGTCAAGGGCCGCCTCGACAAGCGCGAGGACGTCCCCCGCCTGGTCGCCATGGAGATGATGGTCCCCGACCTCTCCTCCGCCGGGACGAACGCACCCGTCGTCCTCACCATCCCGACCGTCAAGGTGACCCCGCCGATGGTCACCCGGTTGGGCGAGATCCTGCGCCACCACAAGGGCAACACCGAGGTGCGCATCAAGCTCCAGGGGCCGCGGACCACCACCGTGCTGCGCCTCGACAAGCACCGCGTACAGCCCGACCCGGCCCTCTTCGGCGACCTGAAGGTGCTGCTCGGCCCGTCCTGCCTGGCCGGATAGCGCCGGTAGGGATGCGTACGGAAGGGCCTGCCGGGCATCGCCGGGCAGGCCCTTCCGTCACTCGACGCGGTGGGGTCAGTTGTGGCCGAACCGCTTCGTCTTGCTCTTGTGGGCCAGATCCATGGGACTCGGCGCATGCGAGGCGTGCTCGGGAGAGGATTCCGACGAGCTCCGCGACACGTCCTGTCCGGACTGGCGGGCCTGCTGCTTCGGCTGCTTCTGCTGCTTGTTCTTGGCCATGGTGGAGCCTCCGTGAGGGTCTAGGGGCCAGGACCGCCTTCACACTCACACAGCACCAGAAACCACGCATTTTGGATCATTACTGCGCGTAGCCGGTAGAACCGAAGGATCCGCCACGCCGATGATCGAGTTCCGGCCGTCAACACCCTTGCGGTCGGGCAGACTCGGGGGACCCGCCGCATCACACAGAGGATCCCCAGGGAAGAGGGTGGAACGCGTGGACCGCTGCGTCGTCCTGGTGGACGCCGGCTATCTGCTGGGCGCCGCCGCGAGCCTCCTCGCAGGGGAGCCCTCCCGCTCCCGCATCACCGTCGACCATGCCGCCCTCATCCAGGGCCTGCGCGAGCGGGCCGAGGCCGACACCGAGCAGCCCCTGCTGCGCATCTACTGGTTCGACGGCGCACCCGACCGGGTGCCCCAGCCCGAACACCGGCGGCTGCGCGTCATGCCCCGCGTGACCGTTCGCCTCGGCGCCCTGACCCGCAGCGACGGCCGCTGGGCGCAGAAGGGCGTCGACGCCGCCATGCACGCGGAACTCACCGAGCTGGCCCGCAACCGCGCCTGCTCCGACGTGGTCCTCGTGACCGGCGACGGCGACCTGCTGCCCGGCCTGATGTCCGCCAAGGAGCACGGGGTCGCCGTCCACCTGTGGGCCGTCCAGGCCGCCGACGGGGACTACAACCAGTCCGAGGACCTCGTCGCCGAAGCCGACGAGCGCCGCGTCCTGGACCGCGCCTGGATCACCCGGGCCGTCCGCGCCAAGGACCTCACCGGGCTGTGCTCCCCGCCGCCCGCGCCGCGCCCGGACATCGCCGCGATCCTCTCCGCGCCGCTGCCCGAGGCCGCGCTCGCCGAGGCCGCCCGCAACGGCGCGTCCAGCGACGGGGAGCAGGAGGGGGACGGCGTCCCCGTACCCGCTCCGGCCGCCGGCGGGGGCCGCAGCGTCCCCACGCCCAAGGACCTCGCCGGCGCGCTGCGGGCCCCCGGCCAGCAGGCCGGACCTTCCGCCGGGCAGAACGGCGGCCAGCCCCCGGCCGGCAGCGCCCTGCGATGGTCCTCCGACAAGGGATGGATCGACCGGGCCGGACCGCTCGGCGAGCCCGCCGAGACCGCCTCCCTGCCCACCCTCGCCCAGCTCACCAGCGCCGAGCAGCGCTGGGCCGACCGCGAGGAGGACATCACCACCGTCGGCGGGGACCCGTTCGAGGTGGGACAGGTGTTCGCCCGGCGCTGGATGGAGCGGCTCCCCGAGACCGTGCACCTGCAGAAGCTGGCCACCATGTACCCGCGCATCCCGCACCGGATCGACGGCGAGCTGCTGCGCTACGCCGCCCGGTTCGGGCTGCTCGCGCACAAGGACGACCAGATCGACGAGCACGACCGCTACGCCATCCGGGCCGGATTCTGGCGGGAGATCGACGTCCGCGCAGCCGCCGAGCACGTGGCCGCCGTACCGGCCGCGGCGCCGGGAGCGGCGCCCCTGACGCCCGCGGCCCCGGCGACCCCGGCGGCCGAGTAGGGGCGGACGCCGCGTAGGCTGCTCCCTCGTGAGTACGGGCACAGCACAGGGGCAGAGCAGTACGGCGGCAGCCGCGGAAGCGGCCTCCGACGTGGTCTGCGAGGTGCGTGACCTGGTCAAGACCTACCCCGCCGTCCGAGGCCGGCGCGGGGTTCCCGCCCTGCCCGAGACCCGCGCCAACGACGGGATCCGCCTGGACGTGCGGCGCGGCGAGATCTTCGGCCTGCTCGGCCCCAACGGCGCCGGCAAATCCACCCTGGTCCGCCAGCTCACCGGGCTGATGCGGCCCGACGCGGGCTCCGTGACCCTGCTCGGCCACGACCTCGTACGCCACCCCGAGCGGGCAGCGCGCCTGCTCGCCTACCTCGGGCAGGAGTCCACCGCGCTGGACGAGCTCACGGTGGCGCTGGCCGCCGAGACCACCGGGCGGCTGCGCGGGCTCGGCGTACGGGAGGCACGGGCCGCGCGGGACGCCGTACTGGAGGAGCTCGGGCTCACCGCGCTCGCCGGGCGGCCCCTGAAGAAACTCTCCGGCGGCCAGCGGCGGCTGGCCTGCTTCGCCGCCGCGCTGGTGGGGGAGCGGCCCGTCCTGGTCCTCGACGAACCCACCACCGGCATGGACCCCGTGGCCCGGCGGGCGGTGTGGTCGGCCGTGGACCGGCGCCGCGCACGGCACGGAGCCACCGTCCTGCTCGTCACGCACAACGTCATCGAGGCCGAGACCGTCCTCGACCGGGTCGCTGTCATCGACCAGGGCAAGGTCATCGCCTGCGACACCCCGGCGGGACTGAAGGCCAGGGTCTCGGGCGAGGTCCGGCTGGAACTGGTGTGGCGCGAGGCCGCCCCGACGGGTGTGCCGGAGGTCGACGCGCTGCGTGCGACCGCGGTCGAGTCCGGGCGCCGCTGGGTGCTGCGGATGGGACCGGACGAGGCGCGGGCGGCGGTCGCGGCGGTGACGGGCGGGCCTGCCTTCGCCGCCCTCGACGACTTCACGCTGGCCACGCCGAGCCTGGAGGACGTGTACCTCGCGCTCGGCGGCAAGACGATCGGGCTGGTGAAGTCGTGAGCACTCTGTCCACGGGCGCTGCCGCGCCGCTCGCACCCCGGGCCCGGCTCTTCCCCGCGCTCGCCGCCGTCTACCGGGCACAGCTGTCCCGGGCGCGGGTGGCGCGGATCCCGCTGCTGTTCGTGGCCACCTTCCAGTCCGTCGGGATCATGATCCTGATGCGGGGGGTGGTGGACGGGGGCTCCGAGGCCCGCGCCGTCGTGGCCGGCTCCTCCGTCCTCGTCGTGGCCTTCGTCGCGCTGAACCTGCTCGCGCAGTACTTCGGGCAGCTGCGGGCGGGCGGCGGGCTCGACCACTACGCCACCCTGCCGGTGCCGCCGGCGTCGGTGGTGCTGGGCACGGCCGCCGCGTACGCCTCCTTCACGCTGCCGGGGACGCTGGTGACGGCGGTCTTCGGGTGCGTGCTGTTCGGGCTGCCGATGGGCGGGCTGTGGATCCTGGCCGCGGTGGTGCCGCTGGCCGGGGCCGCGCTCGCCGGGCTGGGGGCGGCGCTGGGCCTGCTGGCGCCGCGGCAGGAACTGGCCACGCTGGCCGGGCAGCTCGGCATGTCGGCGGCGCTGCTGCTGGGGGTGCTGCCGCCCGAGCGGATGCCGGACGTGATCGTGTGGACGCGGGAGCTGCTGCCCTCCACGTACGGGGTGGAGGCCTTCGCGCGGACCTTCGCGCCGGATCCGGACTGGGCGGCCGTGGCGTTCGACCTCGGGGTGTGCGGGGCGGTGGGGGTCCTCTCGCTGGCCGTCGCCACCTGGGCGTACCGGCGGGCGGCGGTCCGCTGACGCCCGTGCCGTTCGCACCTGGCACGATGTGGGGGTGACCGAAGCCGTGACCCCGCCGATCCCGCCGTCTCCCCTCGACCCTCTTGGTCCTCCGCCGGAGAAGACCACCGCGGCGGACTTCCGTGACGGGGCCGCCGTCACCCTGGCCGTGGGGGTGGCCGGTCTGCTCCTCGGGGCGCTGTGGGTGTGGCTGGCGCCGCGGGTGCAGTACGTCTCCAACGGGGAGGCGGTCTTCCTGCGCAACAGCGAGAGCGAGGCCCGGATCGGGTCCGACGGGACCTTCTTCCTGCTGGCTGCGGGGCTGGGGCTGCTGAGCGCGGTCGGTACGTTCCTGTGGCGCCGGCGCGGTGGCGTGCCGCTGGTCATCGGGCTGGCCGTCGGGTCGGGCTTCGCCGCGCTCGTGGGGTGGCGGTTCGGGCTGTGGCTGGGGCCGTCCTCGGACCTGGCGGCCGCCGCGCAGAAGGCGGGCAAGGGGGTCCCGTTCGACGCGCCGCTGCAACTGCTGGCGCACGGCGCCCTGCTGGCCTGGCCGATGGTCGCCGTCCTGGCCCACCTGGGCCTGACCGCCCTGTGGACCCCCGGGGACCCCGCCCCGGCCGCGGACCGGCCGGGCGTCTACCCGCCGCCGCACGTCCACGCCACTCCGGCCCCGCCGGAAACCCCGCGCCCCTGACCCTGCGGGCCCGCATGGCCCAGAGCCGGGGCTCCGCCCCGTACCCCGCGCCTCAAACGCCGGCAGGGCTGGATTTGGCCTGGCTGGGTGGTTTGGTGCGGCTTACAGCCCGGGGCTCCGCCCCGTACCCCGCGCCTCAAACACCGGCGGGGCTGGAGTGTGGTCCGGCTGAGAGGGCTCGCGCGGCTCAAGCCCGCGGCGGAGCCCCGGCAGTGGAGCTGTGGGTTCTAGGGGCGGGCCACCGGGGCGAGGACGGCGGCGGTGAGGGTGGCCAGGTCCGACGGGGCGAGTTCGACCTCCAGGCCGCGACGGCCGGCCGAGACGCAGACCGTGGCGTGGGCAGCGGCAGACGCGTCCAGGACCGTGCGCAGGCGCTTGCGCTGCCCCAGCGGGGAGATGCCGCCCCGGACGTAGCCCGTGGTGCGTTCCGCTGCGGCGGGGTCCGCCATCGATGCCCGCTTGCCGCCCACCGCCGTCGCCAGGGCCTTCAGGTCCAGTGAGCCGGAGACCGGGACCACCGCCACCGTCAGGGTTCCGTCCACGTCCGCGACCAGGGTTTTGAAGATCCGGGCCGGCGGGATGCCGAGGGCCTGCGCCGCCTCCTCGCCGTAGGAGGGGTGGGACGGATCGTGTTCGTATGCGTGGGTGGTGAAGGGGACGGCCGCCGCCGTGAGGGCGACGATCGCCGGGGTGCCCGCCGCCTGCTTCGGTTTCTTCGCCATCAGTTCGGGCTCGTCGGGGCTCGGGTCAGCTCCACCGCCGGCAGCGACGGGAGGTGGCGGATCACCGCGGTCTCCGCGCGGAGCAGTTTCAGCTCCTCCGCCAGACGCGTCGCCGTGTCCGGGGCCTGGAGCAGCCGCTGCTTCGCCGGGATGTCCAGCATCGTCGCCGCTGCCACCAGGTACGAGACCACCGACGGCTCGTCGGGGAGTTCCGCGGCCGTCAGCGACCGCTCACGCGCCCCGGCCAGCCGCTTCTGGTACGTGCGGAAAGCCCGCAGCACCCCCTCGGCCAGCGCCCCCGCGCCCTCGCCCGCGTCCTCCGGGAGTTCCTCCAGCTCCGCCGTGAGGAAGGGGCCCGAGGCGTCGACCGACAGCAGCCGGACCCGCGTCGTGCCGGTCGCCAGGACCTCGAAGCTGCCGTCCTCCCGCTCCCGGATCGTCGCCGCGTCCGCGATGCAGCCCACCCGGTGGAAGGCCTGTACCGGGTCCGCGCCGAAGCCCGCGGCCGGGCCGCGCTCGGGCAGGGCCGTCTGGTCCGGCAGGCCGGGCGCCGTCGGCGCGACCTCCCGGCCGTCGCGGATGGCGACGACCGCGAAGCGGCGCGGCTCGTCCTCACCCGTCTTCAGCAGCTCGCGCATCATGGCGCGATAACGCTCCTCGAAGATGTTCAGCGGGAGGACGAGTCCCGGGAACAGCACCGAGTTCAGCGGGAAGAGGGGCAGGCGAACGGTGGTCACGAGGCAAAGGGTAGTGGCCCGGCGGCCGGCCCCGTCACCCCCGCCTCAGCAGCCGCGACGCGCCCGCCGCCACCGTCGTGGCCAGGATCCACCCCAGGACGACCAGGGTCGCCGCACCCCACTGCCAGCCGCCCGCCACCTTCCACTGGCCTTCCTGGCCGAGGTCGATCACCGGGAGCAGGAGGTCCAGGGCGTACAGGGCGGCGTTCCAGTGCGGGTGCTCGTCTCCCTTGATCGGCGGCGGCTTGTGCTGGGAGAACAGAAGCGCGCCCGCCGCCCACAGCACCGCCATCCACAGCGCGGCCCGGCCCGGCCGGTACCCGTAGACCACCGTCCAGTCCTGGAGGTAGCCCCACGCCTTGGCGGCCGGCGGCAGGGTGGTCCGGCGGCGCCGCTGCTTGGCGAGGAGGACCTCGCGGGCGTCCGCGTCCTCACCGCTGGCCCGCAGGACGGCGGCGAGGCGCTCGTAGGGCTCCGGGGAGTACTCCACGGCGGCCGCCTCGACCCAGGCCAGCCGCCGGTCCAGCGGGAAATGGCCGCGGGGTGCGAGGTTCTCGTAGACGAAGCCCTCGATCGACACCCCGCCGGGGCCCGGCCAGCTGGTGGAGGTGTCCACCAGCTTGACCACCTTGGCCCCGGACACCACGACCCGCCCCCGCTCAGGCCGCTCGCCCACGAAACGGAACTCGGGGGTCTGGATCCGGCGCAGGGAGATCTCCTGCTCGTCGGTGAGCACGAACCGCGCCCCGTAGAAGTCGATGGCGTCGCCGAAGCGGCCGTCGTCCAGCCGCATCCCGCCCCGGCACTCGAAGCGCTGCGCCCGCTGTCCGCGCGTCGGCGTCAGCCCCAGCCCGTAAGGGGGAGTGGAGGAGCCCGAGCCGCCGGGGCCGTAGTCCATCGCGATCGAGGTCAGGTACAGGGTCCGCTCGACGGTCAACTGCGGCGCGTTCAGCGCGTACCGCCCATACGGGTTGCGCAGGCGGGCCCCGCGCAGGTTCATCGACACGCCCACCTTCGCGCCGCGCAGGCTCAGCTCCCCGTACGTCTCCAGCAGCTCGGCCTGGAAGTCCTGCGCCACCGACATCCCGTCGGCGGTGATGGCCCGGCCCTTGCTGTCCCGCTGCACCACGGCCTGGCTGATCAGCAGGTCGGTGCCGATCTGCGCGTCGGTCAGCCGGATGCCCCGGGCCACCCGGCAGCGCGGCATGTGCAGATCGCCCTCGGTGTGCAGGCGGGCTGCCTCCAGCCGGGGTATCGCGCAGTTGATCAGGCGCAGCGTGCCGAAGCGGGCCTCGGAGAGCTGCACCTCGCTGTCGAAGCGGCAGGACTGGAGCTCCACGTACGGGCCGACCGTGCCGCCGGACAGGTCGAGCCGCCCGGTGATCCGTACGCCGCGCATCTTGAGCGAGGCCACCTTGCCCGGCACCGGGGCCGGCCCGTGGAGCAGCAGCAGGGCCACCACACCCGCGCGGACGCCGCGCTCGGGGCCCCAGACGTGCTCGCCGTGCGGATCGTCCCGGTCGGCGGCGCCTGGGGGCACCTCCCGGCGGTAGCCGGGGGAGCTCAGATCGCAGACGCTGCCCGTGCGGTATGCCTCCCACATGCGGTGCTCGGCGGCGGTGAGATCCGCCGGTTCCTCACCCGCGCGTGCCTCGGTCATGGCGGCCCCCCTCCGCTGTCACGTACGTCACGTACATACCTGGGAAAATACGTGTGTGGGGAACGCTATCGGGGGCCTGTGACATCCGGGGCGTGTATCAGCCAGTGATACAGGCGAACGGTGGCGGTGGGCGGTCTGAGAGAATTGGGAGGTGATCTCTCGTATCGACCTGCGCGGTGACGCCCTTCCCGAGGGCGGCGCCCTGCGCGATCTGCTGCCCCGTGCCGAGTTCGACGTAGAAGCTGCCCTGGAGAAAGTGCGGCCCATCTGCGAGGACGTCCATCATCGTGGCACGGCGGCGCTGATCGAGTACGCGCAGAAGTTCGACGGGGTCGAACTCTCGCAGGTCCGGGTACCCGCGGAGGCCGTCAAGGCCGCCCTGGAGCAACTGGACCCCGCCGTCCGCGCCGCCCTGGAGGAGTCGATCCGGCGCGCCCGGATCGTGCACCGGGGCCAGCGCCGCACCGAGCACACCACCCAGGTGGTCCCCGGCGGCACCGTGACCGAGAAGTGGGTTCCGGTGGAGCGCGTGGGGCTGTACGCCCCGGGCGGCCGCTCGGTGTACCCGTCCTCCGTCGTCATGAACGTCGTACCGGCGCAGGAGGCGGGCGTCGAGTCGATCGCGCTCGCGTCGCCGCCCCAGAAGCCCCGTTTTGAAGGAGACCCAGCCGGCGGGCTGCCGCACCCGACGATCCTCGCCGCGTGCGCGCTCCTCGGCGTGGACGAGGTGTACGCGGTCGGCGGCGCCGTGGCCGTCGCGATGTTCGCGTACGGCACGGAGGACTGCCTGCCGGTGAACATGGTGACCGGCCCCGGCAACATCTGGGTCGCCGCCGCCAAGCGCTACTTCACCGGGAAGATCGGCATCGACACCGAGGCCGGCCCGACCGAGATCGCGGTCCTCGCGGACTCCACGGCCGACCCGGTGCACGTGGCCGCCGACCTGATCAGCCAGGCCGAGCACGACCCGCTCGCCGCCGCCGTCCTCGTCACGGACTGCGCGGAGCTCGCGGACGCCGTGGAGAAGGAGCTGGAGCCGCAGGTCGCGGCCAGCAAGCACGTCGAGGACCGGATCAAGCCGGCGCTCGCGGGCAAGCAGTCCGCGATCGTGCTGGTCGACAGCCTGGAGGACGGCCTGAAGGTCGTCGACGCGTACGGCGCCGAGCACCTGGAGATCCAGACCGCCGGCGCCGCCGCCTGGGCCGCCCGCGTGCGCAACGCCGGCGCGATCTTCGTCGGCCCGTGGGCCCCGGTCTCGCTCGGCGACTACTGCGCCGGGTCGAACCACGTGCTGCCCACCGGCGGCTGCGCCTGCCACTCCTCGGGCCTGTCCGTGCAGTCCTTCCTGCGCGGCATCCACATCGTCGACTACACGCGCGACGCCCTCGCCGAGGTCACCCACCACGTGGTGACGCTGGCCGAGGCCGAGGACCTGCCCGCCCACGGCGCCGCCCTCAAGGCGCGCTTCGGATGGAAGGTGCCGACCGTATGACCGGCATCGGCATCGACGACCTCCCCATCCGGGACGAACTGCGCGGCAAGACCCCGTACGGCGCCCCGCAGCTCGACGTGCCCGTCCAGCTGAACACCAACGAGAACCCGTACGAGCTCCCCGCCGAGCTCGTCGCGCGGATCGCCGAGCGCGTCGCCGAGGCCGCCCGCACCCTCAACCGCTACCCCGACCGGGACGCGGTCGAGCTGCGCACCGAGCTGGCCGCCTACCTCACCCGTACCGGCAAGCACCCGGTCGCCAAGGAGAACGTCTGGGCCGCCAACGGCTCCAACGAGGTGCTCCAGCAGCTGCTCCAGACCTTCGGCGGGCCGGGCCGCACCGCGATCGGCTTCGAGCCCTCGTACTCGATGCACGCGCTGATCGCCCGCGGCACCGGGACGGGGTGGATCTCCGGCCCGCGCCGGGAGGATTTCACGATCGACGTGGCGGGGGCCGAGCAGGCCATCGCGGAGAGCGCCCCCGACGTCGTCTTCATCACCTCGCCCAACAACCCCACGGGCACCGCGGTCGAGGCGGAGACCGTCCTCGCCCTCTACGAGGCCGCGCAGGCGGCCAAGCCCTCGCTGGTCGTCGTGGACGAGGCGTACGTGGAGTTCAGCCACCGGGACTCGCTGCTGCCCCTCATCGAGGGCCGGCCGAACCTGGTGATCTCCCGGACCATGTCCAAGGCCTTCGGCGCCGCCGGTCTGCGCCTGGGCTACCTGGCCGCGCACCCCGCCGTGGTCGACGCCGTCCAGCTGGTGCGCCTGCCGTACCACCTGTCGGCCGTCACCCAGGCGACCGCGCTGGCCGCCCTGGAGCACACCGACACCCTGCTCGGCTACGTCGAGCAGCTCAAGGCCGAACGGGACCGCCTCGTCACCGAGCTGCGGGCCGCCGGCTACGAGGTCACCGAGTCCGACGCGAACTTCATCCAGTTCGGGAAGTTCGAGGACTCGCACACCGCCTGGCAGAAGATCCTCGACCAGGGCGTCCTGGTCCGGGACAACGGCGTACCGGGCCGGCTGCGGGTCACCGCCGGCACCCCGGCAGAGAACGACGCGTTCCTGGAAGCGGTTCGCGCACTGAAGAAGGAGCAGCACGCATGAGCCGCATCGGACGGGTCGAACGGACCACGAAGGAGACCTCTGTCCTCGTCGAGATAAACCTCGACGGCACCGGCAAGGTCGACGTCTCGACGGGCGTGGGCTTCTACGACCACATGCTCGACCAGCTCGGCCGCCACGGCCTCTTCGACCTCACGGTCAAGACGGACGGCGACCTGCACATCGACAGCCACCACACCATCGAGGACACCGCCCTCGCGCTCGGCGCCGCCTTCAAGCAGGCCCTCGGCGACAAGGTCGGCATCTACCGCTTCGGCAACTGCACCGTGCCGCTCGACGAGTCCCTCGCCCAGGTGACTGTCGACCTGTCCGGCCGCCCCTACCTCGTGCACACCGAGCCCGAGAACATGGCGCCGATGATCGGCGAGTACGACACGACGATGACCCGGCACATCTTCGAGTCCTTCGTCGCGCAGGCCCAGATCGCGCTGCACATCCACGTCCCGTACGGCCGCAACGCCCACCACATCGTGGAGTGCCAGTTCAAGGCCCTCGCCCGCGCCCTGCGGTACGCCGCGGAGTTCGACCCGCGCGCGGCCGGGATCCTGCCCTCCACGAAGGGCGCCCTCTAGCCGTGAACGGCCTCAACACCATCCTGATCGTCGTCGGCCTCTTCCTGGCCGGCGGTGTCTACTCCTTCCAGAAGCAGAAGATGCCCCTGTCGGTCGTCATCCTGCTCGCCATCGGCTCCGCGATGTGTCTGGTCGCCGGGGTCCTGCGGATCCAAGGAATCTGGGAATGAGCGCAGCCACCAAGACGGTCGTGGTCTTCGACTACGGCTTCGGGAACGTCCGCTCCGCCGAGCGCGCCCTCGCGCGCGTCGGCGCGAACGTCGAGATCACCCGCGACTACGACAAGGCCATGGACGCCGACGGGCTCCTCGTCCCCGGTGTCGGCGCCTTCTCCGCCTGCATGCAGGGCCTGCGGGACGCCCGCGGCGACTGGATCATCGGCCGCCGGCTCTCCGGCGGACGCCCGGTCATGGGCATCTGCGTCGGCATGCAGATCCTCTTCGAGCGCGGCATCGAGCACGGCGTCGAGACCGAGGGCCTGGACGAGTGGCCCGGCACGGTCGGCCCCCTCAAGGCCCCCGTCGTCCCCCACATGGGCTGGAACACCGTCGAGGCCCCCGCCGACAGCCAGGCCTTCGCCGGCCTGGACGCCGACGCCCGGTTCTACTTCGTGCACTCGTACGCCGCGAAGGACTGGAGCCTGGAGGTCACCAACCCGGCGATCCGCGCCCCCAAGGTCACCTGGGCCACCCACGGCGAGCGCTTCGTCGCGGCGGTGGAGAACAGGGCCCTGTGGGCCACCCAGTTCCACCCGGAGAAGTCCGGCGACGCCGGAGCGCAGCTCCTCACCAACTGGATCGAGACCCTCTGATGACTGCGACGCAGAAGACGCTTGAGCTCCTCCCCGCGGTCGACGTCCGCGACGGGCAGGCCGTCCGCCTCGTGCACGGGGTGTCCGGCAGCGAGACCTCCTACGGCTCCCCGCTGGACGCGGCCCTCGCCTGGCAGCGCTCCGGCGCCGAATGGCTGCACCTGGTCGACTTGGACGCCGCCTTCGGCACCGGCGACAACCGCGCCCTGGTCGCCGAGATCACCGGCGCCATGGACATCAAGGTCGAGCTCTCCGGCGGCATCCGCGACGACGCCTCCCTGGCCGCGGCCCTCGCCACCGGCTGCACCCGCGTCAACCTCGGCACCGCCGCCCTGGAGACCCCCGAGTGGGCCGCCAGGGCCATCGCCGAGCACGGCGACAGGATCGCGGTCGGCCTCGACGTACGCGGCACCACCCTCAAGGGCCGCGGCTGGACCAGCGAGGGCGGCGACCTGTACGAGACGCTCGCCCGCCTGGACTCCGAGGGCTGCGCCCGCTACGTCGTCACCGACATCGGCAAGGACGGCACGCTCACCGGCCCCAACCTGGAGCTGCTGAAGAACGTCTGCGCCGCCACCGACCGGCCCGTCGTCGCCTCCGGCGGCATCTCCTCCCTCGACGACCTGCGGGCGCTGTCCGAGCTGGTCCCGCTGGGCGTCGAGGGCGCGATCGTCGGCAAGGCCCTGTACGCCAAGGCCTTCACCCTGGAAGAAGCCCTGAAGGTGGTCTCCGCATGAGCTCCGACGCAGTACGCCGCATCTCCTCCGGCGGCGCCTACGAGGACGTCATCGGCTACTCCCGCGCCGTCCAGCTCCCGAACGGCCTCGTCCTGGTCTCCGGCTGCACCGCCGCCGACGCCAACGGCCCGTACGACCAGGCCATCGGCGCCTTCGGCGTCGCCTTCAAGGCCCTCGCCCAGGCGGGCCTCGGCCCCGAGCACGTGGTCCGCACCCGGATGTACCTCACCCACGCCCGGGACGTGGAGGACGTGGGCCGCGCCCACAAGGAGCTGTTCGACGCCGTCCGCCCCGCCGCATCCATGATCATCGTCTCCGGCTTCGTCGACCCCAGCATGGTCGTCGAGGTCGAGGTCGAGGCGTACGGAGGTGCGGCGGCATGACCCTCGCCGTACGAGTGATCCCCTGCCTGGACGTGGACAACGGCCGGGTCGTCAAGGGCGTCAACTTCCAGAACCTGCGCGACGCCGGCGACCCGGTGGAGATGGCCAAGCTGTACGACGCCGAGGGCGCCGACGAGCTGACCTTCCTCGACATCACCGCGTCCTCCGGGAACCGCGAGACCACCTACGACGTGGTGCGCAGGACCGCCGAGCAGGTCTTCATCCCGCTGACCGTGGGCGGCGGCGTCCGCACCGCGGACGACGTGGACAAGCTGCTGCGGGCCGGCGCGGACAAGGTGGGCGTGAACACGGCCGCCATCGCCCGCCCCGAGCTGATCCAGGAGATCGCGGAGCGCTTCGGGCGCCAGGTGCTGGTGCTGTCGGTCGACGCGCGCCGGACCGCCTCCGGATCGTTCGAGGTCACCACGCACGGCGGCCGCAAGGGCACCGGCATCGACGCGGTCGCGTGGGCGCACCGGGCGGCCGATCTGGGCGCCGGGGAGATCCTGCTGAACTCGATGGATGCCGACGGCACGAAGGACGGCTACGACACGGAGATGATCGCGGCCGTACGCAAGCACGTGACGGTCCCGGTGATCGCGTCGGGCGGTGCGGGGCGGCTGGAGCACTTCCCGCCGGCGATCGCGGCCGGTGCCGATGCGGTGCTCGCGGCGTCGGTGTTCCACTTCGGCGACCTGCGGATCTCCGAGGTCAAGGCCGCCCTGAGCGAAGCGGGCCACCCGGTCCGCTGACCGGCTGCCGACTGGGGCCGGCCCGCCGCTGCCGGGGGTCGGCCCCCGGCAGCGGCGCCGCCCGTGCGGTCAGATGCCGAGCTTGGCGGCCGTCAGCCGGGCCACGGCCGCCTTCTCACCCTCCAGCGAGACATCGGCGGCCTCCTGCCGCCCGAAGCAGAACAGCGTCAGTTCTCCCGGCTCGCCCGACACCGTCACCACCGGCGTGCCCTTGTGGGCCACCGCCGTCTGGCCGTTCGGGCGGCGCAGGACCAGGCCCACCGGGGCGCGGCGGCCCGTCAGGCGGGCCAGTTTCTCCAGCCGGGACCACAGCGCGTCCGAGAACACCGGGTCCAGCTCCCGCGGGGACCAGTCCGGCTGGGCCCGACGCACGTCCTCCGCGTGGACGTAGAACTCCACCGCGTTCGCGGCCTCGTCGATCTGCTTGAGGGAGTAGACCGACATCTTCGGCGGCCCCGTGCGGATCAACTGGATGAGTTCCTCGTACGGCTTTGCCGTGTACTCCTCCATCGCCTTGTCCAGGCGGCCCTTCAGTACGTTCAGCAGCAGGCCCCCCGCCGCGTCCGGGCGTCGCTCCCGGACCACCAGGTGCGCCGCCAGTACCCGGCAGGTCCAGCCGTCGCACAGCGTCGGCGCCTCCGGCCCGGCCGCCTCCAACAGGTCCGCCAGCAGCAGTCGTTCGCGCTTCGCATGGGTAGACATGCGGGTCAGCCTACGGCTGGATCACGCCGCGTGCCTGCTCATCAGGCGGACAGTGATCCGTATCCGGCATTCCCGCCCGGCACAATGGCCGCATGAGTACGTCCCCCCGCCCCGGCAACCTCGATCCCGCCGTTGCCGCGCGCCTCAAGCGCTCCGCCGACGGCCTGGTACCGGCCATCGCCCAGCAGTACGACACCGGTGAGGTGCTCATGCTCGGCTGGATGGACGACGAGGCCCTGTACCGCACCCTGACCACCGGCCGCTGCACGTACTGGTCCCGCAGCCGCCAGGAATACTGGGTGAAGGGGGATACTTCCGGCCACTTCCAGCACGTGAAGTCCGTCGCCCTCGACTGTGATGCCGACACCGTGCTCGTCAAGGTCGACCAGGTCGGAGCCGCCTGCCACACCGGTGCCCGCACCTGCTTCGACGACGATGTCCTCCTCCGCCGCGACGCCGACTAGGTAGGGTCCCACGCAATGGATCTTGAGACGTTCCGCAAGCTCGCGGCCGACCGCCGCGTCATCCCCGTGAGCCGCAAGCTGCTCGCCGACGGGGACACCCCCGTGGGGCTCTACCGGAAGCTGGCCGCAGAACGCCCCGGCACCTTCCTGCTGGAGTCCGCCGAGAACGGCCGCTCCTGGTCCCGGTACTCCTTCGTCGGCGTACGCAGCGACTCGACGCTGACCGTCAAGGACGGCCAGGCGCACTGGATCGGCACCCCGCCCGTCGGCGTACCCACCGAAGGCGACCCGCTCGACGCCCTGCGCGCCACCGTCGAGGCCCTGCACACTCCCCGCGACCTCGCGGGCGGCATGCCCCCCTTCACCGGCGGCATGGTCGGCTACCTCGGCTACGACATCGTGCGCCGCCTGGAGCGCATCGGCGAGCACACCGCCGACGACCTCGAACTGCCCGAGCTGACCATGCTCCTCACCTCCGACCTGGCGGTCCTCGACCACTGGGACGGCACCGTCCAGCTCATCGCCAACGCCATCAACCACAACGACCTCGACTCCGGGGTCGACGAGGCCTACGCCGACGCCGTCGCGCGCCTCGACGCCATGGAGGCCGACCTCGGGCGGGCCGCCCCGTATGCCCCGTCCCCGCTGCCCGCCTCCGAGCTGCCGCAGTTCTCCGCGCTCTGGGGCGGCGAGCAGTACCAGGCCGCCGTCGAGGACATCAAGGAGCGGATCCGGGCCGGCGAGGCCTTCCAGGTGGTGCCCTCGCAGCGGTTCGAGACCCCCTGCGAGGCCTCCGCGCTGGACGTGTACCGGGTGCTGCGGGCCACCAACCCGTCCCCGTACATGTACCTCTTCCGCTTCGAGAACGGCTTCGACGTGGTCGGCTCCAGCCCCGAGGCGCTGGTCAAGGTCGAGGACGGGCGGGCCATGGTCCACCCCATCGCCGGCACCCGGCACCGCGGGGCCACCCCGCAGGAGGACAACGACCTCGCCGAGGAGCTGCTGGCCGACCCCAAGGAGCGCGCCGAGCACCTGATGCTCGTCGACCTGGGCCGCAACGACCTGGGCCGGGTCTGCGAGCCGGGCTCCGTTGAGGTCGTCGACTTCATGAGCATCGAGCGGTACTCGCACGTCATGCACATCGTGTCCACCGTCACCGGGCGGGTCGCCGAGGGCAGGACCGCCTTCGACGTGCTCACCGCCTGCTTCCCGGCCGGCACCCTGTCCGGTGCGCCCAAGCCGCGCGCCATGCAGATCATCGAGGAGCTGGAGCCCTCCCGCCGCGGCCTGTACGGCGGCTGCGTGGGCTACCTGGACTTCGCCGGGGACTCCGACACGGCCATCGCCATCCGCACCGCGCTGCTGCGTGACGGGACGGCGTACGTCCAGGCCGGAGCCGGGGTCGTCGCCGACTCGGTGCCCGAGCTGGAGGACCAGGAGTGCCGCAACAAGGCGGCCGCCGTGCTGCGCGCGGTGGGAGCGGCGAACCGCCTCCACCGCTCCTGAGGGCGTAGGGGATAGTGGGGTGCGTGAGTGCCGTACCCCCGCCCCGAACCCCTGCCGAGGCCCCCGAGAGCAAAGGCGGCCGCCGCAGCGTGGCCGTCGCCCTGCTGCTCGGCACGCTCGGCGCCACCGTCGTCCTGCTCGCCTCCGGCCGGATCTGGGCCCGGGGCACCACCGTCTTCGGCGGCGATTCGCTCGCTCTGACCGCGGACGGGCGGGCCGTCACCGGACTTCCCGCGGCCCTGGCCATCGTGGGGCTCGCCGCCCTGGTCGCCGTCTTCGCCGTACGCGGCAAGGGCCGGCTGCTCGTGTCCGGGCTGCTGGCGCTCAGCGGCCTGGGCGCGGCCCTGACCGCGGTCCTCGCCGCCGACGGCCGCCGGGCCCTGGACGCGGCGGCCGCCCGTACGACCGCGGACACCGCGGCCCGGGCGGCGGGGCTGACCCAGACGGCGTGGCCGTACGTCACCGCCGTCGGCGCGGTCCTGATCCTGGCCGCCGGGCTGCTGGCCCTGCGCTTCGGCCGGAGCTGGCCGGCGATGGGCGGCCGCTACGAGCGCGACGGCAGCCCGCGGACCCGTAAGGCCCCGGCGGTGGATCCGGACCGGCCGGAGGATCTGTGGAAGGCTCTGGACCGGGGCGAGGACCCGACCCACTGAGCCGACCCGCTGACCGGACCCACTGAGCCGACCCGCTGACCGGACCCGCGGACCGGACCCGCTGAGCCGACCCGCTGACCGGACCCGCTGAGCCGACCCGCTGACCGGACCCGCTGACCGGACCCGCTGAGCCGACCCGCTGAGCCGGCCTGCGGACCGGCCCCCCGGGCCGGACAGCCGGCCGGCCCCGCAGATCCGGCCGCGATGACCGGCCGACTGGCCGACCCCCGTGGACGGCGACCCCGCCCCGTGCGGGACAATGACCCCGAGCGTTCGACACAGACCGCACGTTCGACACAGCAGCGCGACAGAGCAAACGAGGAGCAACTCATGGCGGGCACTAGCCACGGACACACCCCGGCCGCCTGGACCGGTGTCATCATCGCCTTCATCGGTTTCTGCATCTCCGGCGCCTTCATGGTGATCGCGAACCCGCTGGGCTTCTGGGCCGGTCTCGTCGTCGTCGCGATCGGCGGTGTCGTCGGCATGGCCATGAAGGCCGCGGGCATGGGTGCGCCGAAGGCCTCCCACAAGGACCTCGCCGAGGTCATCGCCGCCGCCAAGGTGCCCGCCAAGGTCTGAGCGGTACCGAGGTTCCGAAAGGCGCGGCCCCGCGGGGCTGCGCCTTTTGCCATGACCGGAGAGAATCAGCCCGTGGACGCCTCCAGCACTCCTGATGTCGCGCCGCCGCCGGCGGCGCCCCCGGCCTCCCGCCCCCGGCGGCTGGCCGCCCCGACGCTCACCCTGGCCGCGGCCGTTGCCGCCTTCGCGTACGTCGGGGCCGTGGACCCCAATGAGCCGGGCCACTATCCGGTCTGCCCGCTGTTCCGGCTGACCGGAATCCTGTGCCCCGGATGTGGCGGCCTGCGCAGCGCGCACGCGTTCGCCCACGGCGATCTGACCACCGCTTTCGGGGCAAATGCCCTCGCCGTCCTCGGCTACTTCGCCTTCGCCGGATTCCTGGCCCTGTGGCTGGTTCGAGCCGTCCGGGGCGGGCCCGCGCCCCAGATCGTGCTGCGGGCGCCTTACTGGTGGGCGATCGGCGCCGTGGCCCTCGTTTTCGCCGTTGTCCGGAATCTTTCTTTCGGTTCCGCGCTCGCCCCCTGAGGCCCGTATCCAGGCCGAATGAAGCCCCGATTCCGAATGTCCAGTTACTGGGACGGCGTCAACCGCGTGCGGAGTGCAAGGCCACCTGCGGATACCATTTGATTGCTGACCTTGCAGTGGTACGTGTCTGCAAGGCGGCCGACCGTCATCGACCCGGAAGGGGGCCGCTCGCGTGAGTGTGCTCGACGAGATCATCGAAGGGGTCCGCGAAGACCTTGCCGAACGGCAGGCCCGCGTGAGCCTCGACGAGCTCAAGGAGCGTGCCGCCAAGGCGCCCCAGGCCAAGGACGGCGTCGCCGCACTGCGCGGTGACAGCGTCAAGGTGATCTGCGAGGTCAAGCGCTCCAGCCCGTCCAAGGGCGCGCTGGCCGCGATCGCCGATCCGGCCGGGCTCGCCGCCGACTACGAGGCGGGCGGTGCGGCAGTCATCTCCGTCCTCACCGAACAGCGCCGCTTCGGCGGCTCGCTGGCCGACCTGGAGGCCGTCCGCGCCCGCGTGGACATCCCGATCCTGCGCAAGGACTTCATCGTCACGGCGTACCAGCTCTGGGAGGCCCGCGCCTACGGCGCCGACCTCGCGCTGCTGATCGTCGCGGCCCTGGAACAGGAGGCGCTCGTCTCCCTCATCGAGCGGGCCGAGACCATCGGTCTCACCCCGCTCGTCGAGGTCCACGACGAGGAAGAGGTCGAGCGTGCGGTTGCGGCCGGCGCCAAGATCATCGGCGTCAACGCCCGCAACCTCAAGGACCTCAAGGTCGACCGCTCCACCTTCGAGCGCGTCGTCGGCGAGATCCCGGCCCACATCGTCAAGGTCGCCGAGTCCGGCATCCGCGGGCCGCACGACCTGATCGCCTACGCCAACGAGGGCGCCGACGCCGTCCTGGTAGGGGAGTCCCTGGTCACCGGCCGCGACCCGAAGGCGGCCGTGGCCGACCTCGTCGCCGCCGGGGCCCACCCCGCCCTGCGCCACGGACGGAGCTGACCCGTCCCATGGCCCACGACCGCCCCTCCGTCCGCACCCGACCCGGCCGCCGCGGCCCGGTCGGCGTGCCGACGGCGCACGCGCCCCTGGCGCGCGGCTGCCGCCCTCGCGGCTGCCGCGCCCCGGCCCGGCGCGTGCACGGGCGGCGGGTCCGGTACGTGATCGGCTCCGAGCCCGGCCAGGTCAACGGCATGCGATGGCGCCGCGGAAGCGCGCCGTAACGAGGAATCGCGCGGTCAGCACCGCGCGGGTCCGCTACGGTCTGTCGCCCCGGGCCGCCGGCCCCGGGCACGGGCCGCTCCGCAGCGTTTTCAGGCACGCCGAAAGGTGTGTGTGTCACGGGCGGGCGGCGCAATACGGTGAAGAGCACTTCCGCCGCATCTCGCACCCGTAGGAGCACTGGCACATGTCCAGCGAGTTCTTCATTCCGGACCCGGAGGGTCACGTTCCGAACGCCGAGGGCTACTTCGGCGACTTCGGCGGCAAGTTCATCCCGGAGGCGCTCGTCGCCGCCGTGGACGAGGTCGCCGTCGAATACGAGAAGGCCAAGAGCGACCCCGCCTTCACGGCCGAGCTCAACGAGCTGATGGTCAACTACACGGGCCGCCCCAGCGCCCTCACCGAGGTGCCCCGGTTCGCCGAGCACGCCGGCGGCGCGCGGATCTTCCTCAAGCGCGAGGACCTCAACCACACCGGCTCGCACAAGATCAACAACGTGCTGGGCCAGGCGCTGCTCACCAAGCGCATGGGCAAGACCCGCGTCATCGCCGAGACCGGTGCGGGCCAGCACGGTGTCGCGACCGCCACCGCCTGCGCCCTCTTCGGCCTCGAATGCGTCATCTACATGGGCGAGATCGACACCCAGCGCCAGGCGCTGAACGTCGCCCGCATGCGGATGCTGGGCGCCGAGGTCATCGCGGTGAAGTCCGGCTCGCGGACGCTCAAGGACGCCATCAACGAGGCGTTCCGCGACTGGGTCGCCAACGTGGACCGCACCCACTACCTCTTCGGCACGGTCGCCGGACCGCACCCCTTCCCGGCGATGGTCCGCGACTTCCACCGGGTCATCGGCGTCGAAGCCCGCCGCCAGATCCTGGAGCGCGCCGGCCGGCTGCCCGATGCCGTCGCGGCCTGCGTCGGCGGCGGCTCCAACGCCATCGGCCTCTTCCACGCCTTCATCCCGGACGCCGATGTCCGCCTGGTCGGCTTCGAGCCCGCCGGGCACGGCGTGGAGACCGGCGAGCACGCGGCCACACTGACCGCCGGCGAGCCCGGCATCCTGCACGGCTCCCGCTCCTACGTCCTCCAGGACGAGGAGGGCCAGATCACCGAGCCGTACTCCATCTCGGCCGGTCTGGACTACCCGGGCATCGGCCCGGAGCACTCCTACCTCAAGGACAGCGGGCGCGGCGAGTACCGCGCGGTCACCGACGACGCCGCGATGCAGGCCCTGCGCCTGCTCTCCCGTACGGAGGGCATCATCCCGGCGATCGAGTCGGCGCACGCCCTCGCGGGCGCCCTCGACCTGGGCAAGGAGCTGGGCAAGGACGGCCTGCTGGTCGTCAACCTGTCCGGCCGCGGTGACAAGGACATGGACACGGCCGCCCGCTACTTCGGGCTGTACGACGGCGCCGAGGGGGAGACGAAGTGAGCACCGCCAGTGACAAGACCGGGCGCATCCAGCTGCTGAGCGACACCCTCGCGAAGGCCAAGTCCGAGGACCGCGCGGCCCTGGTCGCCTACCTCCCGGCGGGCTTCCCGACCGTCGAGGGCGGCATCGAGGCGGTCAAGGCCGTCATCGCGGGCGGCGCGGACGTGGTCGAGGTCGGCCTCCCGCACAGCGACCCGGTTCTGGACGGCGCGATCATCCAGACCGCCGACGACATCGCCCTGCGCGGCGGCGTCAAGATCGCCGACGTGATGCGCACGGTCCGCGAGGCGCACGAGGCCACCGGGGCCCCGGTCCTGGTGATGACGTACTGGAACCCCATCGACCGCTACGGCGTCGAGCGGTTCACCGCCGAGCTGGCGGCGGCGGGCGGCGCGGGCTGCATCCTGCCCGACCTGCCGGTCCAGGAGTCCGCGCTGTGGCGCGAGCACGCGGAGAAGCACGGTCTGGCGACCGTCTTCGTCGTGGCCCCCAGCAGCAAGGACGAGCGCCTGGCCACCATCACGGCGGCCGGCTCCGGCTTCGTCTACGCGGCCTCCCTCATGGGCGTCACCGGTACCCGCGAGTCGGTCGGAAACCAGGCGCAGGACCTGGTCCGGCGCACCCGCGCCACTGCTGGTGCCCGTCGTGGCCTCCCTGTCTGCGTCGGCCTCGGGGTCTCCAACGCCGTCCAGGCCAAGGAGGTCGCCGGCTTCGCCGACGGGGTGATCGTCGGCTCGGCCTTCGTGAAGCTCCTGCTGGACGCGCCGGACCTGCCCGCGGGGCTGGCCGCCGTACGGGCGCTGGCGGCCGAGCTTGCGGAAGGCGTACGCAGGTCCTGACGCCGGGCGGGTTGCGGAAGGGTTCTGTAGCCCGATCGGGTGGAAGTGGGAGCAGGGGGGCACGCGAGTGCCTCCCTGCTTCGTTTGGCCGAACGTGAGCGAGAAGAACGACGGTGCGAACCGCGATGCGACGAAACGATCGGCCCGCGAGCGACTCCAGATGGAGCGCGAGCGGCAGAAGAGCCGGGACAAGCGGCGGCGGACCCTCATCGTGGCGGCGGCGGTGGTCGGCGTACTGGGCCTGGCCGCCGTCGTCGGCTTGATCGCGGCCAACACCGGCAAGGGCGACAAGACCGCCAAGGCGGGCCCGGTGGTCGCCCCCTCCGGGGCCACGGGCAAGGACGCGCTCGCCATCCGGACGGGCAAGGAGGAGGCCAAGTCCACCCTGACCGTGTGGGAGGACTTCCGCTGTCCCGCCTGCAAGGCCTTCGAGGAGAACTACCGGGCCACCATCCACGACCTGGAGGCCAAGGGGCTGCTCAAGGTCGACTACCACCTGGTCACGCTCATCGACGGCAACATGGGCGGCAGCGGATCGCTGAAGGGCGCGAACGCGGCGGCCTGCGCGCAGGACGCCGACAAGTTCTCCGCGTACCACGACGTCCTCTTCCAGAACCAGCCGCAGGAGACCGACGACGCCTACGGCAAGAACGCCAAGCTGCTGGAACTGGCCGGCAAGGTGGAGGGGCTCGACACCCCCGCGTTCCGGTCGTGCGTCGAGGACGGCACCCACAACAGCTGGGTCGGCACATCCCAGGAGGCCTTCCGCGCCGGGAAGTTCCGGGGCACGCCGACCGTACTGCTCGACGGCAAGGACATCTTCTCCGACCAGGCCAATCCGGTGACCCCGCAGAAGCTGAAGGAGCAGGTGGAGGCCGCGGCCAAGGGCGCCTCCGGCGCCCCGGCGGTGAAGGGTACGGCCAAGGCCTCAGCGTCGGCCTCACCGTCGGCGACTCCCTCGGCGCGGGGTTCGAAGTCACCGTCGAAGAGCGGATCGGCGGGCGCGGGGGAGGGCTGACAGCCCCAGGCAGGGCGGTGCGCGCCCCTGTCTGTCCGTCTGTATCCGTGCGTGTCCGTGTGCATTTCGTACGTGTCCGTGTGTGGATTTGGTTTCGGCTTGCCGGGCGGGTTGCGGTCTGCACCGCCCGGCAGGGTAGCGTCGGGTCTGCCATGGACCTTGCTTACATCCCCAGTCCGTCGACCGGCGTGATCCATCTCGGACCGATCCCGCTCCGCGGCTACGCGTTCTGCATCATCATCGGCGTCTTCGTCGCAGTCTGGCTCGGCAACAAGCGCTGGATCGCGCGCGGCGGAAAGCCGGGCACGGTCGCCGACATCGCCGTGTGGGCGGTGCCGTTCGGCCTTGTCGGCGGTCGCCTCTACCACGTGATCACCGACTACCAGCTCTACTTCGGCGAGGGCCGCAACTGGGTCGACGCCTTCAAGATCTGGGAGGGCGGCCTCGGCATCTGGGGCGCGATCGCGCTGGGCGCGGTGGGCGCCTGGATCGGCTGCCGGCTGCGGGGCATCCCGCTCCCGGCCTGGGCGGACGCCCTGGCCCCCGGCATCGCGCTGGCCCAGGCCTGCGGGCGCTGGGGCAACTGGTTCAACCAGGAGCTGTACGGCCGTCCCACCGAGCTGCCGTGGGCGCTGGAGATCAGCGAGGGCCCGAACCGGGTCGCGGGCACCTACCACCCGACGTTCCTGTACGAGTCGCTGTGGTGCATCGGTGTCGCGGTGCTGGTCATCTGGGCCGACCGCCGCTTCAAGCTCGGGCACGGGCGGGCGTTCGCCCTGTACGTGGCCGCGTACTGCGCCGGGCGCGTCTGGACCGAGTACCTTCGGGTCGACGAGGCGCACCACGTCCTGGGGCTGCGGCTCAACGTCTGGACCGCGATCGTGGTCTTCGTGCTGGCCGTGGTCTACCTGGTCCTGTCGGCGAAGCTGAGGCCGGGCCGCGAGGAGGTCGTGGAACCGGACCCGGACCCGGCCGATTCCCCCGAGGCCGACGCCGAGGCCAAGTCCTCGGACGGCGCTGACCCTGCGGGCGCGGAGGCCGAGGACCCGAAGCCCGACGCGGCCGAAACCGCGCAGGCCCCGGAGAAGACCCCGGTCCTGACGAAGCCCGAGCCGGCCGACACGACCCCGTCACCGAAGCCGGAAGGGGCAGACGCCCCGGAGGCCAAGAAGCTCTGACAAGGCTCCGCACAAGGGGGCGCCGCGCACGCCGCGGCGCCCCCTTCTGCGCGCCGGCCGATCCAGCCCCGCCGGCGTTTGAGGCGCGGGGTCCGGGGGCCGGCCCCCGGCGATGGCGCCGCACCCGCCGGACGGCCGGGCACCTCCAGCCCCGCCGGCGTTTGAGGCGCGGGGTCCGGGGGCCGGCCCCCGGCGATGGCGCCGCACCGCCGGCCGGCCGGGCACATCCAGCCCCGCCGGCGTTTGAGGCGCGGGGTCTGGGGCGGAGCCCCGGGAAGCGGCCCGCAGGCACCCACCTCACCCTCACCCCCTGGCACCTTCGGGCCGGCCGGGCACATCCAGCCCCGCCGGCGTTTGAGGGGCGGGGTCTGGGGCGGAGCCCCGGGAAGCGGCGCGGCAGCCGGCCGTGGCGGGGCGGTCACCGGGTGGCCATCCGCGCGGCGAGCGCAAGGGTGCGGTGCGCCGCAGCCACCACCGCCGGGTCCACGAAGCGCCCGTCCGGCAGCGCCAGCGCCCCCGGCGTGGCGCGGGCCGCCGTCAGGATCTCCGCCGCCGCCGCCACCTCCGCGGGAGCGGGCAGGTACGCCCGCTCGATCACCGGCAGCTGGCGCGGGTGGATCGCCGCCCGGCCGAAGAAGCCCAGCGAGCGCCCGCGCGCGCAGGAGACGGCCAGCGCCTCCAGGTCCCGGATGTCCGGGAACACGGACTGCGCGGGCGGCGCCAGCCCCGCCGCACGGGCCGCGACCACCACCCGCGAGCGGCACCAGTCCAGGCCCGCCTCCGCGCTGACCGCCAGGTCGGCCCGCAGGTCCGCCTCTCCGAGCGACAGCCCGCGCAGGGCGCCATGCGCGCGGGCGATCTCGTACGCGCGCTCCACCCCCAGCGCCGACTCCAGCAGCGCGTGCAGACAGACCCCGCCCGTGCGTTCGGCGGCGGCGACCACCTGCTCCGGCGCGCTGATCTTCGGCAGCCGCAGCCCCGCCAGCCCGTGCAGTCCCGCGAGGGCGGTGAGGTCGGCGCCGCCCCAGGGCGAGTCGAGCGGGTTGACGCGTACGTGGACGGGCACCGGCTGCCGCTCGCCGAGGCGCTCGGCCGTGGCGGCGCGGGCGTACTCCTTGCGGGAGACCGGAACGGCGTCCTCCAGGTCCACGATGACGGCGTCCGCCCCGCAGCCGATGGCCTTGCCGACCACCTCAGGGCGGTCGCCCGGCGCGTACAGCCAGGTCAGGATCACAGCGCCCCCTCCCTCCGCAGAGCGCTGATCTCGGCCCCGGTCAGGCCGAGCTCCGTCAGCACCTCGTCGGTGTCCGCCCCGTGCGGGCGGCCCGCCCAGCGGATCCCGCCGGGGGTCTCGGAGAGCCGGAAGAGGACGTTCTGCATCCGGAGCGGTCCGAGCTCCGGATCCTCGACCTCGGTGACCGTGTCCAGCGCCGTGAACTGGGGATCGGCCATCACGTCCCGGACGTCGTAGATCCGGGCGACGGCGGCCTCGGCGTCCTCGAAGGCGGCGATGACCTCCTCCGCCTTGTGTCGGGCGATCCAGCCGCCGACCGCCTCGTCCAGGACCTGCGCGTGGGCCGCCCGCCCGGAGCCGGTCGCGAACCAGGGCTCCGCGATCAGCTCGGGCCGGCCCACCAGCCGCATCACCCGCTCGGCGACGGACTGGGCGGAGGTGGACACCGCCAGCCAGCGGTCGTCGGCGCTGCGGTAGGTGTTGCGGGGGGCGTTGTTCGTGGAGCGGTTGCCGGTGCGCGGCTGGACGTAGCCGAGCTGGTCGTACCAGAGCGGGTGCGGGCCGAGCACGGTGAGGATCGGCTCGATGATGGCCAGGTCGACGATCTGGCCGTGCCCGGTGCGGTCGCGGCCCGCGAGCGCGGTCATCACGGCGTAGGCGGTGGTCAGTGCGGCGATGGAGTCCGCGAGACCGAAGGGGGGCAGGGTCGGCGGCCCGTCCGGCTCCCCGGTGATCGCGGCGAAGCCGCTCATCGCCTCGGCGAGGGTGCCGAAACCGGGGCGGTGGGCGTACGGGCCCTGCTGGCCGAAGGCCGTGACGCGGGTCAGGACCAGCCGCGGGTTGGCGGCGGACAGCTCGGGCCAGCCCAGCCCCCACCTCTCCAGGGTGCCGGGGCGGAAGTTCTCGATGACGACGTCGGCGGTGGCGGCGAGGCGCAGCAGGATGTCCCGGCCGCCGGGGGTGGACAGATCGAGGGTCATCGTCCGCTTGTTCCGACCGAGCAGCTTCCACCACAGGCCGACGCCGTCCTTGGCCGGGCCGTGCCCGCGCGAGGGGTCGGGGCGGCCGGGGTGCTCGACCTTGACCACCTCGGCACCGAAGTCCCCGAGCAGGGTGGCGGCCAGCGGCCCGGCGAACAGGGTGGCGAGGTCGAGGACGCGCATTCCTTGCAGGGGCCCTGCGGTTCCCCGGCTCGGGGCGCGAGCGGGGGCCGGTCCGGCTCCGGCGGGCGTCATGACGAGGCTCCGGTTCCGGCGGTCCGCGCGGCCAGGGCAGCGGCGTCGGTTTCGGCGCGGCTCGGCATCGAGTCCTGGGCGCCGGGGCGCTGGACGGACAGGGCGGCGGCGCAGGAGGCCCAGACGAGGGCGTCGGCCATCGCGCGGCCCTCGCCCAGGGCCACCGCGAGGGCGCCGACGAAGGTGTCCCCGGCCGCGGTGGTGTCCACGGCCCGGACCCGGGGCGCGGGCACGGTCAGCGGTTCCCGGCCGCGGGCGGCGTACAGGGCCCCGGCCGCACCGAGGGTGACCACCACCTCGGGGACGTCCTGCAGGAGGGCCCCGGCCGCCTGGCGGGGGTCGGTGAGCCCGGTGAGGGCGGCGGCCTCGTGCTCGTTCGGGACCAGCAGGTCGGTGGCGGCGAGGAGGTCGGCCGGCAGCGGTTGCGCGGGGGCCGGGGTGAGGACCGTACGGACGCCGTGGGCGCGGGCGGCCAGGGCTCCGGCGAGGACGGCGTCCAGGGGGAGTTCGAGCTGGAGGAGCAGGGCGTCGCAGGCGGCGATCCGGGAGTCGTCGCCCGCCTCCAGGCCGGTGACGTGGGCGTTGGCGCCGGGGATGACGATGATGCTGTTGCCGCCCTCGTCGTCCACGGTGATGTGGGCGGTGCCGCTGGGACCCTCGACGGTGCGCAGGGCCGCCGTCTCGACCCCGGCCGCGGTGAGCGCGGAGCGCAGCCGTACGCCGAACTCGTCGGCGCCTACCGCGCCGATCATCACCACCTCCCCGCCGAGGCGGGCCGCGGCGACGGCCTGGTTGGCGCCCTTGCCGCCGGGGACCGTGCGGAAGGCGCGGCCGGTGACGGTCTCCCCCAGGCGGGGGGCCTTGGGGACGTAGGCGACGAGGTCCATGTTCGTACTGCCGAGCACGGCGATGGCCGTCATGAGTGTGCTGCCTCCTGTGCTGCGAGGTGGTGGGTGAGGTGGGCGAGGGTGTCGAAGCCGACGCCGTCGAAGCCGGGGACGGTGGTGGCGAGGCGGTTCTTGAGCGGTGCGGTCCAGCGGTGCGGGATGTTCTGCGGTGACCCGGCCAGGATCCCGGCGAGGGCGCCGGCGGTGGCACCGTTCGAGTCGGTGTCCCAACCGCCGGACACGGCACGGCAGATGGACCCGGTGAAATCGCCGTCCGCGTGGGTGAGGGCCGCGGTGATCAGGGCGGTGTTGGGCAGGGCGTGCACCCAGTGGTGGTGGCCGTAGCGGGCGTGCAGCCGGTCCGCGACGCGGTCGAAGTCGGCCTCCCGCTCCGCCGCCGTGATCCCGAAGCGGACGGCCTCGGCGAGGCGGGAGTGGGGCGGCACGACGGCCAGGCCGGCCCGGAGCGCGGTGTGGACGTCGGCGCTGCCGGTGGCGGCCTCGGCGGTGGCGGCGGCGACGAAGAGCGCGGCGTAGACGCCGTTGGCGGTGTGGGTGAGGACGGCGTCGCGGTGGGCCTGGGCCGCGGCCGCGGCCGGATCGCCCGGGTTGGTCCAGCCGTGGACGTCGGCGCGGATGAGGGCGCCGATCCACTCGCGGAAGGGGTTGTGGCGGGTGGCGGTGAGCGGGGGCTCCAGGCCGTGCAGCAGATTGCGGTAGGCGACGCGCTCGGCGGTGAAGGTCCGGCCGGCGGGGAGTTCGTCGAGCCAGAGGCGGCCGACGTCGGCGGTGGTGAAGCCTTTGCCGTGCCGCTGGAGGAGGAGCAGGCCGAGGAGGGGGTAGTTGAGGTCGTCGTCCTCGGGCATGCCGTCGATGTTCTCTGCGAGTGAGGTGGGGGCGGAGCGGCGGTTCCAGGGGTGTGCGGCCAGGACCTCCGGTGGGACGCCGCACTCGGTGAACCAGTCGTCCAGCGGCCAGTTGCCGGCGGCCCGGGCCAGGGCCCGGATCCCGTCGAGCGGCAGCTTCTCGACGGGTTTGCCGAGCAGACATCCGACGGCCCGCCCGAGCCAGGCGGCTTCCAGCCGGGTCGGCGGGGTGGGGGCCGGGCCCGCCGGGGCGGGCTCCCGTGCCGTGGCGTGTGCTGCGCCGGGCGGGGGCGGCGGGGCGGGTTCCTGCCGTGGGGCGGTGTGGGCTGCGCCCGGGGGGGGGGGATGGTGGCCGACGGGGTGCGGGGTGGGCCGGCGGGCCGGGGGCGGCCAGGTGGCGCGGATGGCCTGCCAGG
>NZ_JAGGOZ010000030.1:17783-30984 GCF_018614075.1 Streptomyces sp. ISL-94 | reverse complement strand
ACCGCCCCACGACGACCAGAGTGATCGTCGCGGGCATCGGACCGTCCAGGCCCAACCGGGCACCCTCGGGCGTGAGGAACCCCGCCCCCGCATCCCCGGACCACGCACACGATGCGTGCCGCCGGACACGGAGCGAACGCGGGAGACCAGGACATCCAAAACCGTTCGGGATGCCCGCAGCGACCAGGAATGGGTCCAAGACCCACTCCTGCTCACTGACTAGGAACGGTGTTGAAGTGCACCGTCCAGGCCGACTCGGCCCCTTCCTCCGTGAGCGGACCGAGGGCGGCGACGGTCTTGCCGTCCAGCTGGAAGAAGCCGTAACCGCCCGCCTCGGGCCCGGCGGAGACGTAGTCCCAGTCGAAGACGTTGCCGTAGAACTCGACGGCGGCGGCGGTGTCGGGGCTGCCGAGGTCGAGCCAGTTGGGAGATCCGGTACGGAAGTCGGTGCCGAGCATGAAATGCCTCCTACGGGTCCTGCGGTACGAGTCCGCCGGCCACGATGCCGACCCCCCGCGCGCCGGCGGGCGTACGGCCCTCCGGCGAGCCGGGGTTTCACCCGTGTGGAGGCGGCGGAGGCATACGAAAGAACGGCCGCCTCAGATTCCGAGCCGTTCCAGCGCCGGCAGGAACTGGTCGTAGAAGCTCACCTTGACCTGGAGGGAGCGCTGCTCCGCCTCCCTGAAGGAGTCGGCCGCCCCCTCACCCTCGTTGGCGAGGAACTCCCTGAGTCTGGTGGCCAGGCGGTCGGGGTGGGTCACGGACAGCAGTCCCGCGGTCGCGAGGGAGCGCGCCTTGGCATCGTGCTTGAAGTGCGGGTAGTAGAAGCGCGACCGGTTCTCCCCGTCATGGAGCAGCAAGGGCTCCATGCGCTCCCACAGGCGCCCGTACTCGACGGAGACCAGGATCTCGCCCCAGAAGCGCAGGATCGTCAACAGCCGCAGGTCGGAGTCGTCATGGGCACCGGCGTCCGCGATCAGGTCGAAGGTGGCGTCGATGGCCTCCTTCGTCGCTGCCGTCGGCCTCGTGTGGACGAGGGCCTCCCTGGAGACGCCGAGCCGGAACATGTCGCCCGTCATGTCCTCGCGGTGCGAGTGCGTGTACCCGCGGCTGTCCGGATACTCCTCGCGCAGGATGACGCGGGCGATCCTCAGCGCCGCCTCGTCTTGCAGGAGATCGATCGCCAGGTCGTAGGCCGGGGTGAAGGCCAGGGACAGGAAGCGGCGCTGGAGCAGGATCGCGGCGAAGTCCTCGTCGGAGAGCCGCGCGATGTTCGCCAATACCGGGTGCTGCTTGTACTGCTCGATCAGTTCGTCTTCGAACGTGTCCAGTTCTTGCACGGCCGTTCCCTCTCTCGCCGGTCCGATCACTAATCCATGGATTCGATTGACATGTGCCAGTCACGGAGATCGACATCGCGGCCGATGCTCCACAAATTGTCCAGCTCAACCTGGACCTCCTGGCCCATCACGGTGCCGGACCCCTCGATCTCGATCTGGGTGGAGTCGATGGCGAGCTTGCCGTGCAGGAACGAGCTGACCAGATAGCGCTCGTCGGCCTTGTACACGGCGATCGAGGGCAGGGAGTTGTAGAGCTTCACCTGGAGCTTGTTCCGGAGCTCCGGCGGAACCTCGTCGTAGACGGACTTGAGGAGCCGCAGGCTCCCTTCCACGTCCATCATCTCCCTGTCGGGCTCTCCGGTCTCCAACGCGTCGTGGCGCAGCCCTGCCGCGAGGGACGACGGGCGCAGCAGCAGGATGCGCACCTCCACCTGCCGCTCGGCAATGGCCTTCGCCAGCTCCCTCACGAACAGGTGCAGGTTGGGTATCCAGGTCTGCAGGATGGACACCTGCCAGCGGGCAGTCCTCACGAGCTCGAGAAAGGGCGCGTGGGGGAAGGTCCGGTGTACCTGGACCGCGCCGAGGTAGCGCGTGCGCCGGAGCTCGCCCAAGCCGTCGACGTGGAGATCGGACATCTGCGTGCTGATGGTGTCGAGCACCTTCAGGCGTTCGAACTCCATCAGGAGGAACAGGGTGACCGTGCTGAGGATGAGCAAGGTGATCTTCGGGAGCGCTCCCCCGGGGGCCATCTTGTCGAGCCACCCGAGGAGGTCGGCGAGCAGGACCGCTATGCCTGCCACCGCCATCGCACCCAGTGCGATCCGCTCGGCCCGGTAGCGAAAACCGTCCCCCATACCCACCCCAGCCCCCGACGCCCTTGTCGTTGGCGAAGACTGTACACACGCACTCCCGGGCGCGCGCATCTGGGCCATGTCTCGTTAACTGCAGGGGAGTTGGCAACCCTTGCGAACCCTTGCGAACCATTCCGCCTTCCCGCCGAAGCCACCACAGCCGCCGCGCATACCCCGCTGATCAATTGACGTGGACCCTGCACCGCCCTTCCCATCTGACGAGCCGTCAACTTCAATCGACAGTGTGATGGGACACGCAGGGATGGCGGCCACCGTCGTCCGATACCTCAGGTCAGTCGGCTCCCCCACCTCCGCCTCGCCGGAGCAGGAGACCGAGCGCGTCGACGCCCTGCCGCGACCCGACCTGCGGGCCGTGGGGGAGGACGAGCGCGCGCCCGTCAGCCCGGCCGAATTCCGGGCCGTGCTCGGGAACTTCGCCAGCGGGGTCACCGTCATCACCGCGCCGCCCGGCGAGGGCGAGGACGGACCGGCCGGCTTCGCCTGCCAGTCCTTCGCCTCGCTCTCCCTCGACCCGCCCCTGGTGACCTTCATGGTGGCCCGTACGTCGACCACCTGGCCCCGCATCGCCCGCGCCGGGGTGTTCTGCGTCAACATCCTGGGCGCCGATCAGGGCGAGCTGTGCCGGTCCTTCGCCGTCAGCGGCGCCGACAAGTTCGCCGGGGTCGCCCACACCCCCGCACCCGGCACCGGATCCCCGCAGCTCCACGACGTGCCCGCCTGGATCGACTGCCGGATCCACGCCGTCCACACCGGCGGGGACCACCTCATCGTCGTGGGCCGGGTCGTGGCCATGGGCGCGGCCGGCGAGGGTGAGCCGCTACTGTTCCACAAGGGCCGCTTCGGGCGCCTCGCCGACTGACCGGGCCCTGCGCCCCCGGCATCCCCGCCCGGCCGTCAACCTGCGGATCTCGATCAGGCGGGGGGCTTCGTCCTGCTGCTGCCTGTGGCCCTGGAGCGAGGTGGCGGGCTGCAGCCGGCTGCCCGCCCTCCTCGCCGCCCTGACCCCCTGGCCCTGACCCCGGTGGTCAAGCGGTCCTCGTACCACCCCGGCCGGATGACCCCTGGAATCAGAAGGTGAGCACCCCCCGGGCCACCCGCCCGTGGTGGGCGTCGTCCGCGGCCTTGGCGAAGTCCTCGACCGGGTAGACCTCGGTGACCAACTCGTCCAGCAGCAGCCTGCCCTGCCGGTAGAGCTCGGCGTACAGCGCGATGTCGCGCTGCGGGCGCGAGGACCCGTACCGGCAGCCCATGATCGTCTTGTCCAGGTACATGGACGAGACGAGGAAGGAGGCCTCCTCCGTGAAGCCGGGCACCCCGAGCAGGACCGCCTGCCCGTGCCGGTCGAGGAGGTCGACGGCCTGCCGGATCAGCTTGACGTTGCCCACGCACTCGAAGGCGTGGTCGGTGCCCGTCGGGAGGATCTCCTTCACGGCCGCCGAGGAGTCCGGGACGGCGGACGCGTCGATGAAGTGCGTGGCGCCGAACTGCCGGGCCGCCGCCTCCTTCGCCGGGTTCGCGTCGACCGCCACGATGGTGGTCGCGCCCGCGATCCGCGCGCCCTGGAGGACGTTGAGTCCGATCCCTCCCGTGCCGATGACGACCACCGAATCGCCGCGGTCCACCTTCGCCCGGTTCAGTACCGCGCCCACACCCGTCAGGACCCCGCAGCCGATCAGCGCCGCCGACGTCAGCGGGATGTCGTCCGGGATCTTCACCGCCTGCACGGCCCTGACGATCGTGCGCTCCGCGAAGGCGGAGTTCGAGGCGAACTGGAACAACGGCTTCCCACCGCGCGAGAAGGGCTGCGCGGGCATCCCGATCGCCTTGCGGCACATCGTCGGCCTGCCCCGGTCGCAGTCCGCGCACGCCCCGCAGTTGGCGAGCGTGGACAGCGCCACGTGGTCGCCGGGGGCCACGTGCGCGACCCCCGAGCCGACCGCCTCGACCACCCCCGCGCCCTCGTGCCCGAGCACCACCGGGGGCGGGAAGGGGATCGTCCCGTCGATCACCGACAGGTCGCTGTGGCACAGGCCGGCCGCCGCTATCGCGACCAGCACCTCCCCCGGTCCCGGATCGCGGATCTCCAGGTCGTCGACCACCTGGGCCTGCTTGCCGTCGAACACGACGCCTCTCACCTGGACTCCTTAGGCAGGCCGAGCACGCGCTCGGCGATGATGTTGCGCTGGATCTCGTCCGAGCCGCCGTAGATCGTGTCGGCGCGGGTGAACAGGAAGAGCCGCTGCTCCTCGTCGAGTCCGAGCTCATACGGGAGCCCGGGCTCCCAGGCGCCCGGCCCGGCCGAGGCCGCCGCGCCGCGGACCTCCACCGCCAGCTCGCCGAGCCGCCGGTGCCACCCGCCCCACAGCAGCTTGGCGACGCTCGGGGCCCCCGGGTCGTCCGTGGAGCCGAGCGTGCGCAGGGCGTTCCACCGCATGGTGCGCAGTTCGGCCCACTGCCGTACGAGGCGCCCGCGCAGCACCGGATCGGGATCGGCGGCGCCCGAAGCCGCGTAGGCCTGGACCACCCGCTCCAGTTCCGTCGCGAAGCCGATCTGCTGGACCAGGGTCGAGACCCCCCGCTCCAGGGCGAGCAGGCCCATGGCCACGGTCCAGCCCTCGCCCTGCGCGCCGACGACCTCCGCCGCCACCGCCCCGTCGAAGAACACCTCGTTGAACTCGGAGGTCCCCGACATCTGCCGGATCGGCCGGACCTCGATGCGCCCGGGCTGGTCCATCCGTACGAGCAGGAACGACAGCCCGCGGTGGCGCCGGGATCCGGGCTCGGTGCGGGCCAGCACGAAGCACCAGTCGGCGTCCCGGGCGAGGGAGGTCCAGATCTTCTGCCCGGTGACGCGGAAGGCCCCGTCGGCCCGGTCCCGTACGGCGGCCGTGCGGATCCCCGCGAGGTCGGAGCCGGCGCCCGGTTCGCTGTAGCCCTGGCACCACAGCTCCTCGCCGCGCGCGATGCCGGGCAGGAAGCGGTCCCGCTGGTCCTGGCTGCCGTACGCGATCAGGGTGGGCGCGAGGAGGTTCTCCCCGATGTGGCCGACCCGACCGGGCGCGCGGGCCGCCGCGTACTCCTCGGCCCACACCACCTGCCCGGTGAGGGAGAGCCGCTGCTGTCCGTACGCCCCGGGCGCGGCCTCCCAGCCCTGCCCGATCCAGCCGCCGCGGCCCAGCTCGCGCTCCCACACGCGCCGGGCCCCGACCCCTTCGTGCTCGCTGCCCGGCCCGCCGAGGCCGCGGGCCTGGGCGTACGGGCCCACGAGGTGCTCCGCGAGCCACGCCCGGGCGCGGCCGCGCAGCTCCTCGTCCCCGTCGCCGAAGCTGAAGTCCACGCCGTGTCGCCCCCTTACGCGTTGGGGCGGTCCTTGGCGGCCGCCGCCTTGGCCATGGCCTCCAGCTGCGCGAGCATCGGCATCGGGTCGGTGCCCACCGTCCCGGGCAGGAAGTCGGCGATCTTCTCCGGTGTCCAGGAGCCCTCGGCGTATCCGGCGCGCAGCTCGCGCGGCTGCGCCCAGACGGCGATCTTCGGGCCGGCGATCGTGTAGACCTGCCCGGTGATCTTCTCTCCGCCGGCGGCGACGGCCTTGTCGGAGAGCAGGTAGGTCACCAGCGCCGCGACGTCCTCGGGCTCGCCGATCTCCTTGAGCTCCATGGGGACGTTGGCCGACATGCGGGTCCGGGCGACGGGGGCGACGGCGTTGGCCGTGACCCCGTACTTGGCCAGGCCGAGCGCGGCGGACCGGACGAGCGAGATGATCCCGCCTTTGGCGGCGCTGTAGTTGGCCTGGGCGACCGAGCCCTGGTGGTTGCCGCTGGTGAAGCCGATCAGGGTGCCGCCGCCCTGCCTGCGCATGACGGCGGAGGCGGCGCGGAAGACGGTGAAGGTGCCCTTGAGGTGGGTGGCGACCACGGGGTCCCACTCCTCTTCGGACATGTTGAACAGCATCCGCTCGCGCAGGATGCCGGCCACGCAGACGACGCCGTCTATGCGCCCGTAGCGGGCCAGTGCCGTGTCGACGATGCGCTGGCCGCCCGCCATCGTCGAGATGTCGTCCGCGACGGCGACGGCCTCCCCGCCTGCGGCGAGGATCTCCTTCACCACGCCGTCGGCTATCTCGCTCGCCGGCTCCCCGCCCTCGATCCCGACGCCGTAGTCGTTGACGACGACCTTGGCGCCCTCGGCGGCCGCGGCGAGTGCCACGGCCCGCCCGATGCCCCGGCCGGCGCCGGTGACGGCCACGACCTTGCCTGCCAAGAAGTTCCCCACGTCCGGCCCCTTCCCGCGTTTTCTGACGGACCGTTAGATTCTATGACCAGTCAGATACCGGAGCACAAGCCCTGGGGGACCTCATGACCCTGCCCGCCGAGTTCCACGACATCGCCAAGCGCGTCAACAACTGGGGGCGCTGGGGCGCCGACGACGAGATCGGAACCCTCAACCTCATCACCGACGAGGTGGTACGGGCGGCCGCGGCGCAGATCCGTACCGGCCGCCGGATAGCGCTGGCCCTGCCGCTGAAGGAGGACGGGGTGCAGGCGGGCCTGATCCCCGGCCGGGTCAACCCGCTGCACACGATGGTGCAGATTAACCAGGAGATCTTCGGGCCGGGCACGGTGGCGTGCAGCGACGACTCCGTGACCATGGGGCTCCAGGCGGGCACCCACTGGGACGCCCTCACGCACGTCTCGCACTCGGGGAAGATCTACAACGGCCGCCCGGCGTCCTCGATCACGGCGCACGGCCGCGCGGAGTTCAGCGGCATCGACAAGGCCGGCCCCATCGTCTCGCGCGGCGTCCTGCTGGACGTGGCGCGGGCCAAGGGCCTGGACCGGCTGCCCGGGGGGCACGCGGTGACACCCGAGGACCTGGCGGAGGCCGAGGAGTTCGGCGGGGTGACGGTCGGGCCCGGCGACATCGTCCTGGTCCGCACCGGCCAGGTCCAGGTCTACCTGGCGGGCGACAAGCACGGCTACGGCTTCCCGTCCCCCGGCCTGTCCGTCCGCACCCCGGAGTGGTTCCACGCCCGGGACGTGGCGGCGGTGGCGAATGACACCCTGACCTTCGAGATCTTCCCGCCGGAGATCGACAACCTCTGGCTCCCCGTCCACGCCCTCGACCTGGTCGAGATGGGCATGCACCAGGGCCAGAACTGGAACCTCGAAAAGTTGTCCACAGCCTGTGCAGAAGAGAACCGCTACACCTTCCTCCTCTCGGCGATGCCGGAACCCTTCGTCGGCGCCACCGGCACCCCGGTGGCCCCGGTGGCGGTGCTCTGAGCCGCGCCCTCTTGGGCGGGGGCACACGCGTCACGCCCCGCCCAGGACGGTGAACCAGACGACCTTGACATACTCCCCCTGCGCCACCGCCGCCCAGTCGTCGGAGTAGGCCGCGACGAGCGCGAGCCCCCGTCCGCTGGTCGCCATCAGTCCCTTTCCGGCTTCCGACGGCCACCGCTCAGGACCGCAGTCGGAGACATACACCGTCACACGGTCGTCCCACAGCACCACCTCGACGCCGATCTCCCGCGTATCCGTGTGCCGGTACGCATTCGTCACCACCTCGGAAGCACACAGCCGCGCCCGCTCCTCCGCAGCCCCTCGCCCGGCACTCCGCAGTACGGACACCACCCAGTCACGGGCGATCCTGGCCGTGTCGGCCCGGCTCGGCGCGACCATTCGATAGGTGAGCCCTTGCCCGGGCGGGCACTCGGCAGGGGTTTTGGCGCTCGTGTTCGTCACGGTCATCTCCCAACACGGAGGTATGCGGCTCATGCCGTCACGACCCGTGTCCCTGGCCACCGATTCGCCCCAACGGGGCTGTAAGTGGCTGCACTTCGGGCGGCGATCCGGCTTTCCGACACACGGAACGTAGGGCACAACATTGGGACGGCACAACAGTGGGACGGCCATAACATCCGATTGAGTGGACCTCAGCCGGAACGAGCGGCACACTCGTATCCGGATGAGATGGAGGGGTCTTGCCGCCAAGGAGCTATCCGACCGCGCGCCAACGGCGCTTGGGCGCGGAGCTGCGCAAACTGCGCGAGAAAGCCGGCATGAACGGCGCCACCGCCGCCGCGTACTTGGGCGGCGAACGGGCCCAGATCAGCCACATCGAATCGGGCCGCTACGGAGTCAGCGACGAACGTGTCCGCCGCCTGGCCGCCCATTATTCGGCCACGGACAAACATCTGGTCGACGCCCTGGCGGCCATGGCCGAGGAGCGCGGCAAGGGGTGGTGGGACGAGTACCGCGGGCTGCTGTCACCGGGCTTCCTCGACGTGGCCGAACTGGAGTTTCACGCCACGTACATACGGGTCATCCAGATGCTGCACGTCCCGGGACAGCTCCAGACGGAGGCCTACGCCCGGAGCCTGATCCGCAGCGGCATGTCCGACCTTCCCCCGCGCGAGGTGAGCACGCGCGTCGAGCATCGCACGAAGCGCCGCGTCATCTTCGACCGCCCTCGCCCCACCCCTTTCGAGGCGTTCATCCACGAGGCCGCTCTGCGCATGCGGTATTGCGACGCAGAGGTCATGCAGGAGCAGCTCGCGTTCTTGGACGAAGTGTCCCGCTGGCCGTCGGTTACCGTCCGGATCATTCCGTTCGACCGGCAGATCACGGGCTCCGTGCACTCGATGCTCTATGCAGGGGGCGCCATTCCGGCGCTCGACACCGTTCAGATCGACAGTGCCTTCGACGGCGGCTTCCTCGACGCAGAGGCTCAGCTGGCCAAGTACCGAGGGCTCCTCGAAGCCATTGAGTCGATCTCGCTCGGACCGGAAGAGTCGAGGGAACACATTCACCGCATCGCTCAGGAAGTGTGAGTCAAGGCGCATGACCGACGGAATCAAGTGGCAGAAGTCCTCGTTCTCGGGACCGGACGACAATCAGAGCTGCGTCGAACTGGCGCCCATCGACGGCGCGATCAAGATGCGGGAGAGCGACGACCCGGACGTGGTCGTGACCACCACAGTGGAGAAGCTCCGTGCGTTCATCCTCGGAGTCAAAGCCGGCGAGTTCGACCACCTGATCTGACGGACCTCAGCAGGATCACCGGCGAGTGTCTCTTTATGCGACAACGCGCATAGTCGCGTTCACGCATGGACGCTCAGGGCCTCTGCTCGTACGGTCGTGGCCATGAGGTCCGTCCGGGGCCTGTCACGAAGGGGGTTCCCCATGGCACGCGAGGAACTGACCAGGCTCACCGGCAATGGGAACGGGGAGTGTGGGCAGGGAGACTGCCCCAACGTCTACCGGACCGCATCCGGATCATTCATCGTCCAAGGCGACCTGTCCGACGCCTTCGTTCCACCGACCGGTGAGGGGCTCGTAGAGATCCCCGAGAGCGTGCTGAGGGAGGCCGTTCGTGCTCTTGGATGGTGAGGACTGGGCAGCCAAGTTCAAGACGTTCCAGACGGAGGCCTGGCGGCTTGAAACCTTGCCGCAGTACCTCGTGCCGCAAGAAGCGGATGAGTTCGCCGCGTACCGTGCGGGCACCCGCTTCCCCGGCCCGTACGAGGACGCATGGACCGAGATGGTGCGCACCCGGAACGTAGGGCGCGTACACATCCTGACGCGCCCGCTCAGCGACTACCTACGCTTCGAGTTCGATCGCTACTACCGGCACCAGGCGCCCGCCGGAGAAGACATCCGGATCCTCGACGTGACCGACCGGACGAACCCGCTGCCGAACGTGCCGGACTTCTGGATGTTCGACCGCAGCACGATCGTGCTCATGCACTACGAGCCGGACGGCAAGCAGATCAGCCGCGAGCTGTTTGAGGGCGATCCCGCACCGTTCGTCGAGTACCAGCGGATCGCCCTGGGAGCCTCTGTGCCGTTCCTGGAGTACGTCGCTACGTGAGTGTCGAGGCCGATGAGCTGGGCCAGTCGGGTGAGGAACTGGCAGCCCTGCTGAAAGCGGTGCGCAAGCGGTCCGGACTCTCCGGAGTCCGGACCGCCGCCCGCTGCAACATGTCGCAGTCCAAGGTCAGCCGTATCGAGAACGGCAAGATTCGTCCCTCCCTCTTGGACGTGGAACAGCTTCTTCGAGCCTGCGAAGCACCACCGGCATTGGTGACCCAGGTCCTGGCTCTGGCGCGCTTGGCGAACACGGAGTGGCAGGGCGCCCGTGGGATGCGACGCAAGGGCTTGGACAAGAAGCAGCTTGAACTTGCCAGCCTGGAGGCGTCGTCAGCTGACATCCGCTTCTTCCTCCTGTCGATGATCACCGGGCTCCTCTCGACCCCGGAGTACATCCGGGCGAGCCTCGCCCACGTCCCCGGCGACCACTCGAAGACCATCGCCCGGAAACTGGAACGGCAGCAGGTGGTCTACGACCGATCGAAGCGGTTCACGTTCGTGCTCACGGAACAGGCTGTTCGATGGCCGCTCGTAGGGCCCGATGCGCTGGCCGTGCAGATCGACCACCTGGCTTCGCTCACACACCTTCCGAACGTCCGGCTGGGAGTCATCCCGATAACCGTGCCGACGGGCCCCGCACCTCTGAACACCTTCACGGTCTACGACGAACGCATCGCCACGGTGGAACTGTCGTCGGGAGTCATGGTCTTCCGTGATCCGCGAGACGTGACGGGGCACCTGGAGGAATTCACGCACCTTGAGGACCGAGCGCTCTTCGACGACGCGGCGCGGGCCTTCCTCGGAGGGTGCGCAGCCGCCCTCAGATGATCTTTAGTCCAAGACGCGCATGATCGCACTGCGTCGCTGCCGACCGGTGAAGGATTGTCCTCAACCGAAGGCGACGGCAAAGGGGTGCGGCGTGACGAAGACGGAACCCACTCGGTGGCAAGAGCGGCCGGTGACACTGCCATGGCGGGAGGAGCGCCCACGGCCCCGGGCCGTGCCCGGATGCCCCGAGTGCCGACGGCTGGATCAGCTGCGAAGGGCTGCCGGAACGGAGGGGGACGGCGCGACGGTCGCCGACTGCAACGTCCTCCTCCGCATGCACGAGACCGGCCACTGATGGACATGCAGACCTGGCGAGATGCCTGGGGCCGGGCCGACAACGCCGCGCAGTCCATACGGGCGGCCCTGACAACCCTCGGCGTACCTGAATCCGTGTGGGGCAGTCTTCGGCCCATCGTGACGCACGCCGGTGGGGCCTACGTGGACCTCGGCAAGCTCCCGGCCGACGTGGTGGAGCAGATCGCCGAAACCCTTCGCCACCCCGTGACTTCCGCCTGACTCAGGGCGGGGGACGGCCCCGTTCGGGGCCGCCGACAGATCAGGAAGGACGACGATGACCGACCTGTACGACCTCAACATCGACGGCGCCTCTTTCGCGAAGGCGTGCGGCGGCAGCACCCACCCAGACGGCGAGGCATGCGTGACCCTCGCAGCCATCGCCCCGGGCGTCTGGGCCATGGGCGACAGCAAGCGGCCCGACGCCGAGCCGCTGCGCTTCACCACGGCCGAACTGGACGCGGCCGGGATCGACCCGGAGAGGTTCGGACTCTCCGCCTGACCTAAGGCACCACCCGAACGGACGGCCCTGCCCTGTACGCCGACGGGCGGGGCCGTCGCCATTTCCGGAACGGAGCTGCAGTGCACCACCACGGATACGCATGGCTCGGAGAGAAGGCGACGTTCGACCAGGAAGGCACCCGTAGACCAGCGGGGCCGCAGCCTCCGCCCGGCATCCCCCAAGGGCTCGTTGACCGCTATCGCAGGGCGGTGATCGAGTTCCCGACCTCCGACGTGCCGCCTATCGAAACCGCGTTCTGGCTCATGAAGCCGCCTTCGCTCATCAGGGGAACGTGGACGGAGCTGAAGGAGGCCGGGGAGTGGCTGGGTACACAGCTCGCAGAGTTCGCACCCCGGTACGCCTCCGAAAGTGACCGGGACGTGGCTCGTCTCGTGGCCCTGGTGAACGCCGCTGTCGAGCGGCTCACGTGGGGCGGCGACGTATCCCTGGGCCACTACCTCAAGGGCACGGTCTTCCATTCCGTAGCCCTGGTGACGTGCTCCCCGAACCGGTCAGCTCCGGAGCTGTCTTGCCCGCTTCCCCAGGTGCCTCGTATGCCCCTGACTAGCTCTGCCTCACCGCACCCGACCCCCGGCACATGACTGGACCGGCGGTCGGGGCGGCCGCGGCGTCAGCCCTTGCCGCAGATCACGTCGTAGGGCCGGCCGATGGCCATGGTGAGCTTCATCGGCTCGTTGGTGCCGGACGGGCACTCGTCCTCGGTCTTGGTCAGGCCGAGCACCTTGTACGTGCCCTTGCCGGCCGAGGCGCAGGGGACCTCCTGGGCCTGCGAGTCGATGCAGTCGCCCTGCACCAGCTGGCCGCCGCCGGCGCCCGCGTCACCCGGGTGCTCCCCGGACAGGTTCCGGCCGCAGACGGTGTTGGTGGGGATGCCGCCCTTCTTGCTGGAACCGTAGGAGATGCTCACCTGGATCATCAGGTCGGTACCGGCCGGGCACTGGATCGCGCCCGGGAACATGCTGGCGTCCTTGATGTCGATGGCCTTGAAGGTGGCGCCGGTGGCCGAGCACTTCTGCGGCCGGTAGCCGTCCGGCTTGTTGTCCGGGTCGGGGCCGCCGCAGTCGCCGACCTTCCACGAACTGGACGTGTCGGAGGAGGACTCGGGGTTGGCCGCGTCCTTGGACGGCTTGGCGGAGGGGGACGCGGTGGCCGAGACCGACGAGCCCTTGCCGTTGCCCGGGTCGCTGTCCTTGCCGAGCCACCGGGAGAGTCCGATGATGCCGACGATGACGAGGACGATGACCAGGACGGCGGGGAGCTTGCCGCCTCCCGAACGCCGCGGTGCCTGCGGAGGAGGCGTCACCTCGTACGGGTTTGCCATGCGCTTCTCCTGATGGGTCGTGGTGTGCGATCCGACGCGCGAACGGTGACGCGTCATGGACACCTCATGGTTCCACGCCACACCGACAACCTCCGCCGGGCCGGCGGTCATCGGCATCCGGAACGCGCGCGGCTAGTGCTGTGGCCGGAGAG
>NZ_JAGGOZ010000030.1:0-17762 GCF_018614075.1 Streptomyces sp. ISL-94 | reverse complement strand
GCCGTGCCTGGGGGCACCTCCCAGCGGTAGCTGGGGGAGCGTCGCGACCCGGTGAACCTCTCCGGCCACAGCACTAGCGCCCCTTGCGTTCGTGGGTCGCCGCGCGGATCTCCTCCGCTGCCTCGCGGAACGCGGGGGCCGCGCGCGCGAAGTAGTCGAAGAGCAGGTCCCGCTGCTCGTCGGTGTACGCGGCGCGCACCTCCGCGATCCGCCGCCGGGCCGGGCCCACGACCGCCTCGACCCCGGCCAGCGCGTCCGGTACGGCCCCGCAGACCGCTAGCGCAGCCGGACCGGCAGCGTGCGCAGCCCCCAGTGCCGCGGGTTGTGGCGCCACCGCGGTTCGGCCGCGCGGGCGGCCTCGAGACGCCTTACGGCGGGAAGGTCCTGCGGGTGGCGGCGTAGGCGCATGCACGCCCCGAGCGCGGCACGGCAGCCGCCACCCCGCGACCCGCACTCGTCAAGGCCTGCCCTTGGCGTCCCCTCGCGTCGAATCGCTCCACACCAGGGTGATCAACATGTGACGAACCGTCAACACCTCTTTAGAGGTACACGCGCGGTTCCCGGATCGGGGCACATCCTTCCGGCGCCCGGTCCGGGCCGTCCGCCACGCGGTCCGACGCGGCTTTCTCCGCGCGGTCGATCTCGCACCAGATGCGCTTGCCCGCACCCTCGCGCTGCCAGCCCCAGCGGTCCGCCAGACCGTCCACCAGCTCCAGGCCGCGACCGCCCGTGTCGTCCCCGGCGGCCTGCCGGCGGGCCGGCCCCCGGGCGCTCGCGTCGGCGACCTCGACCCGCACCCCCGGCCCCCCGAAGAGCATCCGCAGCACGGCCGGACAGCCGGTGTGCACGACGGCGTTCGTGACCAGCTCGGAAATCAGCAGGATCAGCGTCTCGGCGAGCGGCTCGTCCTCCCCTATGCCCGACCCGGCCAACCGGGACCGTGCCCACCGGCGCGCCCGGCCGACCTCGGCGGGGTCCGGTCCTACCTCCAGCTGCACCTGAAGCACATGCACCGCTCACACCATCCGAACCGGCGGACACTTCGCCTCGCGACAGGACGGGATCGCCCACTGTGATCCCCTTGTGGAGCAGCATGGTTGACACACAGTCACCACAACAAGCGCTTCGGGCATATTCCCGCGCGAAGGAGTAGGCGTGGTGCATACTGTGCGGCGCCTGCGCCGCTCAACCGCTCGCATTCGTGGGAGCGTACCGGAGCAGGCCCCCGACTCCGGTCCCTAAGGAGGCGAGTGAAGGACACAAACCGATATCAACTCTCTGTAATCAGACATGCGTCCCGCGCCGTCCCTCCCGTGCCCGCCGAGCGTCACACCGGGCCTCACACCGGGCTACGCACAAGAGGCGAGCAGCTCCGCCGCCAGCAGTTCCTCCGCCTCCGCCGCGGTCCGCCACTGCTCGGCCCGCACCCACGCCCGCTTCAGGTGCAGGTGCACGTCCGCCTCCCACGTGAAGCCCATCCCGCCGTGCACCTGGAGGCAGTCCCGGGCGTTGCGGACGGCGGCCCCGTCCGCCAGCAGCTTGGCCGTGGCGATCTCCCCGGCCTCCGCCGTCACCGCCGCCGCGTAGACCGCCGTACGGGCCACCTCCGCCCGCACCAGCATCTCGGCGCACAGGTGCTTGACCGCCTGGAACGCCCCGATCGGCTGCCCGAACTGCTCGCGCTCCTTCCCGTACCGCACCGCCAGCTCCACCGTCCGCAGCGCGCTGCCGAGCTGGAGCGCGGCCGTCAGCAGCGCCCCCGCCGAGCGGTACGCCGAGCAGTCCCCGTACGCGTCCACCCGGTGCAGCGGGGTCAGCGGGTCCGCCGAGCGCACCGGCTCGCCCGCCGGGACGGCAGCCGCGCCGAGTACCGCGTCCGCCTCGGCCAGGTACGTCACCAGGCCGCCCCCGCCCCGGCCCCCGCCCTCGCCCCCGCCCAGGTCGAAGGCGGTCACCACCGCCGTCCCCGCCGCCGCCCCCGGCACCACCCCGGCGGCCAGGTGCGTGGCCACCAGGGGCCCCGGCAGCAGGACCCGCCCCGCCTCCTCGAAGACGAGGACCGCCTCCGGCAGCCCGAGGCCGACCCCGCCCTCCGCCTCCGGCAGGCGCAGCGCGAAGAACCCCGCCTCCCCCAGCTCCCGCCACAGCGCGCGGTCCACCGCCGCGCCGGTGTCCACCGACGCGCGCAGCGCCTCGCGCCCGTACCGCCCCGCCAGGAGGTCCCGTACGCCCGCCCGCAGGTCCTTCTGGTCCTCGGTCGGCTGGAAGTCCACCGCCCTCACCGGCCCTTCGGAAGGCCGAGGATCCGCTCGGCGACGATGTTGCGCTGGATCTGCGAGGTGCCCGCCGCGATGGTGTACGAGAGCGAGGACAGCCGGTCCAGCACCCACTCCTCCTCCAGGGACAGCGCCGAGGCCCCCAGCACCTCCGCGGCCGTGTCGTACAGCTCCTGGCGCGCGTGCGAGTAGGCCAGCTTGAAGACGGATCCGCCGATTCCGGGGACCCCGCCGGTCCTCCCCCGAGTTCTCGACTCCGCTCGAACAGGGGGGACCCCCATCGACTCGCTGACGTTCCACTGCGTGAGCCGCCACAGCGCGCCGAACTCCCCGTACAGCCGCCCCAGCCTGCGCCGCAGCACCGGGTCGTCCCAGCGCCCGTTCGCCTGCGCCGTACGGGCCAGCTCGCCGAGGGTCCGGCGGCAGGCGACGACCTCGCCGACGAAGGCGGTGCCCCGCTCGAAGGACAGCGTCACCATGGTGACCCGCCAGCCGTCGTTCTCGGCCCCGACCCGGTGCGCGACCGGGACCCGTACCTCGTCGAGGAACATCTCCGCGAACTCCGTCGATCCCGCGAGCGTGCGCAGCGGCCGTACGGTCACCCCCGGCGCGTCCATCGGCATGGCCAGCCAGGAGATCCCCCGGTGTTTGGGAGCCTGCGGATCCGTCCGGACCAGCAGTTCGCACCAGTCGGCGACCTCCGCGTGCGAGGTCCAGATCTTCGACCCGGTGATCACGTACTCGTCGCCGTCGCGGACCGCCCGCGTCCGCAGGGAGGCCAGGTCGGAGCCCGCGTCCGGCTCGCTGAACCCCTGGCACCACACCTCGTCGCCGCGCAGTACGGGCGGCAGCCAGCGCGCCCGCTGCTCGGCCGTGCCCTCGGCGGCGATGGTCGGGCCGGCGTGCAGCAGCCCGACGAAGTTCGCGCCGACGTACGGGGCTCCCGCGCGCTCCGTCTCCTCCAGGAAGATCAGGTGCTGGGTCGGGGTGGCCCCGCGCCCGCCCGCGTCCACCGGCCAGTGCAGGCCCGCGTACCCGGCCTCGTACAGCCTGCGCTGCCAGCCGAGGTCGTAGGCGCGGCGCCCCGGCCAGTCGTCCGGGGACGGCTTGGCGGGCAGCTCGGGCAGCACCTTGCCGAGCCACTCGCGCAGCCGCGCCCGGAACTCCCGCTCCTCCTCCGTGTAGGTCAGGTCCATCAGCGGCTCTGGTCCAGGTGCAGGTCCAGGTCCAGGTCGAGGTCGAGGTCGAGGCCGAGCATCCGGATGGCGTTGCCCCGCATGAGCTTGTAGACGGTCTCCTCGTCCAGGCCCTTCACGTGGTCGAGGGCGACCTCCTTGGTGTGCGGAAAGGTCGAGTCCACGTGCGGGTAGTCGGTCTCGAAGGTCGCGTTGTCGCGCCCGACGACGTCCAGCGAGGCGATCCCGTGCTTGTCGCGGAAGAAGCAGCAGAACATCTGCCGGTAGTAGTACGTGGACGGCGGCTCGGGAATCAGGTCGCGGACCCCGCCCCAGGCGCGGTGCTCCTGCCAGACGTCGTCGGCGCGCTCCAGGGCGTACGGGATCCAGCCCATCTGGCCCTCGCTGTACGCCAGCTTCAGCGTCGGGAACTTCACCAGCACCCCGCTGAAGAGGAAGTCCATCATCGAGGCCATCGCGTTGTTGAAGCTGAGCGCGGCCTGCACGGCGGGCGGCGCGTCGGGGGACGCGGCCGGCATCTGGGAGCTGGACCCGATGTGCATGTTGACCACCGTGCCGGTCTCCTGGCAGACGGCGAAGAAGGGGTCCCAGTACCCGGAGTGGATGGACGGCAGCCCGAGGTAGGTCGGGATCTCGGAGAAGGTCACGGCCCGCACCCCCCGGGCGGCGTTGCGCCGGATCTCCGCGACCGCCAGCTCGATGTCCCACAGCGGGATGATGCACAGCGGGATCAGCCGGCCGCCGCTGTCGCCGCACCACTCCTCGACCATCCAGTCGTTGTAGGCGCGCACGCAGGCGAGGGCCACTTCCTTGTCGTGGGCCTCGGCGAAGGTCTGCCCGCAGAAGCGAGGGAAGGTCGGGAAGCACAGGGAGGCCTCGACATGGTTGAGGTCCATGTCGGCGAGGCGCGCCTTGGGGTCCCAGCAGCCGCGCCGCATCTCGTCCCGGGTGATGCCCTCCAGGGTCATGTCGTCGCGGTCGAAGCCGACGGCGGCGATGTTGCGCTTGTACGGGAACTTCAGGTCCTCGTAGATCCACCAGTCGGTCGGCGGGCCGTCGGGGTCCATGGAGATGACGTACTTGCCGCCCGTGTACTGGAGCTCGCCGATGCCGGCGGTCAGCGCCTTGGGGCCGCGGTCGCGGTACTTGGCCGGCAGCCACACGTCGAAGAGGTGGGCGGGCTCGATCACGTGGTCGTCGACGCTGATGATCCGGGGCAGTTCCAGTCCCATGGCGGTCTCCCAATCTGATGGATCGTCAGAAACAAGAAACAAGCTAGCCCCGCCACCCCTGGACCGACAAGCGTCGGCGCCCTACGCTCTGCGCGTGATCTGACTATCCGTCAGCTAGTGCCGGTACGCCACGCTCGGCCAAGGGGAGGTCTGGGATGACGACGGACACCGCGACCGCGACAGAACTGAGCCGGTCCGCGACCCTGTGGGAGCTGATCGCCCGCCGGGCCGCGCTCACCCCGGACACCACGGTCCTGATCGAGGCGGCCGAGGACCCGGCGCAGGACCGCCGGCTGACCTTCGGCGAGCTCCGCGACCGCTCCGAGCGCGTCGCGGCCGGCCTCCACGACATGGGCGTACGCCCCGGCACGGTCGTCGCCTGGCAGCTCCCCACCCGCATCGAGACCGTGCTGCTCTCGGTCGCGCTCGCCCGGATCGGAGCCGTCCAGTCCCCCGTCATCCCCTTCTACCGGGACCGGGAGGTCGGCTTCGCCCTGCGGGAGTCCAAGGCCGAGTACTTCGCCGTCCCCGGGGTGTGGCGCGGCTTCGACCACCCGGCGATGGCGCGGCGGCTCGGGGGGCGCGGGGTCTTCGAGGCGTACTCCTGTCTCCCGGACGGCGACCCCGCCGTACTGCCCGCGCCGCCCGCCTCCGGCACGGACGTCCGGTGGATCTACTGGACCTCCGGCACCACCTCCGACCCCAAGGGCGTCCTGCACACCGACCGCTCCCTGATCGCGGGCGGCTCCTGCCTCGCGCACGCCCTGCACCTGACCCCGGCCGACGTCGGCTCGATGGCCTTCCCCTTCGCGCACATAGCCGGGCCCGACTACACCGTGATGCTGCTGCTGTACGGCTTCCCGGCGGTGCTCTTCGAGAAGTTCGCGATGCCGGACGCGCTGGACGGCTACCGCCGCCACGGGGTCACGGTGGCCGGCGGCTCCACGGCCTTCTACTCCATGTTCCTCACGGAGCAGCGCAAGGCCCCCGGCACGCCGCTGATCCCCACCCTCCGCCTGCTCGCGGGCGGCGGCGCCCCGAAGCCGCCGGAGATCTACCACGCGGTGGTCCGCGAGCTGGGCTGCCAGTTGACGCACGGCTACGGCATGACCGAGGTCCCGATGATCACCATGGGCGCCCCGGACGACACGGCGGACCACCTGGCCACCACCGAGGGCCGCCCGCCGGCCGGCATGTCGATCCGCATCACGACCCCGGCCGGCACCCCGCTGCCCCCGGAGACGGACGGGGAGGTCCGGCTCAGGGGTGAGGCCGTCTGCCAGGGCTACGTGAACCGGGCCCAGTCGGCGGAGGCGTTCGACGCCGACGGCTACCTGATCACGGGCGACCTCGGCCACCTCACGAAGGACGGCTACCTGGTCCTCACCGGCCGCAGCAAGGACGTCATCATCCGCAAGGGCGAGAACATCTCGGCGAAGGAGATCGAGGACCTCCTCCACCAGCTGCCGGGCGTCGCGGACGTGGCGGTGATCGGCCTGCCGGACCCCGACCGCGGGGAGCGGGTGTGCGCGGTGGTCGAACAGCCCGCGGGCGCCGCCCCCTTGACCCTCCCCCAGCTGACGGCGTACCTCCGGGCCGAGGGCCTGGCCACCCACAAACTCCCGGAGCAGCTGGAACTCCTGGAGTCCCTCCCCCGCAACGACGCCCTCCGCAAGGTCCTGAAGTACAAACTCCGCGAGCGCTTCGCGTGACGGGGTGTATGCGGCCTCACACGTGTGTGGAACGCCCCATGCACACCAGCCATGGAGACTCCGGGGAGGGCTGCACCGTACCTATCTCGCTGTACCCCCAGCCCTCGTAGAGCCTCATGACCTTCCCGCCTCCGGCAGCGGGATTCACCATGAGCGTCGCGTACGGCTCGCTCCGTCCGTCGAGCAGTGCATCGTGCATGCGGCAAGCGAGCCCGACGCCCCGGTGCCCGGGGGCCACTCCGATCTCCTTCACCGCGACGGTGTGGCGGGCAGTGAACCGCGGGGTGACGGGGACGGTCATCCGCCTCCACCAGCGGTCCCCGGGTCCGACGGTGTTCGCATAGGCGTACCCGACCGCCACACCGTCCGGCGTGTAGGCCATGGCCACGCCCCACCCCTGCTCGGCAGCGTGACGGTCCAGCCGCTCGAGGAACACCTCCACCCGGTAGTTCGGGTGGTCGAGCACATCGGCGCGTACCAGCGCGTAGACACCGGCGATCGTTCGCCGCAGCTCAGGTGTCAACGTGCTGTACCGGCGTATCCAGGACTCCGGCAGAACCATCAAGTGCTCGCCTTCACTCGGGCCATGTGGGACTGCCACGCCTCCGCGTGGCTGCTCCTCGGGGCAATCCGGTTCAGCCTGCTGCCGAACGTCGCCAGCATCGCGGACACCCTGGGGTGACCGGCAGCCGCATCGACCGCAACACCCATCGCGGTCGTCACAGCCGCTGCCAGCTCCCTTTGTTCGAGCTGCGCCCGGGCCACGCGTACGGTGGTGATCGCTTTCGACCGAACCATGTGCGGCCGCAGTCCGGCAAGGCATCGGTGTCCGTGCGCTTCCGCCGTCGCCCAGTCACCGAGCGAGGAATAGGCGGACAGGGCGAGCGAATCGATCTCGGCCGCGTCGTAGAACGCGGTCAGCCACACCGGCCTGGCCTCTCCCGGATCGGCCCGGTGCATCGCCTCCTGAGCCTGACCGAACGACCGCCGCGCCGCCGACCGATCCCCTGCCGCCGCGTGGATGGCCGCGTGCCTGGCCAGCCCGAGCGAAGCGAACATCGGGTCGCGCCGTACAACGGCCAGTCCACGCGCCACATCGTTCGCGGCCGCCGCTTCCGCCGGGCGCCCCATGTGCCGGTACATCGTTCCCGCATGCGACCAGATCCGGAACTTGATCCCCGGATCACCCGACAGCTCGGCGAGCGACTGCGCTTCTCGCATGTGGTTGCCCGCATCACCGAACCGACGGCCGTCGATCGCCGCCCACATGGCCGATGACCGGAAACCCGCGGCCGATGCGTACAGACTGGCCCGGACTCGCTGCGATGCCGCCCCCGCTCTCTGGAGCGCCAAGGCCTCATCGGCGAGTGCCGCTGCCTGCCGCTCGATGCCGAGCTGCCCGCCATGCCGGTGATCGGACGCGATGACGTCGGCGAACCGCTGCTGAATGAGCGCGACATCAGCCATCCCCACCCGCCGGGGCGCTGCCGGCGCGACCGCCCCGGCGAGCACAGCGGCCGAGGCTGCGGTGATGAAGTTGCGGCGGTCCACGGGCGACTCCTGGTCCTTGTTTCTGGTACGGCGCAAGAAGCCCAGCGTCAGAGCGGTGCGCCCGCTGATCAGTTCCAGCGCCGCACGCTGCGCCGACTTCGGCCAGCGCACACGACCCGACCGCCACGCACGGATGCTCGAGTCGTCCAGGCCGCCAGGCTTTCCGGTCAGCTCACCCACCGCACGATTGACCCGCTCGGCGAGTTCTCGCGAGCTGTACCCCTGCTCCTTCATCCATGTCGCTAATGCGTAGTTCGGCACTGCGTCCATACAGGCTCACGTTAGCCCTGCGGCCCGCCTCCCGTCAGGTCAAGGAGAGACCAAATCGCCCTAGGTCAGCCACCGTTGAACCCATTGGATCGCCCTACCGGCAACATGCCACCCAAGGCTTCACTGAATTCGGCACTTCGCCAGGGCGCGTCACATGACGCGCTCCCCATCCCGGTCGGCAGGAGGCCAGACGCGATGAGGATTGATCCGTACGCGAGGACGACCCGCCGCAGGGCATGGGTCGGTGACCTGGTCAAGGACGAGGACGGCCGGGAGGCGATCGTCACCGACGTCGCAGCAGACACCGTGTGGATCCTCCGCTCCGTCGACACCTTCCTCGGCGACCAGTGGATCACCACTGACCCGGACAGCCTCCTCGTCCTCAGGTCACGGGCACAGCGCGTCACCCCCTGACGCCCCCAGCCAACGATCAAGGAGTAGACATGTTCCACCACGCCGACCGTGTACCCACCGGCAGCTCCCTGCCTATGGGCCATGCGACACCCGTCCCATGGGGTGTCCAGCGCATGGCCCCGTACCCGGCCGTGGCGCCCGCCTACGGCCACGCCGAGATCGACGCGGACACGCAAACCGCGCGCTACTTCGGGACCGACGGCCAGCCGATGATGATGCCCGGCCACGGCACCAGCACGGGGACCAACCCGGCCACCAACACGGGCAACCCGTCCGATGGCAGCAGCGGAGGCGGTTCCGGTGGCGGGGACCAGGACACCGGGAACGACAGCGACCAGTGAACCGTTCCGACCCGGTGCTGGTCGTCACCATGAAGGACGATCCCACGGCCGACCTGGTGATCCGCGAGCTGCACGACCGGGGCACCCGAGTCGTGCGGCTCGACTCCGGGGACTTCCCCTCCACCTTGTCGTTCGCGGCCTACCTCACGCCTGACGGCATCGAAGGCTCGCTGACCACCCCGACACGGACGGCAAATCTGGCTCGAGTCCGTTCGCTCTTCTACCGGCGGCCGTCCGGATTCGCCTTCCCGCACCTGCTCGAACAGGACGCGCGGTTCGCACTCACCCAAGCGCGGTACGGCCTCGGCGGCGTCATCGCCTCGTTGCCCGGCTGCCTGTACGTCAACCATCCCCACCGCATCGGTGACTCCGAGTTCAAGCCCTCCGGTCTGGCAGCCGCCACCACGGCCGGGTTCCGCGTCCCCGCAACGCTCATCACCTCCGACCCCAGCGCCGCCCGCAGCTTCATCAAGGAACACGGCCCTGTGCTCTACAAACCGCTGTCAACGCCGCTCTACCGCATCAACGGCGTCTCATGCACTGTCGAAGTGAGGGACGTGACGGCGGAAGAAATCGACGACCGCGTCTCCGGAACGGCGCACCTCTTCCAACACCGGATCGACAAGGCCTCCGACGTCCGGGTCACCGTCATCGGTGACCGGGTGTTCGCGGTCCGCATCGACTCCGACCTGCTCGACTGGCGGACCGACTACGACCGGCTGACCTACAGCGTCGTACAACCCCCACGCCATATCACCGCAGCACTCTTCCGCTACCTGTCGCTGTTCGGGTTGGTCTTCGGTGCTTTCGACTTCGCCATCGACCAGGCCGGGACATGGTGGTTCCTCGAATGCAACCCGTCCGGGCAGTGGGCGTGGCTGGAACACGAGACCGGCCTCCCCATGGTCGCAGCCATGGCCGACCTCCTGGAAAGGAACAGCACATGAACGACCACGCCCAGGAACTACGAGGGCAACTCACGAAAACACTCGCCGAAGCAGGCCACCTGCGCACGGCCCCATGGCGGCGCGCGGTCACGACCGTGCCACGCCACGAGTTCTTGACCGGCGGATTCTTCGAACGGGTCGACGTCCCCGGCCACCCGACGGCATGGACGCCGGTCATGCCGGGAAGCACATCATGGCTGGCGGCCTGCTACACCGACGAGTCCCTCGTCACGCAGATCGCAGGCACGATCGTGCCCGGTGACCTGCGCGGGGAGATCACGCGCCTGCCGACATCATCGAGCACCATGCCCTCCCTCGTCGTGCGGATGCTCGAAGACCTCCAGGTCGAGGACGGCCACCGCCTCCTCCTCGTCGGTACCGGCACCGGCTACTCCAGCGGCCTCGCGTGTCACCGACTCGGCAGCGACCACGTCACCACCGTGGAGATCGATCCGGATGTCGCCGCCCGGGCCCGCAACGCCCTCGGCCAGTGCGGCTACACACCCACCGTAGTGGTCGGCGACGGCCTCTCAGGGTGGAAGGGCGGCAGCCCGTATGACCGGATCGTTGCCTACTGCGGAACGGTCACCGTCCCGTACGCCTGGGTGGAGCAGACCACACCCGGCGGAATCATTCTCACCACCGTGGGCGGTTGGATGTACTCCTCCGAACTGGCCCGCCTCACGGTCGCCGAGGACGGCACGGCTACCGGCCGATTCCTCGACGGCCGTAATTCCTTCATGCTCGCCCGCCCCCAGACACCCCCTCCCCTCGACCTCCTCCCAAGCCTGGATGCTTCCGACGAACACCCCACGGAATTCAGTGCCCACCTCCTCGAAGACTGGGACACACGATTCGTCGCCCAGCTCGCCGCCCCACGCACACAACGCATCACCCTGGACCGCGACGGACACACGGAACATGTGCTCCTCGACATCGAAGCCGGAGCCTGGGCAGTACTGCGGCAAGACGGAGACCGCTGGCTCGTACGGCAAGGCGGCCCGGACAACCTCTGGGACCGGATCACCGACCACATCGCCCACTGGCAGCGCGACGGCTCACCCAGCCTGGACCACTTCGCCATCACCGTCACACCAGAAGCCCAGACCGTCACATGGCGTTCTTGACGGAGAGCAACCCACGCCTGTCGTCGGACGCCGAGAGATGAGGAGCGCGTAGCGATCTGACGCGCACCCACTCCCGACGGGCTTGTGGCCATTGTCTGGTGCGGGCGGCGCGTTAACCCAACCCGGAATGGCCTGCCGATGGACCCGGGCGCAGGCCCGCCCCTCGGAACCGGGCAGTGCATCTCTGGTGCCCTCGGCCCGGAACAAGAAGGCAAGGTGACCAATTCTTTTGGGGGCTTCCCGATCCCCGGAGCCACCGGCCCCTGTCTCGCTGCCACCCGGCCGGCTGCCGCCCGTGGGCCCCGCCTCTCCTACCACTCCCGTCCGCCGGCTCCCGATCGCCGAAGCACCCGCCTGACAGGCCCCCAGGTCGGCACCGCTGCCGAGGGGGGCGGGTGGGCAACCACCGCCCCAGAGCGGTGGTGAGAGGGGGGCAAAAGACCCCGCCCAAGCGCAGCGGCGAAGCCCGTCCCCGCCCGAGGGCGGTGGCGAAGCCGTCCCCACCCCGCCCCCCTCCCGCAGAGTCGGGCCCTCCAACAACTACATCCGGCTCAGGGAGGCCGCCGCGAACAAGACGTCCCGGATCGCCTCGCGGTCACCGTGCTGGCCCGCCGCCGCCTCCTCCGGGGCGATGTGCCCGGCCGCCAGCTGGCAGAACTCGATGCCGTCCAGGGCGATCTCCGCCACCGTCCGCTCCTGGGACGGCTTCGCCGCCGGCGAGTCCAGTGCGATGTCCCAGCCGCCCCCACCCGCGCCCTCGATCTCCAGGTGCAGCGTCCGTCCCGGCGCACCCGCCGCGACCAGGCCCTGCGCCGGCGCGGCCAGCCCCGACCGCCGCCGCGCGGCCAGCGCCCCCGGCAGGAGGCGCGCCGCCAAGTCGATCATGCCGTGCAGGTGCGGCCCTGACGGCGGCTCGTACGGGTAGTCCACCGCCTCCGCGATGTCCCACGCGTGCACCCAGCACTCGAAGGCCCGCTCCAGGAACGCGTCCCCGAGCTGCAGCGCGAAGCCCCCGTAGTCCACGGACAGCTCCGCCACACCCCGCCCCGCGAAGGAGACCGTACGCACCAGCGTGTGCCCCTGGTCCCGCCACGGCTCGCGGACCCGCCGCGTCGCCGGGTAGGCCGAGGTGTTCCAGAAGTGCTCCGTGCGCGCGGCCGGGCCGCCCGTCGGCGCGTCCGGCCCCAGCGGGTCGTCCAGCCCGAGCGCGCCGGCGATCAGCCCGTCCACCGTCATCAGGTGCCCGATCACCCCTGCCACGGTCGTCCGGTGCGTCCTGCGCCGCTCCTCCTCGAACCACTTCAGCCGCACCGGGGTGTGCCATTCCGAGTCCCCGAAGTCCTGGAGCAGGGCGTCGAGCCGCGCGGTCTCGGTGTCGTACGGGCTCGCCCACACCGGCACCGGAATGCGGGCCGGCCGCTTGCCCAGGCAGTCCTCCAGCACCCGCGAGCGCAGCAGCGGCTTGAGGTCGAGGGTCTCCTCCGGGTGCAGCAGCCCCACCGCGTCGCGCAGCCGCAGCGCCTCCTCCGCACAGGGCGCGCACTCGGTGAGGTGGTCCTCCACCGCCTTCGTCTCCTCGGCGGAGCAGGCGGCCAACGCCCACGCGCCGAGCAGGGACTTCAGTACGGCGTGCGAGGGCGGCGGCAGCGGCAACGGCGCGGGGGCGTACCGCGGATCGAGGTCGTCGGCGGCCCCGCGCGGACCCGGTATCCGCATCGGACCGCCGGGCAGCTCGTATCCGTCGTCGTGCGACTCGGCGGGGCCGTTCATCGGGTACTTCCGTATCCGGGCTGGGCGGTGTCCTCCTGCGGGAGGGCGTTGGCGGTCGACAGCAGCTGGAGGCCGAGCCGCAGCCGGCGCCGCGCCTCGTCCTCGCTGATCTGGAGGTCCGCGGCGGCCTGCCGGTAGTCGCGCCGCTTGAAGTACGCGAGTTCCAGCGCGGCGCGCAGCGGCGCGGGCATGGAGGTCACGATGTAGTCCGCGCGGGCGGCGGCGTTGGCGCTGCGCACCTTCTGCTCCAGCTCCTCGCGCGAGCCGCGGCCCAGTTCGGCCTGGCGCAGCCGGGCCACCGCCTGGCCCTGGGTGATCCGGGCGACCCAGGAACGCATGGAGCCCTGCTTGGGGTCATAGGCGTCCGGGTTCTCCCAGATGTAGCCGAAGACCTCGCGGGTGATCCGGTCCGCGGCCTTCTCGTCGCCCAGCACCCGGTGCGCCAGGCTGTGCACGAGCGAGGCGAAGCGGTCGTACAGCTCCCCGAGCGCGGCGGCCTCGCCGCGTGCGAGGCGCTGCTGCATGCGGCGGTCCCAGCGCGGTGGTACGTCCTTCGGCATAGTGCCCCCAGCCGTGTGTCGACGCATCGAATGTAATCGGCAACCGGCCCGGCGCGCCCGTTTTGCGAGAACTCCGCCCTGGAAGTGAGCCCTCCGTGATAGGCGTGTGGCGCGGCGTGAACCCCGGTACGCGGGGCGGCACATGGGTACAGGCGTACGCGCCCCACCGCGCTTCCCGTGCGCTGGTTCGATGCGGCCACCTCCTTGACCACTTCGCTTAACGCGCAGGCCACGGAGGCCTTACGCTCCTGCCTTGTCTTGATCTGAACCCCACGCACACGTGAAGGCGGAACGCCGAACATGGACAGCGCAGAATACGAGCGCAAGATCGCCGCCCGATTCGCCACCTTCGACCAGGACGGGTCCGGGTATATCGACCGGGAGGACTTCAGCGCGGCCGCGAAGGCCGTGCTGGCCGAATTCGGCACCGCCGCCCGGTCGGACAGGGGCCAGGCCGTCTTCGCGGGCGCGGAGGCCTTCTGGCAGGGGATGGCCGGCATCGCCGATGTCGACGGTGACCAGCGGGTGTCCCGCGAGGAGTTCATCACCGGGGCGGCGAAGCGGCTGCGGGACAACCCGGAGCGGTTCGCGGAGATCGCCCGGCCGTTCCTGCGGGCCGTGATCGCGGTGGCGGACGAGGACGGCGCCGGCGCCACCCCGGCGGCCGCCGCCCGCGTCCTGCGCGTCCTCGGCACCGCACCCGAGCTGGCCACCCAGGTGGCCACGACCCTGGACCCCGACGGCGACGGCCGCCTCACGGAGGACGACATCCTGACGGCATTCGCGGCGTACTGCGGCGTAGAGGCCCCCGACGCCTGACGACCGGCCTGCGGTGGGGCGGGGCTTCGCAGGGCCGGCCCCGCCCCCGGCCCGGACCAAACCGCCGAGCCCGACCGGGCCCATCCAGCCCAGACCGGGCCAAATCCAGTCCAGGCCGGACCCATCCAGCCCAGACCGGGCCAAATCCAGCCTCGCCGGCGTTTGAGGCGCGGGGTACGGGGCGGAGCCCCGGATCTTTGAGCCGCGCCCGCCCAGCCACGCCATCCAGCCCCGCCGGCGCTTGAGGCGCGGGGCCCGGGGCGGCGCCCCGGCAGCCCGGCAGCCCGGCCCGCCCAGGGCCTAGGCGAACACCACCGTGCGGGAGCCGTTCAGCAGCACCCGGTGCTCGCTGTGCCACTTCACGGCCCGCGCCAGCGCCTGGCACTCCACGTCCCGCCCGATCGCCACCAGCTGGTCCGGGGTCACCTCGTGCCCCACCCGCTCGACCTCCTGCTCGATGATCGGCCCCTCGTCGAGGTCCGCCGTCACGTAGTGCGCGGTCGCACCGATCAGCTTCACACCCCGCGCGTGCGCCTGGTGATACGGCTTCGCACCCTTGAAGCTCGGCAGGAACGAGTGGTGGATGTTGATGATCCGCCCGCTCAGCTCCTTGCACAGGTTGTCCGACAGCACCTGCATGTACCGCGCGAGCACCACCAGCTCGACGTTCTCGGCGCGCACGAGCTCCAGCAGCTCCGCCTCCGCCGCCGCCTTCGTGTCCTTCGTCACCGGGATGTGCACGAACGGGACGTCGTACGAGCCCACCAGCTCCGCGAAGTCGGTGTGGTTGGACACCACGGCCGCGATCTCGACCGGCAGGGCCCCGATCCGCGAGCGGAACAGCAGGTCGTTGAGGCAGTGGCCGAACTTGGACACCATCAGGATGATCCGCATGCGCTCCTCGGAGCGGTGGATCTGCCAGTCCATCCTGAAGGAGTCGCCGATCGCGGCGAAGCTGGCGCGCAGCTTCTCCACCGTCACCGGAGGCTCGGCCTCGAAGTGCACCCGCATGAAGAAGAGCCCGGTCTCCCGGTCTCCGAACTGCTGGCTGTCCACGATGTTGCAGCCGGTCATGAAGAGGTAGCTCGACACGGCGTGCACGATGCCCTGCTTGTCGGGGCAGGACACGGTCAGGACGTACTGGGGCTGCTGCTGGGCCTGGGCCTCGGGGTGCGGTTCGCTCATGACGACACAGCTTTTCACACGGCGCGGGTGAGAATCCTCAACACCTCCAGCGACCGCGGCCGTACGTCCGGGTCGTCGCCGTCCGCCGTGGCCAGGCGTACGTGGGCCTCACGCGCCGCACGCACCGCCTCGGGCCAAGCGTGGTGCTCCAGGAAGGCGGAGACGGGGGCGTCAGGGCCGACCTGGTGGAGGATGCGCAGCACCCGCAGCACGGCCAGGTCGACCAGGGCCGCCTCCTGGGAGTCGCGGAAGATCGTGCCGACGTACTTCTCGGCCGACCAGCTGTCGAGCCAGGTGTCCTCGACGATCCGGTACACGGCGTCGGTGACGTCCCCGTACCCTTCGGCGCCGGCCAGCCAGGTGTCCTCGTGGAAGGCCGGATCGGAGAGCATGTGCAGCGCCGAGCGCACATTGCTGCGCCAGCGCCACCACGGCATGTCGTTGAGGGGCATGCCGCCCATGGTGGAGGAGCGGCCGCCGCGGCGGGAAGAGTTCTTCGAACCTTGGGCGAATGTCACGTCATCGATCGTACGTTCCCGCTCTCCGCGATCTTCAGGCGCTGGTGAACAAACGGAGGGAGAGATTCCCCCCGGCAATTCACCCCGGCGTCACGAAATGTTGTGTACACCTCACTCCTCCGTTACCCGCGGGGCGGAATGGTGCATGGACATGACCAATCGGCGACGCCCAGCACACCTCCTCCGCACCCTCCTGGCCACGACCGCGGGTGCGTGTCTGGTCGTCGGCTGCGGGGGGATCCCCGGAGCCCCGGGGGGCTCCGGGAACACCATCACCGTCATGACCTTCGCCCCCGAGGACACCAAAGCGACCAACATGCCCGGAATGCCCGGCATGGCCAAGGCGTACGAGCGCTGGGTCAACTCCAAGGGCGGCATCAACGGCCACAAGCTGCGCGTCGTGACCTGCAACGAGAAGAACACGGCCACCGGCGCCGCCGACTGCGCCCGCAAGGCCGTCACCGAGAAGGCCGTCGCCGTGGTCGGCTCCTACAGCCAGCACGGGCGCGCCTTCATGGCCCCGCTGGAGGCCGAGGGCATCCCCTTCATCGGCGGGTACGGGGTCTCCTCCGAGGAGTTCCAGTCCACCCTCTCCTACCCCGTGAACGGCGGCCAGCCCGTCCTCCTCGCCGGCGCCGGCCACCAGCTGGGCCGCGCCTGCAGCCAGGTCGCCCTGGTCCGCCCCGACACCCTCGCGGGCGACTCGCTGCCGGTCCTGCTCAACGCCGGGCTCCGGGCCAACAAGATGGCCGACGCATCCGACATCCGGGCCGCCGAGGACTCGGCCGACTTCGCGCCGCAGGCCCGCCAGGCCCTCACCAACGCCACCGCGAGCAAGGACCGGGGCTGCGTGACGGCGGTGCTCGGCGAGCGCACCGAGACGTTCTTCGACGCCTTCCGCCGGGCCGACGACAAGAACCGGAAGCCGCAGATCTCCTCCGTCCTGGGCAGTGTCAGCCAGGCGCTGGTGGACCGCACCGGCGGCCGGGAGAGCCCCTTCGAGGGCGCGTACCTGACCAGCTGGTACCCGGTGTCCACCGATCCGCTCTGGGAGCCGATGCGCAAGGTGATCACCGACTTCGCCTTCGGCGACGACTCCGTGGACCCCGACGACAGCGGGACGCAGACCACCTGGATCGCGTACACGGTGCTGAACGAGATCGTGAAGCGCTTCAAGGAGGGCGAGGACATCGCCGCCCGCAAGGTCACGCGGGCGCTGAACCAGTCCGAGGCCGTCCAGACCGCCGGCCTCACCCCGGACCTGAGCTGGCGCTACCAGGACATGCGCGCCGTCGCCGGCTTCCCCCGCATGGTCAACGGGCGGGTCACCTTCCAGATCGTCCAGTCCGGCCGCCTCGTCGCCCAGCCGGGCGAGGAGCCCGTGGACATGACAGCCACCCTGGAACAGGCCCCGCGAGCGGCCTAGGTCCTGTCTGGAGATCAGATCATGGGTGTGGTGCGATGCTGCGGAGCCAGAGCATCGCACCACACAGATGCAGGCCGGCCTCGTAGCTCTCTGGTGTCTTGTCGAAGCGGAACGCGATGCCGCGCCAGTTCCGCAGCCGGTTGATGCACCGCTCCACGGTGTTGCGCTCCTTGTATAGCTCCGCGTCGTGGGATACCGGCCGACCGCCGGCACTGCCGCGCTTCTTGCGGTTCGCGGCCTGGTCGACCTTCTCCGGGATCACCGCCCGGATCCCGCGTTGCCGCAGGTAGCGGCGGTTGCGCCGAGATGAGTACGCCTTGTCCGCGGCCACGGCGTCCGGCCGGGTCCGGGGGCGCCCAACGGGACCGCGCACCTTGACCCGCTCCAGCACCGGGGTGAACTGCGGGCTGTCGCCAGC
>NZ_JAGGOZ010000029.1:126560-177149 GCF_018614075.1 Streptomyces sp. ISL-94 | reverse complement strand
GGCGGTTTCTAGCAGTGGTTGCGAATTAGCAGGTCAATGGCTGTGTGAGCCATTCTTTCATGGCTTCGGCGGGGGTCTTGTCGCCGAGGACGAGGCGGGGTCGGCGGTTGAGTTCGCGGGCGACGTCCCGGAGATCGCGGGCGGTATGGACGGACAGGTCGGTGCCCTTGGGGAAGTACTGCCGGAGCAGGCCGTTGGTGTTCTCGTTCGTGCCGCGCTGCCAGGGCGAGTGAGGGTCGCAGAAGTAGATCCGGAAGCCGGTCAAGGTCTCGATGTCCTGGTGCAGAGTCAGCTCGCGACCCTGGTCCCAGGTGAGGGTCTTGCGTATCTGTGACGGGAGGTGGGCGGTCTGCGCGGCGATGGCGTTGCGGACCTGTGGGGCCTTCCAGCCGTGTGGCAGGTGGATGAGCTGAACATAGCGGGTGGTGCGTTCGACCAGGGTGCCGATGGCTGAGCCCTGGCCGCGGCCGATGATGAGGTCGCCTTCCCAATGCCCAGGTATTTTACGGTCGTTGACCTCGGCTGGGCGCTGGTGGATCAGCGTCATGTTCTTGATCTTGTTGGGTGACGGGACGCCTCGTCGCTGCTTCTTGCGGCGGGTGCGGCCGGTGCGGAGCTTGCCGGGTTTGCGGCCGAGTAGGCCGGCGAACAGAGCACGGTAGATCGTCTCCGAGCAGGCCCGCATCGCCGGGTCGCCCGCGTGGGCGCGGGCGAGGAAGCGTGCGATCTGCGGGGGCGACCACTTCTCGGTGAGCTTCTCGCGGATGAGCGTACGGAGCTCCGCGCCGGCACGGATTTTCTCTTCCTTGGGGCGCTGTCGGCGCAACAGGGCCTGGTTGTGTGCCCACCAGGGGTTGTAGCGGCCGTCGGGCTTGCTGTTGCGCTTGATCTCCCGGTAAACGGTCTGGAAGCTCGTCCCGACCGAGGCCGCGATCTCCTTCGCGCTCTGCTGGGTCTGGAGGCCGTCGGCGATGGCGATGCGGTCGTCCTGGGTGAGGAAGCGCGGTGATATCGGGCCGTGGTCGGGAACGATCATGCTTCCAGCATCTATGAACCACAGCGAGCCACAGCTGGTGGAGACCCCGACCACCCGGGCGGCGGCCGCGCCTTTGTGGCCCTCCCGCAGCAGCTCGAAGTACCGCTTCTTGACAGTGGTCGGCAGCTTGTTGGGGGCGTACTTCGTCATCCGAACACTCCTGATCAGAGGTGTTCGCAACCACCGATAGAACTCAAGAGGTCTCCAGCGCCGCCGCCATCGAGGAGACCTGCTACGAGCTGGGCTCGGCCATGGGCGTCGCCATCCTCGGCTCCACCGCGGCCGCCCTCTACCGGGGCAACCTGCCCGTCCTCGACCTCGACGGGCCGAGCGCCGCGGCGGCGCGGGACTCCGTCGGCGAGGCCGCCCACACCGCGGAACGGCTGGGCGGGGCCGTCGGGCAGGCCCTGATCGACACCGCCTCGCACGCCTACACCCTGGCGATCACCCCGGCGTTCCTGCTGGCCGCAGCTCTCGCGGTCGCAGCGGCGGCCACCACCTGGGCGCTCATTCCGCGCGATCTCCAGCCCACCGAGAACCACTGACCCCCTCGGACCGGAACACGGGAGCGGCGGGCGCCGGGCCCAGGGTGGTGGTGCCCGGCGCGGACCGGTGGCCCAGGCCCGTGCGGTACGCGTCCAGGGCCGCCTCGACCCGCCCGGTACGCCGCAGCAGGTCGCCCAGCAGCCGGCACAGATCGGCGAGGTCGCCCGTGGCCCCGCTGCGCTCCAGCAGGGCCAGCGCCTGGACGTAGTGCTCCTCGGCGGACTCGGGCTCGCCGCGCTCCTCGGCCATCAGTCCGAGGAGCCGGTGCGCGCCGCCCGCGTGCACGGCGCCGTGGCTGTCCCCCAGATCCCCCGGAGCCAGCAGCGCCGACAGCAGCGCGGCGGCTTCCCCGTACCGGCCGAGCCGGCGCAGTACGTCGGCCAGCTCGACCTCGACCTGGGCCGTGTAGAGGGCGGCGCGGCGGGCCGACAGCATCTCCCGGGCCGTACGCAACTCCCGCTCGGCCGCCTCCAGTTCGCCGTTCTGGGCTTGGACGTAGCCGCGCATCCAGTGGCAGTGCGCCAGATCGGTCCGCAGCCGCAACTGCCCGTAGATCGCCTGGGCCTTGGCGAGGGAGGCGTCGGCATCTGCCCCCCGGCCCTCGGCGAGGAAGGTCCGCGCCACCTGCCGGTGCATGCCCGCGACCAGCGCCGGATCGCTGACCTGCGGAGCCAGCGCGAGGGCGAGCTCGGCCGCGTGGGCCGCGCGGGCGTGCGCGCCCATGTCGATGTACGGCCCGATCACCGCCGCGTACAGCAGCACCAGCGCCTCGGGGTCGGCCAGCCCGCTCGTGCTCAGCTCGTCGATGGTGGATTCGAGGAGGTAGCAGGCATAGCGCAGCTCGCCGGCGAGCAGGTGCGCGACGGCGCGGCCGCGGATCGGGCGGGCCCGGCGGGGGAGGGGCTCGCCGGCCAGCAGGCGCTCCGCTGCCTCGAAGTGGCCTATGGCTTCGGGTAGTTCCCCGGTCTCCAGGGCGCAGTCGCCGAGTCCCAGTCGTGCCTCCGCCTGTTCGGAGGCGAGTTCGAGGCCTTCGGCTTCGGCGAGCAGCTGCCGGTAGCGGGCGGCGGCCTCGTCGGCGGCGCCCGTGGCGAGCGTCTGCTGGGCGTCGGCCAGGGCGAGCCGCAGCTCGGTGGCCAGGTGGGCCGGGCGGCCGGTGGCGAGTTCCTCGTACGAGGTGTTCAGGCGCCCGGCGAGGAAGCGCAGCGCGGTCTCGGAGGGGCGGACCTTGCCCGACTCCAGCGTGGAGATGTAGGCGGCCGTATATCTGGGCTCTGCCAACTGCCGCTGCGTCATGCCACGTTCGGTGCGCATGCGCTGAACTCTGCGCCCGATGCGGGCCGGTTCGTCCACGAAGTCCCCCTGGTTGCTCGAACTCCCCAGTATTCAGGGGGACCGGGCCATTGCGCACGCCTTCCGCGGCACCTAATTTAAGCAGCCGATTCAGCGTGCTTATCTCGCTGCTTAACCACGTTCCCCGGGGGAGGACTTGATGAGTCCAGCCATGCGCAGTACAGCCCTGCGCCGTCCGGCCATGCGCCGGCCGGCCGCCCGCTCTGCCGTGCGCGGAGCCTTCGCCGCGGCCTGCGCGGCCGCGATGCTGCTGGCCGCCGGCCCGGCGCGGGCGGTCGACGCGCCGCCCAACCCGCGGGTGGAGGTGGAGATACCGGGGCCGGAGCACGGCGGCGAGGCCGGCTCCGGGCACACCTTCGTACCGGCCGCGGGCGTCCGGGCGAAGAGCGCGGGGCGGCTCTCCGAGGCGCAGCGGTCAGCCGACGGCGCCGTCGCCAAGGTGGTCGACAACGGGCCCACCGCCGACCGCCTCGACGTGGTCGTCGTCGGCGACGGCTACACCGCCGCCGAGCTGGACCGGTTCCACACCGACGCCCGGCAGAAGTGGGCCGAGGTGACCGCCGTGGAGCCGTACACCACCTACCGCAACCTGTTCAACGTCTGGACGGTCGACGCGGTTTCCGCCGAGTCGGGTGTCTCCGGAGACCCCGACCGGGCCACGGTCCGCGACACCGCCCTCGGCTCGTACTTCTGGTGCGAGGAGATCGAGCGGCTGCTCTGCATCGACCAGCCCAAGGTCGACGCGTACGTGGCGAAGGCCCCGGCGGCGGACCTCGTCATCGTGCTGGCCAACAGCGCGAAGTACGGCGGCGCGGGCTACAACGAGCGCAGCGCCACCCTCGGCTACGAGGGGATATCCACGGCCTCGGCGGGCCACGCGAAGTCCGGGCAGGTCGCCATCCACGAGACCGGCCACTCGCTCGGCAAGCTCGCCGACGAATACTTCTACACGGGCCTGCCGGACTACGAGAAGTACACCGGCCCCGAGCCCGCCGAGTCCAACACCTCCGCCCTGCCCGCCGGCCGGATGGCCGCGGAGCGGGCCAAGTGGTACCGCTGGCTCGGCGAGGAGTCCCCGGACGGCGGCACCGTCGGCGCCTACGAGGGCGGCGGCTACTTCGCCACCGGGCTCTACCGGCCCACGGACAACTCGATCATGCGGGTCCTGGGCAAGCCCTTCAACCTCCCCGGTGTCGAGGCGATGATCGCCGGGTTCCACCGGCACGCCAGGACGGTCACCCCGCTGACCCCGACCGACCGCACCCTGCGGGCGCGCCACACCGCGAAGGCGGCCGTGCCGGTGCTGGCGGGTGCGGACGGGCGGCAGCTGGTGGTCCGGTGGTACCTGGACGGCCGGGAGCTGAAGAGGTTCGCGGGCCGGACGGAGGTGGCCGTCGCGGAGCTGTGGCTGTTCGACCTGCGCACGCACCGGCTGTCCGTCACGGCGGAGGACCGCACCCCCTCGGTGCGCGACCCGAAGATCGCCGAGACCCTGCGCTCCAGGGTCGAATGGACCGTCAGGCTCTAGCGGTCGCCCGGCTCAGACCCGGCGCCAGCAGGCCAGGGCCCAGCAGAACAGCCCGAACAGCACGAGCCCGGCGGCGACCAGCACGAGGAGCCACGGTCCCGCCGGGGTCTGGGCGAAGGCGCGCAGGGTGTCGTCGAGGCCCTTCGCCTCCGCCGGGTCGTAGCGCACGGCGGCGTACACGACGAAGGCGCCGGCCGCGGCGAAGACGGCGCCCCGGGCCACGCCGCCGGTGACGCCGAGGAACTCGACGGCCTTGCGGACCCCCGCGGGCGTGCCGTACATCGCCAAGTCCTTGCGGAACGTGCGCCGGGCCGCCTGTACGGCGATCACGATGCCGCCGATGGCGATCGCCGCGCCCGCCGCGGCCACCCACCACGGGCCGCCGGGCAGGTCGAGCACCTTGGCCGTCACGTCACGCGACTGCTCGTCGCCGGACCGCCCGCTGCCTGACCCGGCGGCGAAGGACAGCACGGAGAACGCGACGACGGCGTAGAAGACGGTCCGGGCCACCGCCGCCAGCCGCTTGCCGGCCTTGCGGCCGTCCGGGCCGGCCGCGCCGAACACCGCCTCCGACAGCCGCCACAGCATCATGCACACCAGGCCGATTCCGACGGCCCATACGAGGAAACCGCCGAAGGGCTTCTCCGTCAGCTCCTGCAACGCGCCCTCGCGGTCCGCCTCTTTCCCGCCCTCACCGAACGCCACACGGATGGCCAGCACGCCGACCAGCACGTACAGCACTCCGCGCGCCAACAGTCCGCTGCGGGCCACCACCTCCCGGCCCATTCCGCCCGGGGCCGCCGCGGTCCGTGCACCCTCGCGTGTCGCTTCGCCGCTCGTCATGCCACGCGGCTACCCGGGCGCGACGGCTCCATGCCCGCGGGACGACCGTGCGGCCAAGCCGTCGAGGACCAGTCCGAGGCCCAGTTCGAAGCCGCGGTCGTCCAGCTCGGCCAGGCCGGCGCCGGTGGCCGCGGCGCCGGTCAGCGACTCGGCCAGGGCCGGGTAGTCGGGCCGGTACTCCCCGGCCGGGCGGGTGAAGCCCGCGGTGAAGGTCTCCAGCGCCGAGCCGAGGACCAGGTAGTCGATGGCGGCGGCGGCCTCGGCGGCGCGCGCCGGCGTGCAGCCCGCGCGGATCAGGGCGGCGAGCAGCGCGTCGTAGCCGCGCAGGGCCGGGGCCGCCTCGACCCCGCGCCGCGCCGCCGGGGCGATCGCGTTCGGGTGGCGCAGGTACACCTGGCGGTAGCCGCGCGCGTAGGCCGCGATCCCCTCCCGCCAGTCGGGCCCGTCGAGCGGGCTCAGGTCGATCTCCTCGTTGATCAGCTCCGAGACCGCGTCGAGGACGTCGTCCTTCGACGCGACGTGGTGGTACAGGGATGCGCCCCGGACCCCGAGCCGGTCGGCGAGCGTCCGCATCTTCAGCGCCTGGGGGCCCTCCTCGTCGAGGAGTTCGAGGGCCGCGCGCGCGATGTTCCCACGGCTGAGCAGCGGCTGGTTCGGTCGGCCCACGGTGTGATCCCCCTCGTCATCGGCCGCCAGGTTACCCGCACGGAGGACTTCCCAAGGGGTCCGCGTCGGGTTATGGTCCCCGCATTCCCGCAACCTAACAACGTTAGATTTAGCTTGCGGGACGCGTCGGCCGACCGGCGCGTCCTGCCTTGCGAGAGGTGCGCCATGCCCGACCTTGCCCCCGCACGCCCTGAACCGGGCGGCCCAGGTGCCGACACCGACGCCGCCCGCCTCGCGGATCTCGGCTACACCCAGGAGCTCAGCCGCAGCCTGGGCATCCTGGGGAACATCGCGATGGGCTTCGCCGTCGTATCGCCCGTCGTCGCCCTGTACGCCGTCTCGATGGTCGGCACGATGATCGCCGGGCCCGCCTGGATCTGGGCGCTGCCGATCGTGCTCCTCGGCTAGTGCCTGGTGGTGAACGTCTACTCGGAGCTGGCCTCCCAGTGGCCGCTCGCCGGCGGCCCGTACCAGTGGGGCCGGCGGCTGCTCGGGCCGTCCTTCGGCTGGATGAGCGGCTGGGTGTGGCAGTTCGCCGTGATGTTCGGCAACACCACCGTCGCCTACCTGGCGGCCCCCTGGGCCTTCGCCCTCGCCGGGGCGACGCCCACGCCGGGCTCCCTGGTCGCCGCGGCCGCCGGGATCCTGCTGGTGTGCATGCTGGTCAACGCGTACGGGATCAGGATCCTGAGCTGGTTCGTCTCGCTCGGCATCGCCGCCGAGGCCATCGCCTCCGTGCTGGTCGGCTTCGCGCTCCTGCTGTTCTTCCGCGAGCACGGATTCTCGCTGTTCACCGAGACGCTCGGGGCCGAGGAGCTGTCCGGCGGATCGACCGTCGTCGCCTTCCTCGCCGTCCTGGCCGTCGCCGGCTGGGGGTTCATCGGATTCGACGCCTGTGTCTCGACCGCCGAGGAGACCAAGGACGCAGGCCGGCAGGTGCCCCGCGCCATGTGGTGGGCGCTGCTCAGCGTCGGCCTGGTGGTCATCCTCAACGCGATGGCGGTCGCCCTCGCGCACCCCGCGCCGCAGGCCGTCGTCGCGGGCGAGGACCTCGACCCGGTGACCACCGCCGTCACCACCGCCTTCGGGTCCTGGTCCGACAAGCCCTTCGTGGCCGTGGTCCTCGTCGGCTTCCTCGCCTGCGCCATGGCCTCCCAGGGCGGGGCCGCCCGCGGGGTGTACTCGCTGGCACGCGACGGGGTCTTCCCCTTCTCCCGCCAGGTGCGCAAGGTCAACAGCCGGCAGGCGCCCATCGGCGGACTCCTCGCCTCGACCCTCGTCAGCTGTGCGGGGCTGCTGCTCGGCCTGAACGCCACCGCGATCGGCAGCCTGATCGCTTTCGGCACCGCCGCCACTTTCCTGCCGTTCTTCCTGGTCAGCCTGGCCGCCCTGATCGCGCGCCTGCGCGGCACCTGGATTCCCTCCGGTCACATCCGGCTGGGCGGCAAGGGCACCTTCCTGAACGTCCTGGCCGTCCTGTGGACCGCCTTCGAGGTCGCCAACGTGTGCTGGCCGCGGGCCGTCCTCGCCCCGCCGGGAGCCCCCTGGTACCAGATCTGGGCGGGCCTGCTGGGAACCGGCGTGGTGATCACCGCCGGGCTGGTCTACCTGGTGGTCAAGAAGCCGCAGAACGCCCTGCGCGCAGCCCAGGCCCGCGAGGAGAGCGGCCGGAGCGAGCAGAGCGACCGGAACGAAGACGGGCCGGCGGACGTGCTCGCCGTCGACCACACCTGATCCCCCGCTCCCCAGCCAACCCCCCGTCCCCAGGGTCATCCGGCCCTGTCCGCAAGACATCCCACCGAAGGAGAAGTGTCATGGACCTGCCACGAATGACGCGCCGCGGCTTCGGCGCCGCCGCCCTCGCGGCCGCCGCCCTCCCCCTGCTCGGCCGTACCGCCTTCGCCTCGCCGAGCGAGGACCCGCACCACGCATCCGCCGAATGGGAGCCGCACGCCGCCTGCGTGATGGCCTGGCCGTGGGACCGACAGGTCGGGTGGGGCGGGCTGCTCGCCGACGTCCAGGCCGAGATAGCCGGCATCGCCCGGGCCATCGCCCGCTTCGAGCCGGTGGTCATGGTCGCCGAACCGGGCCAGGCCGCGCAGGCGCGCCAACAGTGCGGCAGCGCGGTCACGGTCATCGAGTACCCGGTCAACGACTGCTGGACCCGGGACACCGGCCCGATCTTCGCGGTCAACGCCGGGAAGACCCACCGGATCGGCCTCGACTTCGCGTTCAACGGCTGGGGCAACAAGTACCCGTACGACAAGGACGACTTCCTCCCCGTCGGCGTGTGTGCGTACCTGGGCGACACCCGCAAGCCCGTCGACATGGTCCTGGAGGGCGGGTCCGTCCTCACCGACGGGCAGGGCACCCTCATCACCACCGAGGAGTGCCTGCTCAACCCCAACCGCAACCCCGGCATGACCCGCGCGCAGATCGAGGCCACGCTGCTCGCCTCGTTCGGAGCGAGCAAGCTCATCTGGCTGCCGTACGGGCTCTACCACGACGACATCACCAACGGGCACGTCGACCTCGTCGCCGCCTACCTGGGCCCGGCGAAGATCCTGCTCCACACCCAGCCCGACCCGGCCAACCCCAACCACGCCCGGATGGCCGCCAACAAGGCGGTCCTCGACGCCGCGACCGACGCCTGCGGCCGGCCCTTCCAGGTGGTGGAGATGCACCACCAGCCGCACTTCCGCCAGAGCGGGCTGACCGTCGAGACCTTCAGCTACACGAACTACTACCTGACCAGCGGCAGCGTCGTCGTACCCACGGCCGGGGAGCCGGCCGACTCCCTCGCCCTCGCACAGTTCGCCACCCTCTTCCCCGGGCGCGAGGTCGTCGGCACCAGGGCGCGCGTCCTGGCCTGGGGCGGTGGCGGCGTCCACTGCGTGACCCAGCACGTCCCGGCGGTCGCCGGCTGAGAGCCCGCCGGCCGGTGTCCGCGGCGACGGGGGATCGCGGCGGCCACCGGCCGGTGTCACACGGGGACTGGGCGAAGGGGCTACATGGGGTCCATGCCCCGGTCGTCCATCAGGCCGCTCTCCTGCTCGCTCTGCTCCTGGAGGCGGCGGGCCTTCTCCTGCAGCCGCCGGCGCTCCTCGGGGTCGGTCGAGCGGGCGGCCGCATCGTTGAGCTCCTGGGCCTTGGCACGCATCTGCTGGGACCGGCCGCGGGATTCGCCTGAAACGCTCATGATCACTCCTTGATCCGTGGGGGAGAGCGGGCGGATTCAGCGAACCAGCAGCGCACGGAGCCCGCATCTCGAACGGTCACCGAGCGTGATCCGTCCGGCCGGTCGGGCGCGCCCGACCCCATGGCCTGGCTTAGGCTCGGACCAGGCCGAGAAGGGGATGGTGCTCACATGTGTCGCTGGCTGGCCTACTCAGGTTCGCCCCTGCTCCTCGACGCCGTGCTCTACCGCCCGGAGCACTCGCTCATCAATCAGAGCCTGCATGCCCGGATGGGCGTGGAGACCACCAACGGCGACGGCTTCGGCATCGGCTGGTACAGCGCGGACCGCAGCGGCGACGGGACCCCCGCCGTCTTCCGCGACACCGCGCCCGCGTGGAACAACCGCAACCTGCGCGAGCTGGCCGGCCACGTCCGCTCGCCGCTGTTCTTCGCGCACGTACGGGCCTCCACCGGGTCGGCGATCCAGCAGACCAACTGCCACCCCTTCCGGCACGGGCGCTGGCTGTGGATGCACAACGGGGCGATCACCGACTTCGGCCGGCTCCAGCGGGATCTGTGCATGGCGGTCGACCCGGCCCTCTTCCCCTGCATCGAGGGCTCCACCGACTCCGAGGTGATGTTCTACCTCGCGGTCACCTACGGCCTCGACCAGGACGTGCCCGGGGCGGTCGCGCGGATGGCGGGCCTGGTGGAGCGGCTCGGCAAGGAGCACGGGGTGGCGGACCCGCTCCAGATGACGGTGGCGGTGAGCGACGGGGAGCGCGTCTGGGCCTTCCGGTACTCGACCCGGGGCAGGTCCAGGTCGCTGTTCTACAGCAGCGCGGCCGAGACCGTACGCCACCTCCACCCCGAGCTGGCCTTCCTCGCCGAGGTCTCCGACGCGACGCGGCTCGTGGTGTCCGAGCCCCTGGGAGACCTCCCCGGACTGTGGAACGAACTGCCCGAGGCGAGCTACACGGTGATCCCCGGGGCTCCGGGGGAGGACTACCTCCCCTTCGTCCCGGAGCCGCCCTGACCAGGCCTCGGGTTGCGCGGTGGTGGCGGCCGTCCGATAGTCCACGGTACGGACGCGCGCGAGGAGACCGGGAAGGCGCTCACCATGGCGGACACCGAAGCAAGGGCCGGAACGACCTCCGAGGACAGCGCCGGTGTGGTGGCCGCGGCCCGGGCAGGGCTCGACGACCCGGCGAGGGGCGGGGCCTGACCGTGGATCCGAGCGAGGTCACCGAGGTTCTGAACCGCCCGATCAGCCGGGAGCTCCTGGCGCGCGACCTGACGCGCCTGGCCTATGTCGCCGAGGACGGCACGCCGCGGGTCGTCCCGATCGGCTTCGCCTGGAACGGCTCGGAACTCGTCATGTGCACACCGAAGAACGCCCCGAAGCTCGCGGCCCTGCGGCGCCACCCCGCGGTCGCCCTCACGATCGACACCGAGGTGCACCCGCCGTTGATCCTGCTGATCCGCGGCCAGGCCGAGCTGGATCTCGTCGAGGGCATTCCGGAGGAGTTCCTCCAGTCGTCCGGGTCCTACCGGATGACGCCCGAGCAGCGGGTCGAGTGGGAGACCGAAGTCCGTTCGCTCTACGACGGCATGGTCCGGATCGTCGTCACGCCGACGTGGGCGAAGCTGATCGACTTCGAGACGACCCTGCCCAGCGCGGTCGAGGAACTCGTCCGGCAGCGGGAGGCACGCGAACGCTCCTGACGTCCGGCGAGGGCCGGGACGCGCGCGGCCGGGCGCAAGCGGTCGGCTTTCGCTCCGTGTCGCCGCGCCCGCCGGAGGCCACGACCTGGAACCGTCTGCGCATGACCGAAAGTTCCAGTCCGTACATCTCAGCGGCCCGGGTCACCGTCCTGAGAGTGCATCCCGGCAACCCGCCCTTTCGCATCGTGGAAGTCGACGGGGAAGTCGCCGGCAGGGCGACATCGATGACGGACGTGCTCTTCGTTGCCGCGGCCGCAGGCGTCACCGTCCACGACCTCGACGACCCGGAGGCGGTCCGCTGGGTGGGCGGCGGCAAGTACACCTGGCGCCCGCACTAGGGGCTCTCGGCGGCCCGGGCCGGGCGGTGCCTGTCGTTGCCGCCGGTTCCGTCACCCGTCCGTACCGTCCCCGGGTTCCCAGCGGAGCAGGTCTCCCGGCCGGCAGTCGAGTGCCTCGCAGAGCGCGGCGAGCGTCGCGAAGCGAACTGCCTTGGCCCGGCCGTTCTTGAGCACCGCCAGGTTCGCGGGCGTGATGCCGACGCGCTCCGCGAGCTCGCCCACGGACATCCTCCGCCTGGCCGGCATCACGTCGATGTCGACGGCGATCGGCATCAGATCACCTCGTCCAGCTCTGCCTGCGACTGCGCCGCCTCGACGTCCCGCGCGACCGCCTGGGCCAGCAGCATCCGCAGGACGAACACGACGAGTGCGACTCCAGCCGAGGAGAGGGATGCGCTCCGCGCTGTGGTCCTAGTCCACGTCCGCCGCGAGGGACGTGGTGAGCGTGAACAGTGCTCCGTCCGGGTCGCGCAGCGCCACCCACCGTTCCGTGGCGTTCGAGGTGATGTCCGAGACGGTACGCCCGCCCAGCGACACGGCGGCCTCGACGGCGGGCTTCAGCCGGGGCACGCGGAAGTGGACGTGCCAGCGGGGCCGGGTGTGCGGGGAGTAGGAGGCGAGCTCCACAGGGCCGCTGTTGAGGCGGGCCACGGGCTCGCCGCCCTGCCTCAGGACCACCTGGTCCTCCTCGTACGAGACCTCGCAGCACCCGGTGCGGCCGGTGGCCCACTCCAGTACCGCTCCGTAGAACATCGCCGCGTCGAAGGCGTTCCTGGTGCGCAGCTCCAGCCAGGCAGGCGCCCGGCCCCGGCCCACCCGCCAGTCGCGGGACACGGCGCCCTCCCAGATCCCGAAGACCGCCCCGTCCGGATCGGCGACCAGCGCCGCGCGGCCGCCGGTGGGGAAGGAGACCGGCCCGACCGCGATGGTGCCGGTGCGCTCCCGGATGCGGTCCACGGCCACGTCGGCGTCGTCGACGGCGAAATACGGGGTCCAGGCCACCGCGACCCCCAGGTCGCCCGCCAGCGCCCCGATGCCGGCCACCGGGACCCCGTCCATCTCGGCGACCGAGAAGGCCTCGCCCAGCCGGGCCGGCCGGAAGGCCCACCCCGCGACCGCGCCGTAGAAGCGCTGTGACGTCGCGAGGTCGCGGGCCATCAGACTCACCCAGCACGGGGCCCCGAAGACCTCGCGCGTAGAAAGCTCCACCAGTCGCTCCGTCCCTCGGGGGTCCCCGTCTCATTCTGGTCCTTTTCGGGACGGTCTTCGAGCGAAGCGCGCCCCCGCACGGCGGTGCACCCCCTGATCTCGGAAGCCGGACGCCCCGCGGGCCCCCACGCGTGGCCGGCGGAGGTGCCGGCGCTGCGGGCGCCGGCACCGGCGGCTGGGAGGACGCGCCCTGCGATCCGGCGGCCCTCACCGTGAAGACGTGAGTACGGCTTCGAAGTGACGTGGGGTCCCGCCTCGCGCCACCCCGCGGTCCGGCGGCAGCGGCCGATTACCGCAGGTCCGGCGAATTTCGGCAGGATGGGGGCATGACCGAGATCCGCACCCCCCGACTCCTCCTCCGCCGCTGGACCGACGACGACCTCGTCCCCCTGTCGGAGATCAACGCCGACCCGGAGGTGATGCGCTGGATCGGCGACGGCTCCGTCCTCGACCTGGACCAGACGGCGGAGGCCATCGAGCGCTGGGAGGAGGAGTGGGACGAGGAGGGCTTCGGTCTCTTCGCCGTCGAGCTCCTGGGCTCCGGCGAGCTGATCGGGGTCGTCGGCCTCTCGGTGCCGGAGTACCTGCCCGAGGTGCTGCCGGACGTGGAGATCAGCTGGCGGCTCGGCCGCCAGTACTGGGGTCAGGGCTACGCCTCGGAGGCCGCCCAGGCCACCCTGGAGTTCGCCCTCCAGGACCGGGGCCTGGACCGGGTCGTCGCCATCAACCGGGCGGGCAACGAGGACTCCGAGAACGTGATCCGCAAGCTGGGCATGGTGCAGGAGCGCGACACCACGGACCCCCGTTACGGACACCTCCTCCAGATCCACGGCATCGACCTCACGGAGTACGAGGCCTGATCCGGCCGCCGGCGTCGACAGACGGCGCCGGTCGGACACCGGCACCCGCGCGCCGGTGGCCCGCTGTCCTCCGGGCCGCGCTCAGGCGGGTGCGGTGCCCGGAGCCTGGGCCGCGCCGCCGGCGCGGATCGCGGCGACGGCGGCGGTGTGCAGGGCGGCCGGGTCGCCGTGGTGGGGGAGCGGGCTGCCGGTGAGCGTGTACCACTCGTCGGCGTCCTTGTACTGGACGTCGAAGCGGACCAGATCCCCGGCGACCGCGGTGGTGCGCAGGGTGAGCGGACCGGTGATCACGCCGACCTCGTCGGTCATCGCGCCTCCCGGCCCGGCGAGCACCTCGTCCTGCCACTGCTTCGCCCCGGTCATGACGCGCAGGTGTCCAGCATGGTGGTGAGCATCTTCTTCTCCGGTTCGGTGACGGTCAGGCCGTAGGAGGATTTGACGGTGGTCCAGGCCCGCCCGTACTGGCACCAGCTCGCACGGTCCGGCGGCTGCCACAGGTCGGGGCTCTGGTCGCCCTTGGAGCGGTTCGAGGCGGCGGTCACGGCCAGCAGCTGAGGGCGGGTCAGGTCGTTGGCGAACGCCTTGCGCCGGGCGGCGTCCCAGCCGGCCGCGCCGGACCGCCAGCCCTCGGCCAGAGGCACCATGTGGTCGATGTCCATCGCGGCGGCGTCGGTGACGGCCACCCCGTCGTACAGGCTCTTCCACGTGCCCGACACGGCCCGGCACTCCGCGTCCTGCGTGACACCGGTGCCGTCGCGCTTGAGGACGACCTCGCGGGTGTCGCACTTGTTGCCCTGCTGCGCCCAGTGCGTGAACTTGTCGCGGCTGTACCCGGCCATCGTGCCGACCGGCGCCACCTTCAGCCCGGCCAGCCGGGTGCGTGCCACAGCGGTGCTGACCATGCCCGGCAGCACGTCCCCACCGGTGGGCTTGGCGTCGTCGGCCGGCGGGGAGGACGACCGGGAAGCGGACGGCCTCGCGCCGGTCTCCGCGCCCCCACCCGCTGCGTCCGGGCCGGAACAGCCGGCCACCGCCAGCAGCAGCGCCGCCGCCAGGACCGCACCGGGCACCGGTATCTGACGCGCCATGACCCCACCCCACCATCGAATCCGCCGCCAACGTCCCCTGAACAGTACCCAGAACCGGACAATCAAGCGGACATCCACCCTCCGCCCGGCGTTGTCAGTACCTCTCGCTAGTCTCCCGGCATACCGCAGCTCAGGGGGGCTTTGACCCCGCTGTCAGGCTGCGCGAAAACGGTCGGGACAGGCGGGGAAGGGTTACGGGCTGATGGCATGGCTGGCAGCGGGCGAGGGGTACGAGATCGCCCTGATCGAGGGGCGGGTGGCGGCGCGGTCCACCACCGGCCGGGCGGCGGGACGGCAGTTGAAGACCCTGCCCCGGGCCCTGAAGGACCATCCCGAGGTGGACCGGCTGCGCCGGCTCGCCGCATGGCTCGACCGGCACGCCGCGGCCTGCGTCGCGCAGGTGGACACCTGGATGGTCTCCTCGCTGCCGGTGCCGACGGCGCTGCTCGCCCGGCTCTGGCCCGACGAGGCCTGGCAGGACGCCCTGCGCGACCTGGCCGTCGTCGGCGAGGACCCGGACGAGGCGGGCTTCCTGCGGGACGCCACCGACTCCGGTGAGCTGAAGGTGGTCAACCTCGACGGCGAGACCGTACGGCTCTCCCCGCGCACGGTGACCCTGCCGCACCCGGTGCTGCTGCCCGACCTGGACGACGTACGGGACTTCGCGGCCGAACTGGGCATCGCGCAGCGCGTCGAGCAGATCCACCGCGCCACCTGGCTCAAGCCCGAAGGGCTCGCCGCCACCGCCACCGAGGTACGCGACTACGCGGGCGGAGCCTTCCCCACCCGCTTCAGCCTCGCGGCCCGGGCGACGGCACTCGGCTACCGGGTCTCCGGCGGCTACGCCACCTGCAAGGTCCGTGACGGCGGCCGCGGGACCGAGGCGGCGGTGTGGATCGGCGAGCCCTACTCCGAGGACGAGAGCACCACCGGCGCCCTGAACTGGCACGACGAGGAAGGCCGGGCGCTGCGCCTGGCCGAGGTCGGACCCGTGGCCTGGTCCGAGGGAATGCGGATGGCCGCAGCGCTGTACGCCGGGCGCAAGATCGAGGAGGGCAAGGACGCGTGACCGCCACAACCACTTCTACGGGCACAACCACTACCGGAAAGAACGGTGCGCGCGTGAGCGAGGCCGAACTGCTGCTCAAGGCCGGCGCCGTGCTGCCGTGCGGCACCGAGGACGCGGGACCGTCCGCCGTCGCACTCACCGCCCGCGCCTACCGCCACCCCGCCCTCGGCGAAGACCGCGTCGTCGTCCGGCTCGCCGCGGCCGAACTGGGCCCGGCCGAGGACCTCGCCGCCGGCTTCCTCGGACTGGTCCTCGACGAGGGGGAGCCGCCCGTGGTCGGCCTCGGGCAGCGCCAGGCCCTCGGCTTCCCCGAATGGGTCCTCGTGCACCACCCCGAGGACGGCCACCACGCGCTCGCCGTGGTCCCCGAACTCGACCGGATCGCCCACCAGGCCAAGACCAAGCCCAAGGCCGCCCTCGACGCCTGCCTCGAACTGGCCGGCCGGCTGGCCGCCTCCGTCCCGCACTTCCTGCCCGTCTTCCACGAGCAGGCCGCCCGCACCTTCCTCGCCGTCGAGAACACCACCTACGCCGCGCAGCTGTTCGGCCGTGCCCGCGCCGCCGAAGCCCAGCACGGGCTGGCCGTCGACGAGGACCGCCTCGACGCCGTCTTCCTCGAATTCGCCCTGGCCGGCGCCCTGCCGGTGAAGGTGCTCACCGGCTACGGGAAGCAGCTGGCCCTGCGCGTCACCCCCGCCGAGGCCTACGCGCGCTTCCGCCGCCTGTGCGTCCGCCGCACCGCCGGCGGGATGCCGCCCTCCGCGCAGGCCGCCACCGAGCTGCGCCGCCTCGCCCGCGCCGCGGGCCTCACGGGTACCGAGCCCGAGCAGGACTACCTCGCCGAACTGCTGCCCCTGCCCGCCACCCTGCGCGCCGCGACCGGCTGGTGGAAGGCCCACCGCGGCGCCCTCGTCGCGCTCGCCCGGCGGGTGCCCGCCGTACGCGGCACCCTCCTCACCCTGACCCCGCCCGGCGGCGGCGACAGCGTCGCGCTCACCAGCCTGTGGCTGGAGCTCCTGGAGGAATCCGGCGCCACCGCCGGGCTGGTCTCCGAGGACCTGCCCGCCGAGCAGCGGTGCGCCGACGGCGCCGCCGGCTGGCTCGAACGCTTCCACACCGCCCGCCACGCCGGCTGGGGCCTGCACCCCACACCGCCGGGCCTGCTCGACCTCGTCACCCGCTGCGCGCCCCGGCTGCGTGCCGAACTCGCCCGCCCCGGCCGGGAAGCGGGCCTGCGCGTGGGCGTCGAGGACGCCGACCTCCTCGATCTGCTGCTCACCCTGGACCTTCCCGTCGCCGACCCCGATCCGACGGACCGGCGCCACCGGCACGACCAGCTGAACCTGCGCGACTGGGCCCGCGCCGACCGGCGCCGCGACCTGCTCGCCCTCGCCGCCGACGAGCGCTTCCACCCCGCGTTCCACCGCGCGCTGGACGCCCTCGGAGACGCCGCCACCGGCACCGACATCGTCCGGGCGGTCGCCGCCTCGGCCGGCGGACGCCCGCTGCTGGCCGAGTGGATGCGGGGCGTCGCCCGCGCCTCCCGCGCCGCCGGGCTGCCGGGCATCCCCGACGCCATCCGGCGGCTGACCTGGCTGCCCGCCGAAGCCCTCGCCCTCGCCCCTGAGGACGTGGCCGCCGCCACCGCCCTCGACCTCGCCGAAGCCCTCGCCCGTACGCTGCGCGGCGGCCTCTTCGAGGAACTGGCCTGGCCCGCCTGGGAGAACGCCGTCGCCGAACTCGGCCCCGCCCAGGGCCGGCAGGGCCTGACCGTGGCGGAGGCCTGGCCGTACCTGATCGTCGCCAACCAGGCCCAGGTCCGGGTCATCGACGCCGACTCCACCGTCCTCACCCACGACCTGCGCGTGCCGACCGGCTCCGGGCACCACCTGGGATTCCACTACGTCGACGGCGAACTGCTGGTCTTCTGGTCCTCCTGGTCCACCGGCGAGACCCAGGGCTACTGGCACACGTCACCCGGCACCGTGCTCACCCTGGACACCGACCGCAACCACTGGTCGCTGCGCTCCGAGCACGCCACGCTGCCGCTGCCGGACGGCGGCCGCGCCACCGGCGCCGGCGTCCTGCACCGCGGCGACACCAAGCTGCCGGCCGAGCGGGCCGTGCTGTCCGACGGCACCTCGTACTGGGTGTGGCAGCAGCGGGACGCGGAGAGCGAGCGCGGCTGGTGCGAGTACGATCCCGCGAGCTCCTCCTACGGCCGGCTCTCCCAGCCCGCCTTCCTCGCCGACGCCCTGCACGGCCACCCGGAGACCGCCGTGCTCCCGGCGCACAGCGCCTGGCTGCGCCCGACGCCCACGGTGCCGGGCTCGGTACTGGGCGCCCCCGCCGACGGCGTGCTCGGCTGGCGTGCCGTACGCCTCCCCGGCCACGGCTGGCACGGCTCCGACACCGGGGGCCGCAGCGTCACCGTGCCCGAAGGACGCGACATGCCGGTCGCGGCACTCGCCTTCCCCGGGGACGACCGGCCGCGCGCCCTGTCCCAGCAGTGGCGCGAGCTCAGCATCAGCGACCCGGACGGTGTGGTCACCGCCCGGTCGCGGGGCGACCACCACGGCCGGGCCGCCTTCGCGACGGGCAGCGTGGACCTGCCGCCGCTCTCCCACTGGTACGCCCTGCGCCCGCGCGACACCGAGGGCTCGGCCGCGCTGCGCACCGCCGACCGGGAGACCGTCGCCGACCTGCTCAAGGCGGCCGCCGCCACCGAGAAGTCCGCCGACCTGCCCGGCGTGGTGAGCGCTGCCCTGCCGCCGGTGACCGCCCCCCAGCTGATCGGCGGCATCATCGAGGTGCTCCGCTTCACCCTTGCCCAGCAGAAGGCCCTGGACGCGGTCGCCGACCGCCTCCGGCCGTCCGACCGCCCCGCCGAGGAGCCCGAACAGGGCCCCGCCGACCGTCTGATCGCCGAAGCCCTGGCCGGCATCCTCGACTCCGGCTACTACCGCTGGGGCGCGGACAACGACACCGCCCACCGAACGCTGCGCGACCTCGCCATCGCCTGCGCGGACACCGGCGCCGCCGCCGTGCCCGGCCGGCTCCACTTCGACGTTCCCGCCGCGCCGTACTCCAGCGTGCCGTGGACACCGCTGCTCGACCAGCCCGCCGCCGTCGCCTACCGCGCCGTCACCCTCGGCGTCACCGACGAGCAGCGGGCCGCCCTGCTCACCCTGCTCGGCTCGGTGGACGCCCTCGGCCTGGGCTCCGCCGGGGGATCCGCCGCCCGCTGGCGCCGGGTCATGCTCCACCTCGACCAGCGCCACCTGACCACCCCCGACGGCCGCGAGCGCAACCTCGCCCACCGCTGCGTGCTCCCGCTCGGCGGCGGCGCCGCCCTCGCCCTGACCGAGCACAGCCAGTCCGTCCCCGACGGGCACGAGTTCGGCGCCCTCCTCCACGACCCCGCAGGCCGCTTCGCCGTCCCCGGCCCCTACACGGCGCGCGGCGACGCCCCGCTCGGCGACCGCGAGCGCGGCCCCGGCTGGCTGGCCGCCTTCCTCGGCGCGGCCGCCGCACACGGCCCGGCGCCCTTCCACCCCGAAGCCGCCGAGGAGTTCGCCCGCCTCACCGGGGTCTCCGGCGCCCTCGCCCGGCTCGTCGTCGCGGGACTTCCGCACATCGACGCCTGGCAGCGCAACTTCCTGCCCACCGAGCTGCGCGCCACCCTCGGGCTCAAAGCCGCCGAGGCGGCATCGGCGCGCGACGAGCTCAAGCTCCTCGACCCCGAGGTCCGGCGCGCTGTGGTCGCCGCCCTGCTGCCCGCCGACCCGGCCCGGCTGTGGAGCGACGGCCCCGACGCGGCTGCCGCCGCGCAGGAGTGGAACCGGCGCGTGGGCCGCCGTACGCCGGTACCCGACTGGCTGGCCTCCGAGGCGGCGCGCGCCGTCCGCGGCGGCTGGCCCGCCCACCGGGCCCTCGCCGCACTGCTCGACCCTGCCGCCTCGCCTACGCTCTCCACCGACGTGGCGTGGACCGTCAGCGGCGACCACGCGGAGACCGCCGAGCCCACCGGGGAACCCTTCACCGGCTCCGTCCTGTGCGCGGCCCTGGCCACGGCCGCGTGGCTGGCGCACCGGCTGCCCGCCGGCGACCCCGTACGAGCGGCCCTGCCGCCCGCGCTGACTGCCGTACGCCAGCGGCTCGCCGCGCCCGAACTGCTCCTGAGCTCCGGGAACTTCATCAGCCTGCCCGACTTCCGCAAGGCCGCCGGCACGCCGACCGAGACCACCGGGACCTACGAGCGGTACGGCGCGGTCGTCCTGCCGACCCGCGACAACAGCCCCCGGCCCGCCCTGCGCCCGGCCCTGCTCGACTCCACCGGCTCCGACCCGTACCTGCCGCTGCTGCGGGGCGCCGACCAGGGCATCGGCGGCCTGGAAGCGGCGCTGCGGGCCGCCCACGACCCCCGCTTCGCCGCGCTCCTCGCCGACCCCGGCGCCCCGGCGGCGGGCACCACCGACGCGGACGGCACGTGGTGGCCCCAGGACCCGACCCGCTCCGTGCCCGAGGTGGTGGCGGAGGTCTGCGCCGCGTACGGCCTCGGCGCAGACGCGGCCGCCCTGTACCTCGCGCTGCTCGCCATGCCCGACCCCACCGACCGCAACACCGCGCGCTGGACCGGCTGGAAGCCGGCCCGCCTCAAGGCGGCCCGTGCCGGACTCGCCGCCACCGAGCTCGTGGTGACGGCCGACCGCAGCCGGGCCGGGCGCACGCTGTTCCTGCCGGGCGGCTGGGCCGACATGTCCGCCCCCGTCCTCCCGGTGGAGCAGTGGAAGCTCCCGATGTACGGGCTCATCGCGGGCGCCGGTCCGGTCTGCGGGGTGCTGCTCCCGGGCGAACCGGCCGCGGACCTCTACCGGCGGGCCTGGCAGCGGGTCCGCGAGGGCGACGTACCGCGCTTCGAGGAGCTCAAGGTGAAGCGCACCCGTCCGCGCCGCCGCTGACCACCGCATCCCTACCCGTACCGCAAAGGACCGTCATGACCGTCACCGAACAAGCAGCCGCCCCCGCCGCGGCCCGGCAGGTACTCCCCGCGGAGGAGCGGTACGCCGCCGAACTCGCCTTCCTCGCCGCCCAGGACCCCGGCCCCCGCCCGCCCGGCTGGGCCCTCACCCCGCGCGCCGTCGTCACCTTCGTGTGCGGCAGCGACGGCACCGAACTCGTCCTGCCGGGGCGCCGCCGGGCCGGACTGCCGGCCAAACTGGCCATCGCCCCCAAGTTCGTCGGCGAACGCGCCCTCGTGGAGCGGTGCGTGGTCACCCTCGCCGGAGAGCGCGGCCTGCTGCTCACCGGCGAGCCCGGCACGGCCAAGTCGATGCTCTCCGAACTGCTGGCCGCCGCCGTCTGCGGCACCAGCGCGCTGACCGTGCAGGGCACGGCGGGCACGACGGAGGACGCCTTCCGCTACGGCTGGAACTACGCGCTGCTGCTCGCGCAGGGCCCCACGAGCCAGGCGCTGGTCGACTCCCCGGTGCTCTCCGCCATGCGCACCGGGCGGGTCGCCCGCGTCGAGGAGATCACCCGCTGCCTGCCCGAGGTCCAGGACGCGCTCGTGTCGATCCTGTCCGACCGGCGCGTCAGCGTGCCCGAACTGACCGCCACCGAGGACGCGGTGGTCCCCGCCGCCCCCGGCTTCACCGTCATCGCCACCGCCAACCTGCGCGACCGCGGAGTCTCCGAGATGTCCGCCGCCCTCAAGCGGCGCTTCAACTTCGAGACGGTCGCCCCGATCGCCGACGCGGACGCGGAGGCCACGCTGATCCGCCGCCAGGCGGTGGCGGCCGTGGAACGGGCGGGAGCGGCCTTCGGGGTCGACGACGCCGTGCTCGACGCGCTCGTCACCGTCTTCCGGGACCTGCGCTCCGGGCGCTCCGCCGAGGGCTGGGACGTGGAACGGCCGGGCACCGTCATGTCCACCGCCGAGGCCGTGCAGGTGGCGGCCTCCCTGGGGGTCTCGGCCGCCTACCTGCCCGGCGGGGACGTGCTGGACCTGCTGCCGGGGCACCTGCTGGGTGTCGTACGGAAGGACGACCCGGCCGACCACGGGCGGCTGCTCGGGTACTGGGACGGCCCGGTCCGCCGCCGGGCCGAGGACGGCTCGGCCATGTGGCGCCGCCTGTGGGACCTGCGCGGGAGCCTGCGGTGACGCCGACGACCGATCCGCGGGCCGCCGTCGACGCGCTCGCCGCGTCCCGCACGCCGTACCTGCTGGGGGTACGCCACCACAGCCCCGCGCTGGCCGCGGTGGTCCCGGCGCTGCTGGACGCCGCCGGCGCCGAGGTGGTCTGCGTCGAGCTGCCGGCCGACTTCCAGCCGTGGATCGAGCACCTGGCCGACCCCGAGACCGTCGCCCCGGTCGCCCTGGCGGGCTCGGGCGCGGACGGCCGCCTGGCGTTCTACCCGTTCGCGGACTTCTCCCCGGAACTGGCCGCCATCCGCTGGGCCCGCCGCACCGGCGCGGCCGTCCTCTGCTGCGACCTCCCGCTGTCCGACGCCGGCTGGACCGGCGACGGGCATGCCGCGACCCCGACCGCGGACGTCGTCCCGATCCCGGCTCCGGCCGCGGCGCGGGGCGGGGACGCCGGCTCCCAGCCGGGCTCAGGCCTGGTTTCCGGCGCACGCCCGGAACGGCGGGGCGGCGGTTCCTTCGCGGATGCGCTCACCGCCGCCGGCACGGGGCGCGACGGCGACGACCTGTGGGACCGTGCGGTCGAGGTCCTCGCACCCGGCTGTTCCCCGGAAGCGGTACGCCGTGCGGCGCTCGGCGTCGGCTGGGCCCTGCGCGCGGACGCCGCGGCCGTCCCGGGACGGGACCTGGCCCGTGAGGCCCACATGCGCGAGGTGATCGCGACCGCCTCCGCCGCCGGCCGCCGCGTGGCGGCGGTGATCGGGGCCTTCCACGCACCGGCCCTCGCTCCGCCCGCCCCTGCGGGTTCCACTCCGGCCGACCACGGCGCAGTGCCCGCCGCCGCCGATGGGCGGGCGGGTGCCGGTGCGGCTGCGGCCGCGGGCGTCGCCCCTGGCCGGGGCGGCGAGTCGCCGACCGCGCCCGCTGCCGGCGGCGCCCGCGCCGGGGGCCGCGGTGAGCCGGATCCGGCGCCCGCCGCCGACGGTGCTTCACCTGGCGGTCGCGGTGGGGGCGGCAGGCTTCCGACGCCGCCCGCTGCCGGCAGTACCGCCCCCGGTGGCCCCGGTCTGGTGCCCGCCGCAGGCGGACGGGCAGGCGAGGGGCGGGGCGAAGGGGAGGTCGTCACCTCCTTCGTGCCGTACTCCTTCGACCTGCTCGACTCCCGCTCCGGCTACCCCGCCGGGATTCGGGACCCGCTCTGGCAGCAGGCCGTGCTGCAAGCCGCCGGCGATCCCGGGCGGCTGCGGGAGGCGGCCTCCGTCGCCGTCACCGGCGTGTGCCGGGAGCTGCGCCGCGCCGGGCACACCGCCGGTACCGGTGAGGCCGCCGAGACGCTGCGGCTCGCCTGTGACCTCGGCGCCTTGCGCGGGCTCCCCGCGCCCGGCCGCGGCGAGCTCATCGAGGCCGTCACCACCGTCCTGGGCCAGGGGGAACCGCTCGGCCGCGGCCGGGCCCTGGCCCGGGCCCTGGAGGCCGTGCTCGTCGGCACCGCACGCGGGCGGCTCACCCCGCACGCCCCCCGATCAGGCCTCGGCCCCTCCGTCGAGGCCGAGGTGGCGGAACTGCGCCTGCCCGGCCCCGACGACCCCGCCTCCCGCGAGGTCCGCCTCGACCCGCTGCGCTCCGCGCTCGACGCCCGCCGCGAGGTGCTGCTCCAGCGGCTCCTCGTCTGCGGCGCGTCCTACGGGGAACCCCTCGCGGTGTCCGCCACCGGCGACGCCACCGCCCTCGGCACCAAGTGGCGGCTGTCCTGGACGCCTTCGGTCCCCGCCCGGCTGGACCTCGCCGGGGTCCGCGGGGTCACCGCCGAACAGGCGGCCGCCGGAACCTTGCGCGACACCGCGCGCCGCGCCGCCGCCGAGGGCGGGCCGACCCCGGCCCAGATCCTCGCCGGGCTGGCCGCGGCCGCACGGTGCGATCTGCCCGCGCTGGTCGACGTACGCCTGCACGAGGCGGCCACCGCCCTGCCGCAGGCCGCGACCCTGCCCGAACTCCTCGACGCACTCGACCTGGTGGAGGCCCTGCGGCGCGGGCACCTCCCCGGTGCCTCGCCCGCCGCGCGGGCCACCGCCGGCACGCTCACCGGCGACCTGCTCGAAGCGGCCGTACGCTCCCTGCCCGGTCTCGCCGGCAGCGACGACCCCGCCGACGCCGGCGCCCTCGTGGCCCTCGCCGACCGGGCCGCCGCCCGCCACCTGGGCCTGCGCACCGACGCGGCCCTCACCGAACTGGCCGCCTCCGGATCCCCGTTGATGCAGGGCGCGGCCCTCGCCGTGCGCGTCCTCCTCGACCTCGACCCCGCCGCCCGCCTCGGCGACCGCGCCGCCGGATGGCTCGACAGCGCCACCGCCCCCGACAGCCGGCGTGCCCTGGCCCGCCGGCTCGGCGGACTCCTCACCGCCGCCGGGCCGCTCCTCCAGTCCTCCCCGGCCGCCCTCACCCCGCTCCTCGACCGCGTCGAGCACCTCGCCGACGAGGACTTCCTCCACCGCCTCCCCGCTCTGCGCGGCGGCTTCGACGCTCTTTCCCCCGCCGCGCGCGGCCGGCTGCTCGACACCGTCACCGAGCGGCTCGGCGACCGCATCGACCTCGGGCTCGACGCACCGGCCGCGCTGCTCGCCCTCTGGGCCGCCGCCGACGCCGCCGGCCTCGCCGCGCTCAAGGACCTCCCGCTGCCCGGGGCGCCGGCGCCGGCTCCGGTGCCGGAGGCCCCCGATGCCCCGCGACGGCCGTCCGCCCCCACAGGGCGGCGGCTCGCCCCCGCCGACCGCTGGCGGCTCCTGCTCGGCCGCGAGCGCGACCGGCTCCCCGCCGGCGCCCGCCGCTACGCCCACGCGCTCGACGAGCTGTACGGCGCCGGTCGCGGCGAGGGCGCCGGCGACCTCGACGGCGGCCGGGGGCCCGGACAGGGCGGCGGCCAGGAGGCCTCCTTCCCCACCGCCCGCGAGTGGTCCGAGGAGCTGGAAGCCCTCTTCGGCGCCGACGTACGGGAAGAAGTGCTGGCCGGAGCGGCCGAAGCGGGCCGCACCGACGTACTGACCCAGCTCGACCCTGCGGCCGTACGGCCCTCCGTGGAACTGCTCAGCTCCGTCCTGTCCCTGGCCGGCGGTATGCCGGAAGCCCAACTCGCCCGCCTGCGCCCGCTGGTGAGGCGGCTGGTCGACGAACTCGCCAAGGAGCTCGCCACCCGGCTGCGCCCCGCCCTCTCGGGCCTCGCCACCCCCCGCCCCACCCGCCGCCCCGGCGGCCGCCTCGACCTGGCCCGCACCCTGCGCGCCAACCTCGCCCACACCCGGCGAAAGCCCGACGGCAGCGTGGTCGTCGTCCCGGAGCGCCCCGTCTTCAGCACCCGGGCGAGCCGTGAGGCCGACTGGCGGCTGATCCTGGTCGTCGACGTCTCCGGCTCCATGGAGGCCTCCGTCATCTGGTCGGCGCTGACCGCGGCCGTGCTCGGCGGCGTACCCACCCTTTCCACGCACTTCCTCGCCTTCTCCACCCAGGTCATGGACCTCACCGCCCGGGTCGAGGACCCGCTCTCCCTCCTCCTGGAGGTCCGCGTCGGCGGTGGTACGCACATCGCCGCCGGCCTCGCCCACGCCCGCTCCCTCATCACCGTCCCGAGCCGCACCCTCGTCGTCGTGGTCAGCGACTTCGAGGAGGGCGCCCCGATCGGCGGCCTCCTCGGCGAGGTCCGCGCACTCGCCGCCTCGGGCGCCCACCTGCTGGGCTGCGCCGCGCTCGACGACGCGGGCACGCCCCGCTACTCGGTCCCCGTCGCACGGCAACTCGTCGCCGCGGGCATGCCCGTGGCCGCCCTCAGCCCCCTCGCCCTCGCCCGCTGGGTGGGCGACCGTCTCCGTGGAGAGCCCCGTTGAGCCCGCTGCACCCCCAACTGCCGCCCGTGGCGCCCGAGGTGCTCGCCGAAGCCGTCGAGAACCTCACCGCCCGGCTGCGCAAGAAGCTCGACGCGGCCACCGAGAGCTGCGCGGCGAACGCCGTCCGTGGGGAGGACGGCAGCGTCACCCTCCGCTTCGGCGAGGACGCCGTCGTCACCCTGAGCCCGGGCCCCGGGGGATCCATCGGCGCAGCCGAACAGGCGGTGTGCAGCTGCCTGTTGGCGCCACGCTGCCTGCACCGGGCCGCCGCCCTGGGCGCGGCCCCGCTCGCGGAGGGGGCGCCCGCGAGGGCCGAACCGGTGACGGCCGAGTCCGCCGAGCAGGCCGCCCCGGCCGCTCTCACCGAGGCCCAGCTGGGCGCCGCGGCCGCCCTCTGGCAGGCGGCGGCCGAGGCCCTCGCCGCCGGAGTCACCGCCGGCGGGGCCGTGGTCCAGGCCGAACTGCTGCGCGCCGCCCACACCGCCCGGCTCGCCGGACTGCCCCGCGCCGAGGCCGCCGCGCTACGGGTGGTACGGGGCCTGCGCGCGGCACGGGACCGGCGGGCCGCCCAGCGGCTCGGCGACCTCACCGCGGCGTTCCGCGAACTCCTGCACACCGCCGGACTGCTGGCCACCGGATCCGCAGCCCCCGCGCTCACCGGAACCGCCCGCCGCGCCTACGCGCCCGGCGGCAGCCTCCAGGTGTACGGCCTGTGCCGCGAACCGGTGCTCTCCGCCACCGGATACGGGGGAGTGGTCACCCACCTCCTCGCCCCGGACGGCTCCCGCTACTCGGTCTCCGACGTGCGCCCCGGCGGCCTCGCCCGCGCCCGCGGAGCGGGTTCGGCCTCCGTGGCCCTCGGCGGAGCCACCCTCGACCATGCCGGACTCGCCCGCGGTGGCCTGCGTATCGTCGGCGCGACCGTCTCCGCGGAGGGCCGGCTCGGGGCCGGACGCGAGGTCAGGGCGACCCCGCTGCGCGGTACGCCCTGGACCGGGGAGCCTGCCGCGGCCCTCTTCGCCCGCCCCGCGGCCGAGGCGGTCACCGAGGCCTTCGCCCGCCGGCAGGCCGAACCGGAGGGCGCCGAGCCCGCCCTGCTCGGCTGCGAGGTCACCGTCGTCGGCGCCGCCGGCGAACACCTCCTGGCCCGCGAGGCACGGCCGGGCGCGCCCCTGCTGCGGCTACGGCCCGCGCACCCCCACCCGGAGCTCGCGCACACCGAGAACCTACGCCGCCTCGCCTCGTACCCCGGGCTGCGCCTGCGCGTCCTCGGCCGCCCCGACCTGGACCGGGCCGCCACCCTGCGTCCCCTCGCGGTGGGCCCCGTACCGGGTGCGGACTACACCCTGCGGCTGCCCGAGGAGTGGCTGGACCGCGCGGACCTCGGCTACGACCGCCTCCAGGGCGCACACTTCCCGCCCCGGCAGACCGACCCCGCCCCCGAAGGGGTACCGGCCACCCCCGACCCGCTCGCCGACTCCCCGCTGTGGCGCGTACGCCGCCTCCTGGAGACCGGCGTCGCGGGCGGCCGGCGCGCGGTGGCCGAAGCGGCCCGCGGCACCGAACCCCTCGCCGCCAACGGCCCACTGCGCCGGGCCGGGCTCACGGCGGCCGCGGACCTGTCCGCCGCCTTGGCCGCTGAGGCCGACCGCCGTCCGCGCGACGCCTTCGGCCGCCTCGCCGACCCCTCGGCCGACGCCTACGCCTGGGCCTGGCTGGCGTCGGCCACCCACCTCGCGGCGGCGGAACGCTCCCTGGTCGCCGCCTCCTGGGCCGGCTGACCGAACCATGCCCGCAGTACGCCGAAATCCGCCTCGGTGAGCCCCCGGCCGGGATCCACCCGGTGGAGGAGCGCCCGGCCGGGATGCCGGGCGGACACCCAGGCCCGGTCGGCGCCGGTGATCTCGTCGTCCAGCCATACGAAGTCCCGTCCCGCGGTGTGGGCCAGCAGGGCGGGGGTCTTCCAGTGGATCCCGCCCCGCCCGTCCTCGTCGGAGGGCTCCGGCCAGGCCACCACGGGCAGCTCCGGCAGGCCGAGGCGGGGCGCGACACACTCGTTCGCCTCATCTCCCCACGTCGTGGCCCACACCAGCTCGCACGGCAGCGCCGCCAGCCGCGGCCCGAGCGCCGGATCCACCCGGGCGAGCAGGGGATTGGCGTCGTCCCCGGGCGCCGGGTACGGGCCCGCGCCGAACGGGATGAGCGGCCCGTCGACGTCGAGGAACAGCAGCGGACGCGCGGCGAAACCGGTCATGACGCCACCGTAGCCCCGGGAAAGGGAACCGGGAGCGGTGCGATGCCCTCTTCCTGGCCAAGGGGGATGACCGTGACAAAGAGAGCGGTTTCCGGGACGGCCGGGCGAGTGGCGCCGGCGCTGCTCCTGTGCGCCCTGCTGGCGGCGTGCGGGACCACCACCGGGGGACAGCCGGCGGGTCCGGCGCCGGTACCCGCGCTCACTCCGACGGACTGCGGACTCGACCACACGACGGACGAGACGACGGACGAGGGAAGCGGGGCCTACGCGGGCCCGCCGACGGACCAGGAGACGGGCGGCTACGCCGGCCCGCCGACCGATCAGGAGACCGGCGGTTACGCCGGCCCGCCCACCGACGGCGAGATGGCCAACGGCGGCGGCCCCTGTGGTTCGGCGGACTGGTTCGACATGACCCGGGACTTCAAGGCCTACCTCGACGGGCACCTCACCAAGGGCGACGACGGCCTCCTGGACCGGAACGATGTCAGGGAGGCGCGCGTCCGCAAGGTGAGCGCGATCGGCGAGGCGAAGACCACCTTCTACGTCGGCCTCACGGATGCGGCCCGCAGGGACGAAGCGGCCCGCCGGCTGGCCGAGTTGTTCACCGCCTGGCGGCACGAGGTCTACGGGGACAAGGGCACGGTGACGATCCGCACCCCGGACGGCTCGGTGGTCCTCACCCAGCAGTGGTGACTCCCGGCCACCGCGCGTCCCAGAGGGCGCAGTGGTGCGCGGCCCGCGCGTCCACCGTGCGGACCCCGTCCGGTCCCGGTGCCAGGGACAGCACCGAGCCCGGGGCCCCGTAGCGCGGCCAGACGGGCGCGCCCGCCGCCCCCGGCACGCCGGTCCGGGCGAAGCGCGTCCAGTAGCCGGTCATCCGGTCCGCGAGCCCGCGCTGCGCGTCCGTCAGGGGCGCCAGCGTGAACAGGTAGGGCAGTTCGAAGCCGTGCGAGGCGCCGTACGGCACACCCGGCACCTCTGGCAGGCCGGTGAAGTTGGGCGCGCCGCGGTCGCTGAACAGGTAGGCGTACGTCGGCACGTGCCGGGCCAGCGCGCCGCTGTCCCGCAGCGACGGGCAGGTGAACGAGGCGTCGGACAGCACGGCGGCCCACGCCGCGGCCGGTGTCGGGTACCGGGACACCGGATAGGCCGCCTCGGCGGCCCGCGCGGTGCCGGCGCCGAAGGACCGCTCCAGGCGGGCCCGGTAGGCGGCTTCGCCGCCGATCGGCTCCGCCGCGAGGGTCGGAGCGACGAAGATCCGCATCTCGTCCCGGGTGGTGCCCTGTATCACCGGCACCCGGTGGAACCGTCCGGTCTCCAGGGCCCGGCGGGGATGCAGCGGCAGCAGGGCATTGCCGTAGGAGACGGTGGAGAACGTCTGCGTCAGCTCTGGGGTGGCCAGCGTCCGCGCGTCCAGCCGGCGCAGACAGTTCAGGGTGCCGGGGGTGCCGGGGGTGCCGGGGGTGCCGCCGCAGCCGAGCCGGGCCGCCGCCGCGACGCCGTCCGCGACGGTGCGCGACTGCGGCGCGAAGGGCTCGTAGGCGCCGAGGCCGGGCAGCAGGGACCGCGGAGGCATCGTGGTCGAGCACGATCCGCTCTGCACGATCGCCCGGTGGAAGAGGCCTGCCGAGGCAGGTGAGGTGAGGTGCGCGCAGACGCTGAGGCCGCCCGCCGACTCGCCGAACACGGTGACGTTGTGCGGATCCGCGCCGAAGCGGCCGACGTTCGCCCGCACCCAGCGCAGCGCCGCCTGCTGGTCGGCGAGGGCGAAGTCCGGGGCTCCGCCGAGTTCCGGATGGCCGAAGAGGCCGAAGACACCCAGCCGGTAGTTGACGGTCACGACCACGGCGTCGCCTGCGACGGCCGGCCGCTCGGGCCGGTACTGATCGCCCGAGCCGTTGACGAAGCCGCCGCCGTGGAACCAGACCATGACCGGCCGCGTGCCGCTGCGGCCGGCGCCGCCCGAGGGCGCGGTGACGTTGAGGTGGAGGCAGTCCTCCGAGCCGCTCGGCCCGCCCTGCCCGACCGCGGGCAGCTGCACGCAGTGCGCGCCGGGAGCGCCCGCCTCGCGCACGCCCTCCCAGCGCGGCGCCGGCTCCGGGAGCTTCCAGCGCCGAGCGCCGACCGGGGGAGCGGCGTACGGGATGCCCTCGAAGGTGCTGTACGCACCGTGGTCCCGCCCGCGCACCCGCCCGGCGTCGGTGTCCACGACGGGCCGGGTGGGGTCGGCCGCCCCGGCCACGAGCAGCAGGACGACGGGCAGTGCCATTACGCACCGGCGGCGGAACGTTCTCATGTCGGGCACGGTTGACGCCCTTTCGCCGTGGAGCCCAGGGCGGCCCCCCGTTTGCCCGCCCCGAATGCCGCAGTGGACGGAACTGGGCCTAAATGTAACAAAACGTGCGCTTCCCATGACGCACGATGACCGGCGCGCGATGTGTAGACCCCGCGTGCCGGCGAACGGAGCTTTTCATGAATGACCCCATCACCCTCGCGGCGAACAAACATTTGGACCGCCAAGGGAACCCCGACACCCCCGTACCGGCCGCACTCGGCGCTCCGCCCACCCGGCCCGTACAGATGCACGAGGAGCCGTACGACCCTCCGTACCGGGAGCTGTACGACGCCCCGTACAGGGAACCGCGCGGGCGCATGACCGGCCCCGCGGCGGAACCGGCCGGCACACCTGTGCTGCGGCACGTCCTGCGCTGGTCCGTGGTGCCGGCGCTGCTGGTCAGCGGAGCCCTGCACCTGCCCCGGGACCTGACGGTCCCGCCGGCCGCGGCGCCCGCCGGCCTCCTGCCCCTCCTCGCCACGGTGCTGTGCCTCGGGGTGGGCGCGCTGCTGGCGGTCCGGGACACCACGACGGTGTGGCGGGCCGGGGCTGCCACGGCCGTCGGTGTCGTCGCCCTGCACGTACTGGGCGGCGCCGTGGACTTCGACCCCCTGGCCGGGGCGGTGGGCGGGTCGCAGGCCTGGGCCGGCGTCCTCGCGGTGCTGTGCGCGGCGGTCGGCGCCGTCCTCGCGGGCCTGGCGCTGAGAAGCCGTCAGGAAGACTCGGCCTGACCGAGCCGTGAAGCGAAGCGGCACCCCGCGCCCCCCGCGCGGGGTGCCGCTTCATGTTCCGGCGAGGACGTTCACCGCCCCCGTGAACACGCGCGGGAGCCCGGCCGCCACCGGCACGATCCGCCGTGCGAGCCGGGGCCGGTGACGCGCCCACAGCAGGGATGCGGTGATCGTGCGGTAACTGCGCGACAGCTCGCGCCAGGCCCGCTCGTACGCCTCCGGGCGGCCCGCCCGCACACAGCGCACCAGCTCGCCCGCCGCCGTCACGGCCAGGGTCAGCCCCTCCCCGGTGAGCGCGTCCACGTACCCCGCCGCGTCCCCGACGAACAGCACCCGCCCCGCCACCCGTACGCGAGCCCCTTGGCGCAGCGGCCCGGCCCCGCGCACCGCCGCGCCGGGAGCCGGGGGCAGCCGGGCCGCCAGCAGCGGGAAACGGGCGAGCTGGACGTCGAAGGCCGCGCGATCCGCGGTCAGGACGGCCACTCCGATCCGGTCGGGCCCGAGCGGGGTGACGTAGGCCTCGCAGCGGGCCGACCAGTGGACCTCGACCAGGTCGCTCCACGGTTCGACGGTGTAGTGGCGGCGCAGGCCGTAGCGCGCCGGCCGGCCGGGCAGAGGCGGCGCGGCCAGGCCGAGACCGCGCCGGATGGGGGAGTGCAGTCCGTCCGCGGCGACGAGGTAGCGCGCCGTGAGGCCGGCGGCTTCCACGCACCGGGCGTCCTGGCGGACCTCCTCGACGCGCCGGCGGACCACCCGTACGCCCAGCTGGGCGGCGCGTCCGGCGAGCGCGGCCTGGAGCACCGTCCGGCGGGCGCCGAGCCCGGGGCCGGAGCGGAACAGCCCGTCCGCGTGCCGCCCGCCCGCCCCGTCGACGTAGCGGATGCCGTGGAAGGGCTGCCCGGACACGGTCACGCCGAGCTCCCGCAGGCGGCGTACCGCACCCGGCATCAGGCCCTCCCCGCAGGCCTTGTCGATCGGGGTGGGCCGCGGCTCCACGACCACGACCTCCAGACCGGCCAGGGCGCCGTGGATGGCGGTGGCCAGCCCGGCCGGGCCGCCGCCCGCGATCAGCAGGTCGATCACCGCCGGGAGCCCGCCGCGGGCACGGAGGCGGGCGCGCGCAGGCGCCCGCCGTCCGTCAGCGCGGACTCCTCGCAGCCGATCCGGACGCGCAGCAGCACCAGGTTGAGCACGGTGAAGCCGAGCGCGGTCAGCCAGGCGCTGTGCACGAGCGGCAGCGCGAACCCCTCCACGACGACCGCCGCGTAGTTGGGGTGGCGCAGCAGCCGGTACGGCCCCGCCTCCACCAGCGGCAGTCCGGGCACGATGAGCACCCGCGTGTTCCAGCGCGGTCCGAGGGTGGCGATGCACCACCAGCGCAGGGCCTGGGCCGCCACGGCCAGGGCGAGGGCCGACCAGCCGAGCACGGGCACGAACGGCCGGTCGGCGGCCCAGGGTTCCACCACACAGCCCACCAGCAGTGCGGTGTGCAGGGCGACCATGGCCGGATAGTGGCCGCGGCCGTACTCGCGGCCGCCCTGGGCCAGGCTCCACGCCCTGTGGCGGCGGGCGGTGGTCAGCTCGGCGAGCCGCTCGACGGCGACGAGGCCGATGAGCAGCAGGTACAAGGCCATGGAGGGGGGCATGGCCTCGAGTCCGGAGAGGGACACGGGCAGGGCGAGGCTCACGGGCCCGGAGAGGGGCACCGAGGGGGACGCGGAGAGGGGCACGGAGAGGGGCATGGACATGAGCAGGGGCATGCGATCACCAGTCGTCGGTCACCAGCGGAGCAGGACGAGTTCGGAGGCGAAGCCGGGCCCGAAGGCGAGCATCAGCCCGACCGAGCCCGGCGGCGGCGGTCCTGCGGTCTGGATGCCTCCCAGGATGTGCAGGACCGAGGCGGAGGAGAGGTTGCCGACGGCCGCCAGGGAGCGCCGGCTCGCCGCGAAGGCCGGCTCGGGCAGCCCCAGCGCGTCCGCGAGCGCGTCGAGGATCTTCGGGCCGCCCGGATGGCAGATCCACGCGTCGACGTCCGCGGGCTTGAGGTCGTGCGCGGCGAGGAAGGTCTCGATCTCCTCGGCGACGTGCAGCCTGACCAGGTCCGGGAGTTCGCGGCCGAGGACCATGCGCATGCCCCAGTGGCCGATGTCCCAGCCGAGCAGGTGGGCGGTGCCCGGGTAGAGGCGGCTGCGCGCGGCCACCACCTCGGGTCCGGCTCCGGCGGCGTGCAGGGGGTGGTCGCGGCCCACCGCCAGCAAGGCGCCCGCCCCGTCGCCGAAGAGGGCCCCGGCCACCAGGTTTGCCATCGAGGTGTCCGTGGGCTGAAGGGTGAGCGAGCAGAGTTCGGTGGACAGGAGCAGCGCCGCGTGGCCGGGCCGGCCCGTCAGGTAGTCGTGGAGGTGGCCGACCCCCGCCGCGCCGGCCGCGCAGCCGAGGCCGAAGAGCGGCACCCGCTTGACGGCCGGGCGCAGACCGGCGTGCTCGGCGAGGCGGGCCTCCAGCGAGGGGGTCGCGAGCCCGGTCACCGTCGTCGACATGACGAGGTCCAGCTCCCGGGCCGGCAGGCCGCCGTCGGCCAGGGCGCGGGCGAGGGCCCGGGCGCCGAGCTCCAGGGCCCCCTCGAGGAAGAGGCTGTTCGTCGCGCCGAAGTCGTTCGAGGGCCCGTACCGCTCCAGCGGGAGTGCGAGATGCCGGAACTCCACCCGGACGGAGGCGTGGACCCGGTGCAGCAGGGCCCTGTCGGCGCCGGGCGGCAGGAAGCGCGCCAGCGCTGCCGTGATCTCGGACTGCCGGTGGCGATGGGGCGGGAACACGCTGCTCACTGCCAGGACACGTGTCATTGATTCACCATAGAAAACAACTGACACATCGTTATGAATCAGGCACACCGGGCGCGGCGTCACATAACGTGACACCGTGCCCGTGCGAACCGCAGAGAGCGCAGAGACCGGACGCCCGCCCCGACCTGCCGCCGTCCGTGGCAGCCGTCCGGCCGCAGGCCTGGTGGCGGCCTGCCACCCGGTCCCGGCGGCCGCCGTGACCGTCCTCGCCGCGGCGCTCGCGGCGGCCGCCGGGCGGGGCCTCGCGGGAGGCGCGGTCGCGGTGGTCGCGGTGGCCGCCGGGCAGCTCTCGGTGGGCTGGTGCAACGACCGCGCCGACCTGCGGCGCGACCTGGCCTCCGGCCGACGGGACAAGCCCCTGGTGGCCGGCACGGTGTCACCCGCCGCCGTGTCCCGCGCGGCGGCCCTGGCCCTGCTGGCCTGCGTCCCGCTCTCGGTGGCCGGCGGGCTCCTCGCCGGCGCCGTGCACCTCACCGGGGTGGCGGCCGCCTGGGCGTACAACCTGCGCCTGAAGAGCACGGCCGCCTCCTGGCTTCCGTACGCCCTGGCCTTCGGCCTGCTGCCGGCCTTCGTCACCCTCGGCCTGCCCGGCGCGCCCTGGCCGCCGCCGTGGCTGACGGCTGCCGCGGCCCTGCTCGGCGCCGGCGCGCACTTCGCGAACGTGCTGCCCGACATCGAGGACGACCTCGCCACCGGGGTCAGGGGCCTCCCGCAGCGGCTCGGCCCCCGGTACGCGGCCGCGCTGGCCGGGCTGCTCGTCCTCGGCTCGGCCGCCGTCCTGGTCCTGGGGCCGCCGGGGCCGGTGACGGCGTACGGCTGGATCCTGCCGGCCGCGACGACGGTGACGGTGCTCCTCGCGTCCCGCCGCCCCGCGAGCCGGCTCCCGTTCCTGGCGGTGCTGGCCGTCGCCGGGGCCGACGTCCTGCTGCTGGTGGTCCAATTGCGCGGCCACGCCGGTCTCTAGTGCTGTGGCCGGAAAGNNGGCGAGGTGCCGTGCTGGGCGCCGCGCCCCGGTGAACCATTCCGGCCACAGCACTAGGGTGGGCGCCGGGTGCGGGTCCAGGCCAGGAGCTGCTCCGCCGACCAGGTGTTGACGATGCGTTCGGGCGGGACGCCGCACTCCGCGGCCCGTTCGCAGCCGGTGATCTGCCAGTCCAGCTGGCCCGGAGCGTGCGCGTCCGTGTCGATCGAGAAGAGGGCGCCGGCCGCCACGGCGAGGCGCAGCAGCCGCCGGGGCGGGTCGAGCCGCTCCGGCCGGCTGTTGATCTCCACGGCGGTGCCGGCCTCCGCGCACGCCGCGAAGACGGCCTCGGCGTCGAACTGCGACTCGGGCCGGCCCCGTCCGGTCACCAGCCGTCCCGTGCAGTGGCCCAGCACGTCCATCAGGGGATTGCGTACGGCCGCCAGCATCCGGCGGGTCATCGCGCCGGAGTCCATCCGCAGCTTCGAATGGACGGATGCGACGACGAGGTCGAGCTGTTCCAGCAGCTCCGGCTCCTGGTCCAGCGAACCGTCGTCCAGGATGTCGCACTCGATGCCGGTGAGGAGCCGGAAGGGCGCCCAGGTCTCGTTGAGCTCGGCCACCACCCGCAGCTGTTCGCGCAGCCGCTCCGGGGAGAGCCCCCGGGCGATCGTCAGCCGCGGCGAGTGGTCCGTGAGCACGGCGTACTCGTGTCCCAGCTCGGCCGCCGCCCGGCCCATCGCGTCGATCGGGCTGCCGCCGTCCGACCAGTCGGAGTGCACGTGGCAGTCCCCGCGCAGCGCCGCACGCAGGGCGGTGGCGGCGGGCGTGGCTTTCGGGCCGTCGGGGTGGGCCGCGGCCTCGTCCTCCAGTTTCCGCAGATAGGCCGGCACCCCGCCGGCCAGCGCCTCCCGCACCGCCTGGGCGGTCTTGGGGCCGATGCCCTTGACGGCCTCCAGGGAGCCGGCCCCGACCCGTTCGGCCGTCTCGCGCTCGCCCATCCGTTCGAGGGCGGCCGCCGCTGTCCGGAAGGCCCGCACCCGGTAAGTGGGTGCCTGTGAGCGCTCCAGCAGGAAGGCGATCCGGTCCAGCGCCGCAACCGGGTCCATCGCGTACCTCCTGGTGCCAGTGTGGCAAGGGAGCCGGGCGGCGTCCTGTCAGGGCGCGTTGTGGCGGGGCGGTTCCCGTCAGACCGCATCTTGCGGGACGGCGGCGTCGAGGGCGGCGGTGAGGCGGTTCAGGCGGCCCTGGAGGTCCAGGATCTCGGCCAGGCCGAAGCCGGTCGCGGCGGCGATCCGCCGTGGCACCTCCACCGCGCGGGCGCGCAGCGCGGCACCCTCCTCCGTGAGGTGGGCGTGTACGGACCGCTCGTCCTCGGCGCTGCGCTCGCGGCGCACCAGGCCGGCTGCCTCGAGCCGCTTGAGCAGCGGGGACAGCGTTCCCGAGTCCAGCCGCAGGTGCTGCCCGATCTCCTTGACCGGCAGCTCGCCGTGCTCCCACAGCACCAGCATCACCAGATACTGCGGGTAGGTGAGCCCGAGGTCCTTGAGGATGACGCGGTAGAGGCCGCCGAAGGCGCGGCTCGCGGCGTTCAGCGCGAAGCAGATCTGGCCGTCCAGGCGGAGGAAGTCCTGGTCGGGGTGGGTGGCGGTCGGCTGCTCGGTCATGACGCCCAGTGTACCCGGAGCGGACTTGCGGGGCATTGAATTGTGCACAACTGAATTGCGTGCTCTACTGGTGGAGCGCGGTCGACGACCGGCCGCCGCACCGGTTCATTTCTGCGAGAGGACCTCTCATGGACGCGCTGTACACCGCTGTCGCCACCGCCAACGGCCGCGAGGGCCGCACCGTCAGCTCCGACGGTCAGATCGACCTCGCCCTCGCCATGCCCCCGGCGCTCGGCGGCAACGGACAGGGCACCAACCCCGAGCAGCTCTTCGCCGCCGGCTACGCCGCCTGCTTCGCCAGCGCGCTCGGCCTCGTCGGCCGCCAGGCCAAGGCCGACACCAGCGAGGTCTCGGTCACGGCGGAGGTCTCCATCGGCAAGGACGGCGCGGGCTTCGGCCTGGGCGTCACCCTGCGCGTCGAGCTCCCCGAGTCCCTGGCGGGCGAGACGGGCGCGCTGCTGGTGAAGCAGGCGCACGAGGTCTGCCCGTACTCCCGCGCCACGCGCGGCAACATCGCCGTGGACCTCGTGATCGAGTAGAGCCCCGCCGGCGCGGAGCGCGACCGGGGCGGCGTGATCGGCCGAGGATGCCGCACGCGGGGCGGGCGGCCACCATGGAGGGACACAGCAGTCGTACGGGGGCCGCATGCCGGGAGGCGCCCATGGCGCACGCCTGCGCAACGGACGTACTGGTCGCCGGGGCCGGCCCGGTCGGGCTGACCGCGGCAGCGGAGCTGCGCAGGCGCGGCGTCTCCTGCCGGATCATCGACCGCCTGCCCGCCCGGCTTCCGTTCGCGACGAACTCGCCCTGGCGGCCCGCGAGTCCTCCGGAGGCCGGATGGAGGCCTGCGCCCTGCTCGCCGCCGACGCCCCGTCAGCGCCCGACGGGCTGCCGGCCTACCGCGACAGCGCCGGCGAGTTCGCCCGCCTCTACGCGGCCCGGCAGCCCACGGCCTTCGTCATCCGCCCGGACGGCCAACTCGGCGCCCGCCTCTTCCCGCCCACCCCGCAGGCGCTGCGCGCCCACCTGGCGGCCACCTTCTCCGCGCCCGAACAAGGCTGACCCGCTGACCCGCTGACCCGCTGACCCGCTGACCCGCTGACCCGCTGACCCCGGCCCGTCAGGAGCGGCCGTCGGCCCGGGCGGCCTTGGCGGCCTGCTCCCGGCGCTGCCGCTTGCCCAGCGGGGCCAGCGAGAGGTCCTCGGCCTGCGACGTGAGTTGCTTGAAGCCGTACCCGCGCTCGGTCAGCCGGCTCTCCGCCGCGAGCTCGGCGCGGGCCGTCGCGTCGAGGATGTCCTCCTCGGCCTCGCCCGAGTCCAGGAAGCGGAAGGTGAAGAAGGGCCGGGCCGCGAGGTCGTACGTCAGGTGCCCCTCGGCGGTGAAGCGCGCGTGCAGCATGTCGTGTTCGGACGCGGCGGCGAGCAGCTCGGACCGCTGGTCGGGCGTGAGCCCGTCGAAGGACCGCGGACGGTGATGCGAAAAGTACGGGAACTCATCCCCGCACCCTAGATCGCACTGTTCGTCCCCGCACCGGGATAACGGCTCCCGAACCCTCAGGCCGCCAAGCCCGGCGCCGGGAGGAAGCGGCGGCGGCCGTCCGAAAGCCGGTGCCCCCAGCCCGTTTTGGATTGGCGCACGATCCTCAATACGATCCGGCGATGATCACAAGAAAACGGCTGGCGACCGGGGCGTGCGGCCTGCTCGCCGCCCTGGCCGTCGGGCTCTTCCCGGCGAGCGCCACCGCCGCCGACGGACCGACGGCGAAGGAACCCCCGAAGGTCGATCTCGTCCTCGACGTCAGCGGCTCCATGCGGGCCACCGACATCGACGGGCAGTCCCGGATGGCCGCCGCCAAGCAGGCCTTCAACGAGGTCATCGACGCGGTGCCCGACGAGGTCCGGCTCGGCATACGGACCCTCGGCGCCACCTACCCCGGCGAGGACAAGGCGCTCGGCTGCAAGGACACCAAGCAGCTGTACCCGGTCGGGCCGTTGAACCGGACCGAGGCGAAGACCGCCGTCGCCACCCTCGCACCCACCGGCTGGACGCCGATCGGCCCCGCCCTGCTCGCCGCGGCCCAGGACCTCGACGGCGGCGACGCCACCAAGCGGATCGTGCTCATCACCGACGGCGAGGACACCTGCGCCCCGCTCGACCCCTGCGAGGTGGCCCGCGACATCGCCGCCAAGGGCATCCACCTCGTCATCGACACCCTCGGCCTGGTCCCGGACGCCAAGACCCGTGCCCAGCTCACCTGCATCGCCGAGGCCACCGGCGGTACCTACACCTCGGTGCAGCACAAGGACCAGCTCTCCAGCAGAGTCCGCCAACTGGTCGACCGGGCCGCCGATCCCGTCGTCAACCCGGTGGCCACCGAGGGTGCGAAGCAGTGCGCGAACGCCCCGCAGCTCAAGCCCGGCCTGTACAGCGACCGCGAGACCTTCGGCGAGCACCGCTGGTACCGGGTGGACGTCCTCCCCGGCCAGGAGCTGCGCGCCTCGGTCAGCATCGCCGCCGACCGCGCCGTCAACAACGACTACGGCGTCCTGCTGCGCGCCACCACCCTCCACGGCCGCGAGATCGTACGCGGCTCGGAAGCGGGTGACGGGCGTACCGACGTCCTCTCCACCGGGCTGCGCTACCCGAAGGCCGAGACCGACGGCGCGGACGACGACGCGGACGCGAAGCCGGCGGCGGAGACCGTCTGCATCCAGGTCAGCAACTCCTTCTCCGCCCCCGCGTCCGTCAAGACCACACCGGGCATGCCCGTCGAGCTGACCATCGAGCTGGTGGACGGCCCCGACGAGGCCTCCGACGCCGCCGCCTTCGGCCTCGGGCGCGGCTGGTGGCTGCTGGCCGCCCTGGCGCTCGTCGGGCTGCTGGCCGGCCTGGTGTGGGGCTGGATCTCGCGCTGGCGCGTCTCCGTCTGGAGGACCAACTGATGCGTACCGTACGCACACTGACCGCCGCCCTGCTCGCCGCGGCCGCCACCCTCGCCGCGGCGGGCACGGCCGTGGCGGGCACGGCCGCGGCGGCCACCCCGTCGGCGGGCTCCACCCCCACCCCGAGCGCCGGCTCCGGAAAGGGCGAGCCCGCTCCGACCGAGGCCGGCACCGGCTTCCGCACCGCCACGGCGTTCCGCCCCGGACAGCAGGCCACGGCCGGCGCCTCCACCGGCGACTACCTGTACTGGGTGCTCCCCATCGACGCGCAGCAGCGCGTCACGGTCAACGCCAAGGTCACGCTGCCCGAATCCGCCTCCCGGCACGGCGCCGCGACCTGGCGGATCGACGTGTACGACGGACTGCGCCGCCGGCAGCCCTGCACCTACGGCACGCAGAACCAGGCCGCGGCCAAGGAAGCCGCCTCGGTCGAACTGTCCTGCACCCTGCGCACCGTCCGAGCCGCGGCCGAGCCGTGGGCCAACGATCCGCTGCCGGGCAGCTACTACGTCCGCCTGACGGTCGTCGACCTCCCCGAGGAGGACCTCGGCCTGCCGGTACGCGCCGCCGTCGAGGCCGCGGTGAAGGAGATCGGCGGCTCCTCCGCCGTCGACGGCTCCCTCTCCGCACCGCTGGTCCCCGCCACCGTCACCGGACCCCTGCGCGAGCCGGAGGACGGCTGGTCCGGCGGCTGGTGGTCGGACCGCTGGCTCTGGACCGCGGCCGGCGGGGTGCTCGCCGCCGCCGCGGGCATCTTCGGCTACTCCCTGACGCGGGGAGCGGGCCGCCCGTCCCGGGTACCGCCCCGCGCCTGAACGGGCACGAGGCCGCGGCCGTACGGACTCCCGTACGGCCGCGGCCGCTCCACGTACGTCTACGGCGGGCGCACCATTACGGAAGGCAAGGGGAATTGATGAACGGGGACGTGGGGGCCGGAGTCTTCCAGCCGTTGGAGGCGGACGATCCGCCGATGGTCGCGGGCTACCGCATAGCCGCCCGGCTCGGCTCCGGAGGCATGGGCAAGGTCTACCTGTCGCACACGCCGGGAGGCCGACCGGTCGCCATCAAGGTGATCCGCCCCGAGTTCGCCGAGGACCCCGAGTTCCGGCGGCGGTTCCGCCGGGAAGTGCAGGCCGCCCAGCGCGTCCAGGGCCTCTACACCGCCCCGGTCATCGACAGCGACACCGACGGCCCGGGCCCCTGGCTCGCCACGGCCTACGTGCCGGGTCCCACCCTCTCCGCGGCGGTGGCCGAGCACGGCCCGCTCCCGGGCCGCACCATCCTGATGCTGGTCGCCGGGATCGCCGAGGCCCTCCAGGTCATCCATGGCGCGGGCATCGTGCACCGGGACCTCAAGCCCTCCAACGTGCTGCTCGCCGCCGACGGCCCCCGCGTCATCGACTTCGGCATCGCGCGCGCCGCCGACGCCACCTCGCTCACCGCGAGCGGGGTCGCCATCGGCACCCCCGCCTTCATGGCTCCCGAACAGGCCGCCGGCCGCGAGGTCAGCACGGCCACGGACATCTTCGCCCTCGGCCAAGTGGCCGCGTACGCCGCGCTGGGCGCGCCCGCGTACGGGGAGGGACCCTCGCACGGCGTTTTGTACCGGATCGTCCACGAGGAGCCCGACCTGTCCGGGCTCCCCGCCGAGCTGCGGCCGCTGGTCACCCGCTGCCTCGTGAAGGACCCGGCCGGGCGTGCCTCGCTGACCGAGATCCTCGACCTGTGCCGGGCCGCCGCCGACCAGACCCAGCTGCGCAGGCCGGAGGACTGGCTGCCGGGAGGGGTCGCGGCGGGCATCTCGAACCGCGAGGAGGTTCCCGCGCCGGTCCCGCCGACCCCGGCCCCGGCTGTGGCCCCGGCCCCGACCGCGCCGGCCGCGTCCCCCGCGGCGCCCGTACCGGCGCCGGCACACCCCGCGGGGGCGGCGGGAGCGGGCCACCACGTCACGGCTCCGGGCCGGCCGGTCACCGCGGCCCGCCCCCACGGATACGGCCCGCCGGGGTCCTTCGGGCCGCCGCAGCCCGCGTACGTCCCGCGGCCCGCGCCCATGCCGGTGCCCATGCCCATGCCGATGCCGATGCCCCCGAAGCAGCGCAACCGGACCGCGATCATCCTGGTCTCGGTCTTCGGCGGCCTGTTCCTGCTCCTCGCGGGCTGCGGTGCCCTGCTCAACGCCATCGGCCAGGACACCTCCGGGACCGGTGCGTCCGGCGCCACCCCCACGGGCACGGCCAAGGGGCAGCCGCGCCCCGACCCCAAGCCCGCCACGTACAACGACTACAAGCTCACCTCGGGCTACCACCTGCAGTTCGCCGACGACCCGCTGGAACCCCACGACAGCAACAAGGACGACTTCTACTATTACTGCGCCTTCCAGGAGTGCGGCTTCGGCGCGTACGAGGCCAAGCTCGCACGGCTGGACAGCGGAGCCGAGGGCTCACTCCAGGCCTGCCGTCAGGAGACCCGGTTCGCCAGCCGGATCCCCGTCGAGGCGCTCAACAAGGGCGACGCGATGTGCGTGAAGACCGCAGAGGGGAGCATCGCGCTGGTCGTCTACAAGGGCAGCTCGGCGAAGAACGAACCGAGCACGTACGCCACCTTGGACGTGACGGTCTGGCGCGGCGCGGCCCGCAAGGACTGACGACCTCCGGCGCGTACCGGGCCGGGCCGGGCCGGGCCGGGCCGGGTGCCGCGTGTCCCGGCCCGGTACGGCGCCCCCGAGCGCTCGCCGTCCTAGCGGAGGCGGGTGAGCCTGGTGCCGAACGAGGGCTCGGCCAGCGCCGCCTGCACCGCCACCGGCACGCTCTTCGCCCCGTCCCCGTCGCCCACCGTCAGTACGCCGACCTCTGTCCCGGCCCTCGCGGTGTGCGGCACCGGCGACGCGCCCGCTCCGAGCGAGAGCCGCAGCTGCTGGCCCGGTACGCCGACCACGTTCAGGTCCTTGGTGGCCACCAGCGGCATACGGCCGCCGAGCCCGTCGTCGACGTACCCGACGGTCTGGCCCTTGCGGATGACCGGGGCCGCCGCGAGTGCCTCCCGTACGGCCTCGATGATTTTCTTGCTGTTCGCCTTCACCAGGATCAGGCTGTTCGCCGCGTCCGGGTCCGGACCGTCCGCGTGCTGGTCCATCAGCGTGCCCAGGATCAGCGGGGTCTCGTCGCCGACCGACTTGTACGCCGCCCACATGAGCGCGCCGCCGGCAGGCGTGCTGGATCCGGTCTTGATGCCCCGGATGCTCAGGCCGTTGGCCGTGAGCAGGGTGTCGTTGTTGTTGTAGATCGGCTCGGGCAGCCCCTTGACCGTGGCGTTGGGCATGGCGACGACGGCCCGGAACGCCTCGTCCTTCATGATCGCCTCGGCGAGCCTGAGCTGGTCGGCGGCGGTGCTGACCGTGCCCGCGTCGAGGCCGCTGGGGTCGGTGTAGGTGGTGTCCTCCATACCGAGCTCCCGGGCGGCGGCGTTCATCTTCTCGACGAACGCCGCTTCGTTGTCACTGCCGGTGTCCCAGCGGGCCAGCAGCCGGGCGACGTTGTTGCCCGACGGGATCATCAGCATCTGGAGCATGTCCTGCTGGCTGAACCTCGTCCCGGCGGTCAGCCCCTTGATGCGGGACTCGTGCTCGGAGGCGCCGTCCGCCACGGCCTTCGCGTCGACCGTGATGTCGGGGCCGGGGTCGCCCTTGCGTAGGGGGTGGTCCTTGAGGACGACGTAGGCCGTCATCACCTTGGCGACGCTGGCGGTCGGGACCGGCTTCTGCTCGCCGAAGGTGCCGATGTCGCCGGAGCCGGGGACGCGGACGGCTCCCTGGCCCTTGGCGGGCCAGGGGATGCCGAACTGCCCGGGGAGGGTGTGCACGGTCCCGGCGGCCACGAGCTGCGGGGCGGGGAGGGGGCGCAGCAACTGGGCGCCCGCGAAGGCGCCGGCGAGGAGGAGCAGGACCGGCGTCCACACCTTGACGCGGCGCACCGCGGTCCGGCGGGGGGTCTCGGGCGGGGGAGCGGTGTTGGTGAGCTCGGCGAGCAGCTCAAGCGGGGCCGCTGCCGCTGCCGCTGCCGCTGCCGCGGGCTTGGCGGGTGCGGCGGGCGCCGGTGCGTGAGCCTTGGGTGCGGCGGGCGCCGGTGCGTGAGCCTTGGGTGCGGCGGGCGCCGGTGCGTGAGCCTTGGGTGCGGAGGGTGCGGAGGGTGCGGAGGGTGCGGAGGGTGCGGAGGGTGCGGAGGGTGCGGGGGCCGTGCGGGGTGCGGAAGTGTCCAGTTCCTTTGCGGGGGTCGCAGATGCCGCAGGACCCGCAGGACCCGCAGGCGCCGTGCGGGGCGCTTCGCCGGGGTCCAGGTCCTTCAGTGCTACGAACCGACTCGTCCGCTCGGCGTCGCTCTCGTCTCCCCGTGCCCAGGAGGGAACCTTCCGGCCGCCCCCAGACGGGCCGACCGCCTGCGCCGCGGCGCCGCGTTCCTCGCCAGGCTCGACGCCCACCTGCAATGCACCGTCGGGGGCTTCCTCGACCTCGCCGCCCTCGGCCCCTGCGGCGTCCACCGGTTGTGATGCCGCCTGCGAACCGCTTCCGGCAGCCTCGTCCGCCTCGTCCGCCTCGTCCGCCTCGTCCGCCTCGGCGGGGCCATCCTGCGCGCTCTCCGCCGCCGTTCCGGCTACCACCGGGGGGGCCGTGGCGTGGCCTGCGCGCGCGGGCTCGCCGGCCGCCGGACGCGCAGCGCCGTCCGTGTCCCCCGGTTCCGCTGGCGCCGCAGTCTCAGCGTGCTCGCTGTTCCCGGCCGCGGTCTGGGAGGTGGTGTCGGTCGTCTCGACCGGGGTCGCGGCCTCGCCTGCGCCCGCCGGTTCGGCAGCGCCCGGACGCGCAACGTCGTCCGCGTCCTCCGGTTCCGCTGTCGCCGCCGTCTCAGCGTGCTCGCTGCCCCCGGTCCCGGTCTGGGGGCCGGCGTCGGCCGTCTCGACCGGGTTCTCGGAGCCCTCGGCGTCGGCGGGTTGGGCCCCTTGAGGGCCCTTGGCCTTCGCCGCGACTCGTGGCTCGGTGCTGTCTGTGCCACCGGCCTCGCGTTCCGCTGGGGTCTGGGCCTCGTCCGCCGGCTCGGCGGCCGCCGGGGCCCCGGTCACGTCCGTGTCCACCGGTTCGGTGTGCTCTGCGCCCTCGGCGTCGGGTGCGCTCGGGAGTTCGGCCTCGGCACCGGCCTCGGCACCGGCCTCGGCACCGGCCTCGGCACCGGCCTCGGCACCGGCCTCGGCACCGGCCTCGGCACCGGCCTCGGCACCGGCACCGGCACCGGCCTCGGCACCGGCCTCGGCACCGGCACCGGCACCGGCCTCGGCACCGGCCTTGCCCTCCGCCTCGGCACCGGCCTCGGCACCGGCCTTGCCCTCCGCCTCGGTGCCGGACTCAGCGCTGGCACCGGCCTTGCCCTCCGGCTCGGCACGGGGGTCGGGCTTCGGCGCGTCCCGCTGCGCGGGAGCAGACGCCGCTGCGGGTTCCGTCTCCGGGGTGTCCGAGGAACCGCCCGCCACCGATACTGCCTTCATCCCAGCCCCGCCTTGCCGCTCGCACCCGGCGGCCGCCCGCCACCGTCGTGCGGGGGCGGGCGGCCTGCCGGTCTTGCCGATTCCGTCCGGTGACGCCCGCCGCGGGGCCCCACCGGATTCCTAGAGGTCCGCCGTGCCCGATCCGTTCCCGCGGCCGGAACCTGTGACCGTACGGTCATACTTCCAACTGCGGCCGGGACACGCGGACCACGCGGACTACGCCTCCACCTGCGCCAGCTGTCCCGCCGGCCAGCCCGTGTTCCCGGTGAAGGTCAGCCGCAGGTAGCGGGCTTCCGCCGCCGACAGGGGGACGGTCACCGTGTTGCCGCCCTCCGTGAAGGTGTATCCGGCCGATGCCTTCAGCGTGGTCCAGGTGGAGCCGTCGGTCGAACCGAGCACCGACAGGGTCTGCGTACGGGTACCCCACGGGACGGGCAGCTTCTGCACCAGGAGGCCCACCGTCCGCTCCGCTCCGAGGTCTACGGTCAGCGCCTGTTGGTGCTCTCCCAGTACGTATTGGTGTTGCCGTCGGTGACATGGGCGGCCACGCACCGCCCGGTGTCGGACGCGGTTCGCCCCTGAGCGAGGTCGGTGCCCGCCGGGGGCGTGCCGGCGGGATGCCGTCGGCGGGGTACACCTCGAACTCGGAGACCTGGCCCGCCGCCCAGCCGGTGTTGCCGGTGACGTTCAGCCGGACGTGGCGGGCGGACGCAGCGTCGAAGGTCAGTGTCGCGCTGTTCCCGGCCGCACGGTCGAAGACGACACCCGAGGAGCCCTTCAGGGTGGACAGGTGCTGCCGTCGATGGAGCGCCCTGCGCGCGCCCGGCGTCGACCGCGGCCTGCATGCCCGCCGTGGAGTCGGCGGCGCCCGTGGGGTCGGCGCCGAAGTCCGCGACGGCGTCGAGTGCGCCCGCCGGCCTGGCCGCGGCGGCCGCGACCTGTTCGAAGTCGGCCAGGTCGATGGTGAACGCCGGCGACTGCGCGGTCGAGGTCACCTGGATCCGGATCCTGGTTCCGATCGGGTAGGTAGTGCCGAGGAGAGTACGGGACTCGTCGTAGAAGTGGTGCGGGTCGGTGTCGCCCGGGTTGTTGTTGAAGGGGTAGCCCCCGTAGTGCCAGCTGTACTTGGAGGTGACCGGCAGGGTCCTCCCCGGCCGGCCGTTCACCTGCACGTCCAGGGCGGCGTCACGCCCCTTACCGTCAGCGCTGTCCGGGAGGCTGTAGCGCAGGGACATCGCGTTGGCGGGCTGGGTGAGTGCGAACTCGGCGTACTGCCCGACGGCGTTCAGCGTCACGGCCTGCCGCCCCGAGGCCTCCGACGGGAGGTGCCCGTAGAAGCGGTCGGGGCCTATGAGCGTGCCGTTGGAGTGCGCGTACTCGGCCTCCACCTCGGTGAACGGGACGTCCGCGCCGCGGCCTGCGATGCCGATCGGCGAAGGGGCGGGCACTCCGGCGGCGTACGCGGCGGGGGGCGCGAGAGCAAGTCCGAGCAACCGCCGACACCCTGAGCACGGCGCCACCCGGGCCGTGAGTACGCCTACTCATGACCGCGCCCCCGGGCCGGTCGACCATGGACACCGCCACCACCGCGCACCACCGCGCCACCCGAACGGGGTAGTCCATGCTCAGCCGAATCGCCGCTGCCGTCGTCCCCGCCTGCGGGCGGCTGAGGGTCACCGCCGACCCCGGCGCGCGGCCCGCCGCGGGCGGCATCTTCGCCGCCAACCACACGTCGCTCGCCGACCCGGCCGTGGTGGTCGCCGCCCTCCGCCGGTACGGGATCGAGCCCGTCATCCTCGCCACCAGCGGCCTGTGGCGGGTGCCGCTGCTCGGGCCCGCCCTGCGCCGCGAAGGGCACATCGCCGTCCACCGGGGCACCCGCCGCGCCGCCGATTCCCTCGACGCGGCGGCCGTGGCCCTCGCCTCCGGCCGCAGTGTGCTGCTCTACGGTGAGGGTCGGCTGCCGGGTCGCCGCGACGCCGGGGAGTCCGCCCCGGGTCCCTTCCGCAGCGGCCTGGCCCGGCTCGCCGCCGCGACGGGAGCCCCCGTCGTGCCCGTGGGCCAGGCCGGCGCCCGCCGCCTGTGCTCCGGCAGCCGCGCCAAGCAGCTCGCTGGGGCCGCCACCGCCCCCCTGCGCAGGCCTGGCCTCCACGTGCACATCGGCGCCCCCCTCCGGCTCCCCGACGGTCTGGCGGAGGCGACGGACCGGGCCCGCGAGGCCGTCACCGACGCCTGGCGGACCGCGGCCCTCGCCCTCGGCGAGCCGGTGCCGGCCGGTCAGCGCCGGTGCAGCGTCTGCAACGCCTCCACCAGCACCTTGGGGTTGTGCTGCCCCTTGTAGACGGGCGGCGGCTGCCGGTCGAGGCCGAGCAGGCCGGCCACCGCCGTCCACGCGGTGCGCACGGAGTACTCGACGGTGAAGACCACGTCGTCGGGCACCTCGGCGTACTGGCCGATGAAGGCGAGGTTGGTCGACCCTGCAGGGACCACCCGCGGCCGGTCACCCTGCGAGCGGACCAGGAACTGGCTGGTGATGTAGGGCATCAGGGCCGGGATCACGACGGACTGGTCGAGGATCTGCGGACGCTGCTCGAAGCGCAGGTGCTGGAGCACCTCGTCCAGGATCTCCCGGCCGGTGCACTGTGACATGGGCTTCCTGACGAAGTCCCCCTCGCGCCCTGGGAACAGCGCGTACCCCCACCACACGAAGGTGTCCTCGGGCTGACCGCGGAAGTGCGGCTGGTGGTTGAGGACGATCGTCAGCAGCCAGCGGGAGTCCTTGAAGGTGATCAGGCCCCCCTTCCCCGCCTCGCTGCCGCTGAACTCCTGCATCAGCTTGAAGAACGTCGGATCCTTCGTCGTGACCGTGAAGGACTCCCAGGTGGAGTCCTCGACGGAGGAGTCGAAGACCGAGGGGTTGCCGAGACCGGGCCGCTTGGCGGCGAGGGCCTCCCACAGCCGCCAGGAGCCGGACTGCCGTGAAGTGTCCGGAGCGGGCGGCGCCGTGTCCGTGGTGCCCAGCGTCGAGTCCGCGGTCATGGATCCGTTGGTCACCATCACGAGGTCACCCGGGCCCACCTCGGTCCGGCCGCTCCGTCCGTCGCGCTGCCACTCGACCGCCTCGACGGTCAGGGCCTTGCCCGCGGCCAGGCGCAGGTCGGTGACGCGGGTGCCGAGCTGCACGGTGACGCCCTGGTCGGTCAGCCACTTCAGCAGGGGCCGCACGATGGAGTCGAACTGGTTGAACCTCGTGCGGTAGATGCCCGACATCGTGTCGAAGGTCTTGAAGAGGTGGACGAACCGGTTGAGGTAGCGGCGGAACTCGATGGCGCTGTGCCACGGCTCGAAGGCGAAGGTCGTGCACCACATCCACCAGAAGTGGGTGGTGAAGAAGTCCTCGCTGAAGCAGTCGGTGATGCGTTTGCCGTCGAGCTGGTGCTCCGGTGTCGCGACGCAGCGGACGAGTTCGAGCCGGTCGCGCTCGGAGAAGGTCATCGAGTGGGCGCGGACCACTGTGCCCTCGGCATCGACCAGGCGGGCGTGGTCGTCCCAGGCGAACTCCTCGTGGAAGGCGAAGGTGTCCTCGGTGACCGACTTCGACGGGTCGTCCAGGGACGGGATCGACCCCAGCAGGTCGTACGTACAGTCGAAGCGGATCTCGAACATGCGGCCGCCGCGCATGGTGTAGCCGTCCTCCGGCGAGCCCGCCGCGTCCAGGCTGCCGCCTTCGCGGTCCTGTTCCTCCAGGATGACGATGTCGCGGCCGTCGAAGCCGCCGTCACGGATCAGGAACGCCGCCGCGGACAGCGAGGCGATCCCGCTCCCCACCAGATAGGCCTTGGCCATTCCGGTACCTTTCTCGACCGCCAGGGGAGTCCTGGACGGCTCCGACAGTACCGATTTATCCCGTTCTACGGGTGTATGGCGCGTCCGTGGAGAGGTCGGCGGGTCAGGGATCCTCCTCGCGCGTGCCTGTCGGCCGCCGCCGCGGTGAGTCCGCCGAGGCCGCCGCCGCGGTGACGATGATCCCGCGCAGTTCCTCGCGCCGGGTCAGGTCCGCGAGGGCAGCCAGGTCGGGCCGTACCGCGCGGACGGCGGCCTCGTCCGGCAGCACCGCGAGCAGATCGCCCAGCGCGCCGGTACGCAGTGCGGCCTCGGGCCGCACCCCCAGGGCCTCGGCCAGCCCCGCCGGAACCGGAACCTCGGTGCCGGGAGCGGCCGGGAAGCCCAGGGTGATGCTCCCGTCCGCCGCGGCGTGAGCGGCGAGCGAAGGCGTCTACGATCTGGATGCGCATGCCGCGAACGTAGCCGGGCCAATCGCACCAGGGGGAAGGCCAATTCCGGGAAGTGGCCTGCCGGCCGGTGCCGGTGGCCGCTCAGGTCAGGGGCTTCTCGAAGCTGAAGGCGGTCACGGCCAGCCGCTCGCGGAAGTAGAAGCGGTGGGCGTCGGTCCGCTGGGTGCCGGAGTCCAGGGTCAGCGCGGTGCAGCCCGCGGCCCTCGCGTGCTCCTCCAAGTGGGCGAGCAGCGCGTGGCCGACCCCGCCGGACCGGGCGGCGGCGGAGGTGACCAGGTCGTCCACGTAGAGCTTGCGCACCAGGTAGGTGTTGGCGACGATCCGCCAGCCGGCCGCGCCCACGCATGCACCGTCCGCGTCGTAGGCGGCGGTGAAGCGCAGCCCCTGGCTCTGCCCCTCCGCCAGGATGGAGAGGAACAGCTCCTCGGTGAGGTGGGGGCGGAGCTCGGTCAGCACGGGGAGCAGGTCTTCGGTCAGCCGCGAGTCGCTGGGGTCAAGGTCGATGATCTTCATGGGGCCAGCGTAAGGGCGTCCCTCGCGCCACAAGCATCGGCGGCACGGGCGGCACGGGCGGCACCGGCGGCATGGCCGGAGCCCGCGGGGAACCGGGCCCGCACCCTCGGGCCGCCCCCGGACGGGCTTCCGCCGTCACCGCGCCGTGGTGGGCCGCCGCGATCGAGCGGACGATCGCCAGCCCCAGGCCGTGCCCCGCACCGACCCGTCGCTGCGCCCGGTAGGAAGGGCTCGAAGAGCCGGTCGACGGCACCCGCGTCCACCGGCGGGCCGGTGTTCCCGGCCTCCAGCGCGAGACCGTCGCCGTCCCGGCGGCCGGCCGGCCGGCCGCACCTCCCCGCCTGGGAGACGAGATCCTCCCGCTCAAGCGGGGCCGACTCGCCCCGCGGTACGCGCAGAGCGGTGCCCCTGCCGTCCGCATGACGGACACCGGGCACGGTTGTCAGACCCCCCACTTACTCTTGATCACGTGAGTCCGACCCCTGAAGCCCCTGACAGCCCCAGCCGCGAACGTCCCCTCGCCGAGATCAACGCCGACATCCGCGGCCTCTTCGCCCGCGCCGAAGGACGCCTGTCGGACGCGGAGCGCGTCCGGCACGCGGCGCTCCTGGAGCAGTGGGCCGCCGCGATAAAGGCCTCGGTGGTCCCCGCCGCGTAGCGCCGTACCGCCTCGTGTCGTACCGCCTGTCGTACCGCCTCGTGTCGTACCGATGAATCCGCGAGCCGGCGGCAGTCTTCCTTACGGGCAACGCGCCGGCCCCTTCTCCCGGCGCACCGCACGTGAGAGAAGGTGGACCATGAGCGACCTGCACGGCCTCCTGAAGGCCCATGTCGACAACGGCTCGGTGCCCGGCGCGGTGGGCCTCGTGGCCCGCGGCGAGGACGTCGAGGTGGCGGCCGCCGGCTCCCTCGACACCGCCGGCACCGCCCCCATGGCACGCGACTCCCTCTTCCGGATCGCCTCCCTCACCAAGCCGGTGACCGCCGCGGCCACCATGATGCTGATCGAAGACGGCCTGCTCTCCCTAGTGCTGTGGCCGGGAGGGTTTGCCGGGGCGCGGCGTCC
>NZ_JAGGOZ010000029.1:117234-126521 GCF_018614075.1 Streptomyces sp. ISL-94 | reverse complement strand
CCGACAACGCGGCGAGGTGCCGTGCTTGGGGGCACCTCCGTGGGGGTCCCCCCGGACGGAGTCTGGGGGAGGTAGCTGGGGGAGCGTCGCGACCCGGTGAACCTTTCCGGTCACAGCACTAGACTCCCCGGTGGCACGCCGGCTGCCGGAACTCGCCGCGCCGATGGTCGTCCGCACCCCGTCCGCAGCCGTCGACGACGTGGTTCCGGGCGACCGCCCGATCACCGTCAGAACCTCCTCACCTTCCGGGCAGGGTACGGCTTCCCCTCCGACTTCTCGCTGCCCGCCGTGGGCCCGCTGTTCAGCGAGCTGAAGCAGGGCCCGCCCCAGCCCGCGCTGGTCGCGGCGCCCGACGCGTGGATGGCGGCCCTGGCCCGTATCCCGCTCCTCCACCAGCCGGGCCGGGCCTGGCTGTACAACACCTGCTCCGACATCCTCGGAGTCCTCCTCGCCCGCGCCGCCGGACGGACCCTGCCGGACCTGCTGGCCGAGCGCGTCTTCGAGCCGCTCGGGATGCGGGACACCGGGTTCGCCGCACCGCCGACCCAGCGCCACCGCTTCACCAGCTACTACCGGGCGGCCGAGGCCCAGGACGGCGGAGCCCTGGAGCTCGTCGACGCGCCCGAAGGCCAGTGGAGCGCCCTGCCCGTGTTCCCCTCCGGAGCGGGCGGGCTGGTCTCCACCGCCGACGACCTGCTCGCGTTCGGCCGGATGCTGCTCGCGGAGGGCGCTTACGAGGGCGGGCGGCTGCTCGCGCCGGAATCCGTACGGCAGATGACCACCGACCACCTCACCGCGGCGCAGCGCGAGGAGGGCGCGCTCTTCCTGGAGGGACAGGGCTGGGGATTCGGCGGCTCGGTCGACGTCGCCCGCACCGACCCCTGGAACGTACCGGGCCGCTACGGCTGGACCGGCGGCACCGGCACCACCGCCCACGTGGTCCCCGCCGCCGGCGCGGTCACCGTCCTCCTCACCCAGCGGCAGATGAGCGGTCCGACGCCGCCCGACATCATGCGGGAGTTCTGGACCTACGCGTCCGCGCGCTGACCGCACACCAGCCGTGTGCAGCGCCGGAGGCCCACTCCCGCGCATCCCGGGTCCCCGGCATGATGGGCGGTATGACGACCGACTCCCGCGCTCGTTCGTTCGGTTCCGCCGCCGCGCGGTACGCCGCCCACCGCCCCTCCTACCCCGACTCGCTGTTCGCCGCCCTGGCGGAACTGGCCGGCTTCCCGCTGACCGGGGCGCGGGTGGCCGATGTGGGGGCGGGCACCGGAATCGCCACCGCCCAGCTGGAGGCGCGCGGGGCCCGCGTGGTCGCGGTGGAGCCGGGGGAGGGCATGGCCGCGGAGTTCCGGCGGCGCAATCCGCGGACGCCGCTCGTGCGCGGGGACGGCAACCGACTGCCCCTCGCCTCCGGCGGCATGGACCTTCTGACGTACGCGCAGTCCTGGCACTGGACCGACCCCGCCCGCTCCGTTCCCGAGGCGTTGCGGGTCCTGCGCCCGGGCGGGGCGCTGGCGGTCTGGTCGAACGATCCGGACGTCTCCGTCGGCTGGATCGCGGACCAGCAGGCGCGCATCGAGCGGCGGTTCGGCCCGGGCTGGTACATCAACGAGCGGGCCCGCTCGCAGGACGGGCTCCGCTTCACCATCCGCCGCCTGCCGTGGTCGCGCCGGGTCCCGGTCGACACGCATCTGGCGAAGCTGTCCACGCACTCCCTGTTCCTCATCGGCGAACCCGGCACGGACGCCTTCCTCGCCGAGGAACGCGCCCTCCTCATGGACCGGTTCCCGGACGGGTGGACGAGCACTACGTGGTGGAGCTGAGCCTGGCGGTCCGCGCGCAGGGCTGATCGGGTGAAGCGGCGGAACCTGGCGGGCATCCGGGCGTTGATCAAGGCGCTGACCACCGTGCACTCGTGCAACAGAAAGACCAATGATGATCAAGAAGATGATGGCCACCGCCGCCGCCACCGCCTCCATCCTCGGTGCGGGTGCCGCCGTTGCCGCCCCGGCCATGGCCATCGGGAACGACAACGGCGTCACCACCGTCAACGGCAACGGTTCCCAGCAGATCTACGGCAACCAGAAGACCCACGGCGACCTGAGCCCCCAGCTCGGCCTGATCCAGGGCACGCTGAACAAGCCCTGCATCGGGCTGCCTGTCAAGGGCAACGTGCAGTCCGTTGTCGGCCTGATCAACATCGGTGTCCAGGACATCCCGATCCTGTCCAACCCGCAGAACCAGCAGTGCACCGAGAACTCCACCCAGGCCAAGGGCGACGAGGCTCTCTCGCACATCCTGGACAACATCCCGGTCCTGTCGGGCAACCTCTCGGCCGGCAGCTGAGTCTGTTCCCTCCGCGAGCCGGGGCCTCGGACGCCTGCGCGAGTGCCCACGGGGCCCCGGCTTGTTTTACCCGGATCCACGGATCCGTCCCTTCCGCAGGCGTGCGACGCCAGCCGCGAGGCCGGCGGATCGGGCACCGGCTTTCACGTCACAGAGCCTCCCGTCCCAGTGGACGACGGGAGGCTCTTCGGCATGCCGGCCGCCTGGTGCGCGCCCGGGGCTACCGCTCCGCCCGGCCGCAGGCCAGCCGCTCGACGCGGGTCAGGAACTCGGTGGGGTGGAAGGGCTTGGCCAGACAGTCGCTCACCCCGGCCTCCAGCGCGCGGACCGTGCACTCCGGGTCGGCGGGCGGCAGGGCCAGGATCGGTACCCGGCCGTGATCGGGGTGCCGGCGGACCTCGTCGAACAGCGCCACCTCGTCCAGGCCCGGCCCGGTGCGCTCGCAGACCACCAGGGCGATGGGGCCGGCGCTCTCCAGCAGGGCCACGGTGTCCACCCCGCTGCCGCCGTCGACCACGTCGAAGCCCCGGCCCACGAGGAGCCGCTCGAGGAGGGGCCGGAGCGTGCGGTCCTTCGCCACGAGGAGGATCCGGTCCGGGAAGTCGATGCTCATGGTGTCCTGTGTCCTGTGTCCTTCTTCATCCGGTCACAGAGCCGACCTCGTGACTTTTTCCCGCCGCGGTGCTCACAGAGCCTACGGGCTGTTGCACGCCGGGAGTGACGGTGTCAGCGTCGGGGCATGACCACCGACCCACAGCGCTTCGAGATCCTGCTGGTGCCCGAGCACGTCAAGAACCGGACCGGCGCTCCCCGGCCGGACCACCCCCTGCGGTCGGCCGTGGTCGAGGCCACCGGCGAAACGGGCGTCTCCGGCTACCCCCGCTACACCGGGGAGGGCATGGAGGCCGACATCGACCCGGCCACCCGCACGGTCGAGAAGCTGCTCATCGACGGCGCCGAGCTGGACCCGGGGCTGACGGCCCTCGTCGCCCCCGAGCCCGGGAAGGGAACGCCGCGGCGGCAGTAGGGCCCGCCGGCGCAGGGGGCACTCCCCGCCGGTCCGGGCCCAGCCGCCGTGCCGCGTGCGGCGGGCCGCCTCACCCCGGGAGGGCCGAGGCCGCCGGGGTGATGCGCTGCCCGCCCGCGTACACGTTCATGGAGTCGCCGCGCAGGAACCCGACCAGGGTCAGGCCCGCCTCGGCGGCCAGGTCGACGGCCGGCGAGGACGGGGCGGAAACGGCCGCCAGGACACGCGGCCCGGCCCAGCCCCCGCGGAGCGGGAGCCGGGCCGGGCCTTCCGGTGTCCGGGGGAGCCTCAGCTCACCTGGACCGTGACGTCGTCCACGACGAAGGAGGTCTGCAGGGACTGGTCCTCCGTACCGTTGAACTTCAGGGTGACGGTCTGTCCGGCGAACCGGGACAGGTCGTACGTCTTCTGCGTGTAGCCGGTGTTCGCGTCCAGGTTGGAGAGGTTCGCCAGGGTCTCGCCGCCCACCGAGACGGTGAAGCGGTCGTAGACGACGTTCTCCGTCTCGTCCGTGTCGATGTGGAGGAAGAAGGCGAGCTGGTACGAGGAGCAGCCCGTCGGGATGGCCAGCGACTGCGAGGCGCTGTCGGTGTGGGCCGATCCGTAGCCGTTCAGCCATGCCATGTAGCTGCCGCCGTGCGCGACCTGGCCGGACTGGTTGGTGATGACGCCCGCCGTGGTGCTCCACGGGCTGGAGCCGTTCTCGAAACCGCCGTTCGCCACGAGCTGGCGCGGGGTGCAGCTGCCGCCACCGCCGCTGACGGTCAGCGTGTAGGTGGTGGTGTGGCTGACGGTCCCGGAGCCGGTGACCGTCAGGGTGTAGGTGCCCGGCACGGTGCTCGCGCCCACCTGCACGGAGAGCGTGGAGGAGCTGCCGGACTGGACGGAGGCCGGGCTGAGGGTGGCGGTCACGCCGGCCGGCGCGCCGGAGACGGACAGGGCCACGGTCTGGGCGGCGCCGCTGACGGTGGCGGTGTTGACGGTGGCGGAGGTGGAGCCGCCGGGGGCCGCGGTGCCCGCGGACGGGCTGACGCCGAGGGAGAAGTCCTGTGCGGGCGTCTCACCGCCGACGGCCTGCTTCCAGACGGCGTAGGCGACACCGTCCGCGCTGCGGTCCAGGACCGTGGCGCTGATGTTGTTCGTTGTGTCGCAGGAGCTGTGGTAGCAGGCGTCGTAGGCGGCGTTCGCGGTGCCGCCCCACTTGGCCGCCTGCGCCGAGGTCTTGCGGGCGCTGGCGCCGGCCGCGTAGCCGGAGGTGGGGATGCCGCCCTGCTGGAAGGAGTAGTCGTCACTGCGGCCCTGGCCCTCGGTGTTCTCCTCGGGCGCGAGGTTCAGCGAGGTCCAGTACGCCTTCAGCGGGGCGGCGGTGGCGGAGTTGAGGTTGTTGATGAAGTAGCCGCCGTTGGGGGAGCCGACCATGTCGAAGTTGTAGTAGCCCTTGACGGCGGCCTTCTCGGCGCTGCTGAGCCGCCCGACGTAGAACTCCGAGCCGTTGAGGCCCTGCTCCTCGTCCGTCCACCAGGCGAAGCGGACGTGCTTGGTCATGGTGGGGTTCTTCTGGGCGAGGACGAGGGCGTTCTCCAGCAGGGTCGCGGAGCCCGAGCCGTTGTCGTTGATGCCGGGGCCGGCCGAGACGCTGTCGAGGTGCGCGCCGAACATCACGGTCTGGTCGGCGGGGCCGCCCGGCCAGTCGGCGATCAGGTTGTTCGACGGGTAGGTGCAGGAGGAGCAGTTCTGCTCGGTCACGGTGTAGCCGGCGGCCTGCAGCTTGCCCTTCACGTACGCCAGCGACTGGGTGTAGCCGGCGCTGCCCGCCCGGCGGTTGCCGCCGTTCTGCGAGGCGATGGTGTTGAACTGGGCCAAGTGCGCCTGGATGTTGGCGACGCTGATGTCCGGCGGGTCGTTGCCGGGCTGGGTCCCGCCGATGTTCAGCGCGTAGTCGACGGTGTGGGAGAGGGTCGTGCCCTGCCCCTTGACGACGACGGTGGAGGCGCCGGGCGCCGCGTTCGCGGTGGCGGTCAGCGTCAGTGTGGAGGACTGGCCGGACTGCACGGTGGCCGGGTTGAAGGAGGCGCTCACCCCGGCGGGCAGCCCGGTGGCGCTCAGCGTCACCGACTGGGCGACTCCGGTGGTGACGGTCGTGGCCACGGTGGTGGAGACCGAGGCGCCCTGCTGGACGGTGCCCGAGGACGGGTTCAGCGCCATCGAGAAGTCGTTGTTCTGCCCGCTCGGCGTACACGTCGGGTCACCGGACTGGGCGGGCACGGTGATGGCGTCCCAGGCGGCCTTGGTCTTGTTGAAGAGGTCGCAGGTCGTGTCCAGCGACTTCGCGGAACTGAGCGTCGCCGTCCGGTACTTCTTGTACGACATGCTGCTCGTCTTGAGCAGCATTCCCCCGTAGAAGATCTTGCCGGCGTTCTGGACGCCCACACCGGTCACCGTGGACTGGTTGCAGGTGGGGCTGCTCGGCTTGCCGCCGCCCGGGTTGCTGCCCTCGGCCAGCAGGTAGAACCAGTGGTTCAGCGGTCCTGCGGCCTTGTGCACCTCGGTGCCGGGTATCGCGGAGCTGTAGCAGGCCGGGTCGTTGTTGACGGCCGGCGGGTTGTACATGTTGCGGATCGGACCCTTGCCCTGGAGGTTGATGACCTCGCCGACCGTGTAGTCCGGGGTGTCGTAGGGGGACGGCTCGTTGACGTACGCCTCGGTCAGCGCGCCGAAGATGTCACCGGTGGCCTCGCCCAGCCCGGCCTCCTGGCCGCTGGTGCCGCCGGGGGTGTTGCTGTCGATGGCGTGCCCGTACTCGTGGGCGACCACGTCCACGCCGGCGATCCACTCGTTGGCGCTGTTGTGTCCGATGGTGACCGAGCTGCCGTCCCAGTAGGCGTTCAGGTCGTTCAGCCCGACCTTGCCCGGGAAGCTGCGGCCGTTGCCGCTGACGCCGTTGCGGCCCAGCCACTGGCCGAGCATGTCCCACTGCTTCTGCGCGGCGAACATCAGGTCCACACAGCCGGTCTCCTTGCTCGTGGGGTTGCCGGTGCCCCAGGAGTCGGAGGACTTCGTGAAGACCGTGCCGCTGCTGTAGTCCGCACAGCTCAGGCCGGTCCGGTTCGGGTCGCGCAGCGTGTACGTGGAGCCCGAGTTGGTGGTGTCGATGGTGAGCGGGCCGGGCCCGTTCCACTTGCTGTTGCCGCTGCCGGCGACCACGTCGTCGTAGCTGTCCAGGAACGCGCCGGTGCGGGCGTCGACGAAGACGTGGAGCTTGCTGGGCGCGGTGCTGGTGCGGCCGGAAAGGAGGGTCTCCCAGGCCAGGACCGGCTTGTCGTCCTTGAGCCGCACGACGAGCCGGCTGCTCTCGACCTTGTCGACCGCGGCCAGCTTCGCCCGCGAGGCGGACTCGGCGTCCTTCGCGGCGACCGAGGGCCGGGTGGCCACATCGATCCGCACGGAGGAGGCGGACTGCAGGGCGCGTACCCTGCCCTCGCCGTCCGCGAGCACGACCGCGTCGCCGCCGACGACCGGCAGGCCGCGGTAGCTGCGCTCGTACGCCACCGAGTAGAGGTCCTTCAGCCAGGGGGTGACCAGGCGTCGTTCGTACCGCTCCTGCGAGGAGTTGACCAGGGAGTCGAGACCGCTGTTGACGGCCTGGTCGGCTGCCGCGACCGCACGCGCGGCCGGGGTGTCCTTCGGGAACGGTGCGGGCTGCGCCTGCTGCGCCGCCGATGCCGTCCCGGCCAGGGCTCCGGCGAGGCTCGCGGTCAGCGCCATCGCTGCCACGGCCGCCGTCCATCTGGTGGGCTGCAACGTCCACTCCGATCGTGGGGGGTTGGGGGGAGTGAGTGTTCGTTCGCGGCCGAGTATGAGCGTGGACATGACGAGAATGGGACATCTCGGCAGGCATAAGGCCCGCGTTATGGTGCGGTGGCGGCGCGCTGCGTACGCTGCCCGGATGCAGCTGGAGTTGAGGCACCTGCAGGCCGTCTGCCGGATAGCGGAGGCGGGCAGCCTGGGGGGCGCGGCGCGGCGGCTCGGAGTGTCCCAGCCCGCGCTCTCCGCCCAGCTGCGCCGCATCGAGCGGGTCACGGGCGGCGAACTGTTCGTCCGGGGCAGGAGCGGGGTGGAACCCACGGCGCTCGGCCAGTTCGTACTCGCCAAGGCGCGCCGCGTACTCAGCGAGATGGACGCCCTCGGCGCGGAGGCGCGCGCCATTTCCACCGGAACCCCGCTGCGGCTGGGCTGCATCCTCCTGGTCCTGCTCGACGGACTGCTCGCCCAGACCGACCAGTCCATGTCCGGTCAGGAGATCACCGTGGACCTGGAGGATTCGGTCACCGCGCTCGCCCGGATGCTCGGCGCCGGACAGTACGACGCCATCGTCTACGGCGAGGTCAACGACCACGAGGTGCCGCTCCCCCAAGGGGCCCACGCGCGCACGCTGGTGTCGAAGGAGCCGTTCTGCATAAGGCTGTCGGCGAAGCACCCCCTGGCGGCGCTGGACCGCATCGACCTCGCCGACCTGGCCGACGAGTCGTGGATGACGCTGGTGGAGGACGACGACGGCGGCCCCGAGGCACTCGTCGGCGCCTGCGCGAAGGCCGGGTTCAGCCCGTCACTGCGCTACCGCATCACCGACCGCAAGATGCACTACGACCTGATCGCCGCGGGCCGCGCGATCTCGCTGAGCCAGCCGACGGCCCCGCCGGCAGAAGGCACGGTGATGCGTCCGATCATCGGCGCGCCCATCACCGGCCGCATCCGGCTCGCCTGGAACCGCTCCGCGGTCTCGGCCGGGCAGGCGCGGCTGCTCTACCGCGCCGCCGCCCGCGCCTACCTCGCCAACGTGGACAACAACGCCTTCCACAAAGCCTGGTGGGACGCCCACCCGGAGGCCCACCCGGCGGCGGACTGACCGTTTGACGGCGGACGCCGCCTCAGTCCTGACGGTGGGCGGTGAGCAGCAGGTACTCCCACTCCATGGCGCCGTCCCGCAGGTGGTCGCGGGCGAGGGCGTCGAGCTCGGCGTCCAGGGCGGCGGCGCGCTCTGAGTCGTCGCCGAGGCTCCGGTACACGGCGATGGTCGGCCCGTAGCAGGCCTTGAAGAACTCGCGGAAGTCCTCGGGCTGCGCGAAGCGGTCCACGCGGACGGTCTGCCGGCGGGCATCGACATCGGTGACGCGGTCGCCGAGCAGTTCGTGGACGTGCTCCTCGTCCCCCCACAGCGGCGGCGGCTGCGCCCCGGGCGGCGGCGGGGGCGCGTACGGCTTCATCGTGGCGAACATCCGGCCGATGAAGCCCTGCGGAGTCCAGTTGACCAGCCCGACCGTGCCCCCGGAGCGGCAGACGCGCAGCAGTTCGTCGGCGGCGGTCTGGTGGTGGGGCGCGAACATGACGCCGACGCACGACATCACGATGTCGAACTCGCCGTCCGCGAAGGGCAGCGCTTCCGCGTCGGCCTCCCGCCAGTCCAGCCGGGCACCCCGTACGGCGGCCAGGTGCCGCCCGACCTCCAGCAGCTCGGGGGTGAGGTCGGACGCCACCACGTCGGCCCCGGCCAGGGCGGCCGGAATGGCCGCGTTGCCGGAGCCCGCCGCGATGTCGAGCACGCGGTCGCCCTGCCGCACCCCGCACTCGCGGACCAGCAGGGCGCCCAGCTCCGGGATGATGTGGGAGACGACCGACGGGTAGTCGCCCAGCGCCCACATCGTGCGGTGCTTGGCCTTCAGGGCGCGGTCCGCCTGGACCGCTTCGCTCGGCTCGGTCATGACAGCCGCCCTCCGGGGGCCTGAGCAGCCCCTTTCTCCGAGCATAAGTATCTTTCGGCGGCCCAGCCTGTCGGCTCGGTCTGTCGGCTCGGTCTGTCGGCCCGGCCTGTCGGCCGGACCTGCGCCCCTAGCGCTGTGGCCGGAAAGGT
>NZ_JAGGOZ010000029.1:0-117198 GCF_018614075.1 Streptomyces sp. ISL-94 | reverse complement strand
CCCGGTGAACCTTTCCGGCCACAGCATTAGGGCACCAGGACAGGCATCGGGATCTCGAAGTGGACCGTCCCGAATCCGCCGTGCTCCCCGGTCTCGCGGGCGTCGCAGACCTCGGCCGCCAGGCTGCGCCAGAACGCCTCCGCGCCAGGAGGACCCGGTCAGCGTCGGCTGTTGAGGAACCCGATGGCGACGGCGCCCCACCACGCCACCTGCGAGACGGTCGCCGACACCGCGCCCCAGAGCAGGAGCGAGCGGGTGGCGGGCCGGCCGTCGAGGGCGGCCAGGCGCCGGTGCAGCACACCGGCTTGGACGCCGTTCAGTGCGAGGACCAGGACGAGGCCGAGCTTGACGCAGGTGAGCGGGGAGGAGAGGTCGGGGTGGAGGAAGGCGCCGCTGGCGATGAGACCGGCCAGGCCCGCCCAGACCGGCAGGTGCAGGGGCGCGGTGGAGCCGACCACCGCGCTCAGGGACTTGCGGCCGCTGAGCCAGAGGATGCCGTAGTAGTCGATGGAGAGCACCGCGCCGAAGCCGACGACGAGACTGGCGAGGTGGACGAAGAGCGCTGCCGTGTGGAGCGTGGAGTCGGCCCGCAGATGGACGGCCACCCAGATGCTGGCTCCCCACCCCGCGCACACGGCCAGGGAGGCCAGGGTGGGAGCGCACCACAGCGGGACCCGGAGCAGATCGGCGGGCTGGACCGATCTCCGAGTGATCGAGGTGGCATCTGCAGTGGACATGGTGCTCCGATGGCCGGATGTGAGGGCGGGCCCACACCGCACAGCGTGAGCGAAGGTAAGGCTGCCCTAAGCACAAGGATTTCGTCAATATGGTCTCAGCGGCGCTCACGGCGGTCCCTCAAGCCTCCCACCAGGCATAATCGGCGTTCCTGCCGAGCCCGTAAGGGAATTGGAGACCACAGTGATACCGATGCACCGCCCGGCGGCCCTCGTGGCCGCCGGCCTCGCCGCAGGACTGCTCGCTCTGACCTCGTGCGGCACCACGCACGCCGGGGCCGGGGCCGGCGCCGCTGGTACGCCGTCGGCGCCCTCGGCCCCCGCCTCTGCGACGGCCGACCCCTCCGCCGCGGCGGCAGCCGCCAGGGCGAGCCACGACAAGGCGTTCCCGGAAGTGGCGGCGCGCTGCGCCGGCTCGGCCACGGCCACGGCCACGGCCACGGCCACGGCCACCGACTCCGACTCCGACTCCGACTCCGGCGGGCCGGCCGCCCTGCCCACCGACCCCGAGGCCGCCAAGCACGCGGAGAACAACGCTTTCAAGCAGAAGAGCGCGCTCACGCCCGAGGCCCGCTGCCGGGGCGAGGCGCATGCGCAGCGCATCAAGAAGGCGCTGGCCGGCCCCGGCGTCGCGGCGCCGGCCACCGAGGCGGATCTGGTGGCCGCGCTGACGGGGCTCGGCTACGAGCCCGGGAACGGGAACGTCTACCGCACCGGCGGCGCGCTCGGTTTCTCCTACCTGGTGCCCGGCACCGGGCCGTGCGTCACCGGGTGGCTCGGCAGCCCCGCCAAGGTCGAGGCCCACGGAATGTACATGGAGGGCGGCTGCATGGAACCGCGCGGCGGCCACTGAACCACGCCGGGAGTGGCGACCGCCCCCCGGCCAGGGGACCAGGAAGCTACGCGAAGTCGCGCGCGAAGGCCTCGCGGAAGCCGGGCCGCGTGACCGCCTCCTCGAAGGCGCGGGCGGCGCGTGCCAGCCCGGCCTCGTTCTCCTGGGCGGCGGCGAGTTCCGCGAGATAGGCGGGCAGGCTCAGGCCACGGGCCGCGGCGAGCGCGGTGAGCCGGTCGTGGACCTCGGTGTCGAGCTCGACTGTGGTGGTGTCAGCCATGCTCCGAGTATGCGCGCCCGCGAGCGGCACGGGGGCCGGTTCGCGGACGCGCAGGGTGGATCAGCGACGCGTCAGAGGTGCTGGAGGGAGCACGAGTTGACGGTGTCACTCCCGGCCGCGGCCTTTGGCACGGTGTGGCTCGGCGGCGGGGTGGCGCCCTGCGCCGCCCACGCGGTCAGGGCGTCGAAGGCCGTCTTCAGGCACGGCGACATCGGCCGGACCGGCTCGGGGAACGGCTTGAACAGGCCGTCGGCGTGGGTCCCGTCGGTGATCCGGTAATAGCGGTGCAGATCGCCGCGCCCCGCGTCCCCGACCATCTTCGCGTAGACGTCACCGCTCTTGGAGATCGGCAGCAGCGTGTCGAGCGTGCCCTGGAGGGTGATCAGCGGCCGGCCGATCCGGCCGGTCAGGGACAGCGGGGTCGCCGCAGTCCGCGAACTGGCCCGGCGCGCACCGGACTGCCGCGTGATCATGCTGACCACCTTCGACGACGACGCGTACGTGGTCCAGGCACTGGCGGCAGGCGCCATCGGCTACCTCCTCAAGAACCTGCCCTCGGCCCAACTGGCAGCGGCCGTACGCCTGGCACACGAGGGCGTGGCCCAGCTCGACCCCGCGGTGGCCCGCCGCCTGGCCGGCGGCCTCACCCGCCCGGGGCCCGCCCACCCCGCAGCGCCCGCCGTCTCCCGCGAGCCCGCACGGTCTCCGGAGCGCCCCGGCCTCGACGTCCTCACCGAGCGCGAGACCGACGTGCTGCGCCTGATCGCGACGGGCTCGACCAGCCGGGAGATCGCGGACCGCCTCTTCCTCAGCGAAGGCACGGTCAAGAACCACATCTCCCGCGTCCTGTCCCGCCTGGGCCTGCGGGACCGTACGCACGCCGCGATCCACGCCCGCGACCACGGGCTCCTCCAGACGGACCGCGGCAGGGCGGCCGCCGCCTCGGCTGAGCCGACGAGCGGGGGAGGAGGTGGGTGAGACCCGGGTCAGGGCGTCGACTCGTCGAGCACCGACAGCACGTTGCCGGCCGGGTCCTTGAACCAGGCGATCGAGGGCATGCCGCCCTCGCCCCGGACGATCCCCTTGGCGTCCGCGTCGAAGTCCGGATAGCGCTCGAAGGTCACACCGAGGGCCGTCAGTTCGTCGACGGCCTTCTCCACGTCGGCCACCGGGAAGTTGAGGACGGTGAAGTCGGCGGCCCGGTGGTTGTCCTTGGGGTACAGCAGCACGGTGCCGCCGCCGCCGAGATGGAGGAACAGCATGCCGTCGTCCTCCGAGACCCGCACGCCGAGCGTTCCGCCGTAGAACTCCTTGGCCTTCCCGACGTCGTCCACCGAGTAGCCGCTGAACGCCTTGGTGTCCTGGAACATGGTCACTCCGATCTCCGCAGCGGTCCCCTTCCCATCCTCCTCCCGGCGCCCCGGGCGCCGCACGTGCGCCGGACCGGGCGATGGGGAGGAGATTTCAGGTAGGGGATTCCCTACGTTTGACACGTAGGGAATCCCCTACCTATCGTGGAGGCATGGACATCACGCACGCCTCCTTCGTCACCCTCCCCGTCGCCGACCAGGACCGGGCCCTCGCCTTCTACACCGACGTGCTCGGCTTCGAGGTGCGGACGGACCGCCGGGTCGGTCCCATGCGCTGGCTCCAGGTCGCCCCCGAGGGCGCGCAGACCGTCTTTACGCTCTCAGGCCCCGGCATGGGCGATTTCATGCCGGGCTCGACCCGGGGGATCATGTTCGTCACGGCCGACGTCGACGCCGACTGCGCCCGGCTCGCCGCGGCCGGTGTCGAGGTCGAGGGGCCGGACGACGCCCCCTGGGGGCGGATGGCCGGTTTCCGCGACCCCGACGGCAACGGCCTGATGCTGCTCACGGAGAAGGAAGGCTTCTAGCCCCATGGTCACGACGGGTGCCGCAGAGGACCGCGTGTTCGCCGCGCTCGCCAACGGCACCCGCCGCGAAGTCCTGCGCCTGCTGCGCGAGCGCGGCCCGCAGCCCGTCCAGGCCCTCGCCGACCACTTCGACATGCGCCGCCCCAGCCTCTCGGAGCACCTCAAGGTGCTGCGGGAGGCCGGGCTCGTCTCGGAGGAGCGCGCCGGCCGGCAGCGGATCTACCGCCTGGAGGCCGCGCCGCTCGCCGATGTGCAGGACTGGCTCCATCCGTACGAGCGGTTCTGGCGCGACCGGTTCAAGGACCTCGGCGAGCTCCTCGACCGCATGCCCGACGATGAGACATGACCACCGAACCCGGCTTCCCCTCCGGTCCCCTGCCCGACGACGACCTCACCACCGTCCGGGTCGACCAGTTCCTGCCGCACCCGCCCGCCAAGGTCTGGCGCGCCCTGACCGAACCCGAGCTGATCGCCCAGTGGCTCATGGCGTCGGACTTCCGCCTGGAGGTCGGCCACCGCTACACGATGACCACGCTGCCCCGCCCCAACACGGGCTACTCCGGCACCACCGCGGCCGAGGTCCTCGCCTACGAGACCGGGCGCATGCTGTCGGTCCGCTGGCGGGACGCCGACACCTCCGCGGCCGACGCGGCGGACTGGACGATCACCTGGACCCTCGAACCGGAGGGCCGCGGCACCCGGCTCTTCCTCGTGCACGAGGGCTTCGACCCGGACGACCCGGCGCAGATGGCGGCCCGCACCATCATGGGAAAGGGCTGGCGCACCTTCGTCATGGACGCGCTGCGCGCCGTGGTCGAGCGGCTCTGACGCACGGATCCCGGAACGCAGGGACGCCGATACAGCGGAAGGGCCCGGATCCTCGCGGATCCGGGCCCTTCCGGGTAGTAGCGGGGACAGGATTTGAACCTGCGACCTCTGGGTTATGAGCCCAGCGAGCTACCGAGCTGCTCCACCCCGCGTCGGTAAACCTCACCCTACGGCACTCAGGGCCGCCCGCCGACCACTTCTGCCGGGCGCGCTGCCGGCCACCTGAAATCCAGGGGGCACCGTCCGGCCTGCCCGGAACAATGCGTCCCTGAGCATCCGTGCGGTACGCCACGACGAACTGCCCCTCTCCAGGACATCGAGAGGGCCGCCGGGCGGTGCTTCCGGGACATCGGCATGCCGGAGATCGCGGACGACGAGCCGCTCCCGCTCGACGCGCTCGCCCGCTACCGGCAGGCCGGCCTGGCCTGGGTCGCAGCCGACGAGGCCGACGCCCCGGTCGCCTGCCTGATCGCGGACCGCGTCGACGGCAACCTCCACGTCGAGCAGGTGTCCGTGCACCCGGACAGCGCCCGCCGCGCCCTCGGCCGGTCGCTGATCGACCACCTGGCGGAGCACGCCGTACGGGGCGGCGTGCCCGCCCTGACCCTGACCGCCTTCACCGAGGTCCCGTGGAACGCCCCGTACTACGCCCGCTGCGGTTTCCGGGTCCTGGACGAGCGCCGACTCACCCCCGGCCTCCGGGAGATCCGCGCGCGCGAGGCACTCCACGGCCTGGACCGGTGGCCCCGCGCGTGCATGCACCGCGCGCTCGGCGCGGCCGTGGCCGGCCGCAGCACTAGCCGGCGGCTTCCTGCGGGCTCTCGGCGGCCGGGGTGCGGCGGTGGGCGAAGCGGTCGGTCGCCCGGCGGCCGCGGGCCTCGAGCGGGAGCACCCCGTGGGCCGCGCCGAGTCCGAAGGGCGGCATGTCGAAGTAGATCGACTCGTGCGAGCCCTCGGGCACGATGTACGCCTCGTGCCACAGCCCCACGTGCCCGCGCACCTTGCCCGCGCGCTCCTTGCGGTTGATGATCGACCACGCCTTGTGGTGGAGCATGTCCGGGGCCGCGGCGTAGGCGTAGAGCTTCTCTTTCGACTCCCAGTACTGGACCACGTAGTACGTGCGGGGCGACGCGGTGAGCAGGACGTGCCCGAGCAGTCCGCGGTCGGGGTCCTTGGCCAGTTCGCGGAGCATGCGCGGCATGGCCAGCGCCACCGGCAGCCAGTGGTGCACCCCCCGGAAGCGGTTGATGCGCATGCCGATCAGCAGGACCACGACGTCACCCTTGACGTCCGCGGTGGTACGGCCCGGTATCGGTTTCGCGAACACGGTGCCCCCTCGTCCTCGTCCTCGTTCTCGCCGCTGGTTGGATAGCGCGGCTGTCCAAGTCTTCGTGGTTGGATAGTGACACTGTCCAAGGGAAGGTTCAAGGGATGCGGCTGGCGGAGTTGAGCGAGCGGAGCGGTGTCTCCCTCGCGACGATCAAGTACTACCTCCGCGAAGGCCTGTTGCAGCCGGGTCACCGGATCAGCGCGACGACGGCCGACTACGACGACAGCCACCTGCGCAGGCTCCGGCTGGTGCGCGCGATGATCCAGGTCGGCAAGGTCCCCGTGGCGACGGTCCGGGAGGTGCTCCGGCATGTCGATGACGACTCCCTGGGCCGCACGATCCGCCTCGGCGCCGCACTCTGGGCGCTGCCCCAGGACCCCGAAACCGACGACGAGGACGAGGACGAGGTCACGGCCGCCGCGCGCGGCGAGGTGGACCGGCTGCTGGAGATGCTGGGCTGGTCGACCGCCCGCGAGCTGGGTGCGCTGTCGCCCGTCCACCGCTCCCTGGTGGTGGCCGTGGCCACGCTCATGCGGCTCGGCTATGCCTGGGACGCCGAGCTGATGGCCCCGTACGCCGAGCTGATGCACCAAGCGGCCATGCGGGACCTGGACTTCGTGGAGACCCACCCCTCCGAGGCGGAGAAGGTCGAGACCGCCGTCGCCGCGACCATCCTCTTCGAGCCCGTGCTCAAGGCGCTCCGCCGTCTCGCCCAGGAAGAGGAGTCGGCCCGGCGCTACGGGCTGGCGTGACCGGACGCCCGCCGGCCGCCGCCGTGACTCAAGGGCGCGTGAGCCGGTGCGCCATCGCCACGAGGGCTTCGCGCCGCGGGTTGCGGCCCTCGCCGCCGTCGAGTACGTCCGGGACGAGCATCCGGGCCAGCTGGGGCAGGGTGAACCAGCCGCTGATGAGCGAGACGAGGGAGTGCAGCAGCTGCGCGGGGGGCACCTCGGCCGTGAGCGCGCCTCGGCGCTGGGCCTCGGCGATCGCGGCGACCTTCTCGGCGTAGTGGTCGGTGCGCTCGCATTCGGCGACGACGCGGTCCTGGCACATCAGGCCCTCCCAGGCCAGCAGGCGCAGGAAGTGCGGGTGCTCGCGGTGATAGTCGTAGGTGCGGCCTGCGTAGTCGCCGAGGTCCTCGGCCTGTTCGGGGGTCATCGGGACGGCGGTCGCGAGCTTGGCCAGCTCGGCCTCCAGGACGGCGCAGAACAGCTTCTCCTTGCTGCCGAAGTACTGGTAGATGCGCTCCTTGTTGATCCCGGCGCGGGTGGCCACCCGCGCGACGCGGGCCCCCTCGGGGCCGTGCTCGGCGAACTCCTCGACGGCTGCGTCGAGGAGGAGCTGCTTGGTGCGCGCGGTGTCCCAGGCCATGCGGCCATCCTACGTTATTCCCAACCGTGCGGTTGGAGTTGTGCCGCAGACTGTGCCAGACTCCAACCAGAAGGTTGGAGATTGGGGATCCAGCCGCTTACCAGGGGGTACTCATGTCCGCACACGCCGTCCCGTCCATCCACCGCCGCGCGCTGATCACCTGGGTCGCCGTGTATCCGACCATCACGATCGTGCTCGCCCTGCTGCGCCCGGTCCTGAAGGACGTACCGCTGGTGCTCCAGACGCTGATCCTGACCGCGATCGCCATCCCGATCGTCGTGTACGTCCTCGTCCCCGCCCTGATGAAGGCCAACGCCCGGCTCACCGCCCGCCGCTCACGCTGACGCGTCCGGCGGGGCATCGGGGCGGCAGCCAGGGGAGGCGGCCCAGGGCCGTCAGGTCCAGGCCGTCGTCGCCCCGGCTACGGCTCAGGCACCTCGCGGGCGGCGGCCTCCCACAGGTCCCGTACGAAGCGCAGGGCCGGGCGGCCGTCCAGCAGGAACTCCTCGCCGGGCATGAAGCCCGTACGGGCCAGTACGGCCCGCGAGGCGCCGTTGTCGAGGGTGGTCACGGCCCGCAGCGCGGTCAGGCCGTACTCCGCGTCGGCCAGGAGGCAGGCCTCGCGCACGGCGGCCGTGGCCAGTCCCCGCCCGGCGGCCCGCTCGGCGATCCGGTATCCGAGCTCGGCCGAACCGTCGGCCACGTCCACCAGGTTGACCCGGCCCAGGATCTCGCCGCCGTCACCCACCAGGACATGGAAGAAGTGCAGCCCGGCGGCCTGCTCGGCCAGCAGCTCGTCATGCCGTGCGCCGAAGTGGGCGAAGTAGGGGTCGCCCCGGTCGGGAACCGACGCGGCGAAGTAGGCCCGGTTCTCCCGCTCGAAGTCGAGCAGGGCGGCAGCGTGGTCGGGGCGCAGGCGCTGGAGCCGGAAGGGGAGCCGGTGCATGGCCCGATGCTACGCAGCCCGCCCGGCCGGTGTGCTCCGAACGAGTTCTCTTGGGATGCCCGTTCGGCCGAAGAGCCGAGTTAATGATCATCATTTCGGCTCCCGATCGTTTTGATGCTGCCAACGGGCCGTGTGAGATCTGGGAGGGCTGTGTGGTCATGCCACAGGCACAACGAAAGCAACCGACCAAGGCGTGGAGCGTGGTGGCCGCCGTCACGGGGGCCATGCTGGTGGTCGCGGCGGCGCCGGGCCGGGCGCACGACGCGGACACCACGCGCGAACCCGGCAGCGGGCCGCGGGAAGCGGCGGTCACCCTGCTGGTCGGCAGGGCCCTCGACGAGGGCGGCCGCACCGGGGCGGCGGGGCTGTGCGCCGTGCACACCTTCAGGCCCGGGCTGTGCACGGGCTGGCGCGAGCAGCGGGTACGGGCCACCGCCCGGGGGAGCGGAGCCGTACTGCGCGAGCCGGCCCTCGGCGACGCGGCGCGCGCCGCCCGCGCCGTCGCGCTCCCCACGGACCCCGACGCGCCGCTGGAGATCGCCCTCGCCGACCGGGGACGCCTCACCGACGTGACCGTCAGCGACGCACACGGCCGGCAGCTGGCCGGCGAACTAGGCCCGGACGGCGGGAACTGGCAGAACACCGAGCCGCTGCGGGCGGGCGAGACCTACACCGTGCAGGTCGGCGCCCAGGACGCGGCCGGCACGCCGGTCGGTGTGACCATGGCGTTCAGGACCGCCCCGCCGGCGGCGGACGGCGGCCGGCTGACGGCCGAGTTCGGGCCCCGCCCGGGGACGTACGGCGCGGGTGAGATCGTCACGGCGGACCTCAGCCATCCGGTCCCCGCCGACGACCCCCTGGCCCGCGCCCGGGTGGAGCAGGCCCTGCAGGTGACCTCGGAGCCGCGCGTCGAGGGCGCCTGGCACTGGGTCGACGACTCGACCCTGCACTACCGGCCGCGTACGTACTGGCCCGCCCACACGGTGGTCCGCGTGCGCAGCGGCCTCGACGGGGTGGAGGTCGGGGAGCGGGGCTACGGAGGTCCCTCCGACGGCATCGAGTTCACCGTCGCAGACCGGATCGAGGCCGTCACCGACTCCGCCGCCCACCAGATGACCGTACGCCGCAACGGACGGATCATCAGGACGATCCCGGTCACCACCGGAAAGGCCGGATTCCGCACCCGCTCGGGCGTCAAGGTCGTCCTGCGCAAGGAGCCCAAGGTCCGGATGCGCGGGGACACCGTCGGCATCAAGCGCGGCACGAGCGAGTTCTACGACCTGCCCGTCCTCTACGCGACCCGTGTGACGTGGAGCGGCGAGTACATCCACGCCGCACCCTGGTCGGTCGACGCGCAGGGCGAGGAGAACGTCAGCCACGGGTGCACCGGCATGAGCACCGAGAACGCCGCCTGGTTCTTCGAGACGGTCCGCGAAGGGGACATCGTCGAAGTGGTCAACAGCGGCGGCGAGAAGATGGCGCCCTTCGCGAACGGATTCGGTGACTGGAACATGGACTGGCGGTCCTGGCTGGCGGGCAGCGCCCTGGCATCCGCCGACGCGCACCCGCACACCTCCCCGCCCACCCCGTCCCGGCTGCACCCGACCACCTGACAGGCCGCCGGCGGGACCGGCCGCCCGGCGCGTAGCGCAGGCTCGTGTCGCAGCCCTCCGCACGGCTGCGGCGGGTCGATAGTGGGCCTGTGAGCGACTGGTCAGGACGTGAGGGTGCCCAGGCTTTCGCGGCCGTCGAAGCCGCCACGGACTGGCTGCTCGGCTACCCGTTCGTCTTCCGGGCCCTGGCCCGCCGCATCGGCGGGGGCCAGGTCCTGTTGGACTACGGCTGCGGGCCCGGCAAGGTGGCCGACGCCGCGGCCCGGCGGCTCCGGGCACGCGTGTGGGGCGTGGACACCTCCCCGGAGATGCTGGCGCTGGCCCGTGCTTCGGGGGCGGCGGTGGCGGAGTACCACCTGGTCGAGGACGGCCGGGTGACGGACCTGGCGGACGGCTGCGCCGACGCGGTGATGTGCAACCACGTGCTCGCGTCGCTGCCGACCGAGGAGGCCGTGCTCGGTGTGTTCGCGGAGATCCGCCGGCTGCTGCGGCCCGGCGCCCCGCTCGTCCTGCTGACCACCGACCCGGCCTGCGCCGGAAGGGACTACGCCTCCCTGCGGATCGGCGCCCCGGGCGAGGAGTACGGGCCGGGGGAGCCGCTGACCGTGCGGCTGCGGCGTACGGACGGGACCTGGCAGGAGGTGCGCAACCACGCCTGGCCCGCGGGGATCCTCCCGGCGCTGCTGGAGCGCGCCGGCTTCGGGGACGTCGACCAGCACCGCCCGACCGTGGACGAGGCGCTCACCGTCGCCGATCCGGACCTCGTGCGCGGCCGCGACTGGACGGCGGAGCGGGCGAACCCGCCGCTGGTGATCACCACGGCGTCGGCGGCCACGCCGTCTTAGGGCCGGTCAACCGGTGCGGAACGCCTTGCGGTAGGCCGTCGGCGCGACGCCGATCGCCGACGTCAGGTGCTGGCGGAGCGAGACGGCGGTGCCGAAGCCCGCGTGCGCGGCGACCTGGTCCACCGGCAGATCGGTGGTCTCCAGCAGCCGCCGCGCGTGCTCGACCCGCTGCTGGGCGAGCCATTGGCCGGGCGGCATGCCGACCTCCTCGCGGAACCGCCGGCAGAACGTCCGTACGCTCATCCGCGCGTGCTGCGCCACTCGGCGAGGGAGAGCGGCCGGTGCAGCCGTTCCAGCGCCCAGGCGCGGGTCGCGGAGGTGCTGGAGGCGGTGGGCCGCGGCACCGGGCGCTCGATGTACTGCGCCTGGCCGCCCTCGCGCCACGGGGGCACCACACAGAGCCGCGCCACCCGGTTGGCGACCTCGCTCCCGTGGTCGCGGCGCACCAGGTGCAGGCACAGGTCGACGCCGGAGGCGACCCCCGCGGCCGTGAGCACCTGGCCGTCGTCGACGAACAGCACGTTCGCGTCGACCTGGATCCGGGGGAAGGCCCGCTGGAAGTGCTCGGCCTCGTTCCAGTGCGTGGTGGCGCGGCGGCCGTCGAGCAGGCCCGCGGCGGCCAGGACGTACGAGGCGGTGCAGATCGAGACGATGCGCGCCCCGGCCGGCAGGAGCGTCAGGGCCCGGGCCAACTCCTCGGGCAGCCAGTCCCGTTCCCGGTCCGGGCCGCACGTGAACGGCGGGATCACCAGCGTGTCGGCCGTGCGCAGCGCCTCGCTCCCGTGGGCCACCGTGATGGCGAAATCGGCGCTGGTCGTGACCGGCTCCCCGTCCAGGCTGCACGTGGCGACCTCGTACAGGGGCTCGCCGGACGGCCCCTCGGCGGTGCCGAAAATCCTGACGGGAATGCTCAGTGCGAACGGATAGACGCCTTCGAGGGCCAGGACCACGACACGGTGCATGGCAAGATTCTTTCAGATGATGGCAATCTTGCCACTCGTTTCGGCGGGACCCCTGCGCCAACCTTGATCCAAGTGGGCCGCAGGGGCCCGGCGAACAGGGGGGGGAAGACGATGCGTGCGATCGGACAGGACGGATTCGGCGGGCCTGAGGTGCTGAAGGTCGTCGAGGTGGAGCGTCCCGAGCCCGGGCCCGCGGAGGTGCTCGTACGGGTGCACGCGGCCGGGGTCAACCCGACCGACTCCTGGCACCGCGCGTCGGGCGGCCTCGCCGGCGCCGTGATCCGGCTGGGATGGGACGTCTCCGGTGTGGTCGAGGCCGTCGGCCTCGGAGTGACCACGCTCGCCCCGGGCGACGAGGTGTTCGGCCTGCCGCGCCACCCGCTCCCGGCGGGCACGTACGCCGAGTACGTGACCTCCCCCGCCCGGCACCTGGTCCGCAAGCCCGCCGGACTGACCCACGTACAGGCCGCCGCGCTGCCGCTGGCCGCGCTCACCGCCTGGCAGGCGCTCGTGGACACCGCCGCGGTCCGCCCAGGGCAGCGGGTGCTGGTCCACGCGGCGGCGGGCGGCGTCGGCCACCTCGCCGTGCAGATCGCCAAGGCCCGGGGTGCCCACGTCATCGGCACCGCCCGCGCGGCCAAGCACGCCTTCCTGCGCGGCCTCGGCGCCGACGAACTGGTCGACTACACCGAGGCCGACTTCGAGACCGCGATCGAGCCGGTCGACGTCGTCCTGGACGCCATCGGCGGGGACTACGGGCCGCGCTCGCTGCGCACCCTGCGCCCCGGCGGCATCCTGGTCGCCCTCGCCTCGCCGGCCGAGACCTACCTGGCGGACCGGGCGCGCCCGCTCGGGCTGCGCGCCGCCTTCATGGCGGTCGAGGCCGATCACGCGGGGATGCGGGAGATCGCCGCCCTCGCCGAGGCCGGCCTGCTGCGCCCGGAGATCGACACGGCGCTGCCCCTGGAACGGGCCGCCAAGGCCCACGAACTCGCCGACGGCCGCCGCACCACCGGCAAGATCGTCCTCACGGTCGCCGACTGACGACCAGAGCCGAAGATCCCGAAGACCCTGCGTGACGGCCGACGACGTCGCGTCGCGAGCGCCGTACGCGAGCGTGCCCGGCTCCCTGTTCTCGCGGCATAGCCGGCCCGCGTACGGGGCAGCCCCCAAGTAAACAGAGACTCGGGACTGGAGGCTGAAAAAATGGCCCGGTCAGTCGGCATCGATCTGGGAACGACGAACTCCGTGGTCTGCGTACTGGAGGGCGGCGAGCCGACCGTCATCCCGAACGCGGAAGGGGCCAGGACCACACCCTCGGTCGTCGCCTTCGCCAAGGGCGGCGACGTGCTCGTCGGGGAGCTGGCCAAGCGGCAGGCGGTCACCAACGTGGACCGCACCGCCCGCTCGGTCAAGCGGCACATGGGTGATGCGGCCTGGCGCTTCCCGGAGCACGGCGCCGTGGACGGTAAGCAGTACACGGCGCAGGAGATCTCGGCGAGGGTGCTCCAGAAGCTCAAGCGCGACGCCGAGGCCTACCTGGGAGAGAACGTCACCGACGCGGTGGTCACCGTACCGGCGTACTTCAACGACTCCCAGCGCACCGCCACCAAGGAGGCCGGCGAGATCGCCGGACTCAAGGTGCTGCGCATCGTCAACGAGCCGACCGCCGCCGCCCTGGCCTACGGCCTCGACAAGGAGGACGACCAGACCATCCTCGTGTTCGACCTCGGCGGCGGCACCTTCGACGTCTCGCTCCTGGAGATCGGCGGCGGGGTGGTGGAGGTGAAGTCCACCAACGGCGACACCCGCCTCGGCGGCGACGACTGGGACCAGCGGGTCGTCGAGCACCTCGTCAGGCAGTTCAAGAACGGGTACGGGATCGACCTGACCAAGGACAAGATGGCGCTCCAGCGCCTGCGCGAGGCGGCCGAGAGGGCGAAGATCGAGCTGTCCTCCGCCACCGAGACGACCATCAACCTGCCCTACATCAGCGCCTCCGCCGACGGCCCGCTGCACTTGGACGAGAAGCTCACGCGCACCCAGTTCGAGCAGCTGACCGCCGATCTGCTGGACCGCTGCAAGACCCCCTTCCACCAGGCGGTCAAGGACGCGAAGATCAAGGTCTCCGACGTCGACCACGTCATCCTCGTCGGCGGCTCCACCCGCATGCCCGCGGTGTCCGGCCTGGTCAGGTCGCTCACCGGCAAGGACCCGCACAAGGGCGTCAACCCGGACGAGGTCGTGGCCATCGGCGCCACCCTCCAGGCCGGTGTGCTCAAGGGTGAGGTCAAGGACGTCCTGCTCCTCGACGTGACCCCGCTGTCCCTGGGCATCGAGACCAAGGGCGGCATCATGACCAAGCTCATCGAGCGCAACACCACGATCCCGACCAAGCGGTCGGAGATCTTCACGACGGCCGAGGACAACCAGCCGTCCGTGCAGATCCAGGTCTACCAGGGTGAGCGCGAGATCGCGTCGTACAACAAGAAGCTCGGCATGTTCGAGCTGACCGGCCTGCCGCCGGCCCCGCGTGGCGTCCCGCAGATCGAGGTCTCCTTCGACATCGACGCGAACGGCATCATGCACGTGACCGCGAAGGACCTCGGCACGGGCAAGGAGCAGAAGATGACCGTCACCGGCGGCTCTTCGCTCGGCAAGAACGACATCGAGCGCATGGTCCGCGAGGCGGAGCAGCACGCGGAGGAGGACCGGCGCCGCAAGGAGGCCGCCGAGACCCGCAACCAGGCCGAACAGCTCGTCTACCAGACCGAGAGGCTGCTGCGCGAGGAAGGGGACAAGGTCCCGGCCGACCTCAAGAGCGAGGTCGAGGGCGCCGTTTCCGAGGTGAAGGAGAAGCTCAAGGGCGAGGACAGCTCGGCTATCCGCGCCGCGACCCAGCGGGCGAGCGATGCCGCCCAGAAGATCGGCGCCGCGCTCTACGCCCAGGCGGGGGAGACGGGCGCCGCGGGTGGTGCCGGAGCGGCCTCCGGGGACGGCGGAGCGGGCGGGTCCGGATCGGGCGCGGACGAGGACGTCGTCGACGCCGAGATCGTCGACGACAACGGGCAGAAGGGACAGGGGTCGTGAACCGGCCGAGCGGATCCGCACGACGCGGGCAGCCGCCCCTGTCCGTGATCCGGGGGCGCCGCAGTGACGGCCCGCTGACCCTCCAGCCGGGGGACCCGACCCGCGAGCCCGGTCCGCAGCACTCCGGCCCGGACGGCGGGTCCGGCCCCCGGACCGACTCTGGCGGCGAGGCCGCCGGCCTCGTCGAGCGGATCGCCGAGCGCACCGCCGATCTCCAGCGCCTCATGGCGGAGTACGACAACTACCGCAAGCGCGTACGGCGGGACCGCCTCGCCGTCGGCGAGGCCGCCGTCGCCAACGTCCTGCGCATGCTGCTCCCCGTCCTGGACGCCATGGACCGGGCCCGCGAGGAGGACCCGCTCCACGGCGGGCTGCGGACCGTGGCCGAAACGCTGGACGCACAGCTCGGCGCCCTCGGCCTGGAGGCCTTCGCGGTCGTGGGCGAACCCTTCGACCCCACCTGCCACGAAGCCGTCGGCGGGGTGGTCTCCGCCGCGGCCGCCGGCCGGCCCGTCTGCACCGCCGTACTGCGGTGCGGCTACCGCGTCGGGCGCCAGCTCCTGCGTCCCGCCCAGGTGTGGGTCGGCGAGGGCCCGGAGCAGGGGCAGGGCAGCGACCCGCCATGACGGCGACCGGCGTGGAGCTCACCATGGGGGTCGAAGAGGAGTTCTTCCTCGTCGACCGCTCCACGCGGGCGCCGGTACCGCGCGGACCGCAGGTGCTCGACGCGGTCTCGGAGCTGCTCGGCCCCCACCAGGCGCAGGCCGAGTTCTACGCCTGCCAGATCGAGTTCTGTACGCAGCCCACCCGCTCGGGTGCGGACCTGCGCGAGCAGCTGGTGTCCCTGCGCGCCACCGCCGCCCGGGCGGCGCGGGACGCGGGATGCCTGCTCGTCGCCGCGGGTACGGCCGTGGTGCCGCCCGCGGACCCGATCCCGGTGACCGACAAGCCGCGCTACCAGCGCATGGCCAGGTACTACGGGGCCCTCGTGGACGGGCGGCTCGGGATCGTGTGCGGCTGCCACGTGCACATCGGCACCCTGGACCGCCCCGGCGCCCTCGAACTCGCCAACCGGGTACGCCCCTACCTCCCCGCCATCCAGGCGCTCGCGGCGAACTCCCCCTTCGCCGGGGGCCGGGACAGCGGGTGCGCCAGCTGGCGGTCGGTGGCGTTCGGACGCTGGCCGACGGCGGGGCCCGCACCGCAGCTCGACGCGGCGGGCTACGAGCAGACCGCCGACGCCCTGGTCCGGTCCGGGATCCTGCTCGACCGGGGGATGATCTACTGGTTCGCCCGCCCGTCCGAGCACGTACCGACCCTCGAGATCCGGATCGCCGACGTCAACGCGGACCTGGACACCACCGTGCTGGTGGCCCTGCTGATCCGCGGGCTCTGCGCGACCGTGCTGGCCGAGTCCGGCCCCCGCGGCCGCCCGCCGCCCGAGGTACCGGCCGCCCGCCTGTGGTCGGCACACCGCTACGCCGCCCACTACGGGCACCGGGGCGAGGGCCTCGACCCCCTCACCGGCGAGACCGTACCCGCCCACACCTTGACCTCCGCACTCCTGCGCCGGGCCGGCCCCGGCCTGGAGGCCGCCGGTGACCTGGCCGAAGTCCGGCGCCTCCATGCCCTCCTCACCGCCCGCGGGGACGGGGCGGCGTGCCAGCGCGAGCTGTACCGGCGTACGGGACGCCTGGAGGCGGTGGTCGACCAGCTCGCGGCCACGACGACACGGCGCCCGGGCTGAGCGCGGTCCGCGCACCGCGCTCCTACGCTCGCAGGATGACCGAGAACGAGATCAAGCTGAAGGCCATCGCCGCGCTCACCGCCCTGCGCGGGGGAGAGGAGCCCGGCTTCGTTTCGGAACTGCTCGGCGAGGTGATCCCCTCGGAGTTCGTCGTTCCGGCCTGGGCCGGCCCCGAGGAGGTCGGCCTGTCGCTCCTGAACCAGCTCTCCGACCCCTTGAGCGCCCTGATCAGCGGCTTCATCCTCGCGTTCGAATCGATCGCCAACGCCTACGACGAGACGGAGGCGGAGCCGTCGACCGAGGAGATCCTCCAGGACGTGGCCCTCGGGCTCGCCCGCGACGACTCGGAGTAGGCTCGCCCGCATGAGCAGCCGCAGCCTCGTCCGCACCTGGGACATCCTGCCGAGCAGGGGCTTCTCGACCGCCTGGGTCGGCCTCACCGACGGCCGGCTCACGGCCCGGGGCCGGGCCGTCGGCCTGGTCCCCGAGCCGTACTGGGTCTCGTACACGCTGGAAACGGTGGAGGCGTACGTGACCTCGCGCCTGCACGTCACCGTGGAGACCGCGGCAGCGACCCGCACCCTCGATCTGCGCAACGACGCGGGCCGTTGGACGGTGGACGCAGGGCACCGCCCCGATCTCGACGGTGCCCTCGACTGCGACCTGGGCCTGTGTCCCCTGACGAACACCATGCCCGTACTCCGGCACGGGCTGCACCGGCAGCCCGGAAACGCACCGCATCCCTTCCTGATGGCCTGGGTCGCCGTCCCCGGCCTCGAAGTGAGCGCGAGCCGGCAGACGTACACCCCTCTGGCCCGCGCCGAGCACGGCGCCCGCATCCGCTACGAGTCCGGCGACTTCCGCAGCGACGTCGAGTTCGACGAGGACGGCCTGGTCCTCGGCTATCCGCAACTGGCGACCGTACTCACCCGTTGACGCCTGGCTCTGTCAGGAGGCGGCCCGCAGGCGCCCGGCGGCGGCTTCCGCCTCCCGTACGACGCGGTCGGGGTCCACGTCGACGAGGCGGCCGTCGAGCTTGAGGGGCCGGCCGTTGACGAAGACCGCGTGGACGTTCTCCGGGCGGGCGTTGAAGACGAGCTGTCCGACCCAGTCGAAGCGCGGCGCGAAGTTGAGCGTCGCGGGGTCGACCACGATGACGTCCGCGCACTTGCCGGGGGTCAGCGAGCCGACCTTGTCGGCCATGCCGATCGCCTCGGCGCCGCCCAGGGTGGCGATCCGCAACACGTCCTGGACCTGGGGGAACACCGCAGCGTCCAGCGAACGCGCCCGCTGGAGGCCGATGGCCGTCTTCATGAGGGCGAAGAAGTCCGAGCTGTCGTTGGTGCCGCCGTCCTGGCCGAGTCCGACCTTGACGCCGCGCCGGGCGAGGTCCGGCAGCCGCATGATCCCCGAGGCGAGCCGCATGTTGCTCAGCGGACAGTGCGAGACCCGTACGTCGTGGGCGGCGAGCGCGGCGATCTCCGCGTCGGTCAGGTGGATCGCGTGGTTCATCAGCAGCCGGGGGCCCAGCGCGCCGATGTCGGCCAGGACGCCGATCGGGTCGTCCGCGCGCTGCTCGGAGCGTTCGAGCACGTGGCTGTTGAGCATGACGCCGAGGTCCTGGGCGATCTCCCAGTGGAGCCGGCCCAGGCCCTGGATGGCCCGCGCCGCGTGCGTGGCCACCTGCGCCGAGGCGAGCGGCACCGGGTCGACGAGCTCCCGCTTCACCCGGGCGATCAGTGCGGCCTCCCGCTCGGCCTGGAACATCGCGTAGGTGAAGCGGACCCCGGTGTCGGCCAGGGCGCGCACGTACTGGGCCGTCGTGTCGTACGGGAGGGCGTCGACCCAGTCCACGAGGGTGGTGACGCCCGACTGCACCGAGTCCAGGGCGCCCAGACGGACGAAGCGGTACATGTCCGCGGCGGGGATGCGGGAGAACGTGGTCCAGTTGCAGTCGGCGAGCCATCCGAAGAGGTCGCGGTCGGAGCAGCCGCCGCGCATGGACGATTGCCACAGGTGGGTGTGGACGTCGACGAAGCCCGGCATCACGAGCTTGCCGGCGGCGTCGACCGCCTGCGCGCCCGGCGGTACTTGAAGGCGCTTGCCGACGGCGGCGACGGCGCCGTCCCGCATGAGGACGTCCGCGTTCGCGACCGTGCCGAGGGGGCCGTCGCCGAGGGCGGGGTCCATGGTGAGGACGAGCGCGGCGTTCCTGAGGACGGTGGTCCGCGCGGTCTGCGTGGTCTGTGCCGGGCGGCTGCGTGGCCGTGTCCGTCCTGCGCCGAGGACGAACGGAGCGGCGGCGGCCATCCCGAGGCCGGTCAGAACGCCCCGACGGCTGGGCGCGTGTACCGGTACGGGTACGGGCGTGGATGCGGGTGTGGATGCGGCGGGCGAGGCGCCGCCGGAACAGTCTCCGAGGGATTGCATGACGTAGTGCCTCCCAACGAACACGGATCGGTTCGCCCTTCCCTGCCCCGACGGGTCGTCAGATGGGAGCGGGGGAGGATACCGGGATCGTCGGGCAGGCGAAGGGCTTTCCGATAGAGGCGCGTCAACATTTTGTGGAACTGGCGGAATTTCAGCGGCTCGTGGCCAGCCGGTGCAGGCGCAGCGCGAGCTGGAGTTCGAGCGCCCGGCCGGGCGCGTTCCAGTCCCGGCCCAGCAGCCGGCCGATCCGGTCCAGGCGCTGGACGACGGTGTTCACGTGGACGTGCAGGACCGCCTTCGTCCTGGTGAGGCTGGAGCCCTCGGCGAAGTACGCCTCCAGCGTGCGCGTCAGGTCGGTACCGCGCGCGGTGTCGTAGTCCAGTACGGCGCCGAGCGTGCTGCGTACATATCCGGCCACCCCGGCCTGGTCGCCGAGGAGTACACCGACGAAGCCGAGGTCGGCCAGGGCGCCGCCGCGGCCGCTCTGGCCCAGGGCGCGCAGCGCGGACAGGCAGCGGTGGGCCTCGGCGTGCGCCGCCGGCAGGCCGGCCGGACCCGACACGGGACCGGCCGCGCCGACGGTGACCTCGGCCGACGCCGCCTGGCCGAGCTCGGCGGCCAGGGCATGGGCGGCCGCCCCCGGATCCCGGGCCGGCGCCACGACCACCACCTGTCCGTGGTGGAGCCCCACCAGGCCGTCACGCGCCCGGGCGCTGCGGGTGGCCGCGGCCAGCAGCCGCTGCCGGTCCGCCGTCTCGCCGTGCGCCACGAACACCCCGTACGGGCGGTCCAGATCGACGCCCAGCCTGCGGGCGCGCGCCGACAGGCTGCCCGGGTCCCCGCTGGTCGACAGCAGGTCGTTCAGCAGCTCCCCGCGGACCCGGTCCTCGGTCTCGGCGACCGACCGGCGCAGCAGGAGCAGCAGTGCGGTGACCACAGCGGCGCGCTCGAACAGCAGCCGGTCGGCGTCCGCGAGGTCCGGGCGGCCGGTCAGCACGATGCTGCCGAGCAGTTCGGGGCCGGCCAGCACGGCGCACACCCATGCCCCGTCCAGGGGCACGGCCCGGCCGCCGGCCCGCGAGGCGGCGACCGCCGCGTCGGGCGGCGGCAGCGGCTGTGTCCCCGTACGGGCCAGTTCGGCGCCCTCCGCGTCGTGGATCAGGATGCCGCCGTCCAGGAGGTCCGCGAGCCGGCCGGCCACCCCGCCGGCGTCGCCGCCGCGCAGCACGAGGTCGGTCAACTGGTCGTGGGCGTGCTCGGCGCGGTGCAGGGCCTCGCTCTGGGCCCGGATGGTCGCGGTGGCGGAGCCCAGGTCGACGAGCGCGGTCCGCGTCTCCTCCAGCAGCCGGGCGCCGTCGATGGCGATGGCGGCGTGGTCGGCCAGGGAGGAGAGCAGGGCGACCTCCTCGGGCGTGAACTCGCGCGGAGTGCGGTCGGCGGCGTACAGCACCCCGATGACCTGGGCGCCCACGCGCAGGGGTACGCCCAGGATGGCCCGCAGCCCCTCGTCCCGTACGGCGCTGTCGATGGCGCCGGTGTGGTGGAAGCGGTCGTCGGCCTGGTAGTCGCCGGTGGCGTAGGGGCGCGCGGTCTGGGCGACGAGGCCGCCGAGCCCTTCGCCCATGCCGAGCCGCACCCGCTGGAAGGAGGCGGCGACGGATCCGTCGGTGACGCGCATGTACGTGTCGCCGACGGCTTCGTCGTTGAGGGACAGGTAGGTGACGTCGGTGCCGAGCAGCATCTTCGCCCGGTGCACGATCGCCCGTAGCACGGCGTCCAGATCGCGCAGGGCCGCCAAGTCGCTGGCCGAGTCGAACAGCGCGGTGAGCTGCGCTTCGCGGCGGCGGTGCTGGCTGAGGGTGCGGCGGATGCGCAGGGCCACCTCGGTGGCCTCGGCGAGCGCGGCCAGCTCACTCGCAGACGCACCCGCCGCTTTGGCCTCGGCGGCGGTACGGGCGAACTCCTCGGCGGGCGCCCCCTGGGCCAGCAGGTCCAGGAGGCGCCGCGGGCCGGGCCGGGTGTGCGGGGTGCCGGTGGCTGTCACGGTGGGGAGCATACGGCGGTTGTCCGTTCAGCCGCCGAGCGGAACGGAGTCGTGCCGCCCGCGGGCCTGCGCCGGTACGGCGGCGACCGGACCGTCCTGGGCCAGGTCGCGCCCACGGGTCTCCCTGGCCACCAGGACGGTCAGGGCGGTGACCACCGCCGCGAGGCAGAGGTAGACCGATACGGGCACGGACGAGCCGTAGTCCTTGAGGAGTTCGACGGCGATGATCGGTGCGAGCGCACCGCCGATGATGGAGGCGAGCTGGGATCCCATCGAGGCGCCGGAGTAGCGGACCTTGGTGTCGAACATCTCGGAGATGAAGGCCGCCTGGGGCCCGTACATCGCACCGTGCAGCAGGAGCCCGATGGTGACCGCGAGGGCGATGACGGGGAAGGACCTCGTGTCGAGCAGGGCGAAGAAGGCGAAGGCCCAGCCGGCCATCCCGACGGCGCCGATCAGGGTGACCGGGCGGCGGCCGATGCGGTCCGAGAGGGCGCCCCACAGGGGGATGGCGACGAAGTGGACGGCCGAGCCGATCAATACGGCGTTCAGCGCGTCGCTCTTGGGGAGTTTGAGGTGGGAGGTGACGTAGACGAGCAGGAAGGCGGTGAGGATGTAGTACGAGATGTTCTCGCCCAGCCGGGTGCCGATCGCGGTGAGCACCTGGCGCCAGCCGTCGCGGAACACCTGGACGACGGGAGGCTTCTCCTTGAGGCCCGCCGCGGCGTCTTCGGCCGCCCTGCGCTGGGCTTCGAGGAAGACCGGGGACTCCGAGACGGAGAGCCGGATCCACAGGCCGAACACGACCAGCACGCCGGAGAGCAGGAACGGGATCCGCCAACCCCAGGCGAGGAACGCCGCGTCGGACTGCACGGCGGCGAGCAGCGCCAGCACACCGGTGGCGAGCAGGTTGCCGCCGGGCGCGCCGGCCTGCGGCCACGCGGCCCAGAAACCGCGGTGCTTGTCCCCGCCGTGCTCCGAGACGAGGAGGACCGCCCCGCCCCACTCGCCGCCGAGCGCGAAGCCCTGGACCAGGCGCAGCACGGTCAGCAGGACCGGAGCGCCGGCTCCGATGGCGGCGTGCGTGGGCAGCAGGCCCATCGCGAAGGTCGCGCCGCCCATCATCAGCAGGCTCAGCACCAGGAGCTTCTTGCGGCCGATCCTGTCGCCGTAGTGCCCGAAGACGATCCCGCCCAGCGGCCGGGCGGCGAAGCCGACGGCGTAGGTCAGAAAGGCGAGCAGGGTGCCCACCAGCGGGTCACTGGACGGGAAGAACAGCTTGTTGAACACCAGAGCGGCGGCGGAGCCGTAGAGGAAGAAGTCGTACCACTCGATGGTGGTCCCGACGAGACTGGCGGCGACGACGCGCTTGATGCTGCCGGGCGCTGGGGGAGCGGTGGGCGAGGCGGGCATGAGTACCACTTCCGGACGGGGGGCGGGGACGTTTCCGTGTCGCCACACCGTAGAAACCGCCCGGGCAGCCGCACATGGGTGGTGCCACCACACTTGGAGGCCGGAGAGTGTGCGGGCTCCCCATGACGCCACTAGGAGCGCCTGCCGAGAGCCTCATAGGGGTGGGAACAAAGGGGCGTCGAGAATGCGGCCGAGGCCCCTGCCTCTTTCCCTGGAGGAAACCTCTTCTTGGTCCCCGAACAGCTCCTTCGGATGAGGTCGGGACGTTCGACCCGCCGGCCAGCCCGCCTCGCGGCTGCGGCGGCCCCCTCCGGGGCGCTCTTGCTGGTACGAATGCCCGTTTCGATCCGTTTTCTTGGGTGAGCAGATTAAGGGTCCGCCCAGGGCAGCCGTCCGCCGCTCCGGCCGCGACCGGTATCCGTCCCGTTCCCTCCCGACCCGTCCCAGACCTCCCGAGGACAGAACAGATGACTCCCATGTCCCGTCCCTCCGGCACCAGGGCACCACTACCGCTGCGCAAGGTCCTTACCACCCGCCTGCTCTACTTCTTCATCCTCGGAGACGTTCTTGGCGCCGGCGTGTACGTACTGATCGGCGAGGTGGCCGCCAAGTCGGGAGGCGCGGTGTGGGTTCCCCTCGTCGTGGCGCTGCTCCTGGCACTCCTGACCGCCGCTTCCTACGCGGAGCTCGCCACAAAATACCCGCGTGCCGGCGGAGCTCGCACTTCGCCACGCGGGCCTTCGGCCCCGCGGCGGGGTTCCTCACGGGCTACTGCATGCCGGCGGCCGGCATCGTGTCGGTCGCGGCGCCCGGTTCACCGCGCACGCCGCCGGCTCGGATCCGTCCCGTGCTGCGGCCATCGGAGCGCTGTCGGCCCATACGAGATACCTGCTCGAGGAACTGCACCAGGCCCGCCGGCGCCCCCGCACCACGAGGACCCGGCCGTCATGGCGAGCGCACGCGCCGTCACCGGCGCCGATCGCGCGCAGAAGGGCCTCGGCACGAGCACCGGGACGCTGAGTCTCCTCGGCCTCCCCGGCGGTCGGCGGTACCCGCGGACGCGGTTCGTGATGGACAGGCGGTCCGGCGGCGCGGAGGGCGGCCGGTTCATCCCGGCCCGACGGTCATGCAGGAGGCCCGGAGGCCGTGCCGCTGCCGAGGTGTTGTTCCAGCCAGTCGGCGGCGGCCCGCCGGTACAGGCGGCGGTTGTCCGCCCGCAGGAACTCGTGGCCCTCGTCGCGCAAGGTCAGCAGCTCAGCCGGCACCCCGCGCTCGCGCGCGGCCCGGACGAACTGCTCCGACTCCGTCGGGGGCACGTTGGTGTCGTGCTCGCCGTGGACCGCCAGTACGGGCGCACGCAGCTGGTCGATGCGGCTCATCGGGGAGAGGGCGCGCAGCAGGTCCCGGTCGCGCTCGGGGTGGCCGTACTTTGCGGCAGCCGATTGGGCGATCCATGGCTCGGTACCGGTGAAGAACGTGGCGAAGTCCGACATGCCGCAGACGGCGACGCCGGTGCGGAACAGGCCGGGGTGCCAGACCAGCGAGGCCATGGTGAGGTAGCCGCCGTACGAGCGGCCCATCACGGCCAGCCGCAGCGGATCGGCGTACCCGAGGGAGACCACGTGCGCGGCGCAGTCCGCGACGTCGTCGATCGCCGCGAACCGGCCGGTCCCGAGGTCGGCGTCCACGAAGGACCGTCCCCAGCCGGACGAGCCGCGGACATCGGGGGCGAACACGTCCATGCCCCGGCCCAGCAGTTCGTGGTAGAGCGGGCTGAACACCGGTCGCTCCTGCTCCTCCGGGCCGCCGTGCAGGTGGATCACGCACGGGACCGGCCTGCCGGGGTCGCGTTGCGGTGCCCGGTAGTACCAGCCGCCGAGCATCAGTCCGTCGCGGCCGCGGCACCGCAGCGGAACCGGGCTGACCGGGGGCCGGCCTGGTGGCGCCGCGTCCTCGTCGCTCGCGGTCCAGCCGGTGCGCACCGGGCCGAAATCTCCGGTCAGGTCCCAGATACCCGGCCTGCGCCGGGAGCCGGACAGGGCGGCGAACAGGCCGCCGCGCCCGACCGGGGCCATGCGGGTCACCACCTCGTGCGGCAGGGCCGAGCGGTGATGCGGGCCGACCGGCTCGTTCGAATGCGCGGCGGGCAGGCCCACGCTCTCCAGTTCGCTCGCGCCCTGCATGTTCCAGGCCAGCAGGGCCCACCGGCCGTGGTCGGGAAGGCTCAGCAGGTCGAGCGCGCTCTCCTCCCGCTCGGCGGCCACGGAAAGCTCCTGGAGGGCGCCGTCCTGGTCCAGCCGGGCCCTGAGGAGGGCGGCGAACTCGCGGTCCGCGTCGCTGCGCAGCCACAGGACCCGCGAGTCGGGGGAGAGCCGGCCGATCCAGGGATCGCCGTCGGCGACCGGCAGCCTGGCCGTGGCATGACCCGAAGACGTGTCGAGCAGGACGGCCTCCCTGCGCCCGCGCGGTCCGCGGCGCAGCAGCGCGAACCGGCCTCCGGCTCCGACGTCGCACACGCGCAGGGAGGCGGCCCCCGCTTCACTGAAGAGCAGGACGGGTGCCCGGATGCCGTCCGGGTCGAGGAGGTAGGCGGCCAGTCCTCCGTCGGGCAGTCCTCCGCCGGGCAGTCCTCCGCCGGCCAGTGCCCCACCGGCCGGTCCCCCGCTCGTTGCTCCCGCGTGGGCGGCGGCTCCCGAGGCCGGCGGTGCCAGGACGGGCAGGCCTGTCCCGTACGCCGCGCCGCCCGCGCCGGGACCCGCTCCGCGGGCCGGCGGATGGAGCAGCGTCGCGTGGCCGTCACGTTCCGTCCACACCTCACCGGAGAAACCACCGGGGCCGGCCGGGCCCGCGTCCTGCGGCAGGTGTCCGGCGCCGCTGTGGGCGCCGTTCGCCGCGGACGGCTGGGCGACCGTGACGGCCAGCGCTGCTCCGTCGCGGGTCCAGCAGCCCAGGTGGGCGGAGGCTCCCGGCTCGGCACCCGCCAGCACCCGGCAGCCGGTCCCGTCCGGACGTACCACCAGGACGCGGGTGTGCTCGCCGCCTCCCGGCGCCGCGGTATAGGCGATCCATCGGCCGTCGGGCGACCAGGACACCTCGGTCACCGGATCGGGGCGGGCGTCGAGGATGTGGGCCTCGTCACCGCCTCCGGCAGGTCCGCTCCACAGCTGCGGCACACCGGCCCGGTCGCAGATGAAGGCCACGTGGTCACCGGTGGGGTCGGCCGCCGGGTACCAGCACCCGTGGACGCTGAGCACCGTCGGCGGGTCCACCGCACCGGCGTCGGCCAGGTGGACGGGGACGGGAGCCGACGCGGGGTCCGGTGGAGACGCGGATCCCGGCGCGGGGCCCGCGGCGAGGTGTCCTGCGGGCGCCCATGACCCCACGGGCCCGTCGCGCGGGGCCCGGGGAACCGAATCGTCCAATCCGCTCCGGTCCGGCCCGGCGCCGCTGCGCCGGGCCGGAAGCGGTGCTGGCGTGCGGAGCGATCCAGGGGCATGTGGCCTCTTCGAGGGCTTCCGGGGACTCTCACCGTTCAGTGTCATGTGATGCCGTGGGTCTGCAACCAGATCTCCAGCGAGGCCACCTGCCACAACGTGCTGGCCCCGCGGTTCGTGCGGTGCCCGGCGGGGTCCGCCAGCAGCTCCGCCACGCGGCCCTGGTCGAAGAGGCCGCGGTGGCGCGCCTCCGGTGCGGTCAGGGCCTCACGCACCCGCCTGAGCACCGGTTCGGCCATGTGCCGGACCGCGGGCACCGGGAAGTAGCCCTTGGGGCGGTCGACGACCTTGTGGGGCAGGATCTGCCGGCCGATGTCCTTGAGCACCCCCTTGCCGCCCTGGGCCAGCTTGAATTCCGGCGGGCAGGCGGCGGCCAGTTCGACGAGCTCGTGGTCGAGGAAGGGCACCCGGGCCTCCAGGCCCCAGGCCATCGTCATGTTGTCGACGCGTTTGACCGGGTCGTCGGTCATCAGCATGTGGACGTCCAGGCGCAAGGCCGCATCGAGTGCGCTCTCCGCGCCCGGGGCCGCCATGTGGGCGCGTACGAACTCCTGCGAGGCATCGTGGCCGGGGGCCGCGTCCGGATGCAGCAAGGCGGTCACGCCGTCGTGCGTACGGTCGAAGTAGGCCTCCGCGTACGCGTCCGGCGCGTCGGCCCGCGCGGCCGCGGCGATCCTGGGGTACCAGCGGTAGCCCGCGAACACCTCGTCGGCACCCTGCCCGCACAGCACCACCTTGACGTCCTTGGCGACCTGCTCCGACAGCAGGTGGAACGCCACGGCGTCATGGCTGACCATCGGCTCGCTCATGGCGCCGATCGCCCCCTCCAGGGCGGTGGGGAGCCGGTCGGACGGGATCATGAACTGGTGGTGGTCCGTGGAGAACCGCCTGGCGATCAGGTCCGAGTACAGGAACTCGTCCCCCTCCTCCCCGCTCTCCGATTCGAAACCCATCGCGAAGGTCGCGAGGTCGCTCTGCCCCTCTTCCGCCAGCAGCGCCACGATCAGGCTCGAATCCAGTCCCCCGGACAGCAGGACGCCCACCGGCACATCCGAAACGGTGCGGCGCCGCACGGCCGTGCGCAGGGCCTCGTACACCGCCTCCCGCCAGCGCTCCGGATCGCGGTCGAACTCGGCGCGGCGGGTATACGACGGCTGCCAGTAGCAGTGGTCGCGGTGCGTGCCGTCGCGCTCGACGACGCGGACGGTCGCCTGCGGCAGTTTGCGCGCGCCGGACAGTACGGTCCGCGGCGCTGCCACGGTGCCGTGCCAGCTCAGGTACTGGTGGAGCGCCACCGGGTCGAGGGACGTGTCGACGCCGCCACCCGCCAGCAGGGCGGGCAGGGACGAGGCGAAGCGGAGCCGGTCGCCGTCCTGGGTGACGTACAGCGGCTTGACGCCGAGCCGGTCACGGCCGAGCACCACGCGGCCGGTGTGGTGCTCCACGATCGCGAAGGCGAACATTCCGGCGAAGAATTCGACGCACGCGGGGCCCCACTGCCGGTAGGCCTTGAGGAGCACTTCGGTGTCGGAGCCGGAGAAGAAGCGGTGCCCCAGCCCTTCGAGCCGTCCGCGCAGGTCCCGGTAGTTGTAGATGCACCCGTTGAAGACGCCCGTGATACCGAGCCCTGGGTCGGTCATCGGCTGGGCCGCGCTCTCCGACAGGTCGATGATCTTCAGTCGGCGGTGCCCGAGGGCCACCGCCCCCTGTGACCACACGCCTCTGCCGTCCGGTCCCCGCTGCTCCAGTTCATCGGTCATGCGCTCGACCGCGGCGATGTCCGGCCGCCTGCCGTCGAAGCGCACTTCCCCGCTCAGGCCGCACATGCGGCACCTCCCAGCCGGCTCGCGTCCGGGGACCGCCGCACTGCGGGCGCCTGTCTCATGCAGGCACCGGCCTCCTCCACCATGGATCTCCACTCCCGTGCGCTGCCCGCCGGGTCGCGAACGGCCGCGACCCGGGCGGGACAGACGATCGACATGTTGGGCGGCTGCCCGCGCACGAGCGCCTTAAGCGCACGCACTCGATCTTCGTTCGCACGCCACTCTCAAGAAGGGGCAGAACTCGCTCATCAGACACCGGCTGGAATACTCGATCAGGTGATCACTGTCGGAGTCGAGGAAGAATATCTGCTGGTGGATCCGGACACCGGGCTCCCGGTTCCCCGGATGGCCGCGGTGCGCGCCGCCGCTGGTCTGGATACGGTCAGCGAGGAGGACGAAGTCCAGACCGAGCTTCTCCAGGCCCAGGTCGAGATCGCCACGCCGGTCTGTACCGGGCTCGGCGAGATCGGAGGCCATCTGCTGCGCCTGCGGCACGCCATCGGCTCCGCCGCCGAGCGGACCGGCTGCCGGGCGGCCCTGTCGGGGGCCGCGCCGGTCAAGGAGGCCGCGCCCGTACCCGTCACGCCCAAAACGCGCTACCTGCGGATGCGCGGCCAAGCCCCGCGTCTGGTGGACGAGCAGCTGATCAACGGCATGCACGTCCATGCGGGGGTCCCGGACCGGGAGATGGGCGTCGAGGTGCTCAACCGGATCCGCGTCTGGCTCCCGACCCTCCTGGCGATGTCGGCGAACTCCCCCCTGTGGGAGGGGCGCGACACCGGCTTTGCGAGCTGGCGCACCGTCATCTTCGGACGCTGGCCGGTGACCGGCCCCACGCCGGTCTTCGCCGGTGTCGCCGACTACGATCGCCGCGCGGCCGCGCTCGTGGAATCGGGCGTCATCGCGGACACGGGGCAGCTGTACTGGCAGGCGAGGCTGTCGGAGAAGTACCCGACCGTCGAGATCAGGTGCGCCGACGTCCAGCTTCGGGCCGACGACGCGGTGATGTTCACGGGTGTCGCACGGGCGCTCGTCGCCACCGCCGTTCAGGAGGCGAAGTCCGGGGCGCCGTTGCCGCAATGCCCCCAGGAACTGCTGCATGCCGCGACCTGGCAGGCTGCCCGGTACGGCCTGGACGGCCCGCTGGTGGGATGCGAAGGCGGGCGGCAGAGCGCCCGTGACGCCGTGGCCCGGCTCATGGGACACATCCGGCGCGCTCTGGAGGAGGCCGGGGACACCCGCGAGGTGACCGCCCTGGTCCATCGGCTGCTCCGCGACGGCACCCCGGCCGACCGGCAGCGCCGGGCGATGGCAGAGGGCGGCCTGCCGGCGTTGATCGAGCTGATCACCACCCGCAGCACCGCGCCCTGAGGAACCGAAGACAGCGCCGCCGGGCCGGGACACCAGGGGCGTCCACCCCTCGTGCGGGTGCTCTCGCCGGGTCTCCTCAGTCCTGGCCGTCCGGGAGCCTCGCAGTGCTCTGTCGATGCCCATCCCCGCAGGCCGACGTCGCGACGACCACGTCCCTCTCTGAGGACCGGAGCGGGCTTTTCCGTTGTGCGGGACGCGCTGACGGCCGGCGCCGCGCAGGGGGCGACTTCGCCATGAGGTGGGAGCGAGGCCGTACGCCCGGCAACCGGCTGTGCCGACAGCTCGGCGGGCGGACGGGCGGGCGGGCGCGACTCCCGGCGCGCTAGCGCCTACCGGAGGGTTCGTGGACCGGGGCAACCGCGTTCGGCACCGCCCCCTGGCGGTCCTGTTCGAAGGTCCGGAGCAGGTCCGCCGCGACGCTCACCGCGATCGTGGCGGGTTCCTTGCCGGTGATCTCGGGCATTCCGATGGGGGTCTTGATCCGGTCGATGGTGGCGGCGTCGTGGCCGCCCTCGGTGGCCAGGCGTTGCCGGAACCGCGCCCATTTGGCGGGCGATCCGATCAATCCGATCGAGCCGAGACCGGCGGTGCGCAAGGCGGCGTCGCACAGTGCGGCGTCCTCGGCGTGATCGTGGGTCATGATCAGGACATGGGTGCCGGGCGGCAGCTCCGAGAGCACCTCCTCCGGAAGCAGCGGTGTGTGGTGCACGTGGATCTGCGCCACCGCGTCTGCGAGCACACCGAGCCGTTCGTCGGCGAGCATGTCGGGGCGGGTGTCGATCAGGTGCAGATCGAGGTCGTGGCGGGCCAGGATGCGTGCCAGCTCCAGTCCGACGTGCCCGACGCCGAAGACGGCCACCGCTTGGACCACCGGCAGCGGTTCGAGCAGGACGCTGACGGCACCGCCGCAGCACTGCACGCCGTGTCGGCCGGTGACCTTGTCGTTGAGGGCGAAATCCATCAGCTCCGGCTCCGCATCGGGCGTGCCGTTCAGCTCGCGGGCCCGGTCGATGGCGACGGCCTCGATGTTGCCGCCGCCGATGGAACCCCAGGTCTCGCTCTGGCCCACAACGAGTTTGGCACCGGCCCGGCGGGGCGCGTGGCCGCGCACGGTCGCGACGGTCACGAGCACGCCGGGTTCCCGGCGGGCTCGCAACCGCGCGACCGCGGCCACCCAGTTCATGTCAGGCATTGCTCAAAGCGCTTGTGTCGGCGGGGATCTCGCTGCCGTTGCGGGCGTGGCCGTGGTGCTCCACGTCGCTTGCGCGGGCTGCTTCGATCGCCCAGTACACCGCCTCCGGTGTCGCGGGAGAGGCCAGTTCCACGCTGACTCCGGCCGGCCCGAATGCCGCGGCGGCCTGCCGCAGCGCTTCCCGCACCGAGAACGCCAGCATCAGCGGAGGCTCACCCACCGCCTTCGACCCGTAGACCGCGCCCTCCTCGGTGGCGTTCTCCATCAGCCTGACGTTGAACTCCTCGGGCATCTCCGAGAAGCTCGGCAGCTTGTAGGTGCTCGCGGCCTGGGTCAGCAGCCGGCCGCGGTTCGGCCCGTCACCGTTGTCCCAGCGCAGGTCCTCCAGCGTCAGCCAGCCCGCGCCCTGCACGAACCCACCCTCGACCTGACCGATGTCGATCAACGGGGAGAGGGAGTCGCCGACGTCGTGCACGATGTCCACCCGCCGGATCCGGTACGCGCCGGTGAAGCCGTCCACCTCGACCTCGGTTGCCGCGGCGCCGTAGGAGAAGTACTTGAACGGCGAGCCCTGGAACGCCTTCGCGTCCCAGTGCAGACCCTCGGTCCGGTAGAAACCGGCCGCCGACAACTGGACCCGCTGGAAGTACGCGGTGCGCACCAGGTCGTCCCAGGCCAGCTCCTTGTCGCTGCCCAGGACCCGCGCGACGCCCTCGACGATGCGCACGTCCGAGGCGTTCCCGCCCAGCTGGGTGCTGGCCACCTGGAGCAGCCGGTCGCGGATCTGCTCGCAGGCGTTCTTCACCGCCGCGCCGTTGAGGTCCGCCCCGGAACTGGCGGCGGTGGCGGAGGTGTTGGGCACCTTGTCCGTGCGCGTCGGGGCCAGCCGCACCTTGTGCAGCGGGATGCCCAGCGTGGTCGCGGCCACCTGCAGCATCTTGGTGTGCAGGCCCTGCCCCATCTCGGTGCCGCCGTGGTTGATCAGGACCGAGCCGTCCTTGTAGACCAGCACCAGCGCGCCGCCCTGGTTGAAGGCGGTGAGGTTGAACGAGATCCCGAACTTGATCCCGGTGATCGCGAGCGCCCGCTTGGTGTGCGGGTGCGCGGCGTTGAAGGCCGCGATCTCGCGCTTGCGATCGGCGATACCGGCGTCGTCCTGAACCTGCCGCCAGATGGTGGAGATCCGTTCGGGCTGGGGGACCGGCTGTCCGTACGGCGTCGTCTGGCCCTGCCCCGGCCGGTAGAAGTTGCGCTCCCGCAGCTCCATCGGATCCAGGCCGAGCAGCGGCGCGCACCGGCCCATGATGTCCTCGATCACCAGCATGCCCTGCGGTCCGCCGAAGCCGCGGAAGGCGGTGTTGGAGACCTTGTTGGTCTTGGCGATGCGACCGGCGACGCGCGCGTTGGGAATCCAGTAGGTGTTGTCGATGTGGCACAGCGCGCGGGCCACCACCGGCTCGGACAGGTCCAGGCTCCAGCCGCCGTCCGCGGTCAAGGTGGCGTCCAGGGCCTGGATGCGGCCGTCGGCGTCGAAGCCGATCTTCCACTCGGCGTGGAACCCGTGGCGCTTACCGGACATGGTCAGGTCCTGGGTCCGGTTGAGGCGCACCCGCACCGGCCGGCCCGTCAGCTTGGCGCCGAGCGCGGCGACGGCCGCGAACCCGTGCGGCTGCATCTCCTTGCCGCCGAAGCCGCCACCCATCCGCAGGCACTGCACGGTCACCTCGTGGCTGTGCAGGCCGAGCACGTGCGCGACGATCTCCTGCGTCTCCGAAGGGTGCTGGGTGCTGCTCTGGATGAACAGCTGCCCGTTCTCGTCGACAAGGGCCAGCGCCGCGTGCGTCTCGAGGTAGAAGTGCTCCTGATCGGAGAACTGGAACTCGCCGGTGAACACGTGTGCGGAGTCTTCGAAGCCGGCGTCGACATCGCCGGTCAGCATCACGGGCCGGGCGCCGTGGAAGCTCTCGGCCGCGATCGCGTCCTGCAGCGTGATCAGGGAGGGCTGTTCGTCGAGTTCCACCTCGACGGCCGCCGCACCGAGCCGGGCCGCCTCCAGGGTCTCACCGAGCACCCAGGCGACGGCGTGGCCATGGAACATGACCTCGTCGGGGAACAGCGGTTCGTCGTGCTTCATTCCGGCGTCGTTGACGCCGGGCACGTCGGCAACGGTCAGCACGCGGACCACACCCGGCACGGCGAGCGCGGGCTCGGTACGCAGCGCGGTGATCCTGCCGCGGGCCTTCATGACCTGGACGGGGTAGGCGTGCAGCACGTCCTTGGTGCGATGGACCAGGTCGTCGGTGTAGAGCGCGGCGCCGGTGACGTGCAGGTTGGCGCTCTCGTGCGGCATTGAAACGCCGACGACAGGCTTCTCGGGGAGCTCGGACAAATGACTCATGACGACACCGCCTCGGTGGTTTGCGCGTACAGCTTCAGCAGGCTCTGGCCGAGCATCGCGGAGCGGTAGCCGGCGCTGGCGCGGTGATCGTTCATCGGCGTGCCCTGGGCCTGCAGCACCTGGGCCGCGGCTTCGACGGTCTCCGCCGCCCACGGCTTGCCCTCCAGGGCGGCCTCGGCGGCGAGGGCGCGGATCGGGGTGGCGGCCACGCCGCCCAGGCCGATGCGTGCCTTGCGGACGATCCCGTCCTCGATGTCGAGCGCGAAAGCGACCGCCACGCTGGAGATGTCGTCGAAGCGACGCTTGGCGATCTTGTGGAAGGCCGTGACCGGCGACAGCGGCAGCGGGATGCGCACCGCGCGGATCAGCTCACCGGGACGGCGCACGCTCTGCCGGTAGCCCGTGAAGTAGTCCGCGAGCGGCACCTCGCGCTCACCGTCGGCGCCGGCGAGCACCACCGACGCCTCCAGCGCGAGCAGCACCGGCGGGCTGTCACCGATGGGTGAGCCGGTCCCGAGGTTGCCGCCGAGGGTCGCACTGTTGCGGATGAGCCGGGACGCGAACTGCGGGAACAGCTCTGCCAGCAGCGGGACGCCGCCGTCGAGGCGGCGTTCGATCTCGGTGAGCGTCTGCGCCGCCCCGATCTCGATGTAGTCCGATTCGACGCGCAGCTCCCGCAGTTCGGGCAGCCGGTCGATGCCGACCACGCAATGCGCCCGGCGGGAGCGGATGTTCACCTCCACGCCCCAGTCGGTGCTGCCGGCGACCACCACCGCGTCGGGCCGCTCCTGCAGCAGCTGCAGCGCTCCGGCCAGGGTGCTCGGCCGCAGGAACGTGCTGTCGTCCTGGGTGTATTGAGTGGCAACCGGTTCGGGCGGGGACTGCTCCCGACGCTGCGCCAGCGGGTCGTCCTCGGTAGGGGTGCCGACGGCGAAAGCGGCATCGCGAATCGGGCGGTAACCGGTGCAGCGGCACAGGTTTCCGCTCAGCGCGTGCAGGTCGAAACCGTTCGGACCGTGTTCGGAGTCGGTGCTGTCGGCCGAGTCCGTGTCTGCGTCCGCGTGCGCGCAGCGGTCGGGTCGGTAGTACTCGGAGGCCATGCTGCAGATGAACCCCGGTGTGCAGTAACCGCATTGGGAGCCGCCGCGGACGGCCATCTCCTCCTGCACAGGGTGCAGCGCGGGCGGCATGCCGGCTTCGCCGGCGGTGGCGAGACCCTCGGAGGTGATGATCTCCTGACCGTCGAGCGCCGCGGCCGGGACCAGGCAGGCGTTGACCGCCACCCAGTCAGTGGGCTTGTTCACCCCGGGACGGGCCACCAGGACCGAACACGCGCCGCATTCCCCTTCGGCGCAGCCCTCCTTGGTGCCGGTGAGGCCACGCTCGCGCAGAAAATCCAGCACCGTGGTGTGGGGTGCAGCCGGTGAAATCGGTGTTTCTTTCCCGTTGACCGTGATCCGCGCCGCTACCATGGCAGATCCTCATTTCGGTGCGCGGTTGATCTGATTGTCCTAGTCGCCATTTCGGGAGCTTTCTGTTTCGGGTGGCGCAGCTCGAGAACCCGGCGCGTGAATCAGCACGCAAAGAGGTGCCGCAGCCGGTGACAGATATCGCAAAGTGCCGGCACCCACAAATGGGGCACGCCGGAAAAGGGGGCTGCTCAGCAGCCGTGTGCTACACGACCCGGGGCCCAGGCGATCTGGTGGGCGAGGCGAGGCAGTTCGGAGATGGTCGACATCCGACTTCGCCTCCTTCCATCAGCTCACGAGTCGGTGCGCTCGAAGCTACGTTGCCGCAGGTCCATCGGTCAAGCCGTCGAGAGGCCAGTTGTATCCGCCGAGAATGCCGGACGGAGGACCGGCAGCCTTGCCGTGCGGCGAAGATACAAAGGGGGGCGTTTTCCGCTGTGCGAACCACCGAATGCCGCGTGCTCGTCCATCAGATGGCTCTCCAGGGCCCGGCGGTCTACCACCCGTTCGGAGTCTTGCGGCGGAGCGGCTGATCGGTGTCCGCCTGAGCGCGCGCCCGCGGAGGGCCATGTGCCGGTGCCTGCGGGCGCCGTCGGCGTCGCGGGGCTGGACGTCTGACGTTTCGGTCACGGGGTGAAGAGGACCTTCACGGCCCCGTCCCGCTTCTTCTGGAACATCTCGTACGCGTCCGGCGCCTGCTCCAGAGGCAACCGGTGCGTGGCGAAGTCGTCCACGCCCAGCGGGTCGCCGTCGGTGAGCAGGGGGAGGATGTCGTCGACCCAGCGGCGAACGTTCGCCTGCCCCATGCGCAGTTGGAGCTGCTTGTCGAACATGGTCAGCAAGGGCAGCGGATCGGCCGCGCCCCCGTACACGCCGGACACGGAGATGGTGCCGCCCCGGCGGACGAGGTCGACCGCGGTGTAGAGGGCGGAGAGCCGGTCGATTCCGGCACGCTTCATCATGGCCGCGGCCAAGGCGTCCGGCAGAAAGGTGGTCACGCCCTGCACGGCTGCGGCGATGCGGCTGCCGTGGGCCTCCATTCCGACGGCGTCGATGACCGCGTCCGGTCCGCGCCCCCCGGTGAGCGCTCGGACGGCGTCGGCCAGGTCGTCGCCGCACTCCTGGAGGTCCAGGGTATGGATGCCGCGCCGACGGGCACGCTCCAGGCGCTCCGGAACCAGGTCGATGCCGATGACCGTTTCCGCACCGCGGTGGGCGGCGATACGCGTACTCATGTCCCCGATGGGCCCGAGGCCCAGGACGGCGACGCTGCCACCCGGCGGGATGCCGGCGTACTCGACGGCCTGCCATGCCGTGGGCAGGACGTCGGACAGGTAGACGAAACGGTCGTCCGGCGGGCCCTCCGGAACGCGGATGGGGAGGGTGTTGCCGAACGGGACGCGCAGGTACTCGGCCTGGCCGCCCGGCACCTGGCCGTAGAGCTTCGTGTAGCCGAAGAGCGAGGCTCCGGTGCCGTGCTCGTGGACCTGGGTCGTCTCGCACTGCGACTGCAGGCCCTGCTTGCACATGAAGCACGTGCCGCACGAGACGTTGAAGGGGATCACCACGCGTTCCCCCGGCTTGAGGGAGGTGACCTGCGGTCCCACCTCCTCGACGACGCCCATGGGCTCGTGGCCCAGGATGTCCCCGGTGTCGAGGAACGCCCCGAGGACCTCGTAGAGGTGCAGGTCGGAGCCGCACAGACCAGTGGTCGTGACCTTGACGATCACGTCTTCGCCGTCCCGGATCTTCGGATCGGGGACGGTGTCGACGCGTACGTCCCGCTTGCCGTGCCATGTCAGCGCTCTCATGACATCTCCTTGCCGACTGTTCCGCCTCGGGTGTCACGCCTGCCTATTGCCGGCGCTTGGCGCCTGCCCCCGGCGCGGCCGCCGAACCGGGACAGCCGTCGTTTTCATCGTCGGCGGAGGGCGGGCGGTGCGCGGCCGGAGCCCGAGCTGGACGGCGGTTCGCCGACGGGCCTCCGGGACCGCGCCGGGTCGGAAGAAACACTCCAGGTGGCCGTGTGGGCGGCGTCCAGCAGCCCCAAAGGCCGGCCGCGGCCGCGCTTGAGCCGGCTCTGGGCAGATTTCCTGCCCTTCTGCGCCGAGGGGGCGCCGGCTTCGTCGTGGAAGGGGGACGCGCGTTGGACCAGGCGGTGGACGAGCTCGGCTACTCGGTCGTGCTGCGGGCGTGGCGGCTGGTTCCGTGCGGTACGACTTGCCGGGTCGCCGCTTCTGCCCGCAGGCCCTACGGATGTCACCACGGCTGGAGCACGGCGGCCGACGCTACGGCGGGAGCCATGGGCTTCAGCCATCGGGAGGAAGCATGAGCGCCGGATTCGACACGATCGTCGAGCACGAGCCCGCGGTGCACGCGCAAACCGCGGTGACGCTGGTCGAGGGGCCGACGTTCTGCGTCTCCGCGACGTCGGGGGACATGGACGCGGACTCCCCGCAGGGGTTGTTCTTCCGGGACACCCGCATCATCTCCGACTGGCGGCTACGCCTCGACGACCGCCTGCCCCACGAGCTGACGGTGCTGTCCGGAGACCCGTACAGCACCACGTTCGTGGCGCGGGTCCCGCCGCGTGGAGCGGAGACCGAGGTGCTGCTGGAGCGCCGGCGGTACGTGGGTGAGGGCATGCGTGAGGACCTCCATCTGCGCAACCTCGGCAACCGCCCGGTGTCGCTGGTCCTCTCCTTGCACGTGGCAGCCGACTTCGCCGATCTGTTCGATGTGAAGGAGAACCGGGTGCAGTCGCGCGGCGAGGTGACCGCCTCCGCGGACGGCTCCGGCCTGAGCCTCGCCCTGCAGGCGGGAGACGCGCAGCGGGGGGTGCGCGTGGAGGCGGCCGGCGCTCGGGCACGCCCGGACCGGCTGGAATTCGACGTCAGCCTCCCGGCGCACGGTGACTGGCGCACGACCGTACTGGTCCAGCCGAGCATCGACGGCCAGGAGATCAGCGGCACGTTCCCGACGGGCGCGGAGGTCGGTGAGTCCTCACCGGCGCGGCGGATGCGGGCGTGGCGCGAGGGCGCCCCGCGCGTCGGCGAGATCGAGGACCCCGAACTGCGGCGGACCCTGCGGCGCAGCGTGGAGGACCTCGGCGCGCTGCGGATCTTCGATCCGCAGCATCCGGAGAACGTGGCGGTCGCGGCGGGAGCGCCGTGGTTCATGGCGCTGTTCGGGCGGGACTCGCTGCTGGCCTCCTACATGGCGCTGCCGCTGGACCCGGGCCTGGCCCTGGGCACCTTGCAGACCCTGGCGCGCGCGCAGGGCAGCACCGTCGACCCGAGGACGGAGGAGCAGCCGGGGCGGATCCTGCACGAGACCCGTTTCGGTCTGGACTTCCCGCTGGCCCGCGGCGGAGGCAGCGTCTACTACGGCACCGCCGACGCGACACCCCTGTTCGTGGTGATGCTGGGGGAGCTGCGGCGCTGGGGGATCGCGCCGGCGGCGGTCGATGCGCTGCTGCCCCATGCCGACCGGGCCCTGGAGTGGATCGAGCAGTACGGCGACCGCGACGGCGACGGTTTCGTGGAGTACCAGCGCATGACGGAGGACGGCCTGCTCAACCAGGGGTGGAAGGATTCCTTCGACGGCGTGAACTTCGCCGACGGCCGCCTCGCCGAGTCGCCGATCGCCCTGTGCGAGGTGCAGGCCTACGTGTACGCGGCGTACGTGGTGCGGTCGCACTTCGCGCACGAGGCCGGCGACATGGCGGCGGTCGACCGCTGGGCGCGGCGGGCGGCCGCGCTGAAGGAGGCGTTCAACGAACAGTTCTGGCTGCCCGACCGGGGGTGGTTCGCCATCGGCCTCGACCGGGACAAACGCCCCATCGATGCGCTCGCCTCCAACATGGGGCACTGCCTGTGGACCGGGATCGTCGACGAGGACAAGGCGGGCAAGGTGGCGGAGCGCCTGCTGTCGCCGGAGATGTTCACCGGCTGGGGGATCCGCACGCTGGCCTCCTCCATGGGCGCGTACAACCCGATGAGCTACCACAACGGGTCGGTCTGGCCGCACGACAACGCCATCGTCGCGACGGGCCTGATGCGCTACGGGTTCGTGGAGGAGGCCCAGCGCGTGGCGACCGGCATCCTGGACGCGGCCGAGGCGTTCGGCGGCAGGCTCCCGGAGCTCTTCTGCGGGTTCGACCGCAGCGAGTACGAGGCACCGCTGCCGTACCCGACCTCGTGCTCCCCGCAGGCATGGGCGGCCGCCGCCCCGGTGCAGCTGATGCGGGCGCTGCTGCGGCTGGACCCGTGGATGTCGCACCGGCAGGTGTGGGTGGCGCCGGCCTGGCCCGAACGCTACGGCCGCCTCCACGTGCACAACCTCCCGCTCGCCGGCGGGCGTGCGGAGCTGTGGGTGGACGGCGCCTCGACCCGTCTCGAGGGTCTGTCCGACGACGTGGAGGTCATCCTGCAGCCGCGAAGGCCGCTCGCCGCCGCACCGAGCCACCGGCGGACGCCGGGGGACCCGCCTGCAGGGGGCGGCGCCGCAGGGGCCGCAGGAGGGAGGCAGCCGTGAACCGTACTCTCGACATCGCCATGGTTGCGACGCCCTGGTTCGAACTGCCGCCCACGGCTTACGGGGGCATCGAGTCGATGTGCGCGGACCTGATCGACGGCCTCGTGGAGCTCGGCCACAAGGTCACCGTCATCGGAGTGGGCGCCAACGGCACCAAGGGCGATTTCATCGCCACCGACCCCGCCCCCCAGGGCGAAAAACGGCTGGGCCGGACCGGCCCCGAGGTCCTGCACGCCGCGCGCGTGGGACAGGTGCTCCGCACCCTGCGCCCGGACATCGTCCACGACCACAGTTCTGCGGGACCGCTCCAGGCGGGCCAGCGGCCGGTTCCCACCGTGGTGACCGCGCACGGACCCGTCTCCGGGGAGAACGGAGACTACTACCGGGCCCTGGCCGACTCGGTCAGCTTGGTGGCGATCTCCCGTGCCCAGCAGCATCAGGCCCCCGAGCTGCCCTGGGCCGGCCAGGTCCACAACGCCGTGCGCACCCTCGACCACCCCTTCCGCGAGCGCAAGGGCGAGCGCGTCCTCTTCCTCGGCCGGATCGCCGCCGACAAGGGTGTTCACCTGGCCATTGACGCAGCCCGCGAGGCAGGCAGAGCGATCACCATCGCCGGCAGGTGCAACGACCCCGACGAGGAGCCGTATTTCGAACGGGAGGTCGTGCCCCGCCTCGGCGAGGACGCCCAGTGGGTGGGCGAGGTGGATCTGCGGGCCAAGCGGGAACTGCTCGCGGAGGCACACTGCCTGATCTTCCCGATCTGCTGGGAAGAGCCCTTCGGCATGGTGATGATCGAAGCCATGGCCTGCGGCACACCCGTTGTGGCGCTGCGGCGGGGATCCGTACCCGAGATCGTCGAGCACGGAGTGACGGGCTTCGTGTGCGAGCGTCCCGAGGAGCTGGCCGACGCCATCCGCACCGTCGGCCGCCTCGCTCCCCGGGACTGCCGCGCGCGGGTGCTCGACCGGTTCGACACCTCACGCATGGCCGAGGCGTACGCCTCGCTGTACCACCTGCTGGCCCGCCGCACCGACCCGTGGTGACCGCGTGGGCAACGGCCGGGCCGACCGGGCGGCGCGGCGGTCAGCACTCCGCCGTCAGCGCGAGCTGGCGGTCGCGGTCCTGCTTCAGGAGCTGCGGAATGGCACCGCTCGGAGCCACGCCCAGCTCCGAGAAGAGCAGCTCCCGATAGCAGCGGTACCGGCGGTGCGCGTCGGCGACCTCGCCGACGGAGAGGCACGATTGGACGGCGATGCGCCGGGGGCCCTCCCGCAGCGGGTCGGCCTGGGCCGCAGCGTCGGCCAGCTCGAGCGCCGCGGAGTGCTGACGGCGCCGAAGAAACGTCTCTGCAAGCTGCTCGAGCGTCTGGACGCGCTGCAGCTTCCACTTCTCCTGGAACGGCACGAGCCAGTCGTGGTCCCAGCTGTACAGAAGCGGGTGGCGCAACAGGCTCCACGCGTGCGGCGGACCGTCGCCGCCCGTGGCCGCCCCGCCGGCCCGCGACGCCGCCGAGACCAGAGCCGACGCCGTCCGGTAGTCCACCTCGACGTCATCGGCCAAGGTGATCGTGGTGTTCGAGGCCCGCAACACGGCCCCGGCCGTCGCCTGGTTCAGCCGCCACAGAGTTTGGCGTAATCGCGCCCCTGCCCGGGCGGGCGGGACGTCGGGCCACAGCCGGGCGGCGAGGTCGCCGCGCCGCATCGGGCGGTCGCTGAGCACCAGGGCCGCCACGAGCCGCTGCTGGATGTCGCTGAGGTCGGCGACGCCTTGGTCCGTGCGGCAGACAAAGCCTGGCAGCAGCGATACGTGCACGATGCCGGAGCCTGTGGGATTCATCGCACCTCTCGGGTCGTCCGACGGGCCGTTGGCCGCCGACTGGGCGTGTCGTTGATCTCTCCGGTGCCGATTTCCCCGCGTCATTCACATGAGCTTCACACGAGCTGTGGTATGAGCGTGAGGCACGGCATGGAGATCGTCAACACCCGCGAGTGGCTGGTTCAAGCCGCTCTGAGGACCCTGCGTGAGCAGGATTCGTCCGCGCGCGTATGTACCGGCCGCCGCCTCGGCACAACCCACATTCGTGGGGTTGTTTCGCCGATCCGCCACGCGCAGTCTCGGTTGCATCCCCGATCGATCGGAACAGCGAAAGGTGGAAACATGTCCTTCAACTCCCTGGAGGCACTCCGTGCCGCCGGCGTTCTCGGCGGCACGATGGCGCCCGCGCTCGAAGAGTTCTACGCGAGCCTGACGCCCGAGGAGACCCACGTCCTCATCTCGACCAAGACCCGCCTCGCGGCGATCCTCCCCGACGTGGCCGCGCACTCCCAGGAGTGGTCCTCGCCCGAGGCCACGAAGGAGGGCTTCGACGCCGCGATGCTGTGTGCCTGCGGCGTGTGGTCCGGCTCCGGCCACGCGGCCGAGTAGTACGACATCGCACGGGCGTGGCCCGACGGCCGTTCGCGTCGGGCCACGCCCGTGGCAGCCCAGAGAGGAGGCGGGATGCGCGGGAACCTGGTCCGCGACGTGGCGTTGTTCGATGTGCCGCAGGGCCTGACGTACTTTGTGCACGACGAGGACCACCTCGTGGTCAACCCGGAGGTGGCCGCCCGGTGCGTCCTGACCAGACGCGAGTTCCGGGTCCTCCGAACCCTGGCCGCCGCGCAGGCGCGCGGGGAGCGGGCATCGCTGGAGCCGGACGGCGAGACGGAGCGCACCCTCGCCAAGCTCATCCTGAACTGGATCGTCTACTTCAACGGCAACCGGCCCACGGTCAGACTCGCTGAACCGCCGCTGAGCTTCGCCTACTACGCCATCACCGACGGCTGCAACCTCCGCTGCCCCTACTGCTACGCGTCGTCCGAGAAGTGCCTGCCGGGCGAGCTGGACACCGCCGAGTCCCTGGACCTGGTCTCGCAGATCGCCGACTTCGGCACGGGGACCATCGTCTTCACCGGCGGCGAGCCGATGCTGCGCAAGGACCTGTTCCGGATCGTCGAGCACGCCAACAGCAGCGGTCTGAAGTCGAACATCATCACCAATGCGACCATGATCCGGACCGAGGTGACGGCGAAACGGTTCGCCGAGCTCTTCAACGCCGTCACGGTGAGCCTGGACGGAGGCACGGCCGAGACGCACGACCGCACCCGCGGCAAGGGCGCGTTCGCCAAGACCCGCCGGGCCATCCAGCTGCTCAACGACGCGGGCGTGGCGCCGGCCATCAACCACATCGTGACCTCGGACAACGTCGACGAGCTGGAGGACTTCGCGTCGTTCCTCGACGGGATCGAGATCCACAGCGTCCGCCTGATGAACCACAACGACCTCGGCCGGGGCGCGAGCGACGACGACGACTTCGGATGGCAGGACCACCTGCGGGTGCAGCAGCTCGTCTGGACCTCGCCGGCCGCGGGCAAGTTCCGGCCGGACGGGCCGCGGCCGGTCACCGCCTGCTCGGTCAAGGGCAACTGCGGGATGGGCGGCAACGAGATCTACATCAACTCCCTTGGCGACATCTACCCGTGCAAGCTCGTCACCGGCAAGGCGGACCACGCCGGCAACATCAGGAAGCAGCCGCTCTCCGAGATCTTCAACAGCCCGGTCCTGACCTCGATGCGACGGAGCACAGTGTTCGGCGGGGAGTTCCACGCCGACTGCGAGAAGTGCTACATCAAGGCCAACTGCGGCGGCGGCTGCCGGGCCGCGCACATGTCGGAGTCCGGAGACCTGCGCCGCAACAGCCGGCACCTGTGCCGGATCCTGCGGCACGGCGTCACGACGCAACTGTGGCAGGAATCGGGGGTGAGCCGCGCCGAACTCGCCCGCAGCGACCTCGACATGACGGTCCCCCGCATGGTCGCCACCGGCGAGGTGCACGCGGTCCACGAGCAGTGGAAGACCTACGTCCCCACCCCGCAGCCCGCGATCAAGGTCGGCGAACTCATTCCCATCATGCCGGTGAACAGGAGGCTGGGCGATGTCCCTGCACATCAGTGACGCGGTCATCTGGCAGGAAACCCCGGACGGCGTCTCGCTTTACCACACGGAGTCCGGCGAGTTCCGCACCCTGAACGCGACCGCCGCACAGATCTGGGTGCTCGTCGAGAGCGACAAGGACCGCGAGACGGTCAGCGGGAAGCTGGCACTGCTGTTCGCCGGTCACCATGCCGTGATGACGGCGCGCATCCGCGCGGAGGTGGACGCGTTCATCAGCTCCCTGGTCGAGGCCGACCTGCTCCAGGAGACCTCGGACCAGCCGGCCGGGCGCCCGTGACCAAGGCCGTCGTCCTCGGCGGAGGCTTCGCGGGCGTCCTGGCGGCCACGGTGCTCGCCAGGCACGTCGACGAGGTCACCGTGGTCGAAGGCGGCCGCTACCCGGCGGGCCCCGAGCCCCGGCCGGGACTGCCCCAGGCGTTCCACAGCCACGTGCTGGTGACCGCCGGCGCCGAGGCCCTGGAGACGCTGCTGCCCGGCACACTGGCCGCGCTCGCGGCCCGGGGCGCCCACCGGCGCGGCCTCCCGGACGGCGCCCTGATCCTGAGCGCGGACGGCTGGTTCCGCCGGCACGAGACCGGCGCCTACCTGGTCTCGTGCAGCCGGTGGCTCCTGGACCACGTCATCCGGCAGCGGGCCCTGGCCGGTGGCGCGGTGTCGGTGCGCGAGCGCACCCGGGTCCTCGGACTGGCCGGGGACGCCTCGCGCGTCACCGGCGTCCTCGTCGCGCGCGAGGACGGCTCCACCGAGACCGTCCACGCCGACCTCGTGGTGGACGCGACGGGCCGCCGGTCGCGGGCCCCTCGCTGGCTGGCCGAGCTCGGCGGGCCCGCCGTCGAGGAGGAGGTGGCCGACCCGGGTCTGGTGTACTCCACCCGGATCTACCGCGCCCCCGACGCCCTCGCCGCCCGCATCCCGGCGATCATGGTGCACCCGCGCCCGGAGAACGGCCGGCCGGGTCACGGCGCGACGCTGTTCCCCATGGAGGACGGCCGGTGGACCTTCACCCTGACCGGCACGCGCGCCGCCGCGCCGCCGACCGACGACAAGGGCTTCACCGACTGCGCTCGCGCGCTGCGCTCACCGGTCGTCGCGGAGCTCCTGGCCGCGGCCGAACCCCTCGGCGCGGTCCGCCCGTTCCGGGCCACGGCGAACCGCAGGCGGTGGTTCGAGCGCCGTCCCGGCCCGGAGGGCTTCCTCGTCGTCGGAGACGCTCTGGCGGCGGTGAACCCGGTCCACTCCCACGGAATGTCCGTCGCCGCGCTGAGCGCCGTACGCATCGACCGCGAGCTGGCGCGCAGCGGCGCCGGCCCCTCCGCCCTCCCCGCACTCCAGGCCGCCGTGGCGGAGGTGGCGGACACGTCGTGGCGGATGGCGACCGGTCAGGACCGGGACCCCGCCGCTCCGGACGGCACTGCGGCTGCCGCCGGGCACCGGGTACGGGCCATGATGTCCCGGGCCGTGCTCGGCAACCCGGCTCTGATGACCGACCTCTTCCGCACCCAGACGCTGCTTCCCCCGCGGGCCGCCGCGGACCCGCCCCTGCACCGCGCGCCGTCCGCCGGAGCGAGGCCGCCGCTCGACACCGACGAGGCGGTCGCGCAGTTCCCCGAGCTCTCCGAGTGGTGGTTCTCGGGGCGCCGGAGCCGGCGACCCGCCCTGGAGGAGACCCGTGGCCGCTGACCGCGTACCGCTGATTCCGCACTCCGTCCTGTTCGGCAACCCGTCGTACCTGGTTCCGGAGATCTCGCCGGACGGGACCCGCCTGGTCTACCTGGCACCGGACGAGGGTGTCCTGAACGTGTGGGTGGCGCCGGTGGACCGGCCGGAGGAGGCCGCGGCCGTGACCCACGACCGGGGGCGCGGCATCCGGACGTACGGCCTGTGCCATGACGACCGCACGCTCTTCTACCTGCGCGACGAGAACGGCGACGAGAGCTGGAGGCTGTACCTCGTCGACCTCGTCACCGGCGAGGAGCGCTGCGCCACACCGTTCGACGGCGTCCAGGCGCGCGTGCTGGCGCACAACCGGTGGCACCCCGCCACGATCCTCGTCGGGCTGGACAGGGACCGGCCGGGGCTGCACGACGTCTACCGCCTGGACCTGCCGACGGGCCGGCTCACCAAGGTCGCCGAGAACCCCGGCTACCTGAGCTGGATCACCGACACCGACCTACGGGTGCGCGGCGGCTCGGCCCTGAAGCCCGACGGCGGCATGACCGTCCGCCTGCACCCCGCGGATGCGCCGGACGGCGACGCACCCCCGTGGTTCGACGTGCCCTACGAGGACGCCATGGGGACGCGCGTCATCGGCTTCGCACGCGACGGCGCCACGTGCTACCTCCTGTCCTCCGTCGGGGCCAACACGAACCGCCTGCACGCGGTGGAGGTGGCGACCGGACGGCGGACCCTGCTCGCCGAGGATCCGGTCCACGACGTCAAACAGGTCGAGATGGACCCGGTGACCCGTACGCCGCAGGCGGTGCTCTTCGCCAAGGAGCGCGACGAATGGCTCTTCCTCGACGAGGACTTCGGCAAGGACATCGGGCGTATCCGCGACGCGCTCGCGCTCCAGGAGATCGACGGCGAGATCTACATCGACCGCACCGACCGCTCCGGACGGCTGTGGACGGTCTCGGTGGTGACCGGGGCCGGCCCGGTCCTCTACTACGTCCACGACCGGGCGGACGGCAGCCTGCGGTACCTCTTCAGCCACCACCCGGAACTCGAACAGTACCGGCTGGCCAGGATGGAGCCCTTCGCGTTCGCCGCGCGCGACGGGGTCACGGTGCACGGCTACGTGACCTGGCCGCCCGGCGCCGACCGCAAAGGCCTGCCCGCGGTGGTGAACGTCCACGGCGGGCCGTGGGCCCGCCACACCTTCGCGTTCGACGAGGAGGCCCAACTCCTCGCCAACCGCGGCTATGCGTGCGTGCAGGTCAACTTCCGGGGCTCGACGGGCTACGGCAAGCACTTCCGCAACCTGGGCGCCAAGCAGTGGGGCGCCGCGATGCAGACCGATCTGCTCGACGCGCTCGACCACCTCGTCGCCGACGGGAGCGTCGACCCCGCACGGGTCGGGATCATGGGCTGCTCGTACGGCGGGTACGCGGCGCTGGTCGGCGCGGCCTTCACCCCGTCCGTGTTCCGTTGCGCGATCGACCTCTGCGGTCCGTCGAACCTGCTGACGATGCTGGCGGCCGGGGCGCCGCAGCGCACTCCGCTGCGGGCGTTCATGCACGCCCACGTCGGAGATCCTGACACCGAGCGCGACATGCTCTGGGAGCGGTCCCCGCTGTCGCGCGCCGACGACATCCGCATACCGATCCTCGTGGTCCAGGGCGCCAACGACGTCCGGGTGCCTCGCGAGGAGGCCGAGCAGCTCGTCGCGGCGCTGGAGGCCAAGGGGATCCCGTACGAGTACCTGCTGTTCCCCGACGAGGGCCACGGCCTGGCCAGGCCCGCCAACCGCCAGGCCTACTACGCCGCCGTGGAGCGGTTCCTCGCCGCCCACTTGGCGTGACCCGGCCGAGGCCGTCCGGGCCCCGCCGCCGCGTGCCAAGGCCGGCCGTCACCGTACGGTCAAGGCCGCCCGCAGCAGGTTCGGCAGGTGCAGGCGCGTCTGCGCCTCCTCGTGCGAGGCCCGGACGAGCCCGCGTGCCATCAGCCCGCCCAGCTCGTCGACCACCTGGGTCAGCGGCCGGCGCAGCGCCTCGGCCGCCTCGGTGACCGTCGGCGCCCGCTCGAACCGCACCAGCTCCTCCAGGACCGCGCGCCGGGCGGCGTCCAGGTGCTCGAAACCGGACCGGATCATGCCGCCGATCGTCACGGGAACACCCGCCGACCGCCCCGGGGCCGGCAGATCGAGCAGGTCCGGCGCGGGCGCGTCCGCGAGCTGCGCCAGACCGAGCACCCTGAACCTCGCGGCCACCGCCTCCAGAGCGACGGGCAGCCCGTCCAGCCTCCGGCACAGCCGCACCACCGCCTCGGCATCGTCCCGGCTGAGTGCGAACCCCGGCCGGACCTCCGCGAGCCGGTCGACGAGCAGCCGTACCGAGGGCACGCCGGCCAGGGCCTCCAGTGACCTCGTCGCCTCCCAGTCCGCGCCCGGCACGGCCAGCGGCGGGACCACGGTCCCCTGGACGCCCGCGACCTGCCACGGCGCACGCGAGGTGCTGACCACCCGGACGCCGGGGCAGTGCGTCAGCAGCTCCTCCACGCCGACCGCGCTCTTCGCGTCGGCGACCCCGTCGAGCACGAGCAGCACCTCGCGGCGGCCGATGAGCCGGCAGACGGTGGAAACGTCCTCCGCACCCGATTCGACGAGCAGGCGCAACGACGTCATCAGCGAGCCGAAGCCCGTGTCCTGGCCGTCGAGAGCCACCGGTCCCGACCCGATCCACAGCACCGGCCACCCGCGGCGCGAGCTCAGCCGCGCCGCCATCTCCGCGGCCACCCGCGACTTCCCCACCCCGGGAAGCCCGCACACGGAGATCATGCGGCGGTGGTCCGACTCCAGGCCGCCCGCCATCGCCCGCACCTCGGTGTCGCGCCCGATGAGGGCGTTGACGGACCGGGGCACGGCGAGATCGGGATCGCCCACGGCCGGCCCCCGCCGCTGGGGGCCCAGAGCGGCGGTGACGAAGAGCTCCCGGGGCAGCCCCCCGAGCCTCAGCGCGTCGGCGAGCAGGCGGACCGTCTGCATCCGCGCGTTCACCCGGCCCGACTCCAGGGCGCGGATCGTGCGCGGGCTGATCGTCGACAGGTCGGCGAGCGTCCGCTGGGTCAGCCCGGCCTGGATCCGCTTGAGACGGAGCAGTTCGGGGAACGAAGGGGCCTCGGCCTCGGCTCTGTGAACCATGCGTGGGAGCGTAGGCGGGGACCGTTCCGCAGCCGTCTCCACCGCGTCGCCGGCACGTCTGCGATCCGTCTCCGTCGGCCGTCAGCCCGGCTTGGAAGCGGAGTGCGCACGCTGGTCCAGCAGATCCAGACAGATGCCGAGCAGCGAGGCGGCCAACGGGTCGGACACGTCCATGACCGCGTGCTGCGACAGCCGCGCCACCAGATCGCCGATGCGCGGCACCGTGGTCGCGGCCTGCTGGCTGCGCCGCAGCAGCGCGAGGCTGAGCGCGGCCTGGGTCGCGAGCAGACCCAGCAGCTCGATGTCGTCGAGCTCCCGGCCCGGGGCGCCCGCGTCGCGGGTGTGGCGGTCCAGCACCTCGATCACACCGATGCACTCCCCGTCCGCGATGAGCGGGGCGGCCATGATGCTCGCGGGAACGTACCCGGTGGACGTCGCCGCGTCGCGGGCGAACTGGTCGGTCCCGCCGACGTCGTCCGTGATCAGGGGCTGGCCGCTGGCCGCCACCCAGCCGGCGATGCCGGTGCCGGGCTCGAAGCGCTTGCCGACCAGGCCCTGTTCGCCCTCGCCCGCGACCGCCGCGAAGATCAGCTCACCGGTGTCGGGACTCACCATGAAGACCGATGAGGCGGCGGCTCCGTAGATGTAGCGGGCCACCGAGACGACGGACTGCAGGAGTTGGCGTTCGGTCGCCATGAGCTCGGGTGTCCAGGGGTTCATTCTCCTCCTCCTCAGGGTGATACGTTCGCGGCGCAGTGGTAAAGGACGCTCTTGAGCTGGAACGGCGTGAGCCACGGATGCTTGCCGAGGACGAGCGCCGCGATCCCGGCCATGTGCGGCGCGGCGAAACTGTTGCCGGTGTTGCGGACGGTGCCGCCGCCCAGGCTCGCCACCGGCACGCGCACCCCCCGGGCGCGGAACTCGACCGGTGGCGCCGGGTTGTAGTAGAAGCGCATGCTGTCGGGCTCGGCGTGGCTGGCGACCGAGACGACCGACGCGAAGTTCCACGGGAAGCTCTCGATCGGCAGGTTGTGCGCGGCGGCCACCACCGTCGTCCGCCGGAAGTAGGCGCGGTCGCACAGCTCTCCCAGCCGGTCGCGGAACTCGACCCTGTTCGTCGACAGGCTCATGCTGATGACGTCGAACCCCTCCTCGATCGCGAAGGCGAGTCCGGCGATCAGCGCGGAGGCGCTGCCGGACCTCCCGTCGCCGAGCACCTTCAGTGAACTGAGCGACACCCCCGGCGCGATGCCGCGGATGATCCCCGCGCACGCGGTCCCGTGCCCGGCGCTGTCCAGCGGCTCGCACTCCTCCACGCGCGCAGCCCGGCCCTCGGCCGTCACCACGTGCCACGCCCGCTCGACCGGCCCGACCAGCGGATGGGCTGCGTCGACACCGCTGTCGAGCACGCAGACGCGGACGCCCGCGCCGCTCGCGCCGCCCCAGGCCCAACCGGGGTCGATCCCTTCGAACAGGACCGCCGGCACGGGCTCGCCCGGACCGCCGTCGGCCGGCATGCTCCAGGCCGGCATTCCGGAGGAGTGCGGCACGCGCTCGCGCCGCCAGGGCGCGTCCCTCACATCCACGCCCGCACCGCCGTCAGCGGTTTCGTGGCGCCGACGGCGGCGTAGCCGGCGGCGGCCAGAGCGCCCATGGTGCGGGCCCCCGACGGGTCGCCCAGCAACCGGTGGGCCCGGGCCAGGTCGAAGCAGACCTCGCCGCGCAGACACGGGTCGTCGATGTCCTCCAGCAAGGTGACCACACCGGCGCGCATCGGATCGGCCCGGCCCTCCTCGGCGGCGATCAGCACGGCGGCGGACATGCACAGGATCCGCCCCCGTACGTCCATCTCGTCGCACCGTGCCAGGAGCGCCGCGATCCGGCGGGCGGCCTCGCCCGCCCGGTCGCGCCGCGCGCACTCGCGGGCCGCCTGCACCCGCATGGTGAGCGCCGTCGGCACGTAGCCGGCCTGGTCGAGGGCGTCGGCCGCGCGGCAAAAGCACCGCTCGGCCTCCTCGTGCTCGCCCTCCAGCGAGGCCGCCAGACCGGCCACCTGGTCGACCAGGACGCCCCCCATGGCCAGCCGGAGCTGTTCGACCACCGATTCGGCCTCGGCCAGCGCCGAGCGCGCACCGGAGCGGTCCCCGGTCAGCGCCAGGCAGCGGGCGCGGGCCACCAGCGCGGGCAGCGCCAGGAACCGGTCCGCGGCGAACCGGTCGAGGAGCTCCGCGCAGCCCGACAGCTTCTCCTCCATGGGAGTCGCGGACCACTGCCGGATCTCGCACAGAGCCACCAGGAGGCGGTCCTCCTCGTACGGGTCACCGATGCCCCGGGCGTGCCCGAGCGCGGCGCACGCCGCTGCCTCGGCTGCTCTGAACCGGCCGTGGTCCAGGTGGAACAGCATCCGCACCTGCTCGAACCGGCACCAGGCGAACCGGTCGCTCCCGCCGTCGAGTTCCGCACGCAGCCCCTCGACCTCCTCGGTGCTCACCCTGCCGAGCCGCGCCGCCAGCAGATACCGCTGGACCAGGCAGGGCCGTAGCCCCTCGCCGTCGGGGCCCTGGGGCGGGCCGTCCGCGACCACGTCCAGCGCGCGCCGGGTGTCGCCGGCGAGCAGGAGGGCGTCGCTGAGCCGGATGGCCACGACCGCCAGGCACGCCCCGGGCCCCTTCCGCGCCAGTACGAGCGCTCGTTCGAGCAGGCCGATCGCCGTCGGCACGTCGCGCTGCCGGAGCGCCACGGTGCCCTCCGCCAGCAGCGCCCCGGCAGCCTGCCGCGTCAAGCCCGGCAGCTCCGCGTCGTCCCGACGCAGCCCCCTCAGGAGCCGCGCGGCGGCTTCGAAGTGGAAGCCGGGACTGAAGCCGCTCTCGGCCAGCCGCCGGTGCCACGCGATGCGCTGCTCCTTCTCCAGCCGGCCGTACGCCACTTCGTGCACCGGCTGCTGCACGAAGCGGTATCCGCCCTCCTCCGCCGTGGAGTGGATCAGCCGCTGCCCCGCGAGCGCGTCCAGACCCTGCGCGGGCAGGGCCTCGCCGAGCAGCGCGAGTTGCTCCAGGGTGAACGAAGGGCCGATCACCGAAGCCGCGCCGAGCAGCCGCCGGGCGGGCGCGGGCAGTTGGTCGATCATCGCGCCCACCATGGCGGTGATGGTCGGCGGCACCTCGTCGACGGTGCGTCCGATCTTCAGCCAGTCCATCATCAGCCGGATGTACAGCGGATTGCCGGCGCTGTAGTCCGCGACCCGGTCGACCAGGTCCAGGTCGTGCAGTTCCACCTCGTCGGCGCCGCTCCGCACGGCCAGCGAGACCGCCAGCCGCGCGCTGTCGATCGGGAGCAGCGCGCCGACGTCGATCACCTGCTCCTCCGGGAGCGCGGGGCCGCCCCGCGCCGCGAGTCCGGGTCTGGCCACACAGACCGTCAGAAGCGGCATCTCCCGCAGTCCGTCAGCCAGTTCACCGATCAGCCGCAGGAGCGAGGGACCCGCCCACGCGAGGTTGTCCCACACCACGACGAGCGGCCGGGACGCCGCGGCGGTGAGCAGCTCGCGCGCCGCCCAGGCCACCTCCTCGACTCCCGGCCCCGGAACGGTGCCGGCGCCGCGGGGGAGCGAGGTGTCGCGCAGTCCGGCCAGCACCGCGGCGATACGGCTGTCCGACCGCAGCAACTCCGCGCACGACGGGGCCTGTCGGGTCAGCCCGTCCAACACCTCGACGAGCGCCGCGTAGGTGCCGTCCCCACCGTAGGACGGACAGCTCCCGAACACGGCGATGGGCTCCGCCCCGGCCGCGACGAGATCGTCCACGGCCTCCCTCACCAAGCGGGTCTTGCCGATGCCCGGCGGTCCCAGCACGGTCACCAGCTCGGGCCGCCGGTCACGGGCCACCCGCTGGTAGATCAGGCCCAGCCGGCGGCGTTCGGCGCTGCGGTCCACCATGGGCGAGCCGTCGCCCGTCCGGTCGGCGCAGACAGTGCCGGTGACCAGGAGCACGGGTACCGGTTCGGCCTTCCCCTTCAGCGTCACCGGGGGCACCGGGGCCATGGCGTAGTGCGGCCGGGCCAGGTGCGCCACGGTCTCGTTGACGATGATCTCCCCGGCCACCGCCAGTGACTGCAGGCGCGCGGCGAGGTTGACCACATCGCCGACGACCCGGATCCCGGCCCTGGCCGAACGCGTCACCAGCGCCTCACCGGCCGCGATACCGCAGTGGACCTCGACCGGAGCCGCGTCGGCAGCCGGGGTGCGCAGGCGGCGGACGTCGGCGCGGATGCGCGTGGCCGCCCGCAGCGCCCGCAGCGCGTCGTCCTCCCGTGAGGTGTCCGCGCCGAAGACCGCCATGACGGCGTCGCCGATGAACTTCTCCACGACCCCGCCGTGCTCCTCCACGGCGGTCGAGCAGAGCTCGTAGTACTCGTCGAGGAGCTGCTGCAGCGGCTCAGGATCCACCCGCTCGGCGAGCCCGGTCCATCCGACGAGGTCGAGGAAGAGAACGACCACCAGTCTGCGGCTCATAACGCGGTCCTCCTCCAGGGGCCTGCGCCGCCCGGGCGGGGCGGCGTCGGGATCAGAGCAGCTTCAGGTTGTGGGCCCACACCTCGGCATCCGCCCCGGCGTCCGCCTGGTTCAGCCGGTGCTGGACCGACACGACGACGGTGGTCTCCTCCTCGGTCAGGCGGGCCAGCACATCGCGCTGCGCGGCGCTCAGCTGGTCGACCGGGAGTCCCGCTTCACGCAGAGCGGTCAGAGGATCGAACATGTCACTCACCCCATTCACGGGGCCGCACGGGGGCGGCCAGATGTCGACGGGCAGGATCCGGTGGACATAGCAGTAGGCCACCAGCTCCGCCCTGTTCCTGCAGTTGAACCGGTCGAGGAGGACGCTGATCTCCTCGCCCACGGTGTGTCTGCTCAGGCGCAGTGCACGCGCCACGCGGTCGGTCGTGTGCCCCCGAGCCACCATGGCCACCAGTACCAGGGCCCGGGTGGACATCTCGGGACCCCGAATCGACGTCACCAACATGCGCTCCTCACGACGTACTCCGTACGAACAACTCACGCACCATGACGGCAGCCATGAAAGAGACGCCGTGCCAGCCCGCCTTGCGTTCGAACCACAGCCAGTCGCCGTCCGGATTGGCCTCCAGGAACACCGGCTCCCCGGTGTCGGACACGAGCAGGTCGAACGCCCCGTACCGCAGGTCCCACGCGGCGCACAGCGTGCGCACCGCCTCGGCCGCGGGCCCCGGGCAGTCGACGCGCGTCACCGTGACGCTGTCGGGGTCCGTCAGGGGACTCGACGGGTCGGGCTTGCGGACCTCGAAGGCGCAGATCCCGCCGTCGAGGTGGTAGACGCGCAGTTCACGGCTGTGGGCCACGTACTCCTGGACGACGACCGGACGCCCACCGGCCGGACCCCCGCCGGCCCCGGCCGCACTCTGCGCCACCTCCTCACGGCCGACGACCGCGGGCAGGCACGCCGGCCAGTTCAGCGGCTGCGGCTCGAACAGCCGGAAGTCCGGCGTCTTGACGACGAGGACCGGCGCTCCCACCTCACGCGCACCCGCCGGGACGTCGTTGGTGACGACCGTCCGGGGCGTCCGCACGCCCAGCCTGCGGGCATCCACCAGCTGGCCCGGCCCGACGACCGTGCCGCCGGGCAGCGCGGCGGCCGCGGCCGCCGCCACCTGCCGAAGGAACCCGGACCACGACTCCGCCTGCAACGGTGTCACCGAGCCCGCCGGCCGCGCCTGTGCCAGCAGTGCGCAGGCCGAGCCGTGGCGCACCCACACCACGGCCGGTCTCACGCGCTGCCCGGCGACGTCCAGCAGACCGGTGTCCACGTCGAGCGCCATGGGCGTGGACGGGATCTCGTCCTGACGGATCAACAGCGTCGGTGTTTCCAGCGGCCCCGTCAACGCGTCGCGTACGACTTCCAATTCACGGCCGCCCGCGCAATTCACAAGGACCACGACGGCTTTTCCGTCATGTTCCTCCGGATCCCCTGAACGGCTCATGCGGCCGATGTTAGCCGCCGGGATCGTGCGTAAGGAGGCAGAAGAGAGGCAGTTCCACGGCAGCTTGGGCAGCACCCGTCGCACCAGGGGCCGACAGGCGTAACGTCCACCCGCAGCGACACGATCGGAAATCCTGAGAAACAGCGAGCACAGGGTGGAGGGGAGGGATCGTGGTGAATGGTGTGGTGAACGCCGAGGAACTCACCAAGCGTTATCGCGGGAAAGAGACGCCGGCCGTCGACCGCATTTCGTTCGACATAGCCAAGGGCGAGACCATCGGTCTGCTGGGACCCAACGGTGCCGGCAAGACGACCCTGATGAAGATGATCTGCGGCGTCACCCCTCCCACGACCGGGAGGATCCGGGTCTTCGGCGCCGACCCGAGCCGCGACCCGGTCGCGGTCAAGAGCGGGATCGGCGCGATGCACCAGTCCGCTCCCTACGACGAGATGCTCTCCGCCCTGGACAACCTGCTCATCGCCACGCGTTTCAAGGGCCTGTCCTGGCGCACGACCCGGCCCTGGGCGATGGAGGTGGCCGAGTACCTCGGTCTGAAGGACGCCCTGTCACAGCTCGTCTTCCAGCTGTCCGGGGGACAGCGCCAGCGCCTGCAGCTCGTACGGGCCCTCCTCACCATTCCCGAACTCCTGATCCTCGACGAGCCCTCGGCCGGCCTGGACGTGGCCGGACGGCACCAGATCGAGCGGTTCGTACGGTGGCTGCGCGAGGAGAACGGCATGACCGTGATCTGGACCAGCCACATCATCGAGGAGCTGGAGCGCAACGCCGAGCGCGTCCTGGTCATCAACAAGGGAAAGGTGGTGCGCTTCGCCCAGCCCAGCGAGCTCGTGCGGGAGTTCGGCGGCGCGCACCTGCTGGTGAAGGTCGACGACGCGGTCGGAGCGAAGGTCGTCAAGGAGTGGGCCGGCACGGCCGGACTGACGGCCACGGCAGACGATGCCGAGGTGCGCATCGAGAACGCCCAGGTACGGGACGTGCTGCCGCAGCTGTCACGGCACTGCCACGACTCCGGAGTGGCGATATCGGGAATCTCCACCGTCACCGACTCGCTGGAGCAGGTCTTCCTCCGTATGACCGGGAATGAGGGCTGACGCCGTGACCGAGCTGGGATTCAAGAACAAAGCGCCGGTCGGGAAAGGAAAACCGGCCGACTTCACCGCCGTCTTCTACCGGGAATACGCGCTCCTCGCCCGCAACAGGGTGAACCTCATCCTCGGCCTGACGCCCATGCTCGTGTACCTGCTGCTGGTGAACACCTCGCTCGGAAACGTCGTCGGGAACATCGTCTACCGGGGCGAAACACTTCCGTTCTCCGTGTTCCTCCTCCCCATGGTCCTGGCGATGTCGGTGGTGAGCGCATCGGGGACCACCGGCATGGCCATGTTCCAGGAGGAGATGAGCGGGGTGTCGACCCAGCTGTGGAGCTGGCCGCTGCGCCGATCGCGCTTCCTGGCCGGCAAGCTGCTGGCCGGAGTCTCCCTGGTGCTGGCCCAGAGCGTGCTGGCCCTGGTCGTCGCCGCGGTCATCTTCGACTACCCGTTCCACGCGTCCCACTGGATCTGGCTGCTGCTCGCGCTGGTCCTGTCGTCGGTGGCCTTCAACGGGCTGTACCTCGCGGCCGCCGTCCTCATCAGCGACTACCGCACCTTCATGGTGCTCACCAGCGTCTCGGTGCCCGTCCTCGTCTTCGCCGCGCCGTCGCTGTCCACGGCGCAGCAACTGCCCACCGTGCTCCAGTGGATCTCGAAGGTGAACCCGGTGTCGTACGCGGTCACCGGCATGCGCGACGCCGCGATCTTCGGCCTGGAGAAAGCGTGGCCCTCCCTGACGGTCCTCGCAGCCGTCGCTCTCGTCGCCAACGTCGTCGCCGCCCGCGCACTGCTGCGACGCACCCGGAACCTCTGACCCGCAGGGAGTCCCTCACCGTGCAGACCGACGCATCCACGCTGTCCTGGCTCGCCTCCCCGCAGGACCTCTCCGTGCTCCGCCTGCCGGGGACGAACAGGGCCCGCCCGCCGGCGGCCACATGGGAGATGGTCAGCCGTGCGGCGGTGAAGGCGGGTGTCACCCGGGTCGCCGACATCACCCGGCTCGACACCATCGGCATTCCGACCTTCCAGGCCGTCCGGCCGCTGTCCAGAACGCTCGCCGTCTCCCAGGGCAAGGGGCTGACGCCCGAGCTGGCCAAGCTGTCGGCGGTGATGGAATCGGTCGAGACCTGGCACGTGGAGCAACCGGTGCCGCCCGTGCGGAGGGCGGCACCGCGCGACATCGGCGCGGAACTGGGCTACGACGTCCACGCCCTGCCGCCCTCCGCACCGAGCCTGCTGCACGACGGCCTGCCCCTGGACTGGACGGCGGCACGCTCGCTGGTCGACGGCGCGCGGACGTTCGTCCCCGTGGACGTCGTCCGGCTGTCCCTGGAGGAGAACACCGGCTGGAACCCGCCGGTGTTCTTCGAGTCGACGAACGGCCTGGCCGGCGGCAACACGCTGGTGGAAGCCACGCTCCACGCGCTCTGCGAGGTCATCGAGCGGGACGCGATGACGGCGGCCGTCGCGGCGGGCGGCGAGATGGGCGTACGGGTCGATCCGCGGAGCTCGGGGTCGGCGGAGGCGGAGGAGCTGTGCGCGCTGATCGAGCGGGCCGACGTCACCCTCGAAGTGCGCCTCGTGCCCTCGCCCACCGGTCTCCCGTGCTTCCTGGCCTGGGTCGCCTGCCACGACTACCCGGCTCCGATGTTCGGTTTCGGATGCCATCTCAGCACCGCGATCGCCCTCACCCGAGCCGTGACCGAAGCCGCTCAGGCCAGGCTCGCGTACATAGCGGGGGCCAGGGACGACCTGAAGGACGACTTCGGCGCCGTGGACACCGACCGCCTGAAGAGGGCCCGGTCCGGCCCGGCGGCCGGCATCGGCGACTTGGTCCAGGAGCCCGCCCGGCACGACAGCCTGGTCGGTGATCTCGCCTACGTGGTCCGGCAGGCGGCCGAGGCCTTCTCCCACCCGCCTCTCGTGGTGGACCTGACCCGCGACGAGATCGGTGTTCCGGTCGTGAAGGTCGTCGCACCGGGCAGCCGTGTGTCTCCGGAGGTGCTGTAGTGAGTACACCCAGCGTGAGTACACCCAGCGTGAGTGCGTCCAGTGCGGTCGTGGCATCCAGGGTGGTCGTGTACGCGGGACCGACTCTTTCCGCCGCCGATGTCCGCGCGGTGCTCCCGGAGGCGGAGGTCCGGCCCCCCGCCGGCCGGGGCGATCTCCTCGCGGACCCGTGGCGGCGCGGCGACGTCGCCGTCATCATCGACGGCTACTTCCGGGAGCGGCGGTCCGTCGGCCACAAGGAGATCCTGCAGCTGCTCACCGAGGGCGTGGACGTCGTCGGGGCCGCGAGCATGGGCGCGCTGCGCGCCGCGGAGCTGGGGCCCTGCGGCATGCGGGGCATCGGCGCCGTCCACGCCATGTACGTCTCGGGCGAGATCGACGGGGACGACGAGGTGGGCGTGCTGCACGGCCCGGCCGAGATGGGCTATCCGGCGCAGACCGTGGCGCTGGTGAATCTCCGGTACGGCTGCGCGGAGGGAGCGGGGTCGGACCTGGTCCCGGTGGAGTCCGGGCGACGGATCGTGGCGGCGGCCGCGGCCCTGCCCTTCACCCATCGCGGCTGGAAGGACCTGGAGCGGGCGGTGGAGGAGCAGGACCACGAGGCTCTGTGGACGTTGGAGGAGGTCATCGGCTCCGGTGTCTGGGACCTCAAGCGGCTCGACGCCCTGGCGGCGCTCCGCGCGGTCGCGGCCGGCAGCTCGGCGGCGCCCGGTCCGGCCGCCGCCCATGTGCCCTTCACCGGGATCAGCCGTACCCAGGCGCTGGTCCGGGGGACCCGAAGGGAGTACGTCCCCGGCCGGTGGATGTCGGATCTCGATGTCCTGGACGCGGCACGGCTGTTCGACGGCGCCTATCCGGCGCTGCACGAGGAGGTCCTCACCGGTCTGCTGGCGGACCTCGCGGCCGCCAGGGGCATGACGGTCGAGGCGTACGCGACGGCCAGGCTGGGATTGGACGGCCGGACCCCGCTGCCGGAGTCCCTCGCCCGCTGGTTCGCGGAGCCGGAACGCGAGCACCTCACCGGTGAGGAGCGGGCCCGGCTGCTCATGGTGCGGGTGTGGCCCGTGTGGCAGTCGGTCGACTGGAGACCGGCGGTCCTGACCCGGCTGTGGGAATCCGGGCGCTGGGAGGAGTGGTGCGACCTCGTGGCGCGGGCCGACGAGGCCGCGGAGGAGGCCCGGCCCAGGCTCGTGGTCCCGCCGCCGCAGATGTGCGCGAAGCTCTTCCTGCGCCACTGGCTGGGGCGCGGTACGTCACCGGATGCCGAAATGGCACGACGGGGATTCTCCGGCCCGGACGAGCTGGGCGGCGCGGTCAGGCGGTTCTTCGCCTTCGACGTCCGCCGGGGCCGGAGCCGGGGGAACGCCGCCGCGCGCTGAGGCAGGCCGCCAGAGCGGTCCGGCCGGCTGGCCGGCCTTCGCCCGGAGAACGGCCTTCCCGTATCCCGGCCGGCCTGCTGTCCGGCCATCCGGGGACCGAGCGCTCGGTCTCCGGATGGCGCCGTACGGGCATAAGTGCGGCGGACGTGGAAAGCCGCAGGCTATGAGACGCACTTCGAAGGAAGGCCGCGGCAGCGAAGTCGATCGTCCGGACACCGGGAAGAAAGGCGGTGCGGGCCCGGAGGGGCGGGCCCCCGATGAGCCCACCGAACTGACGAAACGGTCGTGGGGGGCCGTCCTGCGCGGGACGGTGAAGGAGTTCACGAACGACGAGCTGGCCGACCGTGCCGCGGCCTTGACCTATTACGCGGTGCTGGCGGTGTTCCCGGCCCTCCTGGTCCTGGTGTCCCTTCTGGGTATCGCGGGGGAGTCCACGACCCAGCGGGTGCTGGACAACCTGCAGAAGCTGGCCCCCGGCTCGGTCCGGGACGTGATCAGTGATGCGGTGCAGCAGTTGCAGGGCCGCAGCGGTGTCGGGTCGGTGCTGGCGGTCGTAGGCTTGGTCGTGGCGGTGTGGTCCGCCTCCGGCTACATCGCCGCTTTCATCCGCGCCTCGAACGCCGTCTACGACGTGCCCGAGGGCCGTCCGGTGTGGAAGACCCTGCCGCTGCGCCTCGCGCTGACCGTGACCCTGATGGTCCTCGCCTGCGCCGGCGCGCTGATCGTGGTCTTCACCGGAGGCCTGGCCCGGGAGGCCGGCGCCGCCCTGGGGATCGGCGACAGTGCGCTGACGGTGTGGTCGATCGCGAAATGGCCGGTCCTGGTGCTCCTGGTCACGATCATGATCGCGATCCTGTACTGGGCCGCGCCGAACGCCAAGGGCCGGGGATTCAAGTGGGTGACCCCCGGCAGCTTCCTGGCCCTGGTGATCTGGATGATCGCCTCGGCGGCCTTCGCGTTCTACGTCGCGAACTTCGCCTCCTACAACAAGACGTACGGCACGGTCGCGGGTGTGATCGTCTTTCTGGTGTGGCTGTGGATCACGAATCTCGCCATCCTCCTCGGTCTGGAGTTCGACGCGGAGCTGGTCCGTCAGCGCGCCATCGCCGGCGGGCTGCCCAAGGACGAGGAGCCCTACGTGGAGCCCCGCGACACCAGGGCGTGGAGTGCCGAGGACCGCCGCCGCATGGAGTGAACGCCGGCCGTTGCCGGCGGGTGACCCGCCGGTTGCGGGGTAGTCGCGGTGTGGCGGGACAACCACACGAGGTGCATCGTTCCTGATCAAGCCAAGGCGGAGGTGGACGAATCGTGAGTACGACTGAGCAGCGGACCAGTGCCGCCGATGACTCGGTGGGCGTGCTGCTTTCGCGGGCGTCACAGCAGATCTCGGAGCTGGTTCGCGAGGAGATGCAGCTCGCGCGGGCGGAGATGACCCAGAAGGGGAAGCGGTTCGGGACCGGCGGCGGCCTGTTCGGCGGAGCTGGTCTTCTCGGCATTCTGGCAGCTCAGGCCCTGGTGGCGGCGGGTATCGCCGCACTGGCCCTGGTGCTCCCGGTGTGGGCTTCGGCTCTGATCGTCGCCGCGGTGCTGGCCGTCACCGCCGCCGTGGTCGCGCTGGCCGGGAAGAAGCAGATCGCGAAGGCCGGTGCGCCGGCGCCCGAGCAGACCATCGAGAGCGTCAAGGCCGATGTGGCCGAGATCAAGGAGAAGGCACACCGATGAACAGCGAGCCGCACAACGAATCCACCCCCACCGCCGAGGAACTGCGCCGGCAGGTCGAGCACACCCGCGATGAGCTCGGCCAGACCGTCGAGGCACTGGCGGCCAAGGCCGACGTCAAGGCCCAGGCGAGGGAGAAGGCGGCCACCGTCAAGGAGCAGGCTGCGGGGAAGGCAGCAGCCGTCAAGGAGCACGCCGCGGGGAAGGCCGCCCTGGTCACCGGGGAGATCCGGGAGAAGGTCGAACACGCCGCACAGCTGGTGCGGGACAAGACCCCCGAACCGGTCGTGGAGAAGGCGGCCCACGCCGGCGGGCAGATTCGCGCGGCCACGGCCCATGCCGGACACCTGGCGTACGAGAAGACGCCCGACTCGGTGCGGGAACGGGCCGGGCAGGCCGCCGCCGCGGCGCGGGCCAACCGGACCCGGCTGCTCGCGGCCGGCGCCGTCCTGGTCGTCTTCCTGCTGGTGCGCCGGAGCCGGGAGTGCAAGTGAACGGGCCACGCGGCCGGCCGGGGGAGCAGCCCCGGCCGGCACCTGGGCGGGTAGGTCAGTACAGCGAGACCTTGTACGTGGCGAGCGCCTCGGGCACGGGCTGGTAGAACGTCGTTCCCCCGGCGCTGCCGTTGCCGTTGCCGTTGCTGTTGCCGCCGGAGGCGATGCCGAGCCCCTTCGTGCCGTCGTACAGCGCGCCGTGCCGCCCGGCGAGCGCATACCGGGGCTCGACTACTGCGGCAGGTCGTCCTCCTCGTCGGCGCTGACGAACCGGTCGGTCACGTCCCGCCCGAGTACGTGTGCATTCCTGATCCGGCGCTCGTTGGCCCGGTCAACCCGCTCCGCGTCCGCCGGCGGCTGTGCCCCGGTACCCGTACGGGAGGGGATCCCGGGCTTGCGCCCGTGCTCGTCCGCCGTGCCGCCTTCATGCTGCATCCGAGGCCGCCGTACCTCCGGCCTGTCATCGTCCGCGCCGCCCATCGGTGCACCTCCTGCGTACCCGCTCGTCCGTCGCCGGCAACAACCGCGCATTCACCTCGCGCGTGCCCGCCTTCCACCGATCAAATCCAGGGCGGGACTGCCCCCTGCCCGACCCCGCGTACGGGACGGTTGCGTCCGTCCGGGCGCGGCGCCGCGGGCCGCCGCCCGGAGGGGCCGGGGACGGATCAGCGAGGGGTCGGCGGATGAGCCGCATTGAGTGTGAACAGGGCTCCCTCGGCGTCTTGCAGGGTGACCCACCGCTCGGTGGCGTTCGACTCGACAGGCGAAAGGGTGCGGCCGCCGAACGCGGTGGACGCGTCGGTCGCCGCGTCGAGGTCGGGCACGCGGAAGTGGACGTGCCAGCGTGGCCGGGCCTGGGGCGCGGAGGCTGCGGCATCGACGGGACCGCTGTTCAAACGGGCCACGGGCTCTCCGGACTGCCGCAGGACGACCTGGTCCTCCTCGTATGAGACCTCGCAGCCCCCCTCGCGGCCGGTGGCCCATTCGAGCACTCCGCCGTAGAAGATCGCGGCCTCGAAGGCGTCCCTCGTACGCAGCTCCAGCCAGGCCGGCGCATGGCCCGCGCCCACCCGCCAGTCAGAGCGGACAGGACCCTCCCAAATCCCGAAGGAGGCACCCTCCCGGTCGGCCGCGAGCGCCCCGCGGCCGCCGGAAGCGAAGGAGACCGGACCGACGGCGACCGTGCCGCTGCGCTCACGGATCCGGCCCACGGCCACGTTGGCGTCAGCGACGGCGAAATGCACCGTCCACGCGGCCATCGCCAGATCCCCGGCCGGCTCCCCGATGCCCGCCACCGGCACACCGTCCAGCTCGGCGATGGTGGACGACTCCCCGAGGCGGCCGGGCCGGAATTGCCAGCCCAGCACCGCTCCGTAGAACTGCTGAGCCGCCTGCAGGTCGCGGGCCGTCAGGTTGACCCAACAGGGCGCACCGAAGACCTCCCTGGTCGAGATCTCCACGCTCACGCTCCGCTGTCCGTGGTCCGCGCAGTACGGCGGTGGGGTCTGGGTCAGGTGTGGAGGCGGCTGTTGGCGCCTTCCTGGCCGTCGGCGCTCTCGTCGTTGAACCAGTAGTCACCGGCCGCCAGGTAGCGGAAGGCGTGCGTGCTCTCCCCGGGAAGGGCCACGGTGACCGCGCGCGTGCCGTCCTTGCGGGCCCGCAGTTCGTGGGCGCCGGGCCGCCAGTCGTTGAAGTCGCCGACGACGCTGACCGGGCCGGGCGGGGTGTCGGCGGGGATCACGAAGGTGATCTCGGTGCCGTCCTTGCGCCGCTTGCGTTCCAGCACGGGGGCCTCCTGTCGGCGTGTACGGGGTCGCGCCCATCCTCGCGCCGGGGGCGGCGGTCCGCACGTCGGCGCCACGGCAGCGACCCGTGCGAAACGCGAGCGATACGCCCAAACGGACCAGCGAGCACGTCCAGACCAGGCCTGACGGCCGATGGGCCCGTCTGCCGTACATCAGCCCGTCTGCCGTACATCAGGGGGAAGCCGGGCCGGAAACCGAGAGGCCCACAACGCGGCGGGGTACCCCTGCACTCCGAGGCCCCTGGCCCGCGAAGTCGCCTGCGGTACGGAACACCGTTCGGCACGGCTCAACCGAGAGGTACAAGCACATGGCAGACGTCAATCCCATCGAAGTGCAGAAGGCCCTCAAGGGGGCGGAATACCCCGCGAAGCGCGATGACCTCGTGCAGCTGGCGAAGAGGAACGGTGCCGGGGAGGAGATCACCCAGGAACTCGCCTCCTCGTCCAAGGACCGGTTCAACGGTCCGGACGACGTCCAGAAGTCCGTCTTCGGCCGGCGGTAGCACGAGGACGCGGCGGGGGCGGCGGGGCGCACGCACCGCTGCCCCCGCCGTACCGCCTGTCCGACGACGTGGAGGCAGCCCGACCGTGACCGATCCCCGTACGACGGTCGTCGTGATCACACGCAACCGCCGGGAACAGGTGCTCTGCACGCTGGACCGCTTGGCCCGGCTTCCCGAGCGCCCACCGGTGATCGTCACGGACAATGCGTCGGACGACGGGACCGCCGAGGCGATCACCCGTCTGCATCCCCAGGTGACCGTACTGCGTACGGGCCGGAACCTCGGGGCGGTGGGGCGCAATCTCGGCGTGCGCCGCGCGCGGACGCCGTACGTGGCCTTCAGCGACGACGACTCCTGGTGGGAGCCCGGCGCGCTGGGCACGGCCGAGCGGCTGCTGGACTCCCATCCCCGGCTCGGGCTGCTCGCGGCGCGCATCGCCGTGGGGCCTGGCGGCGTACCGGATCCGCTGAACGCCATGCTGGCGGGCTCTCCGCTCGGGCGGACCGCCGATCTCCCCGGGCCGCAGGTCCTCGGGTTCCTGGCCTGCGCCGCCGTCGTCCGGCGCCAGGCTTACTTGGACGCCGGCGGCTACCACCCGGTGCTGTTCTTCGGCGGGGAGGAGACGCTCCTCGCCTACGACATGGCCGCGTCCGGGTGGGGGGTGTGCCACTCTCCCGACGTGGTGGCGGTGCACCGTCCCACGGGCGTACGGGCCGGACGGCCTGCCGTCCAGCTCCGCAACGCCGCGCTGACCGCCTGGATGCGCCGCCCGCCGGCCGTTGCCCTGCGGCACAGCCTCGTCCTGGCCGCCGCGGCCGGTCGCGATCCGCAGGCCCGCCGGGAGCTGCGGGAACTGCTCGCGAGGCTCCCCGCGGCGCTGCGCTGCCGGCGGCCGCTGCCCCCGGCGCTCGAGGCCGCGGCCCGCCGCCTCGACTGAACGCGGCAGGCGGAGTCCGGCCGACCCCCTCAGGCTCAACATCGTGACCCTGCTCGCCCGGGAGACGCTCTGCACCACGCACCTGGTCGAGGAGACCGGCGCGAAGCAGACCAACCTTTCCCACCACCTCAAGGTGCTGCGCGAAGCCGGGGTCGTGGACACCGAGCCGCCAACTCCACCGCCACGGTGTTCGGCCTCGGCGTCCTCATCGCCCTGCTGGACCCGGTCTCCGGCGCCCACTTCAACCCGGCGGTCACACTCGCCGAGTGGTGGACGGCCCGACGCGGCGGGCCGGGCGTCACCGCCCGCGAGCCGGCCGTCTACGTGCCGTCGCCGATCGTCGGCGCGATCGCGGGCCCCGTGCCGGCCGACGCGATGTCCGGGGAGCCGCTGGTGAAGTGGTCCACGCACGACCGCTCCGCCGGCCATGCTGCTCGGCGAAGTCGTCGCGACGGCCGGGCTGATCCTGCTGATCTTCGGCCTGGCCCGCACCGACCGGCTCCGGTTCGCGCCGGTCGCGGTCGCCTCGTACATCGGCGCGGCGTACTGGTTCACCTCGTCCACGTCCTTCGCGAACCCCGCCGTGACCATCGGCCGGGCGTTCACCGACACCTTCGCGGGCATCGCCCCGGCCTCGGTCCCGGCGTTCGTGGCGGTGCAGCTGCTGGGCGCGGTCGTGGGCCCGGCCCTCGTCGCGGTCGTCTTCATGCTGCCACCGGCACGCAGCTCCACACCGTCAACCACCGCAGCCCCCACGCGTCCACGGGCCGACGCGTGATCGTCCAGGAGGCGGCAGCTCCGGCGCCCGGATCGCCGCCGATCTCGCCCAGCGTGCGCGCTGCCCGATCCGGCAGGGGTGTGCGGCAGCAGCCCACGCTCGGCGGCCACGGCCCCGACTCACGGTCGGCCGTCGGGCGCACACGTGTCAGGGCGCCTTCGTGCCGGCGGTGGTCAGCAGTGCACCCATCGCCGCCAGGACGGCGGGCTCGACCCGGTAGTACACCCAGGTGCCGCGCCGTTCGGAGGACAGCAGGCCGGCGTCCTTGAGCTTCTTCAGGTGGTGGGAGACGGTCGGCTGCGAGACGCCGACGTCCGAGATGTCGCACACGCAGGCTTCCCCGCCACCTTCGGTGGCGGCGCGGCCGATGAGCTCCCGGCCCGCGGTGCGCTCGGCCTTGCCGCCAAGGCCGCCGTCGAGGGCGGCCACGCGGACGCGGTCACCGGCTTCCGCACCCGGGGAGTCGAGGAGGATGCCGACGGCCGCCTGGTCCTCGTCGGGGAGGACGGCCGCCGGCTCGACCCGGTCGACGAGGTCATCGGTCTGACGGGATTCCGCCCGGACCTGTCCTTCCTCTCCGAGCTGCGCCTCGGTCTCGACGAGCGCCTCCAGGCCCCGGCCGGCCTGGCCCCGCTGATCGACCCGAACCAGCACTCCTGCGGCACGGTCTACCCGCACGGGGTGAAGGAGCTGTCCCACCCGGAGACCGGCGTCCACCTGGTCGGCATGAAGTCCTACGGCCGCGCTCCGACCTTCCTCGCCATGACCGGCTACGAGCAGGTCCGGTCCATCGCCGCCGCTCTCGCGGGTGACCGTGAGGCCGCCGAGCGCGTCGAACTCACCCTGCCCGAGACCGGAGTCTGCGGCGGCGCGGGCCTCTTCGACCAGCCCGAGGCCGCCGAGGACAACGGCGGCTGCTGCGCCGCCCCCGCCGCGACCGCCCTCCGGATCGGCGTCGGCGCCCCGGCTTCCTCCGGAAGCTGCTGATCGCCTTGCCGCACACCGGTCCTGCGCCGCCCCCTCAGACGATCTCGGTGCGGCGGCCTCCTTCGGGGATGACCAGCGGGGTGCCGGCCACGGGGCACTCGATGACCGCGGCGCGCAGGCCGAAGACCTCGTGGACGAGTTCCGGGGTGACGATCTCCGAGGGCGGCCCGGCGGCCACCACGCGGCCGTCGCGCATCGCGATGAGGTGGTCGGCGTAGCGGCAGGCCAGGTTGAGTTCGTGCAGGACCATCACGACGGTGCGGCCTTCGGAGCGGTTGAGCTGCGCGACCAGTTCGAGGACGTCGACCTGGTGGGCGAGGTCGAGGTAGGTGGTCGGCTCGTCCAGCAGCAGTACGGAGGTGTCCTGGGCGAGGGCCATCGCGATCCACACCCGCTGGCGCTGGCCGCCGGAGAGCTCGTCGATGGAGCGGTGCGCGAGCTCCGTCGAACCGGTGGCCGCGAGGGCCGCGTCCACGGCTGTCTCGTCGGCCGAGGACCACTGGCGCCACCAGCGCTGGTGCGGGGTGCGGCCGCGGGCCACCAGGTCCCGTACGGTGATGCCGTCCGGCGCGCTGGGGGTCTGCGGCAGCAGGGCGAGGCGCAGGGCGAAGTCCCGGGCGGACAGCGAGGAGATGTCCTCGCCGTCCAGCAGGATGGTGCCGTCGGCCGGCTTGAGCAGCCGGGCCAGCGCGCGCAGGGCGGTGGACTTGCCGCAGGCGTTCGGGCCGACGAGGGCGGTGACCCGGCCCGCCGGAATCGGCAGGTCGAGGTCCTCGGCGACGATCCGGTCGCCGTAGCCCAGTCGGAGGCCGGAACCGTGCAGCGCGGCGGGGCGGGTGTCGGTCGCGGCGACGGTCAGCGGGGCGGTCATGTCAGCCTCCCTTTCCGGCCCGGTTGGCCCGGGCGAGGAGCAGCAGCAGGTACGGGGCGCCCACGGCACCGGTGAGGACGCCGACGGGCAGTTCGGTCGGGGCGAGTACCACGCGGGCGGCGAGGTCGGCGAGGATGAGCAGGACCGCGCCGGTGAGCGCGCTGGTCACCAGCGGGATTCCGGCGGTGCCGGTGAGGCGGCGGGCGATCTGCGGTGCTCCGAGCGCGACGAAGGCGATCGGCCCGGCGGCCGAAGTGGCCAGGGCGGTGAGGCAGGTGGCGAGGACCAGCAGCGCGATCCGGGAATGCCGCAGCGGGATGCCGAGGCTGCGCGCGGTGTCGTCGTCGTACTGGAGCAGCTGGTACGGGCGGGCCAGCGCCAGGGTGAGGGGCATCAGGACCGCGAGCGCGAGCCCGGACCACTGGACGTGCTCGTAGCCGCGGCCGTTGAGGCTGCCGGTGAGCCAGACCATGGCGCGGGAGGCCTGGTCGATGTCGGCGCGGGCCAGCATCCAGCGGGTCAGCGCCATCAGGGCGCCGTTCGCGGCGAGACCGACGAGGACGAACCGGTAGCCGGTGATGGTGCCGTCGCGGTAGGCGAGCAGGTAGATGGCGGCGGAGGTGAGCAGGGCGCCGGCGAGGGCGCCGAACGGCACGGCGCCGAAGGTGCCGGCTCCGGCGGCGGTGACCCCGCCGATCAGGATGGCGGTGACCGCGCCGGCTCCGGAGCCGGCCGCGATGCCGATGAGGTCGGGGCTGGCCAGGGAGTTGCGGGTGACGGCCTGGTAGACGGCTCCCGCGAGACCGAAGGCGGCGCCGACCAGCAGCGCGGTGAGGGCGCGGGGCAGCCGTAGTTGGTGGATGATCAGGCCGGCGGCGCCGTCGCCGGTGCCGAGGACGGCGCCGAGCACGTCACCGACCGGGATGGCGTACGTGCCGAGGGACACCGAGACGACGAGCGCCGCGCATCCGGTGACGGCCAGCGCGAGGACCGCGACGGCGACGCGGGGCCGCACGGCGAGGCCGACCGGCCCGCTCTCGAACTTCAAGAGGCTCATCCGGTGTGCTCCTTGAGCTTTCCCCGCTTGACGAGGAAGGCGAGGAACGGGGCACCGAGCAGCGCGGTGACGACGCCGGCCTCCAGCTCGCCGGGGCGGGCGACCATCCGCCCCACGACGTCCGCGGTCAGCATGAGGGCCGCGCCGCCCAGTGCCGAACAGGGCACGAGCCAGCGGGCGTCGGGGCCGGTGAAGGCCCGTACGACGTGCGGGACGACCAGGCCGATGAAGGTCACGGGGCCCGCGGCGGCGACGGCGGCGCCCGCGAGCAGGATGACGGCCACGGCGCCCAGCGCCCGGGTCGTCCTGACCTTCGTACCGAGGCTGCTGGCGAGGTCGTCGCCGAGCGCGAGGGCGTTGAGCCGGCCGCTGAGCCCGATGGACAGCAGCAGCCCGACGGCCACGAACGGCAGCAGTTGCAGGCCCAGTTGGGCGTCGCGGCCGGCGAGGGAGCCGACCGCCCAGAAGCGGTACTGGTCCAGGGTGCGGACATCCAGCAGGACGAGCGTGTTGGTGCCCGCGTCGAGCAGTACGGTGACCGCCGCGCCGGCGAGGGCGAGTTTGGCCGGGGTGGCGCCGCCGTATCCGGTCCCGCCCACGGCGTAGGCGAGCATTCCGGCCAGTGCGGCGCCGAGGAACGCGAACCAGATGTACTCGTACGGGCTCGTCAGACCCAGGGCTCCGATGCTCGCGGCGACGGCGAAGGCGCCGCCGGCGCTGATGCCGATCAGGCCCGGATCGCCCAGCGGATTACGGGTGATGTCCTGGGCGACCGCTCCGGCCGCCCCCAGTGAAAGGCCGACGAGCAGGCCGAGGAAGGTGCGCGGCATGCGCAGTTCGCGGATCACCACGGCGTCCCCCTCGGTGCCGCCGCCTATCGCGGTGAGCACGTCGGAGAGCGGTACGGCCTTGGTGCCGATGGCGAGCGAGGCGCAGACGGCGGCGAGAACGGCGGTGAGGAGAACCGCCGTCACGGCGGCGCGGGTGGCAATGCGCCGCGGTGCGGGGGGAGGTGGAGCGGGGCGGTGGGCTGCGACGGCCACCCCTGCGTCGACGGGCTTGAGGGTCACGCTCACAAAGGTAAGGGATGCCTAACCGAATGTGGTGCTCACCCCCGGGGTGGATCCGGCCACGGAGAGCCGCTATTCTCACAGCACTCCACAGGTAAGCCTTGCCTAAGTTTCACCCTCTGTACTGCCCTCTCATTTGGAGAAACCCGATGAACACCTTTGCTCAGCGCCGCCGGCCCGGCCGGATCGCCGCAGCCGCCCTCACGGCAGCCCTGGCCTTCTCGCTGGCAGCCTGCGGCGGCGGCAGTGGTGACGGCAAGGCCGCCTCGGACGCCTCGGACAAGCCCGCCGCGGCCGACTCCGGCTTCCCCCGCACCATCACCCACGACAAGGGTGCCACCGAGGTCAAGACCAAGCCCAAGCGGGTCGTGGCGCTGGACAACAGCCTGGTCGAGGCCGTCGTCGCACTGGACACCCCGCTGGTCGGCGGCATCGGCTCCTACCGCGACCAGAAGGGCTTCCCGGCGTACCTCGGTGACGCGGTGAAGGAGACCAAGGACGTCGGCCCGCTCGACAGCCCGAACCTCGAGGCGATCGCCGCCCTCAAGCCGGACCTCATCGTCTCGGCGACCGTCCGCCACGCGGACCTGTACGACCAGCTGAGCAAGATCGCGCCGACCGTCTTCGTCAAGACGACCGGCCCGATCTGGAAGGAGAACATCACCTTCCTCGGCCAGGCGCTCGGCCAGGAGGAGAAGGCCAAGGCCAAGCTGACGGCGTACGAGACCCGCGCCAAGAAGATCGGTGACGCCATCAACGCCCAGGGCGGCGGCAGCGGCGACGGCGGCAAGCCGACCCTCTCCGTCACGCGATTCGTCGACGGCCCCACCCGGATCTACCTGCCCAAGACCTTCAGCGGCATCATCCTGGCGGACATGGGCCTGACCCGGCCGGAGAACCAGCGCGACACCGAGAAGTTCAACATCGAGATCAGCGAAGAGCAGATCCAGCAGGCCGACGCCGACCACATCTTCCTGACGACCTTCTCGGGTGGCGAGGAGCGCAAGAAGAAGTTCACGGCCAACCCGCTGTGGCAGCGCCTGAACGCGGTGCAGAAGGGCAACGTCCACGAGGTCGACGACGCCACCTGGATGACCTCCGTCTCCCTTCAGGGCGCCGACATGGTCCTCGACGACCTGGCGAAGACCTTCAAGGTCGACCCCGCCAAGTGACCCGCGGCTGACCCGTCCCGTCCGGGCCGGCACCGCAGGCGTACGAACCCGTACGCCTGCGGTGCCGGCCCGCGCTCGTTCCCCGGGGCTTTCGCGGTGGGCGAGGAGTCATCCCCCGTCTTCCAGCCGCCGCAGCCGCTCCGCGTCACAGGTGCGCGGGCACGTGCCGCACGGCAGGGCCGCGTCGAGCGCGTAGTAGAGGCAACACCCGAGCCGCGTGCGGGTCGGGTACCGCCGTCCCTCCCGGCCCGACAGCCGGCGGAAGTCCGCGCCCCCGGGAAACGGCGCCATGGCCGTCGGAAGCAGATCGGTCGCGGCGCTCACGGCCCGCTCCTCCTGCCCGAGCATGCGCCCGAGGTACCAGATACCGGAGACCAGGTCGTCCGCCGCCATGCCCCACAGGGCGCGCGGCCCGCGCCGGGCGCAGGGGCCGATCGCTGTCAGCAGCGGACGCATGTGGTCGACGACGGCGGCCCGCAACTCCGCGCGCAGCGCCTCCTCGTCGCCGACCACGCGGATGCCGGACGACGGTGAGGCCGCCGCCGGGTCATCCGGCAGGCAGGCGAATCCGGAGCCGGCGGTGACCTCGAACACGCCCGTGGCGAGGTCCAGTCGGATCTCCGAAGGGCGGATGCGCGGAACGCGCCGCTCCAGGTACCAGGCGCCGCTCATCAGCAGACTGACGGACCAGAGGTAGTCGTGCAGGGCGCGGGAGGCTGCGACATCCCTGCGCGGGGTGTGCCCGTGCCGCTCCCGGATGCGGGCCGACTCGGCGTCGACGAAGGCATCCAGCGGCTCTGGCCGCTGCGCCAAGTCCGCTCCGGTCACCGTCGTTCCCGTCAGCGCCGTTCCCGTCCCCGTCGTTCCCGCCGCCGCCGGCGGCGTGCCGTCGGCGCCCGCGACCCGCAGGCTCAGCGCCTCGCACGACCCCGCGAGGCGCAGGTAGAGGGAGGCGAGAGCGCGGGCCGCGCTCACGGCGGCACCGGCCGCGGCGGCGTCCAGGGTCGTGGTCATCGGTGTTCCCTCAGGTGCGGGCGGTGCCGAATCGAGACACCAAGAACAGGAAGAACGGGAAGGGCAGGTAAGCCTTACCTTAACTTCTGTGATCAGATGTGATCAATCGAGGCTGCGTCAAAAGGGTGAGACAGGGCTTGAGTTATTGGCTAAGGGTTGCCTAACCTAAGTCTGTCAACGGATCTTTTCAGCTGTCGGCGACCTGCCGCCGACCAGTGGCTTTGCCGCTCGCCACCTCCTCGACTCGGAAGGGGTCACCGCCCATGCGGTTGTACCTGCTCGCCCTCAACCCCACCGACTCGGTGACCGAAGGCTTCCTCCCCGCCGCCGCCCGGCTCGGTCTCGCGGTCACCCTGCTCACGGACGAGCCCGAGGCCCACCGCCGGACGTACCCGGACATCGAGGTCCTGCACTGCGACGTACGCGACTTCCGCGCCGTCATCACCCGGATATCGACCCACCACGCGCCTGACGCCGTGTTCGCCAACAGCGATCACCTGCAGACGCAGGCCGCCCTGGCCGCCGAGTACTTCGGCCTCCCGGCCAAGAGCTGGCAGGCCGCGCTGCGTACAAAGGACAAGGCGCACATGCGCCGCCACCTCACCGCGACCGGCGCCGACTCCGTGTGGTCCACCGAACTCGCCGCGGGGGACGACGCCGCCGAGCTGACCCGGTCCGACGTGCCCTACCCGTGCGTGGTCAAGCCGCGCGAGGGAGTGGCCAGCGAGGACGTGGTCCTCGTCGAGGGGCCCGAGGAACTGGTGCTGCGCTGCAAGGAGATCCAGGCGCGGCGGCCCGGGGCGGCACTCGTCGTCGAGGAATACCTCGCCGGTGAGCTGTACACGCTGGAGACGCTCGGAGACGGCAGCACCCGCCACGTCCTGGGCGGATTCCACACCGAACTCTCCGCCCCGCCCTACTTCATCGAGGAGCGGATGACCTTCGTCCGGGCGCATCCCGCACCGGTCGTCGCGCAGGTCCTCGCCCAGCTCGACGCCCTCGGCATCGGCTTCGGCATCTGCCACACCGAGTTCGCGGTGCACGAGGGCAGCGCCCGCATCATCGAGGTCAACTACCGGGCCATCGGCGACCAGTGCGATCTGCTGCTGGCGCAGCTGCTCGGGATCCCGCTCTTCGAGCTCGTCCTGCGGACCCACCTCGGAGAGCCGCTGCCCGCGGACCTGGGTGCCCGCGACGACGGCGCGGCCCGGCTGGAGTACCCGTGCGCCGAGCGCGCGGGCACGCTGACGGCCGCGCCCGCCGCCGCCGATCTGGTCGTGGACGGCGTGCGGCTCACGTACCGGCCCCTGCGCGAGGTGGGCGAGACGCACCAGCTGCACCACACCAACCGGGACTACCTCGGCGTCCTGCGGGCCACCGGCACGGACCAGGGGACCGTCGACCGTGTCGCCGCCGGCTTCCTCGCCGCTCAGCGCTGGGAGATCACTCCGTGACGCAGGCGCCCACGCTCGATCCGGTGGCGGGCTCCGCGCCCGGCGCCATCGCCGCCACCGCCGCCGACCCTGCTGAAGCGGCCCTGCTCCTACGGGTCTTGAGCACGTTCCTGCGTGAGGACGTCGTCGGCCTGCGTACCCGTTCCACCGTCGTCGAGCGGCCGGACGGCACATGGCTGAGGCTCGCCGACGGCGGTGACGGCGCCGCTCTCCTGCTGCCGGTCGTCGAGGACGGGTTCCAGAGCCGGTACGCCGCCCGACTCCCGCTGCTCGTACGGAAGTCGCACGGCACGGACGGTACGGACGGTACGGACGGTACGGACGGTACGGACGGTACGGACGGTACGGACGGTACGGACGGTACGGACGGTACGGATGCCGCGGAGCTCACCGGCTGCGAGGCCGTGCTCGGCGCACTGAGCGCGCTCGCCGACCCCGCCGACCGGGCCGGCTTCGACGCCTTCGCCGAAGAGTGCCGCCAGACCCTCGCGACCATGCGGCTGCACGACCGCACCGCCGCGGAGGTCGCCGACGCCCTGACGGCCCGCTACGGCACCGATGCCGCCGACTGGACCGGCCTCGCCGCGGGCCTTGCCCACGACACGCTCGCCGCCCGCCTGGACCACCCCGTCTACCCCACGGCCCGCGGCCGCTCCGCGCTGGACGACGATCAGCTGCGCTCGTACGCCCCGGAGTTCCACCCGCGCTTCGGCCTGCGCTGGCTCGCCGTGCCCCGGCACGCGCTCACCGTGCGGGGCGGCGCCGCGCCGCTGCCCGAGCACTGGCCCTCCCCGGCCGACCTGGGCCTGGCAGAGCTGTCCGGCAGCCACCTCGCGCTCCCCGTGCACCCGCTCACGGTGGGCGCCCCGCTGCGGGAGGCCCTGCGCGCCGCCGGCCTGGAGGGCGAGGCGGTCCTCGCCGGCCGTCCGTACCTGGAAGCCGTGCCGACCCTGTCGATGCGTACGGTCGCGCTCACCGCCGATCCGGCCCTGCACCTCAAACTGCCGCTCGCCACCGCCACCCTGGGGCTGCGCAACCGCCGGACCATCAAGCCCGGCACCCTCGTGGACGGTGCGGCCGGCCAGCGCCTGCTGGAGACGGTGATCGCCCGAGAGCCGCGCTTCACGGACACGGTCCTGCTCGCCGACGAGACGGTCTACGCCCACGCGGGACACGAACTCCTCGCCGTGCTGTGCCGCCGCTACCCCGCCGGCCTCGATCACGCCGTGATCCTGCCCATGGCCGCGCTGCTGAGCGAGGCGCCCGGGGGCCGGCTGCTGATCGACCGGCTCGCCGAGCGGTTCTACGGCGGCGACCCGGTCGCCCTGCTCGACGCCTGCCTCACGCTGCTCTTCGACTGGCAGACCACGCTCTTCGGCTACGGCATGGCCCTGGAGTCCCACCAGCAGAACGTCTCCCTGGTGTTCGACCGGCCGCCGGACGGCGGCACCCGCCTGCGGCTGCTGCTCAAGGACAACGACGGCCCCCGCGTCAACATCCGCCGTATGCGGGAGGCGCTCGGCGGCGACGCCCCCGACCCGGCCGCGTTCGACGACGCCCGGATCTTCGGCGAGGACGACCGGGCCGTCACCGACCTGTTCACCACGATCACCCTCCACCTGTGCGCGGGGGCGTACGCCTTCGGGCTGGCCCGGCACGGCCGCGCGCCGCTGCGGACGCTGACCGGGCTCGTACGCGACCGGCTGGCCGAAGCCGTCGAACGGCTCGGCACCGGTCCGGGAGAACCCGGCGCGGTCCTGCGCGCCGCGGTGCTGGATGCCCACGAGCTGCCGGTGAAGGCGATGATCACCGCCGGAACCCTGCTCACCAAGGAGCGCTCGGGCGCGGCGGACATCAACAAGCACTACACCACCGGCCCGAACTACCTGCGGAGAGTGAGGGACCCGAAATGAGTGTCACCGCTGCCCACGAGAGCGGACCGAGGGCGATGCCGGTTCCGGCGACCCCGCCGCGCCCGACGCTGGGGCGCCCGCAGGTCCACGCCGTCGCCGGGTGCTACTTCGTCGCGTCCTTCGCCGCCCTCGGCCTGCCCCCGTACCTCACGGAGATCCTTCCCGGGCTCGGCGACGCCACGGCCCGCTGGGCGGGAGTGCTGTACATCGTCCCGACCGTTTTCGCCGCGCTCGGGGCTCCGCTCTGGGGACGGCTCGCCGACCGGTTCGGCCGCAAGCGGCTGCTGCTGCGCGCCCAGCTCGGACTCGCCGTGTCGTTCCTCCTCGCCGGCTGGGCCGACTCCCTCGCCGCCTTCACCGCGGCGCTGGTCCTCCAGGGCATCCTCGGCGGCACGTTCGCCGCGTCCAACGGCTACCTCGGCGCGGCGCTGGAGGGCTCCGAGCTGTCCAAGGCGCTCACGCTGATGCAGGGCGCCGCGCGGGCGGCCCTGGTCTTCGCCCCCGTGGTCGTCGGCACGCTGTCGCCCTGGCTGTCCCCGCACCGCCAGTACGCCCTGCTGGCCGTCCTGCCGCTGACCGCGGCCCTGCTGATCGCCGCTCTCCCGGAGTCGCGCACGGCGAGACCGGAGGCGACGCGACCGGGCACGACGGTGCACGACGGACCGGGTCCGGCCGCGTCCCGGACGGCCGCAGAGCCCCCTGCGCGGCTGCGGGCCCTCTACGCGCTGGAGTTCGCCTTCGTCTTCTCCACCGTCATCTCCTTCCCGTACCTGATCCGGCTGATCGACGAGCGCATACCCGGCACCTCCCCGGTCCTCTCCGGCGTGTTCTTCGCCCTTCCGCACCTCTGCTACCTGCTGACCGCGATGAAGGTGCACGCCGCCTTCCACCGCCGCCCGCGGCTCGGTCTCGCGCTGGGCTTCACCTGCATCGCGCTGGGCCTGGCCGGGCACGGCGTCGCGGACAGCCTGGCCACCCTCACCGCCGTACGCGTGCTGCTCGGTGCCGGCCTGACCCTCGGCCTCGTCTGCCTGTCCGTGCTGGCGGCCGACTGCGCCAAGGGCCGCGAGCCCGGCGGGATGTTCGGATCGCTGGAGTTCTTCTCCAAAGCGGGCGCGGTCGTCGCCGGCATCGCCGCCGCCGTGGGCACCAGCCACTTCGGTCCGGCCGCACCCGTGCTCACCGGCGCCGTGGTCGCCGTGGCCGCCGGATGCGTCCTCGCCCTTCCCTCTTCTGCCGGCAGTCGCCGCGCCCTCCGTACCCGCTGGAGCCGTTGATGCCCCCGCTGAACAAGTCGCTCGCCACCGCCGCTCCCGCGGCCGCCTCCCCTGCGGGGCTGCCGAGCGCAGATGACGTCGTCGCCCACACCCTCCTCAACTGCCTGCTGCGCGAAGTGTCCGGCCCGGAGCAGCAGAGCACCGTCACCGGCGCCCATCTGCTGCTGCGCCTGCCCCGCCGCGGCGTGCTGCTGCGCGTCGCCCTGCGCCGTACGTCCCTGCTGGGCGCCCACCGGTTCACCGGCCCGGTGCTGGAGCAGCGCGGCGCCGTCTGGGCGCAGATCGACTGGCGGCGCCTGGCCGAGTACACCCAGGACGAGTTGTCGCTGCGGACGGGCGTGCGCAACGACGAGTTCCTCCACCAGGTCGCCTCCGGGCACGAGGCCGTCGCCGCGAGCCTCGCCGCGCGCGCCCGCACGACCGCCCGGGCCTCGGCGGAGGAAGACGGGCCCGCCGCGTACATCGCCTCCGAGCAGTCCCTGCTCTTCGGCCACCGCTTCCACCCCACCCCGAAGGCCCGTACCGGTGACGCCGGGTCCTGGCAGGCGTACGCCCCCGAGGCCGGGGCCTCCTTCCCGCTGCACCACCTCGCCGTACGCGCCGATCTGATCGCCGAGGAGACCGCCGAGGACGGCGCGACCGAACCGCTCGACCGCGTACGCGCCGACATCCCGGAGGGCTACCGGCTGCTGCCCGCGCACCCCTGGCAGTACGAGATGCTGCGCGGGCACCCCGCGCTGCGGGACGCCCTCGACCGGGGCGACGTGCTGGACCTGGGGCCGCTCGGAAAGCCGTTCGCCGCCACCGCGTCCGTGCGCACGCTGTACGACGGTGAGACCTTCCTGAAGTTCAGCCTCAACGTCCGCATCACCAACTGCCTCCGCAAGAACGCCAGTTACGAGCTGTCGGGCGCCGTGGCCCTGACCCGCATGCTGGAGCCCGCGCTGACCGACCTGGCGGACCGCTTCCCCGGCAGCGCCATGCTCCGCGAGCCCGCCTACCGCAGCCTCGCCCTGCCCGGCCCCGACGGGACCCCCGACCGCGCGCTGCTGGAGGGCTTCGGCGTGATCGTCCGCGAGGGCCTGTCCCGCCAGCTCCTGCCCGGCACGACCCCGCTGCTCGCGGCCGCCGTCGCCGACGAGTACCCGACCGGCCCCGCCCACCTCTCGCGCCTCCTCGACGGGGCGGGGCCGCAGACCGCCCTCGACTGGTGGACGGCGTACCTCAAGCTGCTCGTCCCCCCGGTGCTGGCCGCCTACTTCGACCACGGCCTCGTCCTGGAACCGCATCTGCAGAACGTCATCGTCTGCGTCGACGACGACGGCATGCCGGCCCAGGTGCTCTTCCGCGACCTGGAGGGCACCAAGCTCCTGCCCGAGCGCCACGCTGCCGCCCTGGCCGCGCTGCCCGCCGAAGTCGCCGGCCCCATGACGTACGACGCGGAGCGCGGCTGGGACCGGGTGGTCTACTGCCTGCTGGTCAACCACGTCGCCGAGATGCTCGCCGCGCTCGCCGATCTGCACCCGCGGACCGAGGCCGCGCTGTGGGCGCAGGTCCGCGCCACCCTCCAGACGTACGCCGACCGCAACGGCTGCCCGCCCCGGCTCGCCGCACTGCTCGCCGGGGTGCCGCTGCCGGCCAAGGCGAACCTGCTCACCCGCTGGGAGCGCAAGGCCGACCGCGAGGCCGGCTACGTGCGGCTGCCCTCCCCTTTCGCCGAGGACGTGCCGGCGGAAGCGGCTTACGACGAGACCACCTGGAGCGCCCGATGACCGCACCCACCCCCTCGGTACGCGACCGGATCCAGGCCCTGCCCGCCACCGAACTTCCCGCCTACCTCTACGACCTGGCCGCGTTGCGCGAGCACGCCGCGTCGGTACGGGCGGCCCTCCCCGAGCGCGTCGAGCTGTACTACGCCGCCAAGGCCAACCCGGAGCCGGAGATCGTCGCCGCGCTCGGCCCGTACGTCGACGGGTACGAGGTCTCCTCGGGCGGCGAACTCGCACACGTCGGCAAGGCCGTCCCGGGCCGCCCGCTGGCCTTCGGCGGCCCCGGCAAGACGCCGGCCGAGATCACCGCCGCGCTCGAACAGGGCGTGACGCGCTTCCACGTCGAGAGCGTCCACGAACTGCGCGTGCTGGCCGAGCTGGCGACCCGGACCGCCCCCGACACGCGCGTGGGTGTCCTGCTCCGCTTCAACCTGCCCCTGTCCACCGCCTCGCTCGCGGGCAGCTCACTGGCCATGGGCGGCCGCCCCACCCCCTTCGGCCTCGACCCCGCCGAAGCGGACGCCGCCGTCCACCTCCTGACCGACGGCACCTGCCCGCGCCTCGAACTACGCGGCGTCCACGCCCACCTGGCCAGCGGTCTCGATGCCGCCGAGCAGCTGGCCGTGGCCGAGTCCGTGGTGGCCTGGGCCGCCGCACTGGCCGCACGCCACCGGATCCGCCTCGCGGAGGTCAACGTCGGCGGCGGCATGAACGTCGACTACGGCGCCCCCGAGGACCGCTTCGACTGGGTCGCGTACGGCGCGGGTCTCGCCCGCCTCACCGCCGCACACCCCGGCCTGACCCTGCGCATCGAACCGGGCCGCGCCCTGACCGCGTACTGCGGCTGGTACGCGACGGAGGTCCTGGACATCAAGCGCAGCCACGGCGAGGAGTTCGCCGTCGTCCGCGGCGGCACCCACCATCTGCGCACCCCGGCGACCAAGGGCCACGACCAGCCCTGCTCCGTCCTGCCCGTGGACACCTGGCCCCACCCCTGGCCGCGACCGGCAGCCGGCGGCGGCCGGGTCACCCTGACGGGCCAGCTGTGCACACCCAAGGACCTCCTCGCCCGGCACGTCCCGGCAGCAGGGCTGCGGGCGGGTGACCGGGTGGCCTTCGGGCTGGCGGGCGCCTATGCCTGGAACATCTCGCACCACGACTTCCTCATGCATCCCCGCCCCGGCTTCCACTTCCTCAACCGGACGGCGGACGTGCCCTTCGGCGCGGCGGCACTCGGCCCTGCGTGACCCCGGCCGAGCCGAGGCGGATTCCGCGTTTGCTTGCCACGATGGCCACATGACCGGCGCAGAGCCTCCGTCGGACGGCGGACGGACGACGCCCGGATCGACGAGGCCGTGCGCTACCTGGACTCACCCCAGTGCACCGCGCTGTCCCGGGGATGCTCACGGCTCGGGGGTGGAAGCGCAAGGAGGCTCGGTAAGGTCGTCGAACCGCCCCGGCGCGCGCCGTCTGGTTCGTGTGCCTGGCTGCCCCCGGTCAAGGGCGCCGGGGCGGGTCCGCGTCGCCGGGCGTCTGCCAGGACTCCTGACGGGCTCGGGCAGGAGGGCTCTGGTCCGACGGCTGCGCGCCGGGATCCTTACGGGCCGCGGCGCGTCGAGTGCCGTACCAGAACGCCGCGATCAAGAGGGCAGCCACGACCACGCCCGCCACGATCAGGAAGAGGGACGGGGAATACGCGGCAGCCAGGAGCTGATGGGAAGCGATCATGCCCCTCGCCTACCCCGTATTCCGCGTCGTGCACATGCCCGGGCCCCACCGCGTGGTCGTCCCGGCTCGCTTGCGCCGGTGGACTTCACTCACCGCCCCCGCAGGCATGCGGTGGTCATCGCGGGGCAGGCGCTACTCATACGAGGAGGTGCCCCATGGTTACCCCATCCAGGGAGAAGCCGAGGGTGGAGACGGACACGGACCCCGGCCCGGTCGTCCCTCGAAGACACGTGGTCCGCGTCAGCGGGGACATGGACATCGAGCATGTGGGCGAGTTGCGGACCGCTCTGCTCGAAGCCGTGTCCCAGGCGCCGGAGCACGCCGACATCATCATCGATCTGATGCACTCGTCCTTCTGTGATTCGGCCGGCCTCGCCACACTCCTCAGTGCCCGGCGCCGGGCGGCGGAATCGGGGCACCTCCTGCGGTTGGCGGCGCCCAGCCACCAGTTGTTGAGGCTTCTGGAACTGTGCGATGTGCCGCCCTTCCCCTGCTGCCAAGCCACCTTCGACGAGGACGTGCCCGCACGTGCGCCCCACTGATCTCCCGGGAACGCACGCGGACGAGTGACATCCGGGCAGGCGGGTAGCCGCCCCTGGTGCGCAAGGTGGTCCCGGAACGAGAGGAAGCACGTCATGAACGAGCAGGAACACCGCAAGCCGACTCCTCCCTCCAAGGCGCCCGGGGAAAGCGGTGACCGCGAAGCGCGCCGCGAGGCGGAGGACGCGGTCATGCCCGGCTCACAGGACGGGAGCTCCGGTGACGCCCTCAGCCCCAACACCGAAGCACAGCGCCGCGCGGCCAAGCACGGCAAGCGGGGAAAGCACGGTGAGGAGCAGTCCGAGTAGGCGTAGGCGCCCCCATGCCTCCGCGGGCACCGGTGCGTGCGCACCCGACGCGAAAGGACCGAGTCATGAACCGCCCCGCCTCCCCGCAGCCCGGCGATGACGGCCTACGGGTCGTGGTCGTCGGGGCCACCGGGAACGTCGGCACCAGCGTGGTGCAGGCGTGCGCCGACAGCCCGGCCGTGGCCTCTGTCCTCGGCATCGCCCGCCGGGCTCCCGACTGGAGCCCCGCCAAGACGGCCTGGGAAACCGCGGACATCGAACCGGACGGCCCCGACCTGGTGCCCCTGTTCGCCGGAGCAGATGCGGTGATCCACCTCGCGTGGAAGTTCCAGCCGACCCACGACCCGGCCCAGACCTGGCAGACCAACGTCCTGGGCAGTGTGCGGGTCTTCGAAGCGGTGGCCGCCGCAGGCGTACCCGTGCTGGTCCACGCCTCTTCCGTCGGCGCGTATTCACCCGGCCCGAAGGACACCGCGGTCGACGAGTCCTGGCCCACCCACGGATGGCCCCAGGCCGCGTACACCCGTGAGAAGGCCTACCTGGAGCGTGTCCTCGACGCCTTCGAGCAGTCCCACGCCGACGTCCGCATCGTCCGGATGCGCCCGGCCTTCCTGTTCAAACGCACTTCCGCCTCCGAACAGCGAAGGATCTTCGGAGGCCGATTGCTTCCCGGCCGACTCGTGCGACCCGGGCTGATCCCGGCGGTCCCCGACCTGGCCGGCCTGCGCTTCCAGGCCCTGCACACGGACGACGCCGCCGCCGCCTACCTGGCTGCCGTCACCCGGGACGTGCGCGGGCCCTTCAACCTGGCAGCCGACCCGCCGATCGACGCCGAGGCCCTGGCCGGCCTTCTACAAGCCCGCCGGCTGTCCCTGCCGACAGCGCCCGTGCGGGCGGCACTGGCCGCCGCCTGGCGGCTCCACTTGGTCCCCGCCTCTCCCGATCTGTTCGACGCCGTGCTGCGCCTGCCGTTGATGGACGCCTCGCGGGCCCGCACCGAGCTGGGCTGGCAGCCCCGCCACACGGCCCTCCAGGCCGTGGAGGCGTTCCTGACGGGCCTGCGGGAGGGCGCCGGGATGTCCACCGCGCCGCTGGCCGCGTAAGCCCGGGGGCCCCGCTCCAGCGGTACGCCCGCGAAACGTGGTCGTCGGGCTTTGCGACGCCCTTGGACCCGGGGCCGGAGTACTGGCCGACCAGCTGGCAGCCACCAGCGACTGGGGAGCCCGGTTCGACCTGCTGGACATCGCGTTGTCGGCCCGGTTCGAGCGCGGCCCGGCTCCCGCGCCCGAGGTGAGCCACGCCTGGCGACTGCTGTCCCGCGCCGGCGGGGCGCTCCCGGTCGGCCGGATCGCGGCCGAAGTGGGCTGGAGCCAGGGCTATTTGGTCCGCCGGTTCACCGAACAGGTCGGCCTGACGCCCAAGATGTCCGCCCGGGTGCTGCGCTTCCACCGGGCGGTGAGGCTGCTCACCCGGGAGGGGGCGCATCTCACCGAAGTGACTGCTGCCTGTGGCTTTTACGACCAGGCTCACCTCAACCGCGAGTTCCGTGCCCTGGCCGGGGCCACTCCCGGCCAGATGGCCGCGGCCCGTGTGGCGGAGGGGGCCCTCGCCCTGTGAGAGGCGAGGTCAAATTTGTCCAAGCCAGGCCGTCGGCACGTCGATAGGGTCCCCGTTCGTAGGTGATCAGCACCCAGGCACAGGAACGCCTCCGCGCGGACTGAGCAACGGTGAACTGGCCCAGAGGGGGAGTATTCGATGGAAGACCTGCTGCGGATCCTCGTGTCCGGCGCGCTCACAGGCGGTTTGATCGGCTTGGCGGGAGCCCTCGGCCGACGCCGCCGCAGGCGCCGGGAGGACCGTGGAACGGACGGCCGCTGACCGCGAACGGCACCCCCAGCGCTCAGCCCCCTTGCGGGTATGAGCGGGCCCCGGACCCTGCCCCGGCCCCGCGTTACGGCGATGGCTGGGGTGCGGGCTGCGGCCCTGGTTCCCGTCCCGGTCCCGGCTCGGGCTCCGGGGGTGGCGGCTTGGGCTCCGGCGAGTGGGGGTCGACGGGGAAGGGGTGCGTGGGCGGCGCCGGGTACGGCGACGGGCCCGGCGGGAAGGGATGGGTCGGCTGCCCCGTATGCGTACGGATCATGGCGGGCTCCGTTCTGTCCGGACGCGAGAGGAACGCGGGAACGCTACTGAGGGCCGCTACTCGGCCGTGCCGCGATGAGGCCCCTGCTCCTGCCGTCGGTGCCCACGGCACCAACGGCGCACAAGAAGGACCATCGCGAAGAGAGTGCACGCCCACACGGCGGCGAAGGCCCAGATCAGCGCGGGTGACGAGCTGGCCTCGGCCGGGTGGAACAGGGCCACGGAGAGCAGCACCAGCACGCCGACGGTTCCGCCGAGGGGGACACGGCGCAGCAGGCCGCGGGTGGCGGCCAGCGGCATGGACCGGCGGGCCATGGTTCGCAGTCTGCGATCGAGCTGCTGGTCCCCGCACAGTTCGCGTTCGATCGCGGTCAGGATCAGCTGTTCCTGACGTGACAGTCCGGTTCCGTCCATGACCAGACCCACCTCCTCCGGCCGCTGTGACTCGTGGTGCGTGTACCCGCTCACGGCCCCACCAGACACCGGCCCCTCCACGAACGGAGGCCTGGCCTGCCAGCCCGTGCAGGCTCACGCGCGAGTGGTGAGGTCGGCGTTGTGTCCGCGACCCGGAACTCCACGGTGGGGTGGTGCTCGGAGGGTCGGGCGAACCAGTAGATCATCCGCCGGTCCATGAGGATGCCGGAGGCGACCAGGGCGTCGGCGGTGTCCTCGTACGAGTCGTTGTCCAGCAGCGGGGCGGGACCGGCGGTGGGCCAGCGGCCGAATTCGCCCGGCCCGGTGACGCCCATGCTCCGCGCGTACCTTCCGAGGGGACTCGAAACCCCGGCACAGGCCGGGTCTGGTGCGTAAGAGTGCCGCTCGCACCCCGTCGGGTGTTCCGCCGCTGCGCCGCCGTGCGGCGGACGTGTCCGGGCAGCAGGATGAGTCCCGACCCGCACCACCGACAGGAGGCTTCCGTGCTCGAACGCAAGCGACGCAAGGACCGCACCGAGATCACCTTCGTCCTTCCGGCAGACACCCCGCCCGGGCCGGTCAGCGTCGTCGGTGACTTCAACGACTGGCAGCCGGGCGTCCATGAACTGCGGACGAGGAAGGACGGCAGCCGGGCCGTCACCGTCGCCCTGCCCGGCGCGAGCACGCACGTCTTCCGCTACCTCGCGGCCGGCGACTACTGGTTCGACGACGAGAGCGCCGACGGCCACGACGGCACCAACAGCCGCCTGCACACCTGATCCAGCCGCCGTACGCAGGGCAGGCCTGTCGCCGGGGCCGGGCGTGCGGGAGGGTGGAGAGGACTGACCAGCCTGGTTCTGCCGGTTTGAGGTTTCGAGAGGCCCGCTGTGACGCGGGACGATCTTGAGCATCGCGCGCAGGTGCTGTTCACGGCTTTGGACCCCGGGACGTCGCGCGGCATCCGTCGCGCGCTGGGTCGCGGAGTGTGCCGCGGCCCCGGGGCTGCCACCCCCTCCGGGAGAGGCCCGCGATGCGAGCACTGCACGTGCGAGTCCAGATTCTCGGGGACACGGCTGTGGTCACCCTCTGTGGTGGGAACGAATCGCCCCACGGGAGCCGTGCTCTCGGCGACGCCCTGTCGGCATTGCCCGGGAACGTGTCGTCGATCGTCTTGGACCTCACCCACGGCCCCCGTGGCGCGTGGCCGGTGGGTGAGGTGTCCGCCTACGCGGGGGACTGGTCCCTCTACGTGGCGGTCATCGGAAGCAGACGGCACCCGTGGAGCGGCTTTGCCCCGGGTGGCGGACGCCAGGATCCCGGCCAGTGTGGCCGGCCGGGCCGGCTCCGCCGGGGGAGCGGCGACAGACGGGGAGGTCCGGTCGGTACTCCTGGGCCGGGCGCTCGGGTCACGGGCCCGGGGAATCCACTGGGCCCGCAGGAAGGGCCACCCGTGCCGGTCGGGCTGAGGACGAGGACGGCGGACCACGCCGGTGGGAGCAGCGCGTCAAATGTCGGCTGCGCCCTGAGGGACGTCCGTCCGCACCTGCCGGAAACACCACGGGGACATTCCCGCGGCCCGGGCGGGTAGCAGCGCGATGCGGCCTCGACAGGGGGCCGGGCATCCCACGGGAGAAAGGCGCTGCCATGACCCGCTTCAACGACGGCGGACGCAGGCCCACGGCCGCAGTGGTCACCGGTGCGGACTCCGGTATCGGCCGGGCCACCGCGGTCCGGCTGGCCTCGGACGGAATGGACATCGGGATCACCTGGCACACCGACGAAAAGGGTGCGCAGGACACCGCCGCCGAAGTCCGCAGCCACGGGCGGCGGGCCGTCGTCACCCGGCTCGACCTGACCCGCCTGCCGGCCGCGGCGGACGAGATCGACCACCTCGCGGACGAGCTGGGCAGGATCGACGTGCTGGTGAACAACGCGGGTACCGGGACGGCCACACCGTTCCTGGACCTCGACCTCGACACCGTGCGCGAGGTGCTCGACGTCGACCTGGTCGGGCCCCTCCTGTGCTCCCAACACGCGGCACGCCGCATGATCGCCCAAGGCGCCGGGGGGCGGATCGTCAACGTCACCTCCGTGCACGAACACCAGCCGCGCGTCGGGGCCGGGCCCTACTGCGCGGCGAAGGGCGGACTGGGGCTGCTCACCCAGGTGATGGCCCTGGAGCTGGCCGAACACGGCATCACGGTCAACTCCGTGGCCCCGGGGGAGATCGCCACCCCGATGACCGGCCAGGAGGACCGGGACGTCCGGCGCGAGTCGCGGCCCGGTGTACCGCTGGGCAGGCCCGGAGACGCCCGCGAGGTCGCCGCTGTCATCGCGTTCCTCGCCGGCGAGGGCGCTTCGTACGTCACCGGCGCTTCCTGGGCCGTCGACGGCGGCATGCTCCGGATGGGCCCGATGGCGGGCTCCCACATGGAGGACGACCGCTGGCGGCGCCCCTGACAGGGCAGCGGGGAGGGCTGCCGGCACCATTCGCCCGCGCGGCCCCGAGGGCGGGGGAGCGTCACTCCCCAGGGGGATGTCCCACCCACCAGCGCCCCACCTTTCCCCGGCCGGCGGGGACGCCGCACCCCGGCGGGGACGCCGCACCGGACGCTCCCGGCCCGGCCGCCCTCGGTCGCGCGACCGGGACCGTGACGGCGCTGGGGCCCTGCACCGCCGAGACCGCCCGCCGCATCCTCGCGAACGCGATCCGTACGGCGGACGCCAGGACGCCGCCCCCACTCATGGCGCAGACGGCCCTGGCCATGCGCAGCCACCGAGACGGCGCCCACCCGGTGCTGGAGCAGGCTGGAGCAGGCCCTTCGCGCCGCGATCGGCGATGCCCGGACACCGGCCGACTCAGTGGCACGGGTTCAGTCCGGCACGGTTGCCGCGCCGCCGGCGCGCACGGCTTCGACCACGTCGTCGTGGAGCGCCCTGCTCGCGTCGGCCGACGGGCAGGGCACGGGGCTGCCCGCGAGGGTGAACCAGTGCGACCCGCCGCGGTATTGGACCGCTACATGGGCCTCGCCGGCCGCCCATGTCGTGTGGACATCGATCTCGCCATCGATGATCCCCGCCTCGACCGTGGACACTCCGCCCCGGCCGGCGAAGACCGCGACGGTCGTCCATGAAGCCCACTCCATGTCATGGTCCTCCCACGGCTTGGGGCACGGCTCTCGCGCACCCGAGTCCTGCCTCTACCCTCCCGGGCGGTGATCACGCCGTGGATCCGCCGCCGCGTGGTCGCTGTCCGCGCGGAGCTCACAGATGGCTCCGGCTTCCGCCCGGTTTGGCCAGGCGTCGGTGCACAGCTGCCTTCGCGGGGGCCGGCAGGGCATGGGTGGCCAGCTCTTGGGCGCGGGTGTGCAGCGAGCCGGCCACCACTTGGGCATGGCCGGCCATCAGGGCCTTGTACGCCTGTCGGGCAACCAGCTCCGGGTCGTCCTTCCTCGACCGCCCGAGCCGCGTGTTGAGCAGGCCTGCCCGGACGAAGAAGCGCGTGTCGGTGGCTCCGGGGAGGAGCACCGTGACCGATACACCGGTGTCCGCCAGCTCCGCGCGCAGAGCCAGACCGAAGGAGTGGAGGAACGCCTTGGAGGCGTTGTAGACGGCGTGGAACGGACCGGGCAGTTCCGCCGCGACGGATGAAGTGATGAGCAGTCGGCCGCCGCCACCGGCGGCCATGTCCGGGAGCAGCCGGCGGGCCAGGTGGACGGTCGAGCTGATGTTGAGGTCGATCACCCGGCCCAAGTCGGCCAGCTCCGTCTCCAGGAAGGAACCTCCCTGGCCGATACCGGCGTTGAGGACCAGGGCGCTCACCGGCCGGTGCTCGGCGCGCACCTCGTGGACGAGGGATTCGGCCCCGTCGTAGGTGGCCAGATCCGTTCGCACTGCCCGGACCCGGGCCCCGCGGGAACCCAGCCGGAGGGCGGCCTCGTGGATGGCCTCGTCTTCGGCGGCTATCACGAGGTCGTGGCCCTGTGCGGCGAATTCCCGGGCCAGCTCGAGACCGATTCCGCTCGAGGCGCCGGTGATGACAGCCAAAGGGCGCGAACTGTTCATACGGGTCGCCTACCCCCGGTGAGAGTGGGTACGCGCGCACCAGAGCCCCCGCCGCAGACACCTGCCCCCCGGCACATCGCCGGCCCGGTGCACACACGCGGATGGACGTGGTCGGCGTGCGGGCGGGCGTACGGGCTCGCAGCATGAGGGGTGCAACCCCCAGCGATGGTGAAGGAGATCTGTAATGCCTCGAGGTTCCGGCGGCAAGCGTGAGCGCCAGTACGAACACATCAAGGAGTCCGGTGAGGAGCGCGGCATGTCGGAAGGCCGCGCGAAGGAGATGGCGGCCCGTACGGTGAACAAGGAGCGGGCCCAGTCCGGCGAGTCGAAGTCGTCCAGCCGTAGTTCCACCCAGGGCAAGTCGCCTTCCCAGCGCGGGGGCCAGAAGTCCGGCGGTGGCGGAGGCGGAGGCGGCGGGTCTTCTACCGAACGCACGCGCGACGAGCTGTACGAGGAGGCGAAGAAGCGCGGCGTCGAGGGCCGCTCCACGATGAACAAGCAGCAGCTCAAGAAGGCCCTCGGCAACTGACCTCGCGTCTGCGTCAGGGAGAGAGGGGATCCCGGCGGCGGAGGGTCCGAAACAGGTAGGCGCCCGGGCGGGTGCTCGTACGAGCCGGCCCGGGCGCAGGGCAGAAGTTCGAATACCGGGACTTCGGCCGGGTAGGCGCAGGAATCGAGGAGGGCGCGCCATGACCACCGCCGCACGACACAAAGTCGCTTCTGCTGCGACAGCAGGTCCCGGGCCGACGGGGGAGGTGGAGCCCGGGCCGCAAGGGGCGGCGGACGGGCCGCCGGAGAGTGCCCGCGAGCGCGTGAACCGCCGCTGGGCCGAGATCCTCCAGGAAACACGTGTGGCTCAGACCGGCGTGCAGGTCCTCTTCGGCTTCCTCCTCAGCATCGCCTTCACCTCCCGGTTCGACGAGCTGACGACATTCGACCGCGCCCTGTACGTGGTCACCGTCGTGCTCGGCGCCTCCTCGACGGCCGCCTTGATCGCACCGGTGGCCATCCACCGCTGTTTGTCCGGCCTGCGGATGAAGGACGAGGTGGTGGAAGCCGCCGGCCGCATGATGGTGTGCGGGATGGCGCTCCTCGCCCTGACCATCGCCTGCACTCTGCTCCTCATCCTGGACGTCGTACTTCCCCGGCCCCTTGCACAGGTCCTCGTCGCCTCGGTGATGGGGTGGTTCGCCCTGTGCTGGTACGTCCTGCCCCTCCGGCTGCGCCGCCGAGCGGCCCGCCGCGCCCCTTGACGCCCGCCCGACCGGGAGGCCGCCATGCATCCCCCGCCCCTGACCCCGCGAGAACGGCAGAGCCTGGACGCGATCGAGCAGGCCCTGGGGCGGGACCGGCTCATGGAGCGCAGACTGCGCACCCTGCAGACCGGCACCGGGCCGGATCCGCACTTCTGGCGGTCCGTCCGGGCCTCCTCGGCGCGGCTGCTGCTCGCCGCGTGCGTCACGGCCTGCCTGGTGCTTCTCACCCTGGCCGTCGCCACCGACTCCGGCGCGTGGATCACTGCCTTCGCCGTCACCTGGCCGGCCACCCTGCTCGTCACCGCCGCGCTGCTGAGCCGCTGGTGTCGCCGCTACCGATGACGAGCGGACCTCGGCCGATCAACGATTCCGTGCCCGGACGCGGCTGACTCGGCCGGACGTCAAGACGTCCGGCCGAGTCAGCCGCAGAAGAACGCCGGTCAGCTGGAAATGGCTTCGAGGAGGTCGCCGACCTTCGGGTCCGGCAGCGCACGGGCGACGTCGGCCTGGGAGACGATCCCGACGAGGTCGTGGCCGTCGATCACGGGCAGGCGCCGGACCTTGTGCTGGGCCATGGTGTGGAGGATCTCCTGGGCGTCGTCGTCGGCGCCGATGGTGACGGCCTCGCCCTGGGAGAGTTCGCCCGCCTTGCACGTCGCGGGGTCCTTGCCGACTGCGAGGACCTTGGTGACGATGTCCCGGTCGGTCAGCATCCCCTTCAGCTTGTGATCGGTACCGCAGATCGGCAGCGCGCCGACATCGAGGCGTGCCATCTTCTTGGCCGCTTCGAGGACAGTCGACTCAGCGTCGATACATTCCGGTTCCGGAGTCATGATGTCTCGCGCCGTGGTCATGACGATGTGCCTTTCCGGTTCGAGTTGGTTGGGTCCTGTGGCGCGCCTACCCCGGCTCCGGGCCGGCATACGCCGACCAGGCCCGAAGAAGGCCCCGGGCATGCATGACATCCCCGATCACGGGGAGCCGCCAGGTATGACCAGAGACATCCCGGAAAGCAACCCGGACCCCGATCCCCGTGTGACACCAGGACTCGAACCGGGCGGCGGAGTTCCGCCCGGGGAGACGCCGCCGGGAGAGGCGAGCACCGCCACCGGCGCCGGACCTCACCGGCCGCTGAAGCGGGGGTGGGTCCGAGGCCCTCTCGCGATCATCGTCGTGCTGGCGGTGATCTGCGCCTTGTTCTTCCTCGTCTTCGCCATAGTGGTGGACTTCTGAACCGGGGAGGCTTCATGAGCGGCACCGAGTCCCACGGCGACGAGGTCTACCAACCGCACGAGGGCGACGTTCCGGCCGAGGCGCTGCCCGACATGGAGAACGCCCTGGACGAGCCCGGGCTCGACGAGACCCTCGACACGGGGTACTCGCCGCCCGAGCGGCCGCTGGGCGTCAACGATCCGGCCACGACCGCCGAGGGACGGCACACGGGGGAGACCCTCGACCAGCGTCTCGCCCGCGAGGTTCCCGAGCCCGGCCCGGACGACGAGGGAACCTGGGACGAGTTCGCCGACGAGAGCGACGCCCCGCAGGCCGGCCCCGTGCGCGCGGGACGGCTGGCCCCTGCGGAGGAGACGGGGCCCTCACGCCACATCTCCGTCATGGCCCAGGACGTGGGCGTGAACGGCGGGGCGGCCTCGGCGGAGGAGGCCGCCGTGCACATCGTCGAGGAGCCCGACGAAACCGGGGGAGAAGAAGGGGGCTTCGAACCCGAGGGATAGGGCTGGGCTCCGACGGCGGGGCGAGACGGCGGGCCGGGCCGGTCCACCGGGCGGCTACCGCGCGTCCGCCGCGTCCACCTCGCGCGCGTCCGTGCATGGTTCGGCGTCGCCAGGAGTGTCGGCCAGGAGTGGGAGACTGCGGGTATGGGCGACTACTCCGTGTGGAGGTGGCGCGGATGAGCGCCTTGCCCGACGAGGGCGACGGCTTTGCCGACGTGCCGTCGGCACCGGGCTCCGACACCGACGAGGCGCTTCGGCGCCTGAGCATGGCCGCCGCCGCGACCGGGAGCGGGCCGGAGGGCGCCGGGAACGCCGTGGCGGGTCTGTGCAGGCCGTGCGTCGATCTCCTCGACATCACCGGGGTGTCTGTATCGCTGTCCGGCGGCGATGACGTCCGGGCGCTGTGGTGGTCCAGCGACGAGACGGCCGGCCGGCTGGCCGAGGCGCAGTACACGCTGGGTGACGGCCCCTCCCACAGCGCCATGGAGCTCATGGCGCCGGTGCTGGCCGCCGACCTGACCTCCGGGACGGACGCCCTGCGCTGGCCGGTGTTCGCCCAGCAGGCTGTCGAACTCGGAGTACGAGCCGTGTTCTCGCTGCCCCTGAGCCCCGCCGGCATCCTGGCGATGGGCACCCTTGACCTCTACCGGCGCGACCCCGGCCCCCTCAGTGAGAGCGACCGCGCCCTCGCCTTCCCGGCCGCGGACGCCATCACCGACGCTTTCCTGGCCTTGGGCAACCTTCCCGGCGGGGAGCCGGGACGCTGGCTGGACGCCGCCGAGAACGGTCACGAGGAGGTGCACCAGGCGACCGGGATGCTCATGGTGTTCCTCGAGCTGGATCCGCAGCAGGCCCTCGCCCGGCTGCGAGCCCACGCCTTCGCGCGCGGGCAGAGTGTGACCGAGGCGGCCCGCGACGTCATCGCGGGAAGGGAGACCCTGCGTGACTGACGCGGTAAGCAGTCGGGGGTCAGCGGGCGGGGCGGTCGGCCGTCAGCGTGAAGATCGCTCCGTCGGGGTCGCGCAGGGTCATCCAGCGCTCCGTCGCGTTCGAGGCGAGGGGCGTCAGGGCCCTGCCGCCGTGGGCCTCCGCCGTCTCGACGGCCTTGTCGAGGTCGGGGACGCGGAAGTGGACGTGCCAGCGGGGCTGCAGGTGCGGGTCGGGGGCCCTGGTGTCGACCGGGCCGCTGTTCAGGCGGGCGACGGGCTCGCCCGCCTCCCGCAGGACGACCTCGTCTTCCTCGTAGGAGACCTCGCAGCAGCCGGGCCGGCCCGTGGCCCACTCCAGTACTTCGCCGTAGAAGATCGCGGCTTCGAAGGCGTCCCGGGTACGCAGTTCCAGCCAGGCCGGGGCCTGGCCCGCGCCAATCCGCCAGTCGGCTGAGACCGGACCCTCCCAGATTCCGAAGGCCGCGCCGTCCCGGTCGGCGACCAGGGCTCCACGGCCGCCGGAGGTGAAGGAGACCGGGCCGACCGCGATGGTGCCGCTGCGCTCGCGGACCCGGTCGACCGCCACGTCGGCATCGTCGACGGCGAAGTACACCGTCCATGCCACCGGCACGGCCAGATGGGTCGCCAGAGCGCCGATGCCCGCCACGGGCACGCCTTCCAGCTCGGCGACGACGAATGCCTCGCCCAGGCGTGCCGGCCGGAAGTCCCAGTTCAGGACCGTGCCGTAGAACTCCTTCGCCGCGTCGAGATCGCGGGCCATCAGACTGACCCAGCAGCATGCGCCGAAGACGTCCCGGGTGGAAGTCCGCACGGTTCACGCTCCGATCTTCGCAAGCGGCGGCCGGTGCCGGGCCCGGGCAGCGGCCCGGGCCGTCCGGCACGCGCGCCCGCGTGTCACGGAAGGCGCCTGCCCAGCAGGCGGCGTGCCAACCGTCACCGTCGGGGTGTGGTGCGACGGGAACGGGGCAGGCGCCGGGTGATCAGCGTCGGTCCGACGGTGCGTGGCACGGACTCCCGGAGGTGTGGGATGACGGTCGTAGGCGGTCGCCGCGATCCCCGCGACGAGTGCGCCGCGCGGGCCGGGGGGCGGGCGGGGCGCCGTCCGGCGGGTCGGGGCTGGTAGCGGTGGCCCGCAGCGCGCTGGTGGTCATCGACATGATCAACACCTATGACCATGAGGATGCGGAGCTGCTGCTGCCCGCCGTACGCGACGCCCTGCCCGGCGTCCGGGCCCTGCTGGACCGCGCCCGCCACCGCGGCGGCCCGGTCATCTACGTGAACGACAACTTCGGAGAGTGGCGCTCCCACCACGGCGAGATCCTGGAGACGGCCTTGGCGGGCCCGCACGCCGATCTGGTGAAGCCCGTCGCACCCGACGGCGACTCGCTCTTCATCATCAAGGCGCGGCATTCCATCTTCTACGAGACACCGCTCGCCTATCTGCTCGGGCAGCTGGACGTGGACCACCTGATCCTGTGCGGACAGGTCACGGAGCAGTGCGTGCTCTACTCCGCCCTGGACGCGCACATCCGCCACCTGCGCGTGACGGTCGTACGGGACGCGGTCGCCCACATCCACCAGGACCTGGCCGACGCCGCCCTGCGGATGATGCAGACCAACATGGCGGCGGACATCCGCACGGCCGACGAGGTCACCTTCCCGGGGTGAAACGGCCCCGGCCCGCTCCCTGCGGAGCGGGCCGGGGCCGCCGGGATACGCCGCTCGGAAGTCAGTCCTTGCCGCGTCCGCTCATCATGTCGCGGAGGCGGTCGACGAGGCCGACCCCGGGAGCGAGGAGCTTGTTGGCCGGCGGCTTGTCCGGGGCGGACGGATGCGGGCGGGTCGGTGCGGTCTTCTTGGCCGTGCGCACCTTGTCACCGAGTTCGGAGAGCGTTTCCGCCGAGCACATGGCGCGCATTCGAGGGAAGAGGATGCCCTCCTCTTCGGCGATGTGCTCGCGGATCTCGGTCATCAGCTTGTTGATCAGCGAGTCGAACTTCGGGTCGTCGGCGTCGCACCCCTCGAGGTCCTTCATGATCCGCTCTGCCGCCGCGTGGTCTTCGAGCTCCTTGTCCGCGAGGGCGTCGCCGTCGGGCAGGTGCTCGCGTACGGCCGGATACAGGTAGGCCTCCTCGGCGACGGAGTGCCGGACCAGCTCGATGGTGACCTTGTCGGCGCAGTCCTTCCTGCGGGAGTCCCCGGAGGGCAGTCCCTCGATTTCCTTGAAGAAGTCCTCCACCTCTTGGTGGTCGGTGGTCAGCTCTGCGATGACGTCACCGCCGTGTCCCATGATGTGTCCTCCTCGATCGGTGGCGGGTGGTATGCGCAACTATTCGGACCATCCCATTCCAATCCGGGTGATTGGGCCGTTAGTGTGGCGTTCTCGCTCCCGAACCTGCCGGATGGTCGCCAGTGCCCTCAGACCTCTCTCTGTCCCCGCTCATAGCGGCGACAACGCACTGGCTGATCCGCGCCTACCCCTCCGGTGGCGGTGCATTCCAGCGCGGCCTGGTGGAGGCGCAGGCCCGCCAGGCCGTCACGCTCGCCGCCTGGCTGCGGTATCCGACGGAGCTGGACGCGCAGCTCGTCGCGCTGTCGGGACCGGGCGGCTCGGACCGGCTCGACTGGATCACCGGTGCCGATGCCGCCGACGCCTTCGCCCTCCCGGAGGAGGAACAGTCGCAGCGCGCGTGGCGCACGTGGGTGGACGAGGTCGTGGTCAGCTGGGCGGCGTGCCTGCTGGGCGCTCCGGCCCTGGCCACTGCCGCACAGGCCCTGACCTCGACGGAGCGCGCCGCCGCCGTGGCGGTCGCCTTCCGCCGCCTGACCGAGCCCGGGGATGACGACCGCCACGCGGCCACCCTGCTGCGCCACCCCGACCTCCTCGCGCCGATCGCCGAGCTGCACCGCGCGGCGCTTCTGGAGCGTCTGGGCGCCGGCGCCGGAGCCGAGGCCGCACCGGCGGCCTGATGGCGGGCGTGAGGGCCTCGGGCGCACGGGCGCACCGGCCGCGACAGGCCTCAGGGCAGCGGTGTCCCGCCGGTCGCGTTCAGGATCTCGGCGGTGATGTAACTCGCCTTGGAGGAGGCGAGGAACACGTACGCGGGAGCCATCTCCGCCGGCTGCGCGGGCCGCCCCAAGGGGCTCTGCTTGCCGAACTCGGTGGGATCCGGCATGGTCGACGGGATCAGAGGGGTCCAGACGGGCCCGGGGGCCACGGCATTGACCCGGATTCCCTGCGGGGCGAGCATCTGGGCCAGGCCCTGGGTGAAGGTGACGATGGCGCCCTTGGTCATGGCGTAGTCGAGGAGCGGCGGGCTCGGCTTGTAAGCCTGCACGGACGTCGTGTTGATGATGCAGGCGCCGGCGGACATGTGGGGGAGGGCTTCCTTGCAGAGCCAGAACATGCCGTACAGGTTCGTCCGCACGACCCGGTCGAACTGTTCCGTGGTGATGGCGGAGATCCCGTCCGGCTGGGCCATCTGGTAGGCGGCGTTGTTGACCAGGATGTCGATGCGGCCGAACTCGGCGACGGCGTGGTCGATCACCGTCCGGCACTGTTCCTCTTCGCGGATGTCGCAGGGTACGGCCACGGCCTTGCGGCCGGCCTCCTCCACGAGGCGCATGGTCTGCTCGGCGTCCTCCGCTTCTTCGGGAAGGTAGGTGAAGAGGATGTCGGCCCCTTCACGGGCGTAGGCGAGCGCCACCGCCCGGCCGATGCCCGAGTCGCCTCCCGTGATCACGGCCTTGCGGTCCTCGAGCAGCCCATTGCCGCGGTACGAGCCTTCGCCGTGGTCGGGGACCGGCTCCATGGGCCGGGTGGCTCCGGGCGGCTCCTGCTCCTGCGGGGGGAAATCCGGCTGGGGGTACATGGTGGTGGGGTCGGGCGCCCCGCTGCCGCGTTCGGCTGCGTTGGGTTCCACGAGTTTCTCCTTCCTGCTGTACGACTGGGGACTGGGGAGTGGCGACCGGGGACCGGCGACCGGGCCGAAGATCACAGCGGCCGAACGGGGAAGCGGCTTCGAACCGGGCGGCTTGCGCGCCGCCGAGGAGACGGGCGAGTGCCAGCCGGGACCGCAGGACGGTGTGGATCTCGTGGTCCGGGCCGGTGCCCGTCCGCTCGGGCGCGGGAGCGGCATCGAGTTCGGCGGCAAGGCGAACGGGACGCAGGGGCCGGCGCTGCCGACCCTCGACGACGAGCGGCCCGCACTTCCCGCGCGTACGGCGGCTCAGTGCGAGGAGGAAGCGCAGCCCGCTGAGATCCATGAAGGTCACACCGCTCATGTCGACAACCACGGTCACCCCTGCGGGCACGGACCGCAACACGGCATCGAGAGCGCCCTCCGCCGAGAAGTCGATCTCCTTGGCCGGAGTGCTCAGCAGTGTCTCGCCGGGGAGTCGACGGTGATCTCGAAGACGGGTTCCCTCATGACGGCCGGCTCGCCAGATCGACTGAAGCCGGTCGACGTCACGCGGCGACGGCTATGCAGGTGTGAACGCGCTTCCCGCCGGTGGGAGTTGGTGTGACGCTCACATCGCGGGCGATGTGGTGGATGAGGATCCAGCCCCAGCCGCCACTGCCGTTGAAGTGGGGTTGCCGGGGCTCGGGCAGGACGGAACTGGTGTCGGTGACGTCGATGTCGAGCAGCCCCTCGTGCAGGACGAGGTCGAGGCTGCACGGCCCGTCCGTGTGCCGGACGGCGTTGGTGACGAGCTCGGTCACGATCAGGACGGCGACGTCCACGGCCGCCGGGGGCACCGGCTGCCCCAGGTCGCCGGCGCTGTGCAGAAACCGGGAGGTCGCATCGCGGGCGCGGCCGGCGGCGCTGACGTCGAACGGTAGGTCGAGGTGGCGTTGGGGGTGGTGGGGGTAGGGAGTCATCCGAGGCTCCGAGTGAGGCGTTCGCTCTCTTTCTTCGTGTAGAAGCGCCTGCCCGGCATCGGCCACGCCACACACCACCGTGCTGGGAGATGCCTTTTCGACCGAGAAGCGCCCCCGACCGTCGGCCGCGGCCGACGGGGGATACACGCCGGTGAACCGGGCAGGTGGTGAGGGACGCACGACAGGAGGGCAGGAGGGCCATGCGGTTGCGCACGAGTCGGCCCGATCGGCCCGGATACACCCGGGTGCGCCACGGCCGGGGATTCCGATACCTGGATCCGGCGGGGCAGCCCGTCAGCGATCCGGCGGAGCGCGCACGGCTGCGGGCCCTGATGATTCCTCCGGCGTGGACCGATGTGTGGATCTGCACGTGGCCGGGCGGCCACATCCAGGCCATGGGCACGGACGCGGCCGGCCGGCGGCAGTACCTCTACCACCAGCGGTTCCGCGAACAGCAGGAAGCGACCAAGCACGAGCACGTCCTCGACGCCGCGAGGAGACTTCCCCGACTGCGAGAGGGCATCGAACGGGACCTCGCCGGCCGCGGGCTGGGCCGGGACCGGGTGCTCGCCTGCGCCGCACGCCTCCTCGACCTCGGATTCTTCCGCGTCGGCGGCCAGGCGTACCGCAGGGACCACGAGGCGTACGGGCTGACCACGCTGCTGCGCGAGCACGCGGCGTGCCGCCGTGGCGGGGTCTGCTTCCGCTACCCGGGCAAGTCCGGGCAGGAGCAGACCCTCGCGCTCGCCGACCCCACGACCTGCGAGGTGGTCAGAGCACTGCTGCGCCGCCGCGACGGCGATTCCCAGCTGTTCGTGTACTGGCAGGGGCGGTCCTGGCGGGATGTCCACGCCGACGAGGTGAACGACTACCTGCGCAGCAGGTCCGGTGCGGACATCACGGCGAAGGACTTCAGGACGTGGCACGCGACCGTCCTGGCGGCGGTCGCCCTCGCGGTCTCGGTCGACGTCGCGGGCGACTCCCGGGCCCGGCGCATGAGGGCGGAGGCCCGGGCAGTGCACGAGGTGAGCGGCTACCTGGGCAACACACCGGCCGTGTGCAGGGCCTCGTACATCAACCCCAGACTCTTCGAGCTCTTCGAGAACGGAGTCACCGTCAAGCCGGCCCTGGACCGGCTGGGCAAGGGTGTCGAGTACGGACAGCCGGCCACCCACGGGGAGATCGAGGCGGCGGTGCTGCGCCTCCTCAGCCCGCCCCGGCCCACCAGAGCGCCCCTGCGCTGAGCCCCGTACCGCGACGCGGACGGCAACGCCCTGCCCGACGAGGCGTGCCGCCGCGGCTGGGAGGGGCTGATCGCCGCGGGGTCTGGCGTACGTCGCTGAAGCTCGAGGGGTTACTCCAGCGCAGTGGCGGCCACCGACAGGTCCGCGACGAGGCCTGCGAAGGCGGACTCGCGGTCGTCGGCCCGAAGCACCGCCGAGGGATGCACTGTCACCAGCAGCTGTCCGTGCCCCGCGAACGTCTCCGCGCCGGGCAGCGGCGGCATCGGGAGCAGCACGCCGCGCCGCTCGCCCACTCGGAACGAGGATCCGAGCAGCGCCTTGCCCGCCGTGCCACCCAGTACCACCAGCATCTCGGGATCGACCAGCCGCAGCTCCGCCGCGAGCCAGGGGCGGCACGCGGTCATCTCCCGCAGACTCGGTGCCTTGTGAATGCGGCGCTTGCCGCGCGGGGCCACGGTGAACTTGAAGTGCTTGACCGCGTTGGTCACGTACGGGTCCTCGTCCCCGAGCCCCGCCTCGTCGAGCGCCCTGCGCAGCAGCTTGCCCGCCGGGCCGACGAAGGGTTCGCCCTCCCGGTCCTCCTGGTCGCCCGGCTGCTCGCCGACGAGCATCAGCCGGGCATCGGCCGGGCCCTTGCCGAAGACGGTCTGGGTGGCATCCGCGAACAGCGGGCATCCTCTGCAGCCGGCCGCCGCCCTCCGCAGATTCGGCAGGCCGCCGCGTGACGGGAGATAGGGGCCGGCGTCGTACTCCTGCCCCGAGGCCGGGGCCGGGCCGGCGTTCGTACTGCTGCCCGTGCCGCCGCCCATCGCCACCACCTCCGTACGGTCGCCCCGGCTCGGGCGACTGGTCCGCCCCGCGTTCGTGACCGCGGGGCGGCAACCGGCGTCTGCCCCGCTGGGCACGGACCGAAACGCTCGGACCCGGCGCCGTCCCGGCACGGTGACGGCGGTGGTCCGCGCGGCCCGACGGGCCCGGTGGGCGGTCAGTCCTGGTCCGGGTGGGCCTGCGTACGCAGCGTCCACGTGTGCCCCGCACAGTCGTAGGGCAGGGGCGGGAACCGGTGTCCGCGGACGTCGGTGCTCTTGCTCCACAGGTGCTCCTTGCCGCAGTCGCACGCGTAGATCCCGCTCTCCTGCACGATCTCGCCCGGTTTCCCCTGCCTGGTCTCGTTCATGGGCGGCGCCTACCCGCCCTGCCATGGGCCCACCGCGCTCGCGGAACCGCATTCCGGGGCGGCGGCGCAGCTCCGGCGAGGCCTTCAGGCGGTGGTGGGCGGCGGGCGCATGGCCCACCGGATCGCTCCGGTGAGCGCGTGCCCGGCCGGGCGTACGCACATCCGCTCCACCAGCGGGAGGCGGGGAAGACCGAGCAGCTCGCGGGCCCACGGCGGCAGCAGCGAGACGGCGTTCGCCGCCAGTACGGCGTACGGGCCGCGCGCGGCCGGCGGCAGCGGCGGCCGCAACAGCAGGAAGCGCGCGGCCTCGCGGGCCTCCCGGGTGCTGCGCAGCTCGGGCCGGTACGCCGCCAGGCGCTCGGCGAGTGCCGCCCGGTCGCGAGGCGGGTCCACGACCCCGAGGGCCGCGGCGACCCGGGCGGTGTCGGCGAGGTAGCCGTCGCAGCCCACCCCGTCCAGCGGGGCGGCGCCGAACCGCTGGTGCGCCCGCAGGAACGATTCGACTTCCGCCACGTGCACCCACTCCAGCAGATGCGGATCCCCGGCCCGGTACGCCTCCCCCTCGGCGGTGACCCCGGCCACCCGCTGGTGGACGGCGCGTACCCGGGCGACCGCCTGCTCGGCGTCCTCGGCCGCGCCGTACGTGGTGACGGCGAGGAACGTGCTGGTGCGCTGGAGCCGGCCCCAGGGATCACCGCGGTAGCCCGAATGCGCGGCGACGGCCGCCATGGCCAGCGGGTGCAGCGACTGGAGCAGCAAGGCGCTCAGACCCCCGATGAACATCGAGGCGTCCCCGTGCACCCTACGGATGGGGCGCTCGGGACCGAACCAGCGAGGGCCGGGCGTGTAGTGGATGCGGGCGCGGTTCTCCGGCCCCGCGGGCCCCGCGACGCGGCTGAACAGGCTGCTGCCGATCTGCTCCCGCAGATGCTCGAGGGGGAGGAGCGCCGGTGCGTTCACTCTTCCAGTGTCGTCCACGTCCACCCCCGTCGACCGCCTCAGTAGCCCTGTTCCGGCCGGGAGGCGCAGGCGATGCACTCGGCGTCGATCTGATCGGCGAGCTGAGTGAGGGCCTCCGTCATCGCCAGCACCGTCTCGGGGTCGGCTTCCGGGGAGTCGAGCTCCATGGCTGTCGCCCAGTCGGCGGCCACACCCCGCAAGAGGGCTGTTACCTGTTCGGCCGGGATGAGTAGGCCGCCTTCCTCCGTGGGGATCAGCGGTATGGCAAACGAGTGCATGGAACCGCTCCTCCTCGTCTGGGGTGCGGACCCGATGGTCACCCCCTCCTGGAAGGGCTACCCGGTCGCCACGGGTCCAACCGATCCGCGGCCGTGAGGCCGGGGAGCCGCAGGTTTTCCGCAGCGGCGGCAGGGCACGCGCAGGGCGGGGAAGACACGACGCACGAGGAGGAAAGGCCATGGAAGACCAAGGCGGCGCCGGAGGCGCTCCCCTGCACGACCACGACGACGAGCAACGTCGCCGCGCCCCGCACGTCGCACCCCGGCCCGGGGCTCCGGACAAGGACGAGCCTCCCGTCCGGGCCGCGGACACCGACGAGGCGAGCCGGCTGGACCGGCCGGGAGAGGCGCCTGAGCAGGCACGGAAGACCCGCCGCGAGGAGCCCGGAGGCTGATTGTCCTCAGCCGGCCGGTCCGCACCCGGGCCACGCCGCCCGGCCTGCGCGCTTCGCGCGGCCGGCCGGCCCTGAAGCTCAGTAGCGCAGGGCGGTGCCGATCTGCGCCGACACCGTGCCGGACAGTCTGTGCGTGCTGCGGGCCGTGCCCTCTCCCGCGCCCTTCCCGGCCACGTCCGAGACCGTCACCACCACGGTGTCGATCAACTTGCCGCCCTCGTCCTTGAATTCGACCTGGACCGCGAAGGACTTCGTCCCCTCGTCGGTGTTCCGTGCCATCACGGGGACCTTCGTGTACCCCTCCGCGTCGGTCGTCACCGAGCCCAAGGCCACCTCCTCCTTGGCGTCGGCCCCGTCCTTGACCTCGGCGAGCTTGTCCTTCGCGACGGCCGCGGCGGACTCGGCGGCCTTTGCGGCCTCGGCGGCGGCCGAGGAGACCGCCTCGCCGGCCGACTTCACCGCCGACGCGGCCCTCGACGCGGCGCCGGAGGGGCTGTCGCCGTTGGAACAGCCCGCAGCACCGAGAGCCACCACCGACAGCACCACACCCGCCGCACCACGCGTCCACGCGATCGCCGCCACCACGCCTCCAGCGTTCCGAGTCCTCGGGACTCTTCAGTCAAAGGCCCGTCGCGGTTCGATGCCCGGTGGGCCGGGCATCCGGGTGAGGTGGCGGCGTCCGGTTCCCTCCCGAAGCTGTGAGATGCGTCACGGCGCATACGTCGGCCCGGCAGGCCCTGCGGAGATCGTCAACCATCGACATGTCGATACTTGTGCCTATTTAGCCTGGACATGCCTCACTCCGCCGGAAACGGAATCGGTGACTCCTGTTTCGCCTTCACCAACGGGGTTGACGGGGGGTGTACCTGGCCGTGCGTCAGTCTGCTGCCGGAGTGGCTTCGGCACGTGTATGCACGATCTTCGGGCCTATTCAAGCGGGGCCCCGGAAGTCCTTGGCGCTGAGTAGAGGTCGCTTGCCACGCCGCTGCGGGGCTTTTAAGAATGGCGGCTCCTCCGGCGCCCTCGCGGTCCGGCGCCGGGAGCTTCGCGATCACCGAGTGAGGTCCCGCATGAAGAAGCAGAAGCACCGTAAGAAGACGCACCACAGGAAAATAGCCGTCGCCGTCGGGGCGCTGGCCCTCGTGGGCGTGCCCACCGCGGCCATGGCCTGCCTGAACCCGCAGGGCCCCGACTCCGTACGGTCCGCCGCGGGCCAGTACGACAGCCGCTACTGGCAGCACGCCCCGCTCGGCGATCCCCGTTCGCAGCCGCCCGTGGAGACCCCGGCCCCCGAAGCCGCCCCGGAGGCACCCGCGGAACCCGTCGCCCAGCCGGTCGTCGAGACCGCGCCGCCCGCGACGCCGCAGCCGGTGGAGCCGGTGGAGCCGGTGGCGCCGGTGGAGCCGCCGGTCGAGACGGCCGAGCCTGCCGCGCCCGCCGCACCGGACGCACCGGACGCCTCCGAGGCGCCCTCCGGAGCCCAGGCCGAGGTCCTCGCCCTCGTCAACCAGGAGCGTGCCGCCGCCGGATGCCCGGCACTCACCGTGAACGCGAAGCTCACGAAGGCCGCGCAGGACCACAGCGCGGACATGGCCGCGCACAGCAACATGTCGCACACCGGCTCCGACGGCTCCGACCCGGGCCAGCGGATCACCCGCGCCGGGTACGAGTGGAGGACGTACGGCGAGAACGTCGCCTACGGCTACAGCACCGCCGCGAAGGTCATGGAGGGCTGGATGAACAGCCCGGGCCACAAGCGGAACATCCTCGACTGCTCCTTCAAGGAGATCGGCATCGGCCTCGCGCAGCCGGGCCAGTACTGGACGCAGGACTTCGGCGCGGCGCGCTGACCCTGCGGCGCCGACAGGTGACCCGCGTGCGAGGGGGCGGCCGGGATCCGGTCGCCCCCTCGCACATGCCGCCTCAGGGTGCCAGGAACCCGGTGAGCGCCGCCGCGACCGCCTCAGGAGCCTCCAGCTGCGGGTAGTGCCCGACGGCAGGGGCCCCGGCGAGCCCCACGACCCGGGCGCGCGGCATGCGCGCCCGGATCCGGGGGAGTACGCGGGCCCCGCTGATCGGGTCGGCCGGCCCCCACACGCCTGGCCCCTGTGGGGGTCCCCTCAGTCGAGGGCCGTCAGGACGCGGTCCGGGGTGAGGGGGAGTGCGCGGATCCGGCGGCCGGTCGCGTGGTGGAAGGCATTGCCGATGGCCGCCGCCGTACCGACGATGCCGATCTCGCCGATGCCCTTGCTGCCCATCGGGTTGAGGTGCTTGTCGTGCTCGTCCAGCCAGTGCACCTCGATGTCCGGCACGTCGGCATGGGCGGGGACGTGGTAGGAGGCGAGGTCGTTCTCGACGAAGCCCCCGAACGCGGGGTCCACGGTGCTGTGTTCGGTGAGGGCCATGCCCAGCCCCATGATCATGCCGCCGACGAACTGGGAGCGGGCGGTGAGCGGGTTGAGGATGCGGCCCGCGGCGAAGACGCCCAGGAGCCGCCGGACCCGGACCTCGCCGGTGACGGTGTCGGCCTGCACTTCCGCGAACTGGGCGCCGAACGCGTGCCTGGCGTACGGGGACTTCTGCTTGGCGGAGGCCGTCGTGTCGGCCGGGACGGACACCCCGGCCTCGGGGAGCGGGCCGGAGCGGCGGGCCAGGAGGTCGACCAGGCTCGTGCAGGCGTCGTGGACCGCCCAGCCCCAGGAGGCGGTGCCGGCCGAGCCCCCGGCCACCGAGCCCTGCGGCAGTGCGGAGTGCCCGATCTCCACCGTCACCCGGTCCAGGGGGACCCGTAGCGCGTCGGCGGCGATCTGCGCCAGAACGGTGCGTGCGCCCGTGCCGAGGTCGGTGGCGTTGGTGTGGACGACGTACGTGCCGTCGGGGAGGGCGTGCGCCCGCGCCGAGGAGGGCGCGGTGTAGACCGGGTAGGTGGAGGCGGCGACGCCGGTGCCGATCAGCAGCGGGCCGTCCCGGCGGGGTGTGCGGTGCGCGGCCCAGTCGAAGCGGGCGGCCCCCTCGCGCAGGCATTCCACCAGATGGCGGCTGCTGAACGGGTGGCCGCTGTCGGGTTCGGCGGCGGGCTCGTTGCGGACGCGCAGCTCGACCGGGTCGATGCCGAGGGCGTCGGCCAGCTCGTCCATGGCCGACTCCAGGGCGTACATGCCGGGGCACTCGCCGGGCGCCCGCATCCAGGAGGGTGTGGGCACGTCGAGGGGGACGACGCGGTGGGTGGTGAGGAGGGCGGGCGCGGCGTACATGACGCGGGCGGGGACGGCGGCCTGTTCGACGAACTCGCGGACGCGGGAGGTGTGGGTGGTGACCTCGTGGGCGAGGGCGGTGAGCGTGCCGTCCGTACGGGCGCCCAGGCGCACGCGGTGCAGGGTGGGCGCGCGGTGGCCGACGACGGCCGGGAGGTGGCGCCGGGGCAGGGCGACGGTGACGGGGCGGCCGGTGTGCCGGGCGGCCATCACGGCGAGGACGACGTGCGGGCGGGGGGTGCCCTTACAGCCGAAGGCGCCGCCGATGTGTTCGGAGACCACCGTGACGCGGTCCTCGGGCAGCTCGAAGAGGGAGGCCAGTGTGGAGCGTACGAGTCCGGACCCCTGGCTGGAGTCGTACACGGTGAGGGTGCCGCTGTCGGCCTCCCAGTGGGCGGTGGCGGCGTGCGGCTCCATGGGGTGGTTGTGCAGCGGCGGTACGGCGTACGCGCAGTCCACCCGGACCGGCGAGGCCGCGAACGCGGCGGCCGCGTCGCCCTTTTCGCGGTGGGCGGGGTAGCCGCCGTTGACCTGTTCGGGGGTGTAGGCGGCCGGGTGGCCGGTGTACAGGACGGCGTCGTGGGGCTCGGTGTCGTAGGTGACGCGGACGGCCGCCGCCGCGGCCCGGGCGGCCTCCGGGGTCTCGGCGACGGCCAGGGCCACGTACCAGCCGCGGTGGGGCACTTCGGAGTCCTGGAGCACGCGGAGCGTGGGGTCGTCGGCGGGACCCAGCCGGGGCGCGTCGGAGGGGGTGAGGACGGCGAGGACGCCGGGCAGCGCCAGGGCGCCGGCGGTGTCGACGGCGGTGACGCGTCCGCGGGCCACGGTGGCGGGCACCGGCCAGGCGTACGCCCGGTCGGGCGGGGCGTGCTCGGCCGCGTAGCGGGCCTTCCCGGTGACCTTCTCCGGGCCCTCGCGACGGGTGGCGGGGCTGCCGAGCGCGGGGGCCTGCGGGGCGGGGCTGCCGAGCGCGGGCGCCTGCAGGGCGGTGCTGGAGTTCATGGCGGTCCTCGCGATCCAGGACGGGGTGGGGCGGAGCGACGTTCAGGAGCGGGCGCCGCGTACGAGCGAGCCGAGCACGTCGCAGGCGAGATTGCGGGCGAGGGGCACCTTGAAGGCGTTGTCGCGCAGCGGCTCCGCCCGGTCGAGCTCGGCCTCGACGGCCTCCCGTACGGCACTCTCGGTGGGGGCGGCGCCCAGCAGCCGTTCCTCGGCGGTGCCGGCGCGCCACGGCCGGTGGGCCAGCCCGCCGAAGGCGAGCGCGACATGGCGTACGCGGCCTTCGGCGATGTCGAGCACGGCGGCGACCGAGGCGAGCGCGAAGGCGTACGAGGCGCGGTCGCGGGCCTTGCGGTAGCGCGAGGGCAGGCCGGCGCGCTCCGGCGGCAGCGTGACCGCGGTGACGATCTCGCCGGGCTCCACGACGGTGTCCTGTTCGGGGTGCTCGCCCGGCAGCCGGTGGAACGCGGTCGCCGGTACGGTACGGGCGCCGTTCGGGCCCCGGAGCTCGACGGCCGCGTCGAGCGCGGCGAGCGCCACGGCCATGTCGGACGGGTGGGTGGCGATGCACTGCGCGGAGTGGCCGAGGACGGCGTGGTCGCGGTGGACTCCGTCGCGGGCGCCGCAGCCGGTGCCGGGCTCCCGCTTGTTGCAGGGTGCGGCCACGTCCTGGAAGTAGGGGCAGCGGGTGCGCTGGAGCAGGTTGCCCCCGGTGGTGGCGACATTGCGCAACTGGGCCGAGGCGCCGGCCAGCAGGGCCTGGGACAGGGCGGGGTAGCGGGTGCGGACGAGGGGATGGAGCGCGAGGTCGCTGTTGCGGACCCCCGAGCCGATGCGCAGGCCGCCGTCCGGGGTCTCCTCGACGGTGCCGAGCGGCAGCCCGGTGAGATCGACGACGGTGTCGGGGGCCTCGACCCCGAGCTTCATGAGGTCCACGAGGTTGGTGCCGCCGCCGAGGTAGCGGGAGCCGGGCCGCGCGCCGTGGGCGGCGATGGCCTCCGGGAGGCCGGCGGCGCGCACGTACGCGAACGGCTTCACGCGACCACCTGGGCCGAGGCGGTGTCCCCGGAGGCCGCCGCCACGTCCCGGACGGCGTCCACGATGCGGGGGTAGGCCCCGCAGCGGCACAGGTTGCCGCTCATCCCCTCGGCGATCCCGTCGCGGCTGAGGTCCGCGGCCGAGGGATCGGCGGCGGCCTCGGCGAGCAGGCCGACGGCGGAGCAGAGCTGGCCGGGTGTGCAGTAGCCGCACTGGAAGGCGTCCCGTTCCAGGAAGGCCTCCTGCAAGGGGTGCGGCCCCCGCGTGTCGTCGCCCAGGCCTTCCACGGTGGTGACCTGGGCCCCGTCGTGGGCGACGGCGAACAGCAGGCAGCTGTTGGCGCGCCGCCCGCCGACCAGGACGGTGCAGGCGCCGCACTGCCCGTGGTCACAGCCCTTCTTGGTGCCGGTCAGGCCGAGGTGCTCCCGCAGCAGGTCCAGGAGTGTGACCCGGTGGTCCACGTCGAGCTCGTACGGCTCGCCGTTCACCTGCAGCCCCACACGGGAGCGGATCTCCGGGGTTGGATGCGCCACTGCTGCCCCTTTGTCGCGGAATGTGGATGTACCTCCCCTCGGATAACCCGTCGGGGCGGATCTCACACCTCACGTGTGGGACAAGTGGGTACGCCGGCGGTGCGGCGCCGGCGGCGTGGTCGGCCGGCCCCAGCCCTTGCCTAGCCCTGGCCTAGGAGCCCGCCGACAGCGGCGGCCGGATCAGGCGGCGGACGGATTCGATCACCGTCTCGCGGTGGCGGGCCAGCCGCGCCGGGGGCCAGGAGGCACCCGCGCTGCCCGTAGCCGCGCCGCCCGCCGTGCCGCCCGCCGTGCCGCCCGCCGCGCCGCCCGCCGCGCCGCCCGCCGCGCCGCCCGTAGAGCGCCGCTACACCGACCCCGCGAGCGGCATCGACAGCTTCGCGCTCGTCGCGGTCACCCACGGGGCGACCTACACCGGCATCCCCAACGGCACCTACAGGGATGCCGTCACCGGTGACGTGAAGACGGTCGGCAACGGCACCCTGAGCGTCCCCGCCCCCGGCCAGGGCAACCTGCGCGTGTACGTCCTGAACGGGCCGGGGCAGATCGGGGCCGCCGGACCTTGCCTCACATGGCTACCGGTCGCCGGGGGCGGTCATGGAGTGGAGCAAGGGGTTGACGGGCCCTTCTGGCGGGTGAGGTTGTCATTGGACATCCATCCCGTGGTGTTCGTGCCTTCCACGCGTACGTAAGTCCACTTGTTCCCGTAGGCGTTGACGATGTAGCAGTGGTACCAGAGCTTGGTGCCGGACTTGGCCAGGGTCACCGCGGGGCAGGTCTGGTACGGCCCGGTTTCCAGGTGGTAGTCGCCGGACATGAAGCCGTAGCTGCCCGGAGCCGGGTCCCGGTGGCTCCAGCCGGTGCAACTCGTGGACACCGGGCTGGGCTTGGCCGTCGTGGAGCCGGTCGGGGACGCCGTCGCGCCCGGCTTCCGGGAGGGGGACGCGGACGGCTTCCCCGGGGAAGCCGCGGTGGCGGAGGGGGAGGACGCGATTTTCGGGGGACTGCCGGGCCGGCCACTGTCCGCCGGTGAGCCGGCCCTGGGGGTCGACGCCTGCGCCCGGCCACCGCCGCCGCCGCCGTGCTCGCCGGTCAAAGCGTACGCGACACCGCCCACGGCAAGGACGACACCCGCGGCGACCGCAGCGATGACGGTACGGTTCCGGCGCCCGGCGGGGCCGGTGGGCGACAACGCGGTGTGCTCGCTGCGGGTGGGCGGCCGGCCGGGAGGCGCGTAACCGGGGTGCGGCGGCTGCGGGTAGGGCGGGTGGAACGGCACGGCACCCGCCCCGGCCGCGGGCGGCGGGCCGAAACCGGGGGCGGGGGCCGGCGGGGTGAAGGACGGGCCGGCGGGAGCCGGCGGGGTGACGGCCGGCGCGGTGGTGGCCGACGGGGTGACGGCCGGCGCGGTGGCCGGTGGCGCGAGGTCCACGACCCCGCCCGCGGCCACCTGCTCCAGCATCGCCCGCGCCCGGTCGGCGGTGGGCCGCAGCCGCGGCTCCTTCGCCATCAGTGCCTGGAGCACCGGTGCGAGCGGCCCCGCCCGCCGCGGCGCGGGCAGCGGCTCGGTGACGATCGCGGAGAGGGTGGACCACACGGAGGTGCGCCGGAACGGCGAAGTGCCCTCGACCGCGGCGTACAGCGTCATGCCCAGCGACCAGATGTCGGACGCGGGGCCGGGCTCCTGCCCCTGTGCGCGCTCCGGCGGCAAGTAGTCCATCGAGCCTATGATTTCACCGCTGCGGGTCAGCTTGGCCATGGCTTCGTCGCCGGCCGAGTCCATGGTGGCGATGCCGAAGTCGGTGAGTACGACCCGGCCGCCCCGCTCCAGCAGCACGTTTCCCGGCTTGACGTCCCGGTGCAGGACGCCGGCCTGATGCGCGGCGTCGAGAGCGTCCATCAGTTTGGCACCGATCGCCGCGGCCTCGCGAGGCTCCAGCGGACCGCGTTGCGTCAGGACGTCGTCGAGCGAGGGGCCGTCGACGAGTTCCATGACGATGACCGGCAGGCCCGCCTCCTCGGTCACGTCGTGCACGGTGACCACGCCGCTGTGCCGGATGCGGGCGGCAGCCTGCGCCTCCCGCCGCATCCGGGTCCGCAGGTCGGCCAGTTCGGGTGCGGAGGCGTCGGTGAAGGCACGCAGGATCTTGACGGCGACCTCGCGGCCCAGTTGTTCGTCGACCGCCCGCGCGACGACTCCCATGCCGCCGCGGCCGATCGTCGAGGTCACCCGGTAACGCCCCCCGAGTGACGTGCCGATCAGTTCGCCGTCCTTCGCTTCGCCCGCTGGCACCGCACGCTCCGTTCCAGAACCACTCGTCGACACCCACCACTTGAAGGGCACCAGAGTAGAGGCTTGATCACGGAGAGGTTGCGCCGCCCGGTGCCGGGCGCCCGCGCGCGGCGGAGGCGGGGCGTCCTTCGCAGGGGCGCCCCGCCTCCGCCGGCCCGGTTCAGCCGGTGAAGCCGGCCGTGAGGGAGGTGAACTGCCAGTCGCTCTGGGCGATGCCGGAGCAGGTTTCCTGGAGACCGCCGCCCGGGCAGCCGCGGTCGCGGTTGACGGACCAGAAGGCGAGGCGGGCGATGTGGTGGGAGTTGGCCCAGTTGCGGATGTCGGTCCAGTTCTGGACGGTGGTGGTCTCCTGGGTGTCGCTGACACCGTTCATTCCGGAGATGCCGATGTGCGCGTAGGCGGTGGCGTCGTCCCAGCCGAAGGTGGACGTGAGCTTGGCCTTGAGGCCCTCGGTGGCACTGACGGTACTGGCGTACATGTCGGTGGAGGCGTTGCCGAAGTCGAACGGCATGATGGTGAAGACGTCGATGCCGGCGTTCAGCGCCTTCGCCTGCTCGATCAGGCGGTTGCCCCACGAGGTCGGGCCGGTGGTGCCGGTGCCGAAGGTGAGGATGGTCTTCAGGCCGGGGTTGTTCTGCTTGACGATCTTGAGGGCGCCCAGGATCCGGTCCTGGACCGCGGCGTTCTCGAACTCGTCCGTGTTCTCGATGTCGACATCGATGGCCTTGAGTCCGTAGGCGTCGATGACCTTCTGGTAGGCGCCAGCCAGGGCCTCGGGGGTGGCGCAGTTCGGGCCGAGCTTGTTGCCCTGCCAGCCGCCGATGGACGGGACGATGTCGCCGCCGGCCGCCCGGATCGCGTTGATGATGCTCTGGTCGATGCCGCCGGTGAGGGCGCGCTGGCCGTCCCAGGCCGGGTTGCAGCCGCCGGAGGAGAGGATGAACGCCATGGTGAACCACTTGGCGCCGGTCGCGTTCATCACCGTCGTCGCGCTCGGCGGGTTGCCCCAGCCGAGGTAGAGGTAGGGGGCGGCCTGCTTGAAGCCGGTCGGGGGAGTGGTCGTGGCGTCGGTGGTGACCGTGAGGGACGCGGACGCGGCGGAGGTGTTGCCCGCCAGGTCACGGGCGCGGACGGTGAAGGCGTACGCGGTGTTGGCGGCGAGGCCGGTGACCGTCGCGCTGGTGGTGGTGGATGTGGCCACCTTGGCGCCGCCCTGGTAGACGTCGTAGCCGGTGACGCCGACGTTGTCGGTGGAGGCCGCCCAGGACAGCGAGACGGTGGAGGCGGTCTTGCCGGTGGAAGTGAGGCCGCCGGGCGCGGTCGGGGCGGTGGTGTCGGTGTTGCCGCCGCCGGGGCCGTCCAGGCTGATGTCGTCGGCGTGGTAAGTGCCCTGTCCGTACCAGCCGTTGAGGTAGATCTCGGCGCTGGTCTGGGAAGCGCCGGTGGTGAAGGAGACGGTGAGCTTGGAGTAGCCGGCCGCGGCCGGGGTCCAGGTGGAGGCGCCGCCGGTGACGCCGAGGTACACGTAGGTGCCCCGGACCCAACTCGACAGCGTGTACGTGGTGTTGGGCTGCACGGACACGGTCTGGGTGCACTTGGCGTTGTCGTTGGAACTGGCCGCGCCGGCCAGCGCCTTGCCGCCGCTGTGGACGGGCGAGCTCACGACCGAGCCCAGGCCTCCGGTACAGGACCAGCCGGTCAGTGTGCCCGACTCGAAGTCGCCGTTGGTGAGGAGGTTGGCGCCGAACGCCGCGCCGGGAGCGGTCAGCACGGCCGCCGCGCCGAGGACGGCGGCGCCGAGGCCGCCGGCCAGGCGGGTGAGGGTGTGAGTACGGCTGCGAGCACGGGTACGGGTACGGGTACGGGTACGGGTACGGGTACGCAAGGAAGTGCCTCCGTGGGGGGAGAGGAAGGCAGCGCGGAACGCGGACTCGGTGACCTCGTGCTCAGCGGGTGCGCATGCGCAGGCGCGCACGGACGACGCCTCTGTGCACCCCGAATACCGGGAAATTAAGGGGAACGTGGCGCCGCGACCGGTCTTTCGCCGGGAACCTATTCCTCCGGATCACCCGCCGTCAATAGGTCTGGACCAATCGCCTCGACGGGGCGGAATTTCACGCCCCCGGGCTCTGCCCGGACCCGGCCCTCAAACGCCGGACCGGGCGCAGGATCTGCGGCTCCGCCCCCCCCTGCTCCGCAAACGCCGCAGGGGCTGGGTGTGCCGACGGGCGCGCCCGACGCTGCTCTGAGTCAGCCGTCGGGCGCCATCCGTAATCCCCTCCGCGCCCTACTGGGCCGCCCCCAGGTCCTCCGGCCAGCCGTACCCGGTGCGCGGCTGCTCCGGCACGGCGCCCACCGCCGCCAGGTCCCGGTCCGCGGCGCGCATCAGCCGGCCCGCCAGGTCCCGCATCGCCCGGCTCGCCGCCAGCTCGTCACCGATCGCGGGGATCTGCACGTCCTGGGGGTTGCAGCGCGCCTTGCCGCGGCCGACCATCGTCGTCTTTCCGGTGTCGAGCACCGCCCGGGCCTTGGTCGTGCCGTCCTCCTCGGTCAGGTGGACGCCCACTGTCCATTCCTCGGCGTGTGTCATCGCGCGCCTCCTCACACCCCGGTTCCTCTGTTGCCGGCTGCTTCCAGGATCCCCCCGTGCGCCGCGTCGCGCTGGTGCGGGACCGGTGCAGCGGCCGGCGGCTGGACCGACACCGTCCGGGTGGGGGCCGGGATGGAGATGCCCTCGGTCCGGTACCGCTGGTGCAGGCGCTTGATGAACTCGTGCTTGATCCGGTACTGGTCGCTGAACTCGCCCACCCCGAGGATCACGGTGAAGTTGATCCGTGAGTCCGCGAACGTGTGGAAGCGGACGGCGGCCTGATGATCGGCGACGCCGCCCGTGACGTCGGCCATCACGCTGTCGACCACGTCGAGGGTCACCCGCTCGACGTGCTCGAGGTCGCTCTCGTAGCCGACGCCCACCTGGACGAGTATCGACAGCTGCTGTTCCGGCTGGGTGAAGTTGGTCATGTTCGTCCGCGCGAGCCGCCCGTTGGGGATGATCACCAGGTTGTTCGACAGGTTGCGCACGACGGTGTTGCGCCAGTTGATGTCCACGACGTACCCCTCCTCGCCGCCGCTGAGCCGGATGTAGTCCCCGGGCTGCACCGTCTTCGAGGCGAGGATGTGCACCCCCGCGAAGAGGTTCGCGAGGGTGTCCTGGAGCGCCAGGGCGACCGCGAGACCGCCCACTCCGAGGGCGGTGAGCAGCGGGGCGATGGACACGCCGATGGTCTCGAGCGCGACGAGCACGCCCATGGTGAGCACGACGATCCGCGTGATGTTGACGAAGATGGTGGCCGATCCGGCCACTCCCGTACGGGACTGCGCCAGGGACTGCACGAGCCCCGCGACGACCCTGGCCGCGGTGACCGTCGCGATGAGCACGAGCAGGGCGGTCAGTGAACGGTTCACCACGTCCGTCACCCGCGAGGTGAGCGGCAGCGCCGAGGCCGCGACGGCGGCGCCGCCGATGACGGCTCCCCAGGGCGCGACCGTGCGCAGCGCGTCGACGATGACGTCGTCCCCGCTCCACGCCGTCCGGCTCGCGTGCTTGCCCAGCCACCGCAGGACGGCGCGCAGCAGCAGCCCGGCCGCGAGACCCGCGGCGAGCGCGATGGCGGCCACCACCCAGTCGTGCAGGACGAGGTCCCGGCTCAAAGGATCCCCTCCGAGCAGCGGAGGGCCGGGGATCCGGCGGGGGTCGTCGCCGGCCGCCGTATGTGCTGTGTCGTCACCTTGTCACCTGTCAGATCGCGCTGTGCTGAGCCCCGTTCGGGCGTATGTGTGTACGACTCGAATCGGGCTGCCATCCTGCCCCATGGACCGGGACGCGCCGCAGGTGGGCCGGTGACAGGAGGTGCTCGGCCACGGCACCTGACCGAAATCCTGCGCGTTCATGCGTGTGGCGGCGGGGTTTCGAGCATCTATTGACATGAAGTCGGTGCTGCGCTGCACTGGTGCCCCCGCACGCCCCGCCCGGCCATACCCGGCACTGGAGGCAGCCATGCGTCTGCTCCGCTCGCTGATCGCCACCGCCTGCGCGGTGTTCGCACTGGCCTTACCCGGTGTCGCCGCCGGGCCCGCCCAGGCGGCCGCCGGTCCACCGCAGACCGTGCCGGCGCTGCGCCAATGGACGGCCGGTACCGGTACGTACACCTTCACCGCCGGCACCCGCGTCGTCGTCGACCCCGCCTACTCAGCCCAGCTCGCCGACGAGGCAGCCACGTTCGCACAGGACCTGGGCGATCTGGCCGGGCGCAGCGTCGCCGTCGTCACCGGGACCCCCGTCGCCGGCGACATCGGGCTCAGCCTCGGCGACCCGGGCCTCCCCGCCGAGGGCTACCGGATGACCGTCGCCGGAGCCCTCACCATCCGGGCCGGAACGGACACCGGCGCCTTCAACGGCACCCGCAGCGTCCTCCAGCTCCTGCACCAGTCCGCCTCGGTGCCGGCCGGCACGGCGGTGGACTGGCCCGCCAAGGCGGAGCGCGGGCTCATGGTCGACCAGGGGCGGAAGTTCTTCACCGTCGACTGGCTCAAGCAGCACATCAAGGAGCTGGCCTACCTCAAGCTCAACTACTTCCACTTCCACCTGTCGGACACCTACGGGTTCCGCCTGGAGAGCTCCACCCACCCGGAGATCGTCTCCACCGACCACTACTCCAAGCAGGACATCGCCGACCTGGTCGAGCTCGGCCGCAAGTACCACGTCACCATCGTCCCGGAGATCGACACCCCCGGGCACATGAACGCGGTGCTCGCCGCCCACCCCGAACTCAAGCTCAAGAGCAGCTCGGGCGCGGTCAGCCCCGACTTCATCGACCTCTCGCTCCCCGCCTCGTACACCCTGATCAAGGATCTGGTCAACGAGTACCTGCCGCTGTTCCCGGCCCCGTACTGGCACATCGGCGCCGACGAATACGTCACCGACTACGCCAAGTACCCGCAGCTGCTCAGCTACGCCCGCGCCCACTACGGCGCGAACGCCACCGCCAAGGACACCTACTACGGGTTCGTCAACTGGGCGGACGACCTGGTGCGGGCAGGCGGCAAGACCACCCGCATGTGGAACGACGGCATCAAGTCCGGCGACGGGACGCTCCGCCCCCACCCCGGCATCATCGTCGAGTACTGGTACACCTACGGCCTCACACCCCAGCAGCTGGCCGACGCCGGACACCTCGTCGCCAACGAGTCCTGGACCCCCACCTATTACGTGCTCGGGGGCGCGAAGCCCGACACCAAGTGGATGTACGAGACCTGGACCGCGGACCGCTTCGAGGGCGGCACCACCCTGTCCGACCCCGCGAAGAACCCCGGCTCGGTGATCCACGTCTGGTGCGACAACCCCACCGCCGAGACCGAGGCGCAGATCGCGGCCGGCATCATGTACCCGCTGCGCGCACTGGCCCAACAGGCCTGGGGGTCGCCCAAGTTGGCGGCGGCCTACGCCGCCTTCACCCCGATCGCCTCGGCCGTCGGCCACAACCCCGCCTGGCCAGGCCTCGGCCGGCCCGGCAACCTGGCCCTGGGCCGCCCGACCACCGCCTCCAGCACCGAGACGGCCGACTTCCCGGCGGCCTCGGCCACCGACGGCGACCCCGGCACCCGCTGGTCCAGCGCCTACAGCGACCCGCAATGGCTGCAGGTCGACCTCGGCTCCACCCAGAGCATCAGCCGCGTGGTCCTGCGCTGGGAGGCGGCGTACGGGAAGTCCTTCCAGATCCAGCTCTCCGACGACGCCGCCACCTGGCGCACCGTCTACTCCACCACCACCGGAACCGGCGGAGTCCAGGACCTGACCGGCCTGACCGGGTCGGGCCGCCACCTCCGCGTCCACGGCACCCAGCGGGGCACCTCCTACGGATACTCGCTGTACGAAGTCGAGGCGTACGGCGGCCAGCTGAGCGGCACTCGCACCCTGACCGCGGCCGGCAAGGCGCTCGACGACCCGGCGAGCTCCACCACGTCCGGCACCCAGCTGATCACCTGGGCACCGCACGGCGGCGCCAACCAGCAGTGGCAGCTGACCCTCAACAGCGACGGCGCCTACACCCTGGTCAACGGCTCCTCCAAGCTGTGTGCCGATGTCGTGGGCGGTTCCACCGCAGCGGGCGCGGCCATGGTCCAGGCGACGTGCACCGGCGGCGACAGCCAACGCTGGAAGATCACCGGAGCGGGCTCCGGCCCCGGCGGCTACGCGGTGACCAACAAGAAGAGCGCCCTCCAGCTGAGCACCGCCTCCGGCGCGGACGGAGCCCTGGTCACCCAGCAGCCGGCCGACGGCTCGACGTATCAGCTGTGGCAGATCAGCGATCCTCAGTGAGCGCCCCACCCGCCGTCGAGGGGGATGGACGAGCCGGTGACGTAGCCGGTGTGCGGGCCGCAGAGCCACAGCGCGACCGCCGCCACCTCCTCCGGCTCGATCAGCCGCTTGATCGCCGAGCGCTTCAGCAGCACGTCGGCCACGACGTCCTCGGGCGCGATGCCGTGGGCCTCGGCCTGTGAGCCGATCTGGCGCTCGACCAGCGGAGTGCGGACGTAGCCCGGGTTGACGCAGTTGCTGGTCACCCCGTGCGCGGCGCCCTCGACGGCGGCGACCTTGCTCAGGCCCTCCAGCCCGTGCTTGGCGGCCACGTACGCGGATTTGAAGGCGCTGGCGCGCAGTCCGTGCACGCTGGAGATGTTCACCACCCGCCCCCAGCCGCCCGCGTACATGTGCGGCAGGCACTGCCGGAGCAGCAGGAACGGCGCGGTGACCATCACCCGCTGGATCAGCTCGAAGCGGTCCGGCGGGAAGTCCTCGATCGCCGCCACGTGCTGCAGCCCGGCACTGTTGACCAGGATGTCCACCTCGGCGGGCAGCGAACGGACCGCCTCGGCATCGGCCAGGTCCACGACGTGCGCACGGCCGCCGACGGCCTTCGCGACGTCCTCGGCCGCACCGGCGTCGATGTCGGCCACGTGCACGAGAGCCCCCGCCGCGGCCAGCGCCCGCGCGCACGCCCGCCCGATGCCGCTGCCGCCCCCGGTCACCAGCGCGGGGCGACCGGACAGGTCCAGCGGCGCGGCGGGATCCACGTGAAGTTCGCTCGTCATGACCGGAACCTAAGAGACGCACGCCCCGGCGGCCCACGTGCGCGGACACCACAGTCCGGGGCCGGCCCATGGCAGGGGCCGCCATACGCGCAGCAGGTCCGGCGGCAGGCAGCCCTACCCGAGCCGCTCCAGGGCCGTGAGGACCCGCGCCGCGCCGTCTTCCCCCGCGAGCTCGGAGGCGAGGTCGCGCGCACGCACCGCCAGGGACGGGGTGCCGACGGCCCCGCGTGAGCCGGGGCATGAACTCCCGCGCCATGCGGATCAGCCGCGCCATGGCCACCGGCGGGCTGACCGCCTTGGCCAGCCCCTGCCCGGCCGCGGAGGCCAGCTCCTCACGCGGGTCGACGGGCAGCCCGCGAAAACCCAGCCCGTGGGCGGTCACCGCCTCCTGGAAGCGGGTGTGCGTGGCGATCGCCACGTCGTGGCCCGCGCAACGCAGCCGCACCCCCAGCCCGGTGTAGGGCGCGACGTCGCCCCAGGACCCTGCCGTCACGATGAGTACACGCACGGAAGCAGGATGTCACGTCGGGGCGGGCGACACCACGAGCTGCTGGCTCCCTCCCCTCAGGACGCGCGCAGGCGCAGATGCGTCGTCAGGTGGTGCTGCAGGGGCCGGCCGACGGCGGCCATGTCGTGGGTCACCGTCATCTCACCCGCGCGCAGGGCGTAATGGCGCCGGGTGGCGGTGACCTCCTTGGCCAAGGGCGTCAGCGCCACGTCCTTGGTCTCGATCTCGATCTCCGTACCGGACACGCGTCCGACGTAGGTCTCGACGATGCCGGTGGGGTGCGCGAGCACCACCTCCAGCGACGCGTCGGGCGTCACCCGCCACCACCCCGCCTCACGCCCCGCCGGCCGCACGGGCGCCCCGGATTCGTCGATCAGCCACGCGCGGGCCTCGTACCGCAGGAAGGGGCGGCCGTCGTGGCTGAAGGTGACCTCCTGCTCGTACCGGAAATCCCGCTCCAAGGTCGGGTACTGGCCCTGCCCACGGCCGTGCCAGCGTCCCAGCAGCGGCAGCACCGGCTTGAGCAGCGGATGCGGATCCGGCCCCTCGCCGAGGATGTGGCTGTCGGGGTACGGATTCTCCTGCACCGACTCGAACACTGTTCTCCCTGCCTGTTTGCCTCTGCCGCGCGGCGCGAAGCCTAGCGCGTCGCCGCATGCTGCTCCACCGGCGTACTTGCGAGCGCATCGCACCTGGCCACAGGGCGTATGACGGTGATAGCCGCAATCGGATCCGTATGCCACGGTGGGTCGTATGGAGGGGAATCGACACCCGCACACCGACGACAACTCCCACGACAACTCCCGCGACAACTCCCACGACAACTCCCGCGACCCCGCCCCCCACACCCACGGCCACCGCCACGCGTCCATGCCCCACAGCCACGTCGCGGCCGACAAGGTCGACGCGGCGATGGAGACGTCCCGCGAGGGCATGCGCACGCTGTGGATCTCCCTGGCCGTCCTCGCCCTGACCGCCCTCCTCCAGGCCGTGATCGTCGGCCTTTCGGGGTCGGTGGCGCTGCTGGGCGACACGATCCACAACGCCGCCGACGCCCTGACCGCCGTCCCGCTCGGGATCGCGTTCCACCTCGGGCGGCGGGCTGCCAACCGCCGCTACACGTATGGCTACGGCCGCTCCGAGGACCTGGCCGGCATCGTCATCGTGGCGACCATCGCGGCCTCCGGCGCCGCTGCCGCCTACGTGGCCGTCGACCGGCTGCTGCACCCCCGTGAGGTCACCCATCTGGGGGCGGTCTGCGCGGCCGCCCTGATCGGGTTCGCGGGCAACGAGTGGGTCGCCCGCTACCGCATCCGGACCGGCCGCCGGATCGGCTCCGCCGCGCTCGTCGCCGACGGACTGCACGCCCGTACCGACGGGTTCACCTCCCTGGCCGTCCTGCTCGGCGCCGGTGGTGCGGCCCTGGGCCTGCGGGCCGCCGATCCGGTCGTCGGCCTGCTGATCACCCTCGCCATCCTGCTGGTGCTGGGGGACGCCGCCCGCGAGGTCTGCCGCCGCCTGATGGACTCAGTGGACCCCGCCCTCGTCGACACGGCGGAGTCCGCACTGCGCGCCGTCGACGGCGTACTGGGCACCGGGCAGGTCCGCATGCGCTGGATCGGCCACACCCTGCGCGCCGAAGCGGACATCGTCGTCGCCCCCCACCTCACGGTCGTGCAGGCACACGAGCTGGCCGAGGCCGCCGAGCACGCCCTGATCCACGCCGTCCCGCGGCTGATGGCGGCCACGGTCCACACCGACCACCCCCCGCTCGCCCACCAGGCCGCCGAGGCGGACCTTCCGGCGAGTCACGGCCCCGCGCCCACATCAGGTGATTGACTGGACGGCATGCCGCTCGAAGCCTACGGAGTGCTGTCAGGAACGCTGCACCGGCACTTTCGCGACCAGCCCGACTCCCAAGGGCGCTGGTTCCACGTCAACCTCGAAGTCGACGCGCCCGCCGGGCGCTACCGGTGCGCCGTCGACGTGGACAGCAAGCAGTCCGCCACCGGCGTCCAGTGGAAGGTGTTCACGCTGGCCGCCTCGGTCCTCGAACCGGCGTCCACGCTCGCGCCCGGGTTCCACGAGCTGTCGATGACCTCGGGCTCGGGCGCCATCGACTACCTCCGGCATCCCGCTTTCGCGGACCGCTCCGGCTGCCTGTCCGTACGCCGCCCGCCGGCCTGGCTCGAGCGCCTCCTGGCCCGGCTGAACCCGCCCCGGCCGTGGATCTCGGGATCCACCCTCGAAGCCACCCAGGCCCTTGAGGGCATCCTTCTGCCGGGCCGTCCGATCATGGTCTTCGGTGAGCCGTTCGACGCCGGCCTCGGCATGCACAACATCCACCAGAACCAGGGCGATCCGTACGGCAGCCAGTGGTGGGACGACAACGGCGTCTGGCAGGACGGCGCCACCCTCACCCGGCGTCCCGACGGGCGGTACGACGTCTTCCTCAACAAGTTCTCCACCCAGGCCGACCACACCGACGGCGCCGGCCACCCTGCCTAGTAGGGCTTTGTTAGGT
>NZ_JAGGOZ010000002.1 GCF_018614075.1 Streptomyces sp. ISL-94 | reverse complement strand
GTCGAGGACCTGGACTTCGGTGCGGAGAAGACCCGCGAGAAGCACGGCCGCAGGCGCCGCTTCCGCCAGTTGATCTCCGGCATGCCCACCGGGAAGCTGCGTGCCCGCCTGACCTCCATGGCCGACCAGACCGGCATCACGATCATCGCCGTCGACCCGGCCTACACCAGCAGGTGGGGCGCCCAGCACTGGCAGAAGCCCCTTACCAGCACCACTCGCACCACCACCCGTCACGATGCGGCGAGCATCGCGATCGGCAGGCGCGCCCAAGGGCACCCGATCCGGCGACGGACGGCACCGCCCCACGACGACCGGAGTGATCGTCGCGGGCATCGGACCGTCCAGGCCCGACCGGGCACCCTTGGGCGTGAGGAACCCCGCCCCCGCGTCCCCGGACCACGCACACGATGCGTGTCGCCGGACGCGGAGCGAACGCGGGAGACCAGGACATCCAAAACCGTTCGGGATGCCCGCAGCGACCAGGAATGGGTCCAAGACCCACTCCTGCTCACTGACTAGGAACGGTGGGAGCGCACCAGGATGCCGCTCCCCGGCAAGGAAGGCGTTAGCCAGGGCGGCAGGCCAGGGCGGCTACCCTCCGCGCGTGGAATCCGAACTGAAGCGAACTCTGGGTGTTCCCGACGCCGTCGTCGTCGGACTGGGCGCGATGGTCGGCGCCGGCATCTTCGCCGCCCTGGCCCCGGCGGCTCGCGCGGCGGGCGGCGCGCTGCTCGCGGCCCTGGCGCTGGCGGCTGTCGTCGCCTACTGCAACGCGCACTCGTCGGCGCGGCTCGCCGCCCGGTACCCGTCCTCCGGCGGCACGTACGTCTACGGGCGCGAGCGGCTCGGGCCCTTCTGGGGTTATCTGGCCGGCTGGGGCTTCGTGATCGGCAAGACGGCCTCCTGCGCGGCGATGGCCCTGACCGTCGGCGCGTACGTCTGGCCCGAGCAGCGGCATGCCGTGGCCGTCGCGGCGGTGGTGGCGCTGACCGCCGCGAGCTACGGCGGCGTGCAGAAGTCCGCCCGGATCGCGCGGCTGATCGTGGCGGCGGTACTGGCGGTGCTGGCCCTGGTGGTGGTCGTCTCCCTGTCGTCCGACGCGGCCCGGGCGGGGCGGCTCACCGGCTCGGACTGGAGCGCCTTCGGGGTGTTGCAGGGCGCGGGCCTGCTGTTCTTCGCCTTCGCGGGCTATGCCCGGATCACCACCCTGGGCGAGGAGGTGCGCGACCCGGAGCGGACGATCCCGAGGGCGGTGCCGCTCGCGCTGGGAATCGCACTGCTGGTGTACGCCGCCGTGGCGGTGGCGACTCTGTCGGTGCTCGGTGCCGACGGGCTGGCGGAGTCGACGGCTCCGCTGGCCGATGTGGTGCGGGCGGCCGGATGGCCCGGGCTGGCCCCGGTCGTCCGGGTGGGTGCGGCCCTGGCCGCACTGGGTTCGCTGCTGGCCCTCGTGCTCGGCGTCTCGCGGACCACCTTGGCGATGGCCCGGGACGGCCATCTCCCGCGCACGCTGGCCGCCGTACATCCCCGGCATCAGGTGCCGCACCATGCCGAGCTGGCAGTGGGTGCGGTCGTGGCGGTGCTCGCGGCCACCGCCGATCTGCAGGGCGCGATCGGTTTCTCCTCCTTCGGCGTGCTGGCCTACTACGCGATCGCGAACGCTTCTGCGTGGACTCTCGATTCAGGTGTCAAGGGGCGGGCCGTGGCAGCGGTCGGGCTGGCCGGCTGTGTGGTGCTGGCCTGCACGCTGCCCCTCGCGTCGGCGGTCGCGGGGGCCGTGGTGCTGGCAGTGGGCGCGCTGGCCTACGGGGTGCGCGGGCGGCTCAGATCCGGGATCTGAACTCCGCCCAGGGAGTGAGCTCCAGGTCGAGCTCCTCCCCCAGGCCTGACTCGTCACAGAACCAGGCGGTGCCGTCCAGCCAGCCGCGGAGCCAGCCGGCCAGGCTCGGGGCGTCGATGGACCAGGCGAGGTCCGGCTCCCCGGGATTCGGGTCGAACAGCAGCACTTGGGCGTTTTCGGAGGGGCAGTCGGCGCAGGCGTACATGGCGCAGCCGAAGTCGGCTATCGGCAGCACGCCCTCCGGCCAGCGCCATCCGGAGACCCGGTGGGCCTCGTAGGTCCCTACGGCCTGACCCAGCGGCAGCAGCCCGCACTCGGGGCCGAATCCGCCGTCCGCGACACGGGTGTACAGCGCGGCGAGCAGAGGCGGCAGGGCGAAGCCGAGTATGCCCTCGGCCCGGGCGATCTCCCCGGTGCCCAGCGGCGCGGGCAGGGGCCTTTCCTGCCCGCACGGGGAGTTGCGCACGCGGTCTGCGACTTGCTCCAGCAACTGCTCGGTCTCGTTCATGCGTTCATGGTGACGCACGCCACTGACAACCCGCCCGGCCTGTGGACAACTCAGTCGAGGACGACGTCGACACCCCGTTCACGCAGGACGGCGAGGGCTTCGGCGAAGGCCGCAGGGCGGGCGGTCAGCGCCCTGATGCCGAGGCAGCGGCCGCCGTACCGGGCGGGGTGGCGACTCCGGCGCCGGGAGCGGCCTCGACGAGGTCGCGGCAGCTCTCCCGCAGGGCGAAGCCGGCGCGACTCGTCACCGAGAGGCGAACGGGGCGTCCGTCGGGATGATTTCGCGGCCCAGGGGGAGCAGGGAGAGCGGGACCATCTTGAAGTTGGCGATGCCGAACGGGATGCCGATGATCGTGACGCAGAGGGCGATGCCGGTGAAGATGTGGCCCAGGGCCAGCCACCAGCCCGCCAGGAGCAGCCACAGGACGTTGCCTACGGCGGATCCCGCGCCCGCGTCGCGCCGCTCGACCGTGGTGTAGCCGAAGGGCCAGAGGGCGTAGACCGCGATGCGGAAGGCGGCGACGCCGAAGGGGATGCCGATGATGGTGATGCAGAGGATCAGACCCGCGAGGCAGTAGCCGAGGAACAGCCAGATGCCGCTGAGGACGAGCCAGATGAGGTTGAGGATGGTCTTCACTGCCGGCGGCCTGCCATCTGTTCGAGCCGGGCGATGCGCTCGGCCATGGGGGGGTGCGTCGAGAACATCTTGGACAATCCCTCGCCCGGGCGGAAGGGGTTGGCGATCATCATGTGGCTCGCCGTCTCCAGTCGGGGCTCCGGGGGCAGCGGGAGCTGCTTGGTGCCCGCGTCGAGCTTGCGCAGGGCGCTGGCCAGGGCGAGCGGGTCTCCTGTCAGTTGGGCGCCGGAGGCGTCGGCCTCGTACTCGCGCGAGCGGCTGATGGCCAGCTGGATCACGGAGGCGGCCAGCGGGCCGAGGATCATGATCAGCAGCATGCCGAAGAGGCCCGGGCCCTCGTCGTCGTTCGAGCGGCCGACCGGGATGAGCCAGGCGAAGTTCACCAGGAACATGATCACCGAGGCGAGGGCGCCGGCGACCGACGAGATGAGGATGTCGCGGTTGTAGACATGGCTGAGCTCGTGGCCGATGACGCCGCGCAGTTCCCGCTCGTCGAGGATGCGCAGGATGCCCTCGGTGCAGCAGACTGCGGCGTTGCGCGGGTTGCGGCCGGTGGCGAAGGCGTTGGGGGCCTCGGTGGGCGAGATGTAGAGCCGCGGCATGGGCTGGCGCGCTGACGTGGAGAGCTCGCGCACCATGCGGTAGAGCGCGGGGGCCTCGAACTCGCTGACGGGGCGGGCGCGCATCGCGCGTAGAGCCAGCTTGTCGCTGTTCCAGTACGCGTACGCATTCGTCCCCAGGGCGACGAGGACGGCCACGATCAGGCCGCCCCGGCCGAAGAAGCTGCCGATGACGATGATGAGTGCGGACAGCCCGCCGAGGAGTACGGCGGTCTTGAACCCGTTGTGCCGGCGGTGCACGGTACGCCCTCCAGGTGGTGCGGCAGGGGAGCCCGTCATGGACGTGAGGGTCTACGGTCCAGTGGACCCTCCCTTCCTGGTCAACGCGAGGTGACGGCGTCTGGTTCCCAGGGCGTGCCGGGGCCGCCGACCCGGTGGCCGGGGCGGCGGCAGCACCGCGGGCGTTACTCCGTACGGGTTGGCGGCGGCCTACGGGCTACTGCGGGAAGAGGCTGCCCGTCGCGAAGCGCAGGACCAGCTGCGGAGCGCCGGAGAGGACGACCGCCGTGACCGCGGTGAGCACGATCGCCGCCGTGACCGGCCAGGGGGCCGTGGTCTGCGTACGGGTCTCGGCAACGCCGTCCGCCACGCCCTCCGCCGAACCGTCCGGCGCACGGAAGAGCAGCGCCGTCCACCGCAGGTAGTAGTAGAGGGCGATGACGACATTGACCGCCATGACCACGGCGAGCCAGCCCAGGCCCGCGTCGACCGCGGAGCGGAAGACGGCGACCTTGGCGAAGAGGCCGATGATGCCCGGGGGCAGGCCTGCCAGGCAGAGCAGGAAGAAGGCCAGCGAGAGGGCGGCGAGCGGGCGCTCGGCGTACAGGCCCCGGTAGTCGCTGATCCGGTGCAGCGGCTTCGTACGGGCGACCAGCGCGGCCACGGCGAAGGCGCCCAGGTTCACGGCGGCGTACATGAGGGCGTAGGCGACGGTGGCGCCGATCTGGTCGCGGTCGGCGTACGCGGCCGCGGCGATCGGGACCAGCAGGTAGCCGGCCTGGCCGACCGAGGACCAGGCGAGCAGCCGCACGGCGCTGTTCGGGCGGTCGGCGGACTGGCGCAGCGCGGCGGCGTTGCCGAAGGTCATGGTGAGCGCGGCCAGGACGGCGAGGGCCGGACCCCAGATCTCGGAGTACGCCGGGAAGGCGATCACCGTAACGAGGATGAGGCCGGTGAAGCCGACGGCCTTGCCGATCACCGAGAGGTAGCCGGCGATGGGCAGGGGGGCGCCGACGTAGGTGTCGGGGACCCAGAAGTGGAAGGGGACGGCCGCGGTCTTGAAGGCGAAACCGACGAGGGTGAGCGCGACGCCCGCCATGGCGAGGGTGTCGAGCTGCCCGGGGACGTCCTCGAGGCGGACGGCGACCTGGCTGAGGTGCAGGGAGCCGGTGGCGGCGTAGACGAAGCTGACGCCCATCAGCGACACGGCGGTGGCGGTGACGGAGGAGAGGAAGAACTTGAGGGCGGCCTCGGAGGAGAGCCGGTCGCCGCGGCGCATGCCGACGAGGGCGAAGGCGGGCAGCGAGGCGACTTCGAGGGCGACGATCAGGGTGGCGAGGTCGCGGGCGGCGGGCAGCAGGGCCGCGCCGGCGGCGGAGGAGAGCAGCAGGAACCAGTACTCGCCGGCGGGCATGCGGGTGTCGCGGACGGCGGTGACCGACAGCAGGGCGGTGACCAGGGCGCCGCCCAGTACGAGGAACTGGACGACGAGCGCGAAGTGGTCGGCGGTGTAACTGCAGGCGGCCGGGTCGCCGGTGAGGCAGAAGGTGGCCCGGTCGCCGGCGCGCAGCGGCAGGAGGAGGGCGGTCGCGGCGGCCAGGCCGGCCACGGAGAGCCAGCCGAGGACGGGCTTGGAGCGCTCGGGTACGAAGAGGTCGGCGAGGAGGACGACCAGGCCGACGGTGGCGGTGAGGACCACGGGCGCGATGGCGAGCCAGTCGACGGACTGGACCAGGCTCGGGGTATCGGCGGAGAGGACCGTCAGGGCCGTGGGCGCCGTCATGCGTTGCCTCCTGCGAGGAGCTTCTGGACGGCCGGATCGGTGAGGCCGAGGAGGACCGCGGGCCACAGGCCGGCGAGGACGGTGAGGGCGACGAGCGGGGTCCAGGCGGCGAACTCGTAGCGCTGGATGTCGGCGAGGGCCGCCGGCGCGGCGCTCTGTGCCTTCGGGTCGCCCATGCAGACGCGCCGTACGACGATCAGCAGGTAGGCGGCGGTGAGCAGGGTGCCGAACGCTCCCATCGCCATGTACGTGAGGAAGGCGGGGCGGGAGAGGCCCTCGGCCGGGTCGAAGGCGCCGAAGAGGGCCAGCATCTCGCCCCAGAAGCCGGCCAGGCCGGGGAGGCCGAGGGAGGCGACGGCGGCGAAGGCGAGGAACACGCCGAGGCGGGGGGCGCGGCCGTAGAGGGCGGCGCCGGTGGCTCCGGCGAGGGTGTCGAGGTCGGCGGTGCCGTAGCGGTCCTTGAGGGCGCCGACCAGGAAGAAGAGGAGGCCGGTGATCAGGCCGTGGGCGATGTTGGCGAAGAGCGCGCCGTTGACTCCGGTGGGGGTCATGGACGCGATGCCGAGGAGCACGAAGCCCATGTGGCCGACGGAGGAGTACGCGATCAGGCGCTTGAGGTCGCCCTTGTTCCCCTTGCGGGCCAGGGAGAGGCAGGCGAGGGATCCGTAGACGATGCCGATGGCGGCGAGGGCACCCAGGTAGGGGGCGAAGGTGGCCATGCCGTCGGGGGTGACGGGGAGCAGGATGCGGACGAACCCGTACGTGCCCATCTTGAGCAGGACGCCGGCCAGCAGGACGGATCCGACGGTGGGCGCGGCGGTGTGGGCGTCCGGCAGCCAGCTGTGCAGCGGCCACATCGGGGTCTTCACGGCGAGGCCGATACCAATGGCGAGGACGGCCAGGAGCTGGGTGGTGTGGGTCAGTCCGCGCCCGTTGTCAGAGGCGAGTGCCACCATGTCGAAAGTGCCGCTGTTCAGTCCGATGAGCAGCAGACCGAGCAGCATGACCACGGAGCCGAGGAGGGTGTAGAGGATGAACTTCCAGGCGGCGGCCTGCCGCTGAGCACCGCCCCAGCGGGCGATGAGGAAGTACATCGGGATGAGGACCATCTCGAAGGCGAGGAAGAAGAGCAGCAGGTCGAGGACGGCGAAGGTCGCCAGGGTGCCGGATTCGAGGACGAGCAGCAGCGCGACGAAGGCCTTCGGGGAGGGGCCTGCGGGGAGCTTGAAGTAGCTGTAGAGCGCGCAGAGGAAGAACAGCAGCGCGGTCATCAGGAGGAGGGGGAGCGAGATGCCGTCAATGCCGAGGTGGATCCGGACGTTCAGCGCCTGGATCCAGCTGATGTCCGTCGTCGCCTGGAAGCGGGACGGGGCGTCGTGGTCGAAGCCCAGGGTGAGGGCGACCGCCGCGGCGAGGATGACACCGGTGACGGTCACGCCGTGGCGGAGCACGGCCTGTTCGGGGCTGCGGCCCTTGAGCCCGGGCGGGGGCGGCAGGAGTGCCGCGGCCGCGCCGAGGAGCGGCGCGACCACGATGAACGCCAGAAGGAACTGCATCACGGACGGGCTGATATCAATCACGGCTGACTCACGGCTCACGATCCGGCGTTGACGTTGGCGAGGACGGCGGTGGCGATCGCCAGGACCACGGCGCCGGCGAGCAGGGCGCTCAGGTAGCTCTGCACGTTGCCGGTCTGGGCCCGGCGTACGAGGCTGCCGAGCAGCCGGGGGCCGGTGCCCGCGCCGCGGACGTACGTGTCCACGACCTCGCGGTCGAGGAAGCGGACCAGGCTCGCGGCTGCGCGGACGGGCCGGACGAAGAGCCGGTCGTAGACGGCGTCGAGGTGGAAGCCGTCGGCCGCGTGGCGGTGCAGGGGGCCGAGGATCGCCTTGCCGGGGTCGGCGGCGGGGCCGGCCGGGACGGCGGGGTGGTCGTGGGTGACCTCTGCGACCTCGGGGGTCTCGGCCTCGGATTCGGCGACCGTGGCGGCGACGGCGGCGGCTGCCGCGAGGCCGTTGCCAGGCGCGGTGGCGGCCGCGACGGCTGCCGCGCGGACCGTGGCGCGCTGCCAGAGGGCGTAGGTGAGCATGGCGCCGATGGCCGCGGCTCCGGTGCCGAGGATGGAGGTGGTCAGGGTCGGGGTGAGCTGCCCGCCGTCGAACCAGTCGGCGAGTGGGCCCGCCGCGAGGCCGAAGCCGATGGACGGGATCGCCAGCAGCCACAGCACGCCGGTCATGGCGACGGGTTCCCTGCCGTGGTCGGGGGCGGGGGCGCCCGTGCCGCGGAAGGCCATCAGCCACAGCCGGGTGGCATAGGCGGCGGTGAGCAGGGCGGTGAGCACGCCCGCGACCAGGACGATCCAGCCTGCGGTGCTGGGCGCGAACTCCGAGTGGCCGGTGGCGGTGTGCTCGGCGGCGACGAGGACGGCTTCCTTGGAGAAGAAGCCGGCGAAGGGCGGGATGGCGGCGAGCGCGAGGAGCGCGATCGTCATCGTCCAGAAGGCGTCGGGGATGCGCTTGGCCAGGCCGTCCGTACGGGACATGGCGGCCAGGGAGTTCGTGCCGGCGGCGTGGATGATGACGCCCGCGCCGAGGAACAGCAGCGCCTTGAAGGCGCCGTGGGACAGGAGGTGGAAGACGGCGGCGCCGCGGTCGCCGACGGCCAGGGCGCCGGTCATGTAGCCGAGCTGGCCGACCGTCGAGTAGGCCAGCACGCGCTTGATGTCGTCCTGGGCCAGGGCGGCGAGGGCGGAGCCGAGCATCGTGACGGCCGCCATGACGGCCATGACCACCAGTGCGGCGCGGGAGGCCGCGAAGACGGGGAGGAGGCGGGCGATGAAGTAGACACCGGCGGCGACCATCGTCGCGGCGTGGATCAGTGCGGAGACCGGGGTCGGGCCCGCCATGGCGTCCGGGAGCCAGGTGTGCAGCGGGAACTGCGCGGACTTGCCCGCGACTCCGGCGAGCAGGAGGAGCGCGATCAGCGTCGGGTGGTCGAGCCCGCCCGCGGCGACGGTTCCCAGGATCTTGGTGATCCGGAAGGAGCCGGCGTCGGCGGCGAGGGCGAACAGGCCGATCAGGAAGGGGACGTCACCGAGCTTGGTGACGAGGAAGGCCTTCAGGGAGGCGGAGCGGGCCGCCTCGGTCTCCCAGTAGTGGCCGACCAGGAAGTACGAGCAGATGCCCATGACCTCCCAGCCGACCAGCAGCACCATCAGGTCGCCGGAGTAGACGACGAGCAGCATGGCGGAGGTGAACAGTGAGACCAGAGCGGCATACGACGGGTAGCGCGGGTCCTCGCGGAGGTACGCCGTCGAGTAGAGCTGTACGCAGGTGGCGACGACACCGACCAGGACGGCGACCAGCACGGCGAAGCCGTCCAGGTGGAGCGAGAGCTCGATCGGAACGGAGCCGGTCGGGGTCAGCTCGGTCGCGGTGTCGATCGCCTTGCCGCCGCCGTGGCGGACGGCGACGAGCACGGCCAGTACGGCGGCGCCCAGCGTCGGCAGGATGGCGAGCGGCCGGACGAATCCGGGGGCGCTGCGGCCGAAGAGAAGTCCCGCGACCGCGCCCAGGAAGGGGAGGAGGGGGACGAGGACGGCGAGGGTCGTGGTGCTCACGCGGCGACCTCCGGCCGGGCGGTGCCGGTGCTGTTGCTGGTGCTGGTGCTGTTGCTGTTGCTGTTGCTGGGGTTCTGTTCGGGCTCGTGGCCCTCGGCGGTGTCACGCAGGCGGTCGACGTCCGAGGTGCCGCGGTTCCGGTACACCATCAGCACGATCGCGAGGCCGATGCCGATCTCGGCGGCGGCGATGGCGATGGTGAAGAGGGTGAGGGCCTGGCCGGCGTGCAGGGTGTCGCGCAGCCAGACGTCGAAGGCCACCAGGTTGAGGTTGACGGCGTTGAGCATCAGCTCGACGGACATCAGGACCAGGATGGCGTTGCGGCGGGCGAGTACTCCGTACAGGCCCGTGCAGAAGAGCAGCGCCGCGAGCACGGCGGGGTAGGCGAGGTGCATCAGCGCTGACCCTTCTTCTCGCCGACGGCGGCGTCTTCGGCGGGGTCGTTCCTGCGGGACAGCACGATGGCCCCGATCAGGGCCGCGAGGAGGAGGACGGAGAGCGCCTCGAAGGGCAGCACCCAGTGCTGGAAGAGGATCTCGCCGGAGACCTTCGTGGAGCCCTGGACCGGGCCGTCGAGGTCGATCCAGGTCGTGCGGAAGGCGTCGACGACGACCCAGACGAGCGCGACGGCCGCGATGCCGGCGACCCCGGCCGCGACCCAGCGGTTGCCGGAGTCGGCGTCCGGGGAGCGGCCGATGGGCGCCTTGGTGAGCATCAGCCCGAAGAGGAGGAGGACGACCACGGAGCCGAGGTAGATCAGGACCTGGACCCAGGCGATGAACTCCGCGGTCAGCAGCAGGTACTCGACGGCGATGCCGCCGAGCGCGACGACCAGCCAGAGGGCGGCGTGCACGAGCTGCTTGGTGCTGACCGTGACGAGGGCCGCGCCGAGGGTGGCGAGGCCGACGAGGACGAAGGCGATCTCGACGCCGGTCGGGGAGAGGAACCCGTTGCCCGTGGCCGCGGCGGCCAGGGTGGTGGCTGCGGGGGTCACGCGTCTCCCTCCGGGGTGGTCGGCGATTCGGTCCCACGCGCGGCTGCGGCCTCGGGCCCGGCGGCTGCGGCGGCTGCGGCGAGGGCGGCGGCTTCGGCCTTTTCCACTGCCTTGCGGGCGGCGGCGATTTCCTTGGGCTCCTCGGCGGCCGGGTCCAGGGCGGGCGGGGCCGGGACGGTCCACATCCACTCCCGGAGCTTGTCCCGCTCGTGGGTCAGCTCGTGGATGTCGGTCTCCGCGTACTCGAACTCCGGCGACCAGAAGAGGGCGTCGAAGGGGCACACCTCGATGCAGATACCGCAGTACATGCAGAGGGAGAAGTCGATGGCGAAGCGGTCGAGGACGTTGCGGCTGCGCTCGCGGCCACCGGGAGTGGTCGCCGGGACCGTCTCCTTGTGGGAGTCGATGTAGATGCACCAGTCGGGGCACTCACGGGCGCACAGCATGCAGACCGTGCAGTTCTCCTCGAACAGGCCGATGACCCCGCGGGAGCGGGGCGGGAGGGAGGGCTGGACCTCGGGGTACTGGGCGGTGTGCGAGCGCTTCGTCATCGTGCGCAGCGTCACGGCCAGGCCCTTGGCGAGGCCGGATCCGGGGATGGGCATCAGTTGATCGCCACCTTCACGATGCCGGTGAGCGCGATCTGGGCGAGCGCGAGCGGGATGAGTGTGGTCCAGGCGAGCTTCTGGAGCTGGTCCTCGCGCAGCCGCGGGTAGCTCACGCGGAGCCAGATCACGACGAAGGCGAGGATCGCGGTCTTGAGGAGGGTCCAGACCCAGCCGAAGCCGTCGGCGCCGAAGGGGCCCTGCCAGCCGCCGAGGAAGAGGACGGTGGTGAGGGCGCAGAGGACGACGATGCCGGCGTACTCGGCGAGCAGGAACAGCGCGAAGCGCAGGCCGGTGTACTCGGTGTACGCGCCGAAGATGATCTCGGAGTCGGCGACGGGCATGTCGAAGGGGGGCCGCTGGAGTTCGGCGAGGCCGGCGGTGAAGAAGACGAGCGCGCCGACGATCTGCCAGGGCAGCCACCACCACTGGAAGGACTCGACGATGCCGGGGAGGGAGACCGTCCCGGCCGCCATGGCCACGGAGGCGGCGGCGAGCAGCATGGGGAGCTCGTAGGCGAGCAGCTGGGCGGCCGTGCGCAGGCCGCCGAGCAGGGAGAACTTGTTCGCGGAGGCCCAGCCGGCCATGAGGGAGCCGAGGACTCCGACGCCCATGACGGCGAGCACGAAGAACAGCCCGGCGTCGATGACCTGGCCGACCGCGCCCTCGCCCGGGCCGATCGGGATGGCGAGGAGGACGAGGAGGTACGGGAGCAGGGCGACGGCGGGGGCGAGCTGGAAGATCCGGCGGTCGGCGTTGGCCGGGACGATGTCTTCCTTCTGCGCGAACTTCACGCCGTCGGCGACGAGCTGCGCCCAGCCGTGGAAGCCGCCGGCGTACATGGGGCCGAGGCGGCCCTGCATGTGGGCCATCACCTTGTGCTCGGTCTGCCCGACGACGAGCGGGAGCACGAGGAAGACGGCGAAGACGACGATCAGCCGCAGGGCGACGTCGAGGACATCGTTCACGCGTCGCCTCCGTTGTCAGGGGTGGGGTGGTCGGTCTTGGGGCCTGTCTGAGGGTCCGGTCGCTCCGCCTCCGCCTCCGTCTCCGGCGCGGGTGCCGGGGAGTCGAAGGCGGGCTTCGGGTCGTGCCAGGGCGCGTCCGCGCTGCGGGGGGCGGGGCGGCGAGGCGGAGCGGCCGCCTCGTCACCGCCCGGCTCGGCGTCCGGGGCGGGGGCCTGGCTTGCCGAGCCGTCCGCCACCGAGCGGGTGCGGCGCGGCGGGCGGGCCGGGGCCTCGGAGTCCGGGGCGGGCGCGGTCTCCCCCGTCGCGTCCGGGGCGGGGGCCTGGCTTGCCGAGCCGTCCGCCACCGAGCGGGTACGGCGCGGCGGGCGGGCCGGGGCCTCGGAGTCCGGGGCGGGCGCGGTCTCCCCCGTCGCGTCCGGGGCGGGCTGGGTGGCCGAGCCGTCCGCCACCGAGCGAGTGCGGCGGGCCGGGGCGCCCTCGCGCGGGGTGCGGGCGGCGGCGCCCGCCGCGCCGGCGGCGCGCGGGGTGCGGGCCGGGCGGGCGGGGGCCGGCGGGAGCTGGCCCTTCATCGGGCCCCAGTCGTTGGGGTCCGGGACGCCCGGCGGGAGCATCTGGCGGCGCTTCGGCGCGTCCGGGTCGTGGGCCTCGCCCGGCTCCTTGGCACCGGGCCAGGCCTTGGCGACGCGCGCGGCCAGGACGAAGTCCTTGCGCAGCGGGTGGCCCTCGAAGTTCTCCGGGAGGAGGAGGTGGACGAGGTGCGGGTGGTCCGTGAAGGTCACGCCGAACATCTCGAACGTCTCGCGTTCGTGCCACTCCGCGCCCGCGTACACGGCGACCGCCGAGGGGAGCGAGGGGGCGGAGTGCGGGACGGTCGTGCGCAGCAGGAGGCGGCGTACGCGGTGGTTCTCCAACGAGACGACGTGCGCGCAGATCCGGAAGCCGGTGCCCGGCTCGTCGACCGCGCTCAGCCAGTCGAAGTACGTGCAGCCCAGCTTGTCCCGGGCGATCTCCAGGGAGGAGATCCACGAGCCGACGGGCACGTCCACGGTCAGGAGGTCGTACGAGGACGAGCCCACGGCCTCCTCGCCGAAGACCGTGGCCGCCGCGTCGGGGAGGGAGTCGTAGAGGTTCATGCGCCGGCCCCGGGGGGTGTGACCAGGCCGCTCGTCAGCTGGGCCACCGAGGGACCCGACGCGTAGCGGTCCGCCAGCGACTCGCGGGCGATCTTCTCCTGGAGCTTGAGGATGCCCTGAAGCAGCGCTTCGGGACGCGGCGGGCAGCCGGGCACGTAGACGTCGACGGGGATGATCTGGTCGACGCCCTTGGTCACCGAGTACGAGTCCCAGTACGGGCCGCCGCAGTTGGAGCAGGCGCCGAAGGAGATGACGTACTTCGGCTCCGGCATCTGCTCGTAGAGCCGCTTCACGGCGGGGGCCATCTTGTCCGTGACCGTGCCCGAGACGATCATCAGGTCGGCCTGGCGCGGCCCGGGTGCGAAGGGGATGACGCCCAGGCGGATGAAGTCGTGCCGGGCCATCGACGCGGCGATGAACTCGATCGCGCAGCAGGCGAGTCCGAAGTTGAAGACCCACAGGCTGTACCGGCGGCCCCAGTTCAGGACCACCTTCATCGGTTCCGGGGCCAGGCGGGAGAGGACTCCCAGGCGCTTGGGCTCCGGGAGCAGCTCCGGCTGAGGTGTCACGTCCATTCGAGGACGCCCTTCTTGTACGCATAGAGCAGGCCGACGGCCAGGAAGCCCAGGAAGATGAACATCTCCACCAGGGTCGTGGCGCCGTAACCGGCGGCGGCGAACACCGTCGCCCACGGGAAGAGGAAGATCGAGTCGACGGCGAAGATGACGTAGAGGAACGCGTAGACGTAGTAGCGGACCTGGGTGTGCGCCCAGCCCTCGCCGACCGGGTCCACGCCGCATTCGTACGTCAGGAGCTTCTCGCGGGTCGGGACCACGGGCCGCAGCAGGCGGCCGGCGCCGAAGGCCACGGCCACGAAGAGCACACCGAGGGCGGCCAGCAGGCCGACGACCGAATAACTCCGGAAGTAGTCCGCGGCGAGCACGGTTACGGTCGATACCGTTGGTTCAGGCACGTCCGTTCCTCGCTCCTCGGTCAGTGTCGACGGTTCTTTTCACGCGGGAGTCTAGGGCCTGCTCACACGGGGTGGGGTTATCCCCCGTTCACAGCACCCCGGCCACCCCATGGCACTGGCGGCCGCGCCTTGGCAGGGTGGGCGGCATGACCATCAGCCAGGGCATCGCCGACAACGACCGGCCGCCCCCCGTCCGACCTGTCTTCAGCGCTGTGACGTGGAAGGAGATCGCTCATCTGGTGAGCAACTTTCCCGTGGCGATCGTCGGATTTGTTTACGCGGTTGTCATGGTTTCCGGCACGGGCGGTCTGTCCGTGACCGCGGTCGGACTTCCGCTGCTCTCATGTGGTCTCTATCTGTCTCGGCAGTTGGGACGGCTGGAGCGGACGCGCGCCCGGGCGCTGTTGGGCGCACGGGTGGAGGAGCCCAGTCCGATTCCCGGCCCGAAGCGGGCCGGCGGGTTCTTCCCCTGGCTGTGGACGAGCATCAAGGATCCGGTCGGCTGGCGGACGGTGCTGTACCAGCTGGTCCGGCTGCCGTGGGGAGTCTTCACCTTCACGGTAGCGCTGACCGGCCTGTTCGTGCTGTGGCCGGTGCTGCCGTACGTGGTGCGGGTGCTGGCGAACGCGGACCGCGCGATGGTACGGGGGCTGCTGTCGCCCTCCGACGAGCTGGAGCGGCGGATCGCCGAGCTGGAGTCCGACCGGGGCGTGGTGATCGACACCGCGGCGGCCGACCTGCGGCGCATCGAGCGGGATCTGCACGACGGGGCGCAGGCGCGACTGGTGGCGCTGGCCATGGGGCTGGGCCTGGCTAAGGAGAAGCTGCTGGAGGACCCGGAGGGCGCGACGGCAATGGTCGACGAGGCCCACGGGGAGGTGAAGCTGGCGCTCCAGGAGCTACGGGGTCTCGCGCGCGGGATCCATCCGGCGGTGCTGACCGACCGGGGGCTGGACGCGGCGCTGTCCGCGGTGGCCTCGCGCTGTGCCGTGCCGGTACGGGTGGCCGTGGATCTCCCGGGACGGCCGGCGGAGGCGATCGAGGGCATCGCGTACTTCACGGTCTCGGAGCTGCTCCGGAACATCAGCAAGCACGCCATGGCCCGGTCGGCCTCGGTGGACGTGTGGAAGTCCGGGGAGCGGCTGCTGATCCAGGTCGCCGACGACGGGCGGGGCGGGGCGAGCACCCGGTCCGGGTCGGGGCTGGCGGGGCTGGCCGAGCGGCTGGACTCGGTGGACGGGGTGCTGGTCGTCGACTCCCCCGCAGGCGGCGGAACCACCGTCACCGCCGAGCTCCCCTGGCGGGCCTGACTCATACGCACAAGGCCCCCGCGAGGCGTTCCGCGAGGGAAAACTCCCGCCGCGCGCCCACTCGTTGTCCCGGCTCTGCCTTGATCCGGCCTCCAGGCTGGGATGCTTGGCTGCGTCAGATGGTGCGGGAACGAGTGGACGCGGGGGCTGCAAAGTCGTGGAAGACAGGGTGCGGGTGGTCATCGCCGAGGATTCAGTGCTGCTGCGTGAGGGCCTGACCCGGCTGCTGACCGACCGGGGGCATGACGTCGTTGCGGGCGTCGGGGACGCGGAAGCCCTGATCAAGACGGTGGCGGAGCTGGCGGCGGAGGACGCGCTGCCGGATGTGGTGGTGGCCGATGTGCGGATGCCGCCGACGCACACCGACGAGGGCGTGCGGGCCGCCGTACGGCTGCGGCGCGACTACCCCGGGGTCGGGGTGCTCGTGCTGTCGCAGTACGTGGAGGAGCAGTACGCCACCGAGCTGCTGGCCGGTTCCAGCACCGGGGTGGGGTACCTGCTCAAGGACCGGGTGGCCGAGGTACGGGAATTCCTCGACGCGGTGGTACGGGTGGCCCGGGGCGGTACCGCCCTGGACCCGGAGGTCGTCGCCCAGCTCCTCGGCCGCAGCCGGAAGCAGGATGTGCTGGCCGGGCTGACCCCCCGGGAGCGCGAGGTGCTGGGGCTGATGGCCGAGGGCCGCACCAATTCGGCCGTGGCGAAGCAGCTGGTCGTCAGCGACGGCGCGGTGGAGAAGCACGTCAGCAACATCTTCATGAAGCTCGGCCTGTCGCCGAGTGAGGGGGATCACCGGCGTGTTCTGGCCGTTCTCACCTACCTGAAATCTTGATCGACTGACACTCTGTCAGTTACGGCAGTTACGGCATACCGGTCGGCCGTCTCAAGGGGCGGGCCGACGGTCCAGAATGTGGCCGCCCCCTGGGATGCACACCCTGCGGACGTAGGGTGGGTCTTGTGGGGGTGCCCACGCCTCGAAGGAGGTCCAGTTCAGTGACCAGCCAGGTCAGTAGCCCAGCCGAGCAGGCCGACGGGGCTGGGGGTGCGGTTGTCGGTGGACAGCGCACTCCGGCGAGCCCGGGCGGCAAGGAAGTACGTCGCCTCGATCGTGTGATCATCCGATTCGCGGGTGACTCCGGTGACGGTATGCAGCTCACCGGTGACCGGTTCACCTCGGAAACGGCGTCCTTCGGCAACGACCTCTCGACACTGCCGAACTTCCCCGCCGAGATCCGGGCACCCGCCGGAACCCTCCCGGGCGTGTCGTCCTTCCAGCTGCACTTCGCCGACCACGACATCCTGACCCCCGGCGACGCGCCGAACGTGCTGGTCGCGATGAACCCGGCCGCCCTGAAGGCGAACATCGCGGACGTGCCGCGCGGCGCGGAGATCATCATCAATACCGATGAGTTCACCAAGCGCCCCATGGCCAAGGTCGGCTACGAGACCTCGCCCCTCGAAGACGGCTCGCTGGACGCCTACAACCTGCATCCCGTCCCGCTGACGACGCTGACGGTGGAGGCGCTGAAGGACTTCGGGCTGACCCGCAAGGAGGCCGAGCGCAGCAAGAACATGTTCGCGCTGGGTCTGCTGTCGTGGATGTACCACCGGCCGACGGAGGGTACGGAGGCGTTCCTGCGGCAGAAGTTCGCGAAGAAGCCGGACATCGCCGAGGCGAACATCGTGGCCTTCCGGGCCGGCTGGAACTTCGGCGAGACGACGGAGGACTTCGCGGTCTCCTATGAGGTCGCCCCGGCCAGCCATGCCTTCCCGACCGGCACCTACCGCAACATCTCGGGGAACCTGGCCCTCTCGTACGGGCTCATCGCGGCGGCCCGGCAGGCGGATCTGCCGCTCTACCTGGGCTCGTACCCGATCACCCCGGCCTCGGACATCCTGCACGAGCTGTCCAAGCACAAGAACTTCGGCGTACGGACCTTCCAGGCCGAGGACGAGATCGCCGGCATCGGCGCGGCCCTCGGGGCGGCCTTCGGCGGCGCCCTCGGCGTCACCACCACCTCGGGGCCCGGTGTGGCGCTGAAGTCGGAGACGATCGGCCTGGCGGTCTCGCTGGAGCTGCCGCTGCTGATCGTGGACATCCAGCGCGGCGGCCCGTCCACCGGTCTGCCGACCAAAACGGAGCAGGCGGACCTGCTGCAGGCCATGTTCGGCCGCAACGGCGAGGCGCCCGTCCCGATTGTCGCGCCCCGCACCCCCGCGGACTGCTTCGAGGCCGCCCTGGACGCGGTCCGGATCGCGCTGGCCTACCGGACCCCGGTGTTCCTGCTCTCCGACGGCTACCTCGCCAACGGATCCGAGCCCTGGAGGATCCCGGACGTGGCGGACCTGCCCGACCTGAAGGTCCAGTTCGCCACCGGCCCGAATCACGCGCTCGCGGACGGCACCGAGGTGTTCTGGCCCTACAAGCGGGACCCCGAGACCCTGGCCCGCCCCTGGGCCGTGCCCGGCACCCCCGGCCTCGAACACCGCATCGGCGGCATCGAGAAGCAGGACGGCACCGGCAACATCTCCTACGACCCGGCCAACCACGACCTCATGGTCCGCACCCGCCAGGCCAAGATCGACGGCATCCTGGTCCCCGACCTGGAGGTCGACGACCCCGACCAGGCGCGCACGCTCGTCCTGGGCTGGGGCTCCACCTACGGCCCGATCACCGCAGCCGTCCGCCGGCTGCGCCTCGCCGGCAGCCCCATCGCGCAGGCCCACCTGCGCCACCTGAACCCCTTCCCGAGGAATCTGGGAGAGGTCCTGAGGCGTTACGACAAGGTAGTGGTGCCGGAGATGAACCTCGGGCAGCTGGCCACCCTGATCCGGGCGAAGTACTTGGTCGACGCCCAGTCGTACAACCAGGTCAACGGAATGCCCTTCAAGGCGGAGCAGCTCGCGAAGGTCCTCAAGGAGGCCATCAATGACTGAGGTGACCGACTCCCCGCGCCTGCTGTCCCTGGTCCCCAAGGCCGAGGCCAAGCAGTCGATGAAGGACTTCAAGTCGGACCAGGAGGTCCGCTGGTGTCCCGGCTGCGGCGACTACGCCGTGCTCGCCGCCGTCCAGGGGTTCATGCCCGAGCTGGGGCTGGCGAAGGAGAACATCGTCTTCGTCTCCGGAATCGGCTGCTCCAGCCGCTTCCCGTACTACATGAACACCTACGGAATGCACTCCATCCACGGCCGAGCCCCGGCCATCGCCACCGGGCTGGCCACCTCGCGCCGCGATCTGTCGGTCTGGGTCGTGACGGGTGACGGCGACGCGCTGTCCATCGGCGGCAACCACCTCATCCACGCCCTGCGCCGCAACGTCAACCTCAAGATCCTGCTGTTCAACAACCGGATCTACGGCCTGACCAAGGGCCAGTACTCGCCCACCTCCGAGCTCGGCAAGATCACCAAGTCGACCCCGATGGGCTCGCTGGACGCGCCCTTCAACCCGGTCTCGCTCGCGATCGGAGCGGAGGCCTCCTTCGTGGCCCGCACCGTCGACTCCGACCGCAAGCACCTCACCGAGGTACTGCGCCAGGCAGCCGACCACCAGGGCACCGCGCTGGTGGAGATCTACCAGAACTGCAACATCTTCAACGACGGCGCCTTCGAAGTCCTCAAGGACAACGAGCAGGCCCAGGAGGCCGTGATCCGGCTGGAGCACGGCCGGCCGATCCGCTTCGGGGCCGGCCTCCACAAGGGCGTCGTCCGCAACCCCGCCACCGGCGACCTGGAGGTCGTCGAAGTCACTGCGGAGAACGAGTCGCGGATCCTGGTCCACGACGCGCACGCCGCCGGCCCCACCACCGCCTTCGCACTGTCCCGCCTGGCCGACCCCGACACCCTGCGCCAGACCCCGATCGGGGTCTTCCGCAGCGTCGAGCGGCCCGTCTACGACACGCTGATGGCCGACCAGCTCGACACCGCCATCGACCAGAAGGGCAAGGGCGACCTCGGCGCCCTCCTTCATGGCAACGACACATGGACCGTCGTCGGCTGACCGGCACGACACCGCTCCCCCGAAGCCCGGATCCCCAGCGGATCCGGGCTTCGGTGCATCCCATCCCTTCACGGCGGCACACACATCCAACCCCGGTCTCCGAGGCGATCGCCACCGCGCTCGCCTGAGCCCCGTCGCGCAAGCCCCGGAGGATGTCATGAGTATCTCCAGCCGACGGGCATGACATCCGGCTCCTGCGGCGCTACCGTCATGGAGGTTGGCTGGATGTCGTACAGGAGGCCCCGTGAAGGCGGAGAACGAGCAGCGCACGGGTTTGCTCTACGGATTCGGCGCATACGGACTGTGGGGGCTCGTCCCGCTCTTCTGGCCGCTGCTCATGCCCTCCGGGGCCGTCGAGATCCTCGCCCACCGCATGGTGTGGTCCCTGGCCGTGGTGGGGCTGGCGCTGCTCGCGCTGCGCCGCTGGGGCTGGATACGGGAGCTGGTGCGCCAGCCCCGCAAGCTGGGGCTGACCGCGCTGGCCGCCTCGGTGATCAGCGTGAACTGGGGCCTGTACATCTGGTCCGTCAACAACGGCCACGTCGTCGAGGCGAGCCTCGGCTACTTCATCAACCCGCTGGTCAGCATCGCGATCGGCGTGCTGGTACTGGGTGAGCGGCTGCGCCGCGTGCAGTGGGCGGCGGTCGCCATCAGCTTCATCGCCGTTCTGGTGCTCGCCATCGGCTACGGTCGGCCGCCGTGGATCTCGCTGATCCTGGCCTGCTCCTTCGCGACGTACGGACTGATCAAGAAGAAGCTCAACATGGGCGGGCTGGAGTCGCTGACTGCCGAGACCGCCGTGCTGTTCCTGCCCGCCTTCGGCTACCTGCTCTGGCTGGGCGCGCGGGGCCAGTCCAGTTTCGCCGCGCACGGCCTCGGCCACGCGCTGCTGCTGGCGGCGACCGGGCTCGTCACCGCGATCCCGCTGGTGTTCTTCGGGGCGGCGGCGATCCGGGTCCCGCTGTCCACCCTCGGGCTGCTCCAGTACATGGCCCCGGTGTTCCAGTTCGGGCTCGGCGTCCTCTACTTCCACGAGGCCATGCCGCCCGAGCGCTGGGCCGGCTTCTCCCTGGTCTGGGCCGCGCTCGCCCTCCTGACCTGGGACGCGCTGCGTACGGCGCGGCGGTCCCGGTCCCGGCTCGACGTGCCGGCCCCCGCGGTCGGGGCGCCGGCCCGCGAGCCCGCGTAAGGGCGGCGCCACAGGCGCGCACCCGACTTCCACGATCCCCGCTACGGAACTTCCGTAGCGGGGATCGTCCGTTTTCCGAACAGGCTTGACCGAATTGCACTCTTGACGGAGCGTCACATTCTCGCTGAACATCAAGCTCGCACAGACGCGCTAACGCTCACCTGCTCTATCCCCACTCGTTCCGTCACATCCCCGCGGAATCCCGGAGCCCCCCACATGAGCCTGTCCGTCTCCCGGCACCTCGCTGCCGTGACCGCTTTCGCGGTCGCCGGCCTGTTCGCCGCCACCACTCCCGCCGCACTCGCCTCCCCCGCCGCGGCCCCCGCGGCCGCTGCGGCGCCGACGCCGCCCGACATCCCGCTGGCCAACGTCAAGGCCCACCTGTCTCAGCTCTCGACGATCGCCGCCAACAACGGCGGCAACCGGGCCCACGGCAGGACCGGCTACAAGGCCTCGATCGACTACGTGAAGGCCAAGCTCGACGCGGCCGGTTTCACCACCACGCTGCAGACCTTCACGTACAACAGCGCGACCGGCTACAACCTGATCGCCGACTGGCCGGGCGGCGACCCGAACTCGGTCCTGATGTCCGGCTCGCACCTGGACTCGGTCACGGGCGGCGCGGGCATCAACGACAACGGGTCCGGCAGCGCGGCGGTCCTGGAGGCCGCGCTCGCCGTGTCCCGGGCGGGCCTCCAGCCGACGAAGCACCTGCGCTTCGGCTGGTGGGGGGCGGAGGAGCTGGGCCTGGTCGGCTCGAAGTACTACGTCAACAACCTGCCGGCCGCCGAGAAGGCGAAGATCTCCGGCTACATGAACTTCGACATGATCGGCTCGCCGAACCCGGGCTACTTCGTCTACGACGACGACCCGGTGATCGAGCAGACCTTCAAGAACTACTACGCGGGCCTCGGCATAGCCACCGAGATCGAGACGGAGGGCGACGGCCGCTCCGACCACGCCCCCTTCAAGAACGCCGGCATCCCGGTAGGCGGCCTGTTCTCCGGCGCCGACTACACCAAGACGGCGGCCCAGGCGCAGAAGTGGGGCGGCACCTCCGGCCAGCCCTTCGACTCCTGCTACCACTCCTCCTGCGACAGCCTGTCGAACCTCAACGACACGTCCCTGGACCGCAGTTCCGACGCCATCGCGTACGCGATCTGGAACCTCGGGGCGGCCACGCCGGTCCCGCCGGGCCCGTCCTTCGAGAACACCACGGACGTGAGCATCCCGGACTCCCCGGCCGCCGCGGTGACCTCGCCGATCACGGTCTCCGGGGTCACGGGCAACGCACCCGCCACCACCAAGGTCGACGTGAACATCGTCCACACCTACCGCGGTGACCTGGTGATCGACCTGCTGGCCCCCGACGGCACGGCGTACCGGCTGAAGAACTCCTCCAGCTCGGACTCGGCCGACAACGTCATCGCCTCGTACACGGTCAACGCGTCCAGCGAGGTGGCCAACGGAATCTGGAAGCTCCAGGTCAAGGACGTGGCCGGGCAGGACACCGGCTACATCAACAGCTGGAAGATCACCTTCTAGCCGGCGCGGCCGCTACGTGTCCTCGCTGCCGCCCCGCAGCGAGGCAGGCTGCGGCTCCTGTATCCGGGCGCGCAGCTCCTCGGCCACCGCCCCGATGTCCGCGCGGCCCAGCTTTGCCGCCTCGACCAGATCGCCGAGCACCTCCGGCGAGGGCAGCTGCTTGGCCCCGGCCACGCGCAGGTACGAGCGGGTCGCGGCGGCCGCGTAGAACTCGTTCATCGGGGATTCCAGCGCCGGGCACACCGCGAGGGTGTGCAGAAACGCGGCGGCCCGCCACGCGGTGTCCGGGGCGGGCTGTTCGGGCACCAGGACGAGGTCGTTCTGGTGTCGGGCGACCGCGGCGGCCACCCCGGAGGGGTCCCATACGGCGGGATCGGACGGGAGATGGTGGGCCAGAGCGGTCCAGGCCCACTCCATGGTGATCTTCAATTGCCGAACCGCTCCTGGAAGTAGCCCCAGTGGTCGGCGAACTCCTCGATGCCGGACAGAAAGTTCTTCCGGTCGTCGTCCAGTTCGCGTTCCGTGACCTCGGTGATCAGTGCGGTGACCGTCGTCCCCAGCGCCGCCGCGCGCGCCTTCAGGCGTTCGTGGAACTCTTCGTCCAGGCGGATGGTGACGTGTCTCGACATGGCATCCACCGTACAGCGGGGGTGCTGTACACAGGCGGGGAACGACAGAAGGGTGGCTCGGGACACAGGTCCCGGGCCACCCTTGTGTGCCGATTGCGCCGGTATTGCGGCTACTTCACGGCTACGTCCTGGCTACGTCCTGGCTACTTCGCGGCGGCGTCGGCCGTCTTCACCAGCTGCTCCTTGGTGACCGCGCCGACGTAGACCTTGCCGTCGTCGGTGACCAGGGCGTTGACCAGGCGGGTCGACAGGACCCGGCCTTCGCCGAACTTCCCGGTGACCTTGTCCCCGAGCGAGCTCAGGAACTGCTTGGCCTCCTTCGGGGCGTTCTTGTCGCTCTCCAGATCCTTGAGGCCCTTGCCCGCGCCCGTGTCGAGCTGCGCGACCGTGGCCCATCCCTCGCCGAGCACCTTGACCTCGCCCTTGCCGTCGGCTCCGGCCGTCAGGCCGCCCAGGCCCGGGAAGGACTCCAGAGCCTGCCAGTGCTCCGCTTCCTTGCCCTTGCCGTGCTCCTTGCCCTTCTCGCCGACGCCGTCAGCGCCCTCGGTCACCTTCGCGCCCTTGGGCGGGGTGAAGGCGAAGGTGTCGGCGGACGGCTTGGCGAACTCCACCTTGGTGAAGCCCGCGTCCACGATCGGCTTGCCGCCCTGGGAGGAGAGCAGCTGCACGCGCAGCGGCACGCCGTTCTTGGCGTCCACCGCGATCTGGACCGAACCGACCGTGGAACCGCTCTGCTTGGGCTTGAGCACCAGCTGGTAGGCGTCCCGCCCGGCCACCTGCGCGGTATCGCCGACGCTGACGTCCGTAGTCGGGCCGGCGGCCTTCAGGACGTCCTGGGCCAGCTGCTGCGGCGAGGCGGCGAGCCGGTCGTCCGCCTTGTGCTCGCCCTGTCCCGCGTTCTTCTCGTGGAAGACCTCGTTCGACTTGGAGGCGTAGCCCCACACGTCGTCGCCGTTGTGGACGAGGCTGTACTCGTCCTTGCCGTCCAGGAAGGTGAGCTTCTGTCGGTCCGGGCCGTCGGCGGCGACACGGAAGGTGTGCGTACCGGACGCCAGCTGCGCCACCTTCTCCTCCGGATTGGCGGAGCCGGTCGCGACGCCACCGCCGCCGAGCAGGCCGGTCGCGATCTTGGGCAGGCCCAGGTCGGTGCTGATCCGGGCCGTGCCGGACAGCTCCTGTACGTCCGAGGCCGCGATCTTCTCGATCAGCTGCTGCGCCGACACCTTCGGCAGGTCGGGTCCGCCGGCGTTGGCGAAGGCCGGGACCATCGCGACGGTCGCCGCGGCCACACCTGCCACCGCGAGCGGTACGGCGTACCGGGCGACCTTGCGAGAAGTCTTCGTGTTCGCTGCCATGTCAGTGCCCTGCCCTCTGTGTCGACGGCGGCGACCCCCGTGTCGCCGCGCTCACCCGATCTGGTGGGGTTGATGACTCCATCTGACCAAATCGGCGGCGCGCGGGCGTCAGCCCGCGGAAGCAACTGCGCGTACGACCGTGGGATGACACGGAACGGGCCCTCCTGCCCCGCCCCCTAGGGGTCGAGGGGCGGAAGGGCCCGTTCCATAGTCGTGTGGGGCAGAGGCGGCAGCGGTGGCAGAGGCCGTCACAACGGCCATCGCAGCGGCCGTACCGGACGCGGCGTCAGCCGGCCCGGTGCACCACCGCGTCGCACAGCTCCTCCAGAGCCGACTTCGCGAAGCACTCCGGCAGCGGCGCGAGCGTGGCCCGCGCGTCCTCGGCGTAGCGGATCGTGTCGCGGCGGGCCTGCTCCAGGGCGGGGTGGGCGCGCAGCCGGGTCAGCACCTCGGCGTGGCGGGCGTCGTCCGTCAGGTCGCCGTCCAGGAGCGCCACGAGCTCCAGGTCCTCCGCCCGCCCGTCGCGGGCGGCCATCTCGCGCAGCCGCAGCACGGGCAGGGTGGGGATGCCCTCGCGCAGGTCGGTGCCCGGGGTCTTGCCGGACTCGTGCGCGTCGGAGGCGATGTCCAGGACGTCGTCGGCGAGCTGGAAGGCGGTGCCGAGCCGCTCGCCGTACTGGGTCAGGATGTCGACGACCGACTCGTCGGCGCCGGCCATCAGCGCGCCGAAGCGGCCGGAGACGGCGATCAGCGAGCCGGTCTTGCCGGCGATGACGTCGAGGTAGTGCGCGACCGGGTCGCGGCCGTCGCGCGGGCCGGCCGTCTCCAGGATCTGGCCGGTCACCAGCCGCTCGAAGGCCTCGGCCTGGATGCGTACGGCCTCGGGTCCGAGGTCGGCCAGGATGTGCGAGGCGCGGGCGAAGAGGAAGTCACCCGTCAGGACGGCCACCGAGTTGCCCCAGCGGGCGTTGGCGCTGGCCACTCCGCGGCGGACGTCCGCCTCGTCCATGACGTCGTCGTGGTAGAGGGTCGCCAGGTGCGTGAGCTCCACCACCACGGCGGAGGGCACGATTCCGGGCGCGTGCGGATCGCCGAATCGGGACGCGAGCATCACCAGCAGCGGCCGGAACCGCTTTCCTCCGGCACGCACCAGGTGCTGTGCGGCATCGGTGATGAAGGGGACTTCGCTCTTGGTGGCTTCCAGCAGACCCGCCTCGACGGCGGCCAGTCCGGCCTGGACATCGGTCTCAAGAGCCTGGTCCCGCACGCTCAGTCCGAACGGCCCGACGACGGTCACGAGGGGTACTCCTGTCTGCTGACGATCACGCTGACGATCACCTGGATTGTCGATGTGTCGCTGCCATCACTCAAGCCAGCGTATCGGGTCTGTTTTCGATCACCGAGAGCGCCTGTCCGGTCGCCACCCACGCATCGCCCGAAGCGCACCGGTATGTTCTCCAGGAGCCGAAACGACCGGAGAATGCGCTTTGTCCAGAACTGTGACCGATGCGGAGGAACCCGCCGATCGGCGCACCAGGCACCCCGTCCACTGAGGCCTCAGGCGATTGGCGAACGGATTCCGATGATCATTCGCACCGATTTCCCGTACGAGACCACCCGCGAGGATGTCCGGATCCCGCTGGCCGACGGCGTCGAGCTGTACGCCCGCGTCTGGCGCCCGGTGACCGACGAGCCCGTGCCGGCGCTGCTGGAGTACCTCCCGTACCGGCTCACCGACGGGACCGCGCCCCGCGACTGGCAGCGCCACCCCTGGTACGCGGGGCACGGCTACGCCTCCGTTCGGGTGGACGTACGCGGCCACGGGTGCAGCGGCGGCCTGCCCGGCGACGAGTACGACGCCCGCGAGCTCGCCGACGGGGTCGCGGTGGTGCGGTGGCTGGCCGCGCAGCCGTGGTGCACGGGCTCGGTGGGGATGTTCGGGATCTCCTGGGGCGGCTTCAACAGCCTCCAGATCGCCGCGCTGGCCCCCGAGCCGCTGAAGGCGGTCGTCACCGTCTGCTCCAGCGACGACCGGTACGACAACGACGTGCACTACATGGGCGGCTCGGTGCTGGCCGTGGACATGCACGCGTGGGCGGCCGCCATGCTGGCCTACGCCTCGCGCCCGCCGGACCCGCTGTACGCGGGCGAGCGCTGGCGGCAGCAGTGGCTGGCTGGACCGGCTGGACGCCGTGGAACCCCTGGTCCACACGTGGCTGTCGCACCAGACCCGCGACGGCTACTGGCGCCACGGCAGCGTCTGCGAGGACTACGCGGCGATCGGTGCGGCGGTGCTCGCGGTGGGCGGCTGGCACGACCCCTACCGGGACACCGTGCTGCGGCTGGTGGAGCACCTGCCGCCCGCCCGGGTGCGGGGGCTGATCGGACCCTGGTCCCACCAGTACCCGGACCGCGGGCTGCCGCCGGGGCCGGCGATCGGCTTCCTCCAGGAGACCCTGCGCTGGTGGGACCACTGGCTCAAGGGCGTGGACAACGGCGTGATGGACGAACCGCTGCTCCGCTCCTGGATCAGCGACTCCCACCCGCCTGCGACGGTGTACCAGGAGCTGCCGGGCCGGTGGGTCGGGGACAAGGCCTGGCCCTCGGCGTCGGTCATCCCCGTCGTGTACGGGCTCCAGGGCGCGCCGGTGGCCGTCGCCTCCCCGCAGCACACCGGGCTCGACGCGGGGCGGTTCTTCCCCTTCGGCAACGAAGCGGACCTGCCGCCGGACCAGCGGGAGGAGGACGCGAAGTCGGCCTGCTTCGAGTTCCCGGTGGCGCAGGGGGAGCCGGTGGAGATCCTGGGGCGGCCCTCGGTGACCGTGCGGCTGCGGCTGGACGTGCCGTACGGGCAGGTCGTGGCCCGGCTGTGCGATGTGGCCCCGGACGGGTCGTCGACGCTGGTGACGCGGGGCGCGCTGAACCTCTCCGCCCGGGAGGGGCGGGACCGGGCGGTGCCGTGGCCGGTGGGCTCGTACGAGGACGTCACCTTCGAGCTGAACGGCATCGGCCACGCCTTCGCGCCGGGCCACCGCATCCGGCTGGCCCTGTCCTCCGCCTACTGGCCGTGGATCTGGCCGCGGGCCGGCTCGGAGGCGGGCTGGACCCTGGACCCTGCGGGCAGCGAGCTGACCCTGCCGGTGCGGGCGCCGTCCCCCTCGGACGAGGGGATCATCTTCGAGGCTCCGGAGCAGTCGGAACCGCTGGGGGTGGTCTTCCCGGAGACGCTGGACGAACCGCGTCCGGAGCGGGTGGTCGTACGGGATGTCGCGCGCGGGACGTGGCGGCTGGAGGTGGCCCCGCGGTACGGGGGCTCGCGGGGCTCGCGGGTGTATCCGGACGGGCTGGAGTGGGGCGAGGACGGCACCGAGTCGTACGAGATCCAGGACGCGGACCCGCTGTCGGCCCGGGCCCGGTCGGAGTGGCGGATCCGGCTGCACCGGCCCGAGCTGGGCTGGGACGCGCGGATCGAGACCCGCTCCGAGATCTCGTGCGACGAGGGCGGCTTCATGACGTCGAACGAGGTCGTCTGCCGGGAGGGGGCCGAGGTGGTCTTCCACCGCACGTGGGAACGCCGCCTCCCGCGCACGGCGGGTTAGCCGCCCTGGCGGGCGGCCCTGGGGCTCCGCCCCAGACCCCGCGCCTCAAACGCCGGCGGGGCTGCATGTGCCCGGCGCAGACGCCCGGGTGCGGGCCAAAGATCCGGGGCTCCGCCCCGCACCCCGCGCCTCAAACGCCGGCGGGGCTGGGTTTGTCCGGCGTAGACGCCCGGGTGCGGGTCACAGAAGCCCGCTCGGCAGTACTTGGCAGGGGAGGTCAGCCACATCCAGCCTCGCCGGCGTTTGAGGCGCGGGGTCCGGGGCGGAGCCCCGGGAAGGCGGCGGTCAGGCGAACAGCCGCTCCAGGACCACCGCGATGCCGTCCGCCTCGTTGGACAGGGTCACCTCGTCGGCGACAGCCACCAGCTCGCGGTGGGCGTTCGCCATCGCCACCCCGTGGGCCGCCCAGGCGAACATCGGGATGTCGTTCGGCATGTCGCCGAAGGCGATCGTCCCGGACGCCGGCACCCCAAGCGCGGACGCGGCCCGCACGAGACCGCTGGCCTTGTCGATCCCCGGCGGCTGGAGTTCCACCGTGTGCTCCCCCGCCATCGTCACGTTGACGAGGTCCCCGACCACCGCCCGCGCCACCCGCGTCAGCTCGTCGTCGTCCAGCCGCGGATGCTGGAGCAGCACCTTGTTGATCGGGGCCGACCACAGGTCCGACCGGCTCGGCACCCGCACCGTCGGCAGGTGCGGGTGCCACATCCGGTAGCCCGGGCCCATCAGCATCTCCGCGTCGATCCCCTCCTGGTTGACCGCCGCGTAGACCTCGCCGATCTCCGCCTCGATCTTGCCGAGGGCCACCTCGGCCAGCCCCCGGTCCATGGACACGGAGTGCAGCAGGCGCCCGCGCGCCGCGTCGTACACCTGCGCGCCCTGCCCGCACACCGCGAGCCCCGTGTAGCCGAGGTCCTCCAGGACGTGCCGGACCTGCGGAACGGGACGGCCGGTGACGATGATGTGCTGGGCGCCGGCCGCGCGGGCCGTGGCGAGCGCCGCGTACGAGCGGGCGGAGACGGTGTCACCGGCGCGCAGCAGAGTCCCGTCCAGGTCAGTGGCGATCAAGGCGTAGGGGAGGGCCGGAGGCGGGGCGGAAGTCACGGCGCCAAGGATACGGACCCCCTTGGACAAGTCCTACAAATAGCGCCCGAATCCGGCCTCCCGCAGGCCCCACCTGCCACGTAACGTGTCAACCAGCCCCCGGGACACCCCCGGGCCGCGTCGAAAGCGAGGCAGTACCCCATGCCCCAGCAGAGCCCCCTCGATGTCCCCGAGGGCGACCCGTTCGGGCCGCACAACCTCCCGTACGGCGTCTTCTCGACCGCGCAGGACGGCCGCCGCCGGATCGGTGTGCGGATCGGCGGACACGTCCTCGACGCGGGGGCCGCTGCCATCGCGCTCGGGTCCCCGTACGCCGGGCTGCTCGGGCAGTCCTCGCTCAATCCGCTGCTCGCCGCCGGGCGCACCGCCTGGCGCGACGTGCGCCGCGCGCTGACCGCCTGGGTCACCGACCCCGGCCACCGCCCCACGGTGGAGCCGCACCTCACGCCGCTGGACGCCGTCACCCTGCACCTGCCGTACGAGGTCGCCGACTACGTCGACTTCTACGCGAGCGAGCACCACGCCACCAACGTCGGGCGGATCTTCCGGCCGGACGGGGACGCGCTCACGCCCAACTGGAAGCACCTGCCCATCGGTTACCACGGCCGGTCCGGCACGATCGTGGTCTCCGGGACCGACGTCGTACGGCCCTGCGGGCAGCGCAAGGCGCCCACCGACCCCGCGCCCGTCTTCGGCCCGTCCGTGAAGCTCGACATCGAGGCCGAGGTCGGCTTCGTCGTCGGCACGCCCTCCGAGCTGGGCCGCCCGGTGGCGCTGGGCGACTTCGAGGACCACGTCTTCGGGCTCTTCCTCCTCAACGACTGGTCGGCGCGCGACATCCAGGCCTGGGAGTACGTGCCGCTCGGCCCCTTCCTCGGCAAGTCCTTCGCCACCTCCGTCTCCGCCTGGGTGACCCCGCTGGAGGCCCTGGACGCCGCCCGGGTCGCCCCGCCGGTCCGGGACTTCCCCCTCCTGCCCTACCTGGACGACTCCGCCGTCGACCGCCCCGGCGGCTTCGACCTGCGCATCACCGTCTCCATCAACGGCCAGGAGGTGGCGCAGCCGCCGTTCGCCTCCATGTACTGGACCGCGGCGCAGCAGCTCGCGCACATGACCGTCAACGGCGCCTCCCTGCGCACGGGTGACGTGTACGGCTCCGGCACCGTCAGCGGCCCCGAGACCGGCCAGCGCGGCTCGCTGCTGGAGCTCACCTGGAACGGCCGCGACGCCATCGAACTCGCCGACGGCAAGCGCACCTTCCTGGAGGACGGGGACACCGTCACCCTCACCGCGTGGGCCCCCGGGGCCGACGGCACCCGCGTGGGCCTCGGCGAGGTCACCGGCCGCATCGTGGGATCCAGGTAGTCCACCCTTTGGTCGGCGGGGTGGCGGATCTTTCCGTCGCCCCGCCGAAACCGCAGGTCACAGCCTTGCCCGCGCGCCGTCTGCCCCGCCCCGTACGCCCGCGCCGCCGTGAGGGGGCTGGCTGATCCGGCCTGGCAGGTCCGGGCGGGCGCGGCGGCCGCGCTGTCGGCCGCCGCGCCGCAGACGGCCGTACCGCCGCTGGCCGGCGCCCTGGCCGACGCCAACGCGGACGTCCGCAAGGCGGCGGTCCTCGCCCTGCCGGCCCACCGCGCCACCGAGGAGGCCCGCGCCGCCCTCGCCTCGGCGGTCACCGACCCGGACGCGGACGTCCGCGCGTACGCGTCCCGCGCCTAGGCGGTGTCCGGCCCCCGTTTGGGGGCGTGCCGCGTGCAGGGGCCGGGCCGCCCCGGGATGGTGGACGAAAGCCCTCGAACGGCAGGAGCCCCCCATGTCCCCCCGTCCCCTCAAGGCTGCCTTGACCTGCGCCGCCGCCGCGTCCATAGCCCTCGCCGCCCTCCCCGCGGCCCGGGCCGTGGACGGCCCGGCGCCCGATCCGACCGACCGTCAGGCGATGCTCGACGTGGCGACGGCCTACCGGGTGACGGCGAAGTACGCGGACGAGAGCGCGGCCGTCAAGGACGGCTACGCCCGCACGGATGTGTGCCTGACCAACAAGCGGGGCCCCGGCGCGATGGGCTACCACTACATGAACTGGTCGCGCTGGGGCTCAACGGACCCGACGAAGCCGACGGCCCTGATCTACGGCCCGGAGGAGGGCCCGGGCGGCGGCCGCAAGCTCTACGCCGTGGAGTGGATGGTCTCCGACCCGGACCAGAACCTGACCACCCAGGCCGGCCGCCCCACGATGTTCGGCCTCCCCTTCGACGGCCCGATGCCGGGCCACGAACCGGGCATGCCGGTCCACTTCGACCTCCACATGTGGGCCTACAAGGACAACCCGGCGGGACCCTTCCACAACTGGAACACGGCAATCAAGTGCCCCGGGCATATGACTCACCCATAAGAGCGACTTTCCCGGGAATCCCCGGCGCTACGCTGGTCGGACTCGCGAGACTCCGGCTCATGGGAGCACTGATGAACCCGGAACACAGCTGGCCGATCCCGCCCGCGGGCGGCTGGACTGCCGACGACCTGGACACGCTTCCGAATCTGCCTCCTCACACGGAGCTGATCGACGGGAGCCTGGTTTTCGTGAGTCCGCAGACCCTCTTCCATGCACGAGCGATCAGCTTTTTCGAGCGGCAACTCGAGGCGGTGGTCCCGGACGGCCTGGAAGTCCTCCGGGAGTTCACCATCGACATCGACCGGCTCAACCGGCCCGAGCCCGATGTCATCGTGTGCCGTGAGGACGTGCTCACCGACCTGGCACAGACAAGGTTCGCTGCCGAGGCGGTCCTGCTCGCGGTCGAGGTCACGTCTCCCGAGTCGGTCACCCGCGACCGGGAGACCAAGCCGGTCAAGTACGCCCGGGCCGGGATCCCGCACTACTGGCGTGTCGAGAACCAGGACGGCCGGGCCGTCGTGTACGTATTCGAACGCGAACCGGTCACCGGCACCTACGTCGCCTCGGGTATCTTCCACAACCGGCTGAAGGTCGACGTCCCGTTCCCCGTCGACCTGGACCTCACCACGATCATGCCGACGCGGCGGCGACCCGAATAGCCCCGCAGACGGCGAAGGGCCCGGCCCCCTGTCGAAGGGGCCGGGCCTCGCCCGTGCTGCGGACCGGTCAGCGGACGAACGTGCTCGCCTGCCCCGCCAGGTCCAGGAAGTACTGCGGAGCCACACCCAGGACCAGCGTGACCGCGACGCCCACCGCGATGGTGGTCATCGTCAGCGGCGAGGGGACGGCCACCGTCGGGCCGTCGGCCTTCGGCTCGCTGAAGAACATCAGGACGATCACCCGGATGTAGAAGAACGCGGCGATCGCGGACGAGATGACACCGACCACGACCAGCGCCCCGGCGCCGCCCTCCGCCGCCGCCTTGAAGACCGCGAACTTGCCGGCGAAGCCGGAGGTCAGCGGGATGCCCGCGAAGGCCAGCAGGAAGACGGCGAACACCGCCGCCGTCAGCGGCGAACGGCGCCCCAGACCGGCCCACTTGGACAGGTGCGTGGCCTCGCCGCCGGCGTCCCGCACCAGCGTGACCACCGCGAAGGCGCCGATCGTCACGAAGGAGTACGCGCCCAGGTAGAAGAGGACGGACTTGACGCCCTCCGCCGAGGTCGCGATCACACCGGCCAGGATGAAGCCCGCGTGCGCGATCGAGGAGTACGCCAGCAGCCGCTTGACGTCCGTCTGGGTCACGGCGATCACCGCGCCCGCCAGCATCGTGACGATCGCCACCGCCCACATCACCGGCCGCCAGTCCCACCGCAGCCCCGGCAGGACCACGTAGAGCAGCCGCAGCAGCGCACCGAAGGCGGCCACCTTCGTCGCCGCCGCCATGAAGCCGGTGACCGGGGTCGGGGCGCCCTGGTAGACGTCCGGGGTCCACATGTGGAAGGGGACCGCGCCGACCTTGAAGAGCAGGCCCATCAGGATCAGCGCGCCGCCGATCAGCAGCAGCGCGTCGTTGCCCATGGTGGAGGCCAGCGCCGGGTCGATCCTCGCGACCGTGCCGTCGACCACGTCGGCGATGACCGCGTACGAGACCGAGCCCGCGTACCCGTAGAGCAGCGCGATGCCGAAGAGGAGGAAGGCGGAGGAGAAGGCGCCCAGCAGGAAGTACTTCACCGCGGCCTCCTGTGACATCAGCCGCTGGCGGCGGGCGACGGCGCAGAGCAGGTACAGCGGGAGGGAGAAGACCTCCAGCGCGATGAACAGGGTCAGCAGGTCGTCGGCCGCCGGGAAGATCAGCATCCCGGAGATCGCGAACAGGACCAGCGGGAAGACCTCGGTGGTGGCGAAACCCGCCTTGACGGCGGCCTTCTCGCTCTCGCTGCCCGGCACGGAGGCCGCCTGCGCGGCGAAGGAGTCCACCCGGTTGCCGTGGGCCGCCGGGTCGAGCCGCCGCTCGGCGAAGGTGAAGACCGCGACGATCGAGGCCAGCAGGATGGTGCCCTGCAGGAACAGCGCCGGGCCGTCGACGGCGATGGCGCCCATCGCCGCGATGTGGGCCTTGGTCGACCCGTACCCGCCGGCCGCGAGTCCGACGACCGCCGCGAAGGCCGAGGCCAGCGCGGCGACTGCGAGGAACACCTGGACGTAGTAACGGAACTTGCGCGGTACGAAGGCCTCGACGAGGACTCCGAGGACCGCCGCGCCCACCACGATCAGCGTGGGCGCGAGCTGTGCGTACTCGATCTTCGGTGCCGGGATGCGGTCGACCGGTGCGGCGGCCGCGAGTGTCCACAGGCTGTGGGCAGCAGTCATCGTGCTCACTTCGCCGCCTCCCCGTTCTTGGCTTCGACGTCGACCTCGGGCTTGGGGTCCGTCTGCTTCACGTCCGACATGGTGTGCTCCACCGCCGGGTTGACGATGTCGGTCAGCACCTTCGGGTACACGCCCAGCCCGATCAGCAGCGCGATCAGCGGGGCGACCACCAGCACCTCCCGCAGGCGCAGGTCCGGCATGGTGCGGACCTCCTCCTTCACGGGGCCGGTCATCGTGCGCTGGTAGAGCACCAGGGTGTAGAGCGCGGCCAGCACGATGCCGATGGTGGCGATGATGCCGACGACCGGGTACCGGGCGAAGGTGCCCACCAGGACCAGGAATTCACTGACGAAGGGGGCGAGCCCCGGCAGTGAGAGGGTGGCGAGGCCGCCGATCAGGAAGGTGCCGGCGAGGACCGGGGCCACCTTCTGGACGCCGCCGTAGTCGGCGATGAGCCGCGAGCCGCGCCGCGAGATCAGGAAGCCGGCCACCAGCATCAGCGCGGCGGTCGAGATCCCGTGGTTGACCATGTAGAGCGTCGCCCCGGACTGCCCCTGGGAGGTCATCGCGAAGATGCCCAGGATGATGAAGCCGAAGTGCGAGATCGAGGCGTAGGCGACCAGCCGCTTGATGTCGCGCTGCCCGACCGCGACCAGCGCGCCGTAGACGATGCTGATCAGGGCCAGGACCAGGATCACCGGCGTGGCCCACTTGCTCGCCTCGGGGAAGAGCCCGAGGCAGAAGCGGAGCATTGCGAAGGTGCCGACCTTGTCGACGACCGCGGTGATCAGGACCGCGACCGGGGCGGTGGCCTCGCCCATCGCGTTCGGCAGCCAGGTGTGCAGCGGCCACAGCGGGGCCTTCACCGCGAAGGCGAAGAAGAAGCCGAGGAAGAGCAGCCGCTCGGTGTTGGTCGCCATGTCCAGCGTGCCCGCTGCGCGGGCATCGGCGATCTCCTGGAGCGAGAAGTTCCCGGCGACCACGTAGAGCCCGATGACCGCGGCCAGCATGATCAGGCCGCCGACCAGGTTGTAGAGGAGGAACTTGACCGCCGCGTACGAGCGCTGCGCGGCCGCGTTCTCGTCCGACCCGGAGTGTGCCCGGTCCCCGAAGCCGCCGATGAGGAAGTACATCGGGATGAGCATGGCTTCGAAGAAGATGTAGAAGAGGAAGACGTCGGTGGCCTCGAAGGAGATGATCACCATCGCCTCGACCAGCAGGATCAGGGCGAAGAAGCCCTGCGTCGGCCGCCACCGGGACGAGGACGTCTCCAGCGGGTCGGCGTCGTGCCAGCCGGCCCCGATCACGAAGGGGATCAGCAGCGCGGTCAACGCGATGAGCGCCACCCCGATGCCGTCCACGCCGAGCTCGTAGCGGACGCCGAAGTCGGCGATCCAGGCGCGGGATTCGGTGAGCTGGTAGCGGTCGCCACCCGGCTCGAAGCGGACCGCGACGAGCACGGCCAGGGCCAGTGTCGCCAGCGAGAAGAGCAGCGCGAGCCACTTGGCGGCGGTCCGGCGGGCGGCCGGGACGGCCGCCGTGAGGATCGCACCGGCCGCGGGCACCGCGGCCGTCACCGTCAGCAGGGGAAAGGACATGTCACACCGCCCTCATCAGCAGGGTCGCGGCGATCAGGATCGCCGTGCCCCCGAACATCGAGACCGCGTAGCTGCGGGCGTAGCCGTTCTGCAGCTTGCGCAGCCGGCCCGACAGCCCGCCGACCGAGGCGGCCGTCCCGTTGACCACTCCGTCGACGAGGCTGTGGTCCAGGTACACGAGCGAGCGGGTCAGGTGCTCCCCGCCGCGCACGAGCACGACGTGGTTGAAGTCGTCCTGGAGGAGGTCCCGCCGGGCCGCCCGGGTGAGGAGCGAGCCGCGCGGGGCGACGACCGGTACGGGCCTGCGGCCGTACATCGCCCAGGCGATGGCGGCGCCGACGGCGAGGACGACCATGGTCGACAGCGTCACCGTCATGGCGCTGACCGGCGGGTGGCCGTGCTCGTGCCCGGTGACGGGCTCCAGCCACTTCAGGAACCGGTCGCCGATCCCGAAGAACCCGCCCGCGAACACGGACCCGAAGGCCAGCACGATCATCGGGATGGTCATCGACTTCGGGGACTCGTGCGGGTGCGGCATTTGTCCGGCCACGTGCTCGGTGGCCGGCTCGGCGCTGGGCACCGCGTCCGCGTCGGGGGCGGGCTGCCAGCGCTTCTCGCCGAAGAAGGTGAGGAGCATGACGCGGGTCATGTAGAACGCGGTGATGGCCGCGCCCAGCAGGGCCACTCCGCCCAGGATCCAGCCCTCGGTGCCGCCCTTCGCGAAGGCTGCCTCGATGATCCGGTCCTTGGAGAAGAAGCCGGAAAGGCCCGGGAAGCCGATGATGGCCAGGTAGCCGAGGCCGAAGGTGGCGAAGGTGACCGGCATGTACTTCCGCAGCCCGCCGTACTTGCGCATGTCCACCTCGTCGTTCATCCCGTGCATCACGGAACCCGCGCCGAGGAAGAGGCCGGCCTTGAAGAAGCCATGCGTGACCAGGTGCATGATCGCGAAGACGTAGCCGACCGGGCCGAGGCCCGCGGCCAGGAACATGTAGCCGATCTGCGACATCGTCGACCCGGCGAGGGCCTTCTTGATGTCGTCCTTCGCGCAACCGACGATCGCACCGAAGAGCAGCGTGACCGCGCCCACGACGGTGACCGCCAGCTGCGCGTCGGGCGCCCCGTTGAAGATGGCGCCCGAGCGGACGATCAGGTACACGCCCGCCGTCACCATCGTCGCCGCGTGGATCAGGGCCGAGACCGGGGTCGGGCCCTCCATCGCGTCACCGAGCCAGGACTGCAGCGGCACCTGCGCCGACTTGCCGCAGGCGGCCAGCAGCAGCATCAGGCCGATCGCCGTCAGCGTGCCTTCGGATGTCTTGCCGACCGACGCGAGCACCGGCTCGAAGGCGAAGGTCCCGAAGGTGGTGAACATCAGCATGATCGCGATCGACAGGCCCATGTCGCCGACCCGGTTGACCAGGAAGGCTTTCTTCGCGGCGGTGGCCGCGCTGGGCTTGTGCTGCCAGAAGCCGATCAGGAGGTAGGAGGCGAGGCCCACGCCCTCCCAGCCGAAGTACAGCAGCAGGTAGTTGTCGGCGACGACCAGCAGGAGCATCGCCGCGACGAACAGGTTGAGGTAGCCGAAGAAGCGGCGGCGGCGCTCGTCGTGCTCCATGTACCCGATCGAGTACACGTGGATGAGCGTGCCCACCCCGGAGATCAGCAGGACGAAGGTCATCGACAGCTGGTCGAGCTGGAAGGCGATGTCCGCCTGGAAGCCCTCCACCGGCACCCAGCTGAACAGCCGCTGGTGCAGGGCCCGGTCCTCGGCCCCGCGCCCCAGCATGTCGGCGAACAGGGCCGCGCCGATGCCGAAGGAGACGGCCGCGAGCAGGGTGCCGATCCAGTGGCCGGACGTGTCGAGGCGCCGGCCGCCGCACAGCAGCACCGCCGCTCCGAGCAGGGGCGCTGCCACCAGCAGCGCAATCAGGTTCTCCACTGTGAACGCCCCTTACAGCTTCATCAGGCTGGCGTCGTCGACCGAGGCCGAGTGGCGGGTACGGAACAGCGACACGATGATCGCCAGGCCGACCACGACCTCCGCGGCGGCGACGACCATCGTGAAGAACGCGATGATCTGGCCGTCGAGGTTGCCGTGCATCCGGGAGAAGGTGACGAAGGCGAGGTTGCAGGCGTTGAGCATCAGCTCGACGCACATGAACAGCACGATCGCGTTCTTCCGGATCAGCACTCCGGCCGCGCCGATGGTGAACAGCAGGGCCGCCAGGTACAGGTAGTTGACGGGATTCACTTCGAGGCCTCCTCACGGGAGTCGCGGCCGAGGCGCTCCGAGGAACGCTGCTCCAGTGCCTTCAGGTCGGAGAGCGCCTCACTGGAGACGTCCCGGATCTGACCGCGGGCGCGCAGCGTCTTGTTGACCGTGAGCTCGGACGGGGTGCCGTCCGGCAGCAGGCCGGCCACATCGACCGCGTTGTGCCGGGCGTAGACGCCGGGCGCGGGCAGCGGCGGGAGCTGCACGCCCTCCCGTACGCGCCGCTCCGCCAGCTCGCGCTGGGTGGCGGCCCGCTCGGTGCGCTCGCGGTGGGTGAGCACCATCGCGCCGACGGCCGCGGTGATCAGCAGCGCGCCGGTGATCTCGAAGGCGAAGACGTACTTGGTGAAGATCAGCTGGGCCAGGCCCTCGACGTGTCCGGCGGAGTTGATCCGGCCGAGCCCGTTGAAGTGGGTGAGGTGGGCGTTGCCGATGCCGGCGATGAGCAGGATGCCGAAGCCGAGCCCGCACAGGACGGCCAGCCAGCGCTGGCCCTTGATGGTCTCCTTCAGGGAGTCGGCGGCGGTGACGCCGACGAGCATGACCACGAAGAGGAAGAGCATCATGATCGCGCCGGTGTAGACGACCACCTGGACGACGCCCAGGAAGTACGCCCCGTTGGCGAGGTAGAAGACCGCCAGGATGATCATCGTCCCGGCCAGGCTGAGGGCGCTGTGCACGGCCTTCTTCATCAGGATCGTGGCCAGCGCGCCGATGACGGCGACCGTGCCGAGGACCCAGAACTGGACGGCCTCGCCCGTGGAGGTCAGGGTGGCTGCTGCGAGGGCGCTCACGCCTCCACCTCCTCGGAGACTCCGGCGGCCTCGCCCTGGGCCACGTCACTCTGCGGCACCTCGCCCTTGGAAGCTGCCACCTGCCGGACCGTGCCGGGGGCGGCCCCCGTCACCAGTCCGCGGTAGTAGTCCTGTTCGTCGGTGCCGGGGAACATCGAGTGCGGTGCCTCGACCATGCCCTCGGTGAGGCCGGCGAGCAGCTGCTCCTTGGTGTAGATCAGCGATTCGCGGCTGGAGTCCGCCAGTTCGAACTCGTTCGTCATGGTCAGCGCCCTCGTCGGGCACGCCTCGACGCACAGCCCGCACAGGATGCAGCGGGCGTAGTTGATCTGGTAGACCCGGCCGTACCGCTCGCCCGGGGAGTAGCGCTCCTCCTCGGCGTTGTCCGCGCCCTCCACGTAGATGGCGTCGGCGGGACAGGCCCAGGCGCACAGTTCGCACCCGATGCACTTCTCCAGACCGTCCGGGTGCCGGTTGAGCTGATGCCGTCCATGGAAGCGCGGGGCGGTCGTCTTCTGCTGCTCCGGGTACTGCTCGGTGAGGCGCTTCTTGAACATGGCCTTGAAGGTCACGCCGAAGCCCGCCACCGGGTTCTGCCACTTCTCGCTCTGGTCAGCGTCAGACATCTCTCAAGCCTCCTCTCGGTCACTGTCAGTATTCGTCCCGCCACTGACAATCAGCTCCCGCTCACTGCGGGGCCGTCGGCGCGGTACGGGTGCCAGGTGCTGGCCGGGCTTGGGCGGTACGGGGAATCCGCCCGCCAGCGGGTCGAAGGGCTCGGCCGCCGCGGCCTTGCCGGCCTCCTCGGCGGCGGCCTTCTCGCGCTTGTCGCGGAAGAGGTCCGCGACGAAGGAGAGGAGCAGGATCGCCACGACGGCCCCGCCGACGTACAGGACGATCTCGCTGAAGTCGTACCGCTCGTTGCGCAGCGCGCGGACGGTGGCGACCAGCATCAGCCAGACCACGGAGACCGGGATCAGGACCTTCCAGCCGAGCTTCATCAGCTGGTCGTAGCGCACCCGCGGCAGCGTGCCGCGCAGCCAGATGAAGAAGAAGAGGAGCAGCTGGACCTTGATGACGAACCAGAGCATCGGCCACCAGCCGTGGTTCGCGCCCTCCCAGTACGTGGAGATCGGCGCCGGGGCCCGCCAGCCGCCCAGGAAGAGGGTGACCGAGACCGCCGAGACGGTGACCATGTTGACGTACTCGGCGAGCATGAACAGCGCGAACTTGATGGAGGAGTACTCGGTGTTGAAGCCGCCGACCAGGTCGCCCTCGGACTCCGGCATGTCGAAGGGGGCGCGGTTCGTCTCGCCGACCATCGTGATGACGTAGATGATGAAGGAGACCGGCAGCAGGACGATGTACCAGCGGTCCGCCTGGGCTTCCACGATCGCCGAGGTCGACATCGACCCGGAGTAGAGGAAGACGGAGGCGAAGGCGGCGCCCATCGCGATCTCGTAGGAGATCATCTGCGCGCAGGAGCGCAGGCCGCCGAGGAGCGGGTAGGTCGAGCCGGAGGACCAGCCCGCCAGGACGATGCCGTAGATGCCGACCGAGGCCACCGCGAGGATGTAGAGCATCGCGATGGGCAGGTCGGTGAGCTGCATGGTGGTGCGCTGGCCGAAGATCGAGACCTCGTTGCCGGAGGGCCCGAAGGGGATCACCGCGATGGCCATGAAGGCCGGGATCGCCGCGATGATCGGGGCCAGGACGTACACCACCTTGTCGGCCCGCTTGACGATGACGTCTTCCTTCAGCATCAGCTTCACACCGTCGGCGAGCGACTGGAGCATGCCCCAGGGGCCGTGCCGGTTGGGGCCGATGCGCAGCTGCATCCAGGCGACGACCTTGCGCTCCCACACGATGGAGAAGAGCACGGTCACCATCAGGAAGGCGAAGCAGAAGACCGCCTTGATGACGACGAGCCACCAGACGTCCCTGCCGAACAGGGAGAGGTCCTCGGCGGCAAGCTGTACCGCGTTCACGCGCCCACCTCCGCAGTGGTGCCGTCGGCGCCGGCCAGGGCGGCCGGGCCGATCCGGACGAGGGTGCCCGGGCGGGCACCGGTGTCGGCGAGGACGCCGGAGCCCGTGGAGTTCAGCGGGAGCCAGACCACGCGGTCGGGCATCTCGGTGATCCGGAGCGGGAGTTCCACGGAGCCGGCCGGGCCGGTGACCGCGAGGACGTCCCCGTTCTTGACGCCCGTCTCGGCGGCCGTGGCGGCCGACAGGCGGGCCGTGGCCTCGTGCCGGGTGCCGGCCAGGGCCTCGTCGCCCTCCTGGAGCCTGCCCCGGTCGAGGAGGAGCCGGTGGCCCGCGAGGACCGCCTCGCCCGCGCCGGGGCGGGGCACCGGCACCGGGTCGGTGGACTGCTCGGTCGCGAGCTCACCCTCCCAGGGCCCGAGCCGCTCCAGCTCCCGGCGTACGGCGTGTACGTCGGGCAGTGCGATCGGCCGGTCTGCGGCGTCGGCCAGCATGTGCAGCACGCGGGCGTCGGCCGGGGCGAGCCGGCGGGTCATCTGGTCGGGCTTGAGCGCGGCCTCGAACGGCCGGACCCGGCCCTCCCAGTTGATGAAGGCGCCCGCCTTCTCGGCCACGGCGGCGACGGGGAACACCACGTCGGCGTGGTCGGTGACTTCGCCGGGCCGCAGTTCCAGGGAGACCACGAAGGCCTCCTGGAGGGCGGTCCGCGCGCGGGCCGGGTCCGGCAGGTCCGCGACCTCGACGCCCGCCACCAGCAGGGCGGACAGTTCGCGCGTGGCGGCGGCCTCGACGATCTGGCCGGTGTCGCGGCCATAGCGGTGCGGGAGTTCGTCCAGGCCCCAGGCGGTCGCGACCTCGCTGCGGGCCCGCGGGTCGGTGGCCGGGCGGCCGCCCGGCAGCAGGGACGGCAGCGCACCCGCCTCGACGGCGGCCCGCTCCCCGGCCCGGCGCGGGATCCACACCAGCTTCGCGCCCGTCGCGGCGGCGGCCCGTACGGCGGCGGTCAGCGCGCCCGGCACTGCGGCGAGCCGCTCCCCGACGACGATGACGGCGCCGGGCTCGCGCAGCGCCTCGGCGGCGACGGCGCCGCCCGCCTCCAGTCCGGTACGGGAGGCCAGGGCGTCGAGCCAGTCGGGCTCGGTGCCGGGCGCGGCGGCCAGCAGGGTGCCGCCCGCCTTCTCCAGGCCGCGGGTGGCGAAGGGAGCGAGGGCGAAGGTCCGCTGCTTGTGCTTGCGGTGGGCCTTGCGCAGCCGCAGGAAGACCCCGGGGGCCTCCTCCTCCGCCTCGATGCCGACGAGGAGTACGGTCGGCGCCGCCTCCAGGGAGGTGTACGTGACCCCCGCGCCGTCGAGGTCCTTGCCGGTGCCGGCCACGGTGGCGGCCAGGAACTCGGTCTCCTCCGCGCTGTGCACGCGGGCCCGGAAGTCGATGTCGTTGGTGTCGAGCACCACCCGGGCGAACTTGGCGTACGCGTAGGCGTCCTCCACGGTGAGCCGGCCGCCCGTGAGCACCCCGGCCCGGCCCCGTGCGGCGGCCAGCCCGTTCGCGGCGGCCTCCAGGGCCTCGGGCCAGCTCGCGGGCTCCAGGACCCCGGCGGCACTGCGGACCAGCGGGGTGGTGAGCCGGTCCCGCTGCTGCGCGTAGCGGAACCCGAAACGGCCCTTGTCGCAGACCCACTCCTCGTTGACCTCCGGGTCCTCGGCGGCCAGCCGGCGCAGCACCTTGCCGCGGCGGTGGTCGGTCCGGGTCGCGCAGCCGCCCGCGCAGTGCTCGCACACGCTCGGGGAGGAGACGAGGTCGAAGGGGCGGGAGCGGAACCGGTAGGCGGCCGAGGTGAGGGCGCCGACGGGGCAGATCTGGATGGTGTTGCCGGAGAAGTACGACTCGAAGGGGTCGCCCTCGCCGATGCCCACCTGCTGGAGCGCGCCGCGCTCCAGCAGCTCGATCATCGGGTCGCCGGCGATCTCGTTGGAGAAGCGGGTGCAGCGTGCGCACAGCACGCACCGCTCGCGGTCCAGCAGCACCTGGGGGGAGATCGGGACCGGCTTCTCGTAGGTGCGCTTCTTGCCCTCGAAACGCGATTCGGCGTTGCCGTGTGACATCGCCTGGTTCTGCAGGGGGCACTCGCCGCCCTTGTCGCAGACCGGGCAGTCCAGCGGGTGGTTGATGAGCAGCAGCTCCATCACCCCGCGCTGGGCCTTGTCGGCGACCTCGGAGGTCAGCTGTGTCTTGACGACCATGCCGTCGGTGCAGGTGATGGTGCAGGAGGCCATCGGCTTGCGCTGGCCCTCGACCTCGACGATGCACTGGCGGCAGGCCCCGGCCGGAGAGAGGAGGGGGTGGTCGCAGAACCGGGGGATCTCGATGCCGAGCTGCTCGGCGGCCCGGATGACGAGGGTGCCCTTGGGGACCGACAGCTCGATGCCGTCGATGGTCAGGGCCACTGTGTTTTCGGCGTTCTCGTGCGATCCGGCCGCTTCGCCGCCACCGGCGGGAGCGTTCGTGGCGACGGTCATGCGGTCACCTCCGTGTCAGCCCAGAGGGTCGACTTCTTGGGGTCGAAGGGGCAGCCCTTCCCGGTGATGTGCTGCTCGTACTCCTCGCGGAAGTACTTGAGCGAGGAGAAGATCGGGCTGGCCGCGCCGTCGCCGAGCGCACAGAAGGACTTGCCGTTGATGTTGTCGGCGATGTCGTTCAGCTTGTCGAGGTCGAACATGACGCCCTTGCCGGCCTCGATGTCGCGGAGCAGCTGGACCAGCCAGTACGTGCCTTCGCGGCAGGGCGTGCACTTGCCGCAGGACTCGTGGGCGTAGAACTCGGTCCACCGGGTCACGGCCCGCACCACGCAGGTGGTCTCGTCGAAGCACTGGAGGGCCTTGGTGCCGAGCATCGAGCCGGCGGCGCCCACCCCCTCGTAGTCGAGGGGGACGTCCAGGTGCTCGTCGGTGAACATCGGGGTGGAGGAGCCGCCCGGGGTCCAGAACTTCAGCCGGTGCCCGGGGCGCATCCCGCCGCTCATGTCGAGCAGCTGGCGCAGGGTGATGCCGAGCGGGGCCTCGTACTGGCCGGGTCCGGCGACGTGCCCGGAGAGCGAATACAGCGTGAAGCCGGGGGACTTCTCGGTCCCCATCGCCTTGAACCAGTCCTTGCCCTTGTTCAGGATCGCGGGAACCGAGGCGATGGACTCGACGTTGTTGACGACAGTGGGGCACGCGTAGAGCCCCTCGACGGCAGGGAAAGGGGGACGCAGCCGGGGCTGACCGCGCCGGCCTTCGAGGGAGTCGAGCAGCGCCGTCTCCTCGCCGCAGATGTACGCGCCCGCTCCCGCGTGCACCGTGATGTCGAGGTCGAGCCCGCTCCCCAGAATGTCCTTCCCGAGGTAGCCGGCCTCGTACGCCTCACGGACCGCCAGGTGCAGGCGCCGCAGGACCGGTACGACCTCGCCGCGCAGGTAGATGAAGGCGTGCTGCGAGCGGATCGCGTAGCAGGCGATGATCATTCCCTCGATGAGGGAGTGCGGGTTGGCGAAGAGAAGGGGGATGTCCTTGCAGGTTCCCGGTTCCGACTCGTCCGCGTTCACGACGAGGTAGTGCGGCTTTCCGTCGCCCTGCGGGATGAACTGCCACTTCATTCCGGTGGGGAAGCCCGCGCCGCCGCGCCCGCGCAGACCGGAGTCCTTCACGTAGGCGATGAGGTCGTCCGGGGTCATCGCGAGGGCCTTGCGCAGGCCCTCGTAGCCCTCGTGGCGCCGGTAGGTCTCCAGCGTCCACGACTCGGGCTCGTCCCAGAACGCCGACAGGACGGGTGCGAGGAGCTTCTCCGGGCTCGTGCCTCCCCCAGCCTCCGGCTGGGAGGTACCCCCATAATTTTCCTTGGAGGACACGGACATCACTCCCCTCCCTCGGTGGTGGTGTCACCGCGCGCCTCGGCACGCGGGTGCACGATGGTGGTGTTCGGGGACTCGCCACGGGCGATGCGCAGGCCGATCAGGGAGGCGGGGCCCGCCCCGCCGCTCGCCTCGACCGCGCCCTCGCGCTCGTCGGGGAAACCGGCCAGGATCCGGGCGGTTTTCTTGTAGGTGCACAGCGGCGCGCCCCGGGTCGGCTCGACGGGGCGGCCGGCCAGCAGGTCGTCCACCATGGCCTTGGCGGACTCGGGGGTCTGGTTGTCGAAGAACTCCCAGTTCACCATCACCACGGGGGCGAAGTCGCAGGCCGCGTTGCACTCGATGTGCTCGAGGGTGACCTTGCCGTCGGGGGTGGTCTCGTTGTTGCCGACCCCGAGGTGCTCCTTGAGCTCCTCGAAGATGGCGTCGCCGCCCATGACCGCGCACAGGGTGTTCGTACAGACGCCGACCTGGTAGTCACCGGAGGGCTTGCGCCGGTACATCGTGTAGAAGGTCGAGACCGCCGTGACCTCGGCGGTGGTCAGGCCCAGCACATCGGCGCAGAAGCGGATGCCGGTGCGCGAGACGTAGCCCTCCTCCGACTGGCACAGGTGCAGCAGCGGCAGCAGCGCGGACCTGCTGTCGGGGTAGCGGGCGATGACTTCCTTCGCGTCCGCTTCCAGCCGCTCGCGTACCTCGGCCGGGAAGTCGGGGGCGGGAAGCTGCGGCATGCCCAATGAGATGTCGGTCATCGGTCGACGCCTCCCATCACGGGGTCGATGGAGGCGACGGCGACGATGACGTCGGCGACCTGGCCGCCCTCGCACATCGCGGCCATGGCCTGGAGGTTGGTGAAGGACGGGTCGCGGAAGTGGACCCGGTAGGGGCGGGTGCCGCCGTCGGAGACGACGTGGACGCCGAGTTCGCCCCTGGGCGACTCGACCGCCGCGTACGCCTGCCCGGCCGGTACCCGGAAGCCTTCGGTCACCAGCTTGAAGTGGTGGATGAGGGCCTCCATGGAGGTGCCCATGATGTTCCTGATGTGGTCGAGCGAGTTGCCGAGGCCGTCCGGGCCCATCGCCAGCTGCGCCGGCCAGGCGATCTTCTTGTCGGCGACCATCACCGGGCCCGGCTCCAGCCGCTCCAGGCACTGCTCGACGATCCGCAGCGACTGGCGCATTTCCTCCAGGCGGATCAGGAACCGCCCGTAGGAGTCGCAGGTGTCGGTGGTGGGGACGTCGAACTCATAGGTTTCGTAGCCGCAGTACGGGTCCGACTTGCGCAGGTCGTGCGGCAGGCCGGCGGAGCGCAGGATCGGGCCGGTGGCGCCCAGCGCCATGCAGCCCGTGAGGTCGAGGTAGCCGACGTCCTGCATGCGCGCCTTGAAGATCGGGTTGCCGGTGGCGAGCTTGTCGTACTCCGGCAGGTTCCTCTTCATGGTCTTGACGAACTCGCGGAGCTGGTCCACGGCGCCCGGGGGCAGGTCCTGCGCGAGGCCGCCGGGGCGGACGAACGCGTGGTTCATGCGCAGGCCGGTGATCAGCTCGAAGATGTCGAGGACCAGCTCGCGGTCGCGGAAGCCGTAGATCATGATCGTGGTCGCGCCCAGCTCCATGCCTCCGGTGGCGATGGCCACCAAGTGGGAGGAGATCCGGTTGAGCTCCATCAGCAGGACGCGGATGACGGTGGCGCGGTCCGGGATCTGGTCGGTGATGCCGAGGAGCTTCTCGACGCCGAGGCAGTACGCCGTCTCGTTGAAGAACGGCGTCAGGTAGTCCATGCGCGTGACGAAGGTGGTGCCCTGCGTCCAGTTCCGGTACTCGAGGTTCTTCTCGATGCCGGTGTGGAGGTAGCCGATGCCGCAGCGGGCCTCGGTGACCGTCTCGCCGTCGATCTCCAGGATCAGGCGGAGCACGCCGTGGGTGGACGGGTGCTGGGGGCCCATGTTGACGACGATGCGCTCGTCGTCCGCCTTGGCCGCGGACTGGACGATCTCGTCCCAGTCGCCGCCGGTGACGGTGTAGACGGGGCCTTCGGTGGTCTCCCGGAAGGAGGCGTGGTTTGACGTGGACATCAGCTGTACGACCTCCGCTGGTCGGGAGCCGGGATCTGGGCGCCCTTGTACTCGACGGGGATGCCGCCGAGCGGGTAGTCCTTGCGCTGCGGGAAGCCCTGCCAGTCGTCCGGCATCATGATCCGGGTGAGGGCCGGGTGCCCGTCGAAGACCAGGCCGAAGAAGTCGTACGTCTCGCGCTCGTGCCAGTCGTTGGTGGGGTAGACGGAGACGAGCGAGGGGACGTGCGGGTCGCGGTCCGGTACGGACACCTCCAGCCGCACGATCCGGCCGTGGGTGAGCGAGCGCAGGTGGTAGACGGCGTGCAGCTCGCGGCCCTTGTCCCCGGGGAAGTGCACCCCGCTGACGCCGGTGCAGAGCTCGAAGCGCAGGGCCGGGTCGTCGCGCAGGGTCTTCGCGACGAGGGCGAGGTGCTCGCGCGCGATGTGGAGGGTCAGCTCCGCCCGGTCGACGACGACCTTCTCGATCGCGTTCTCCGGGACCAGGCCCTGCTCCTCCAGGGCGCCTTCGAGCTCGTCGACGACCTCGTCGAAGTAGGAGCCGTACGGGCGGCTCGTCGCTCCGGGCAGGACCACCGTGCGGACCAGGCCGCCGTAGCCGCTGGTGTCGCCGCCGTTCGCGGCGCCGAACATGCCCTTGCGGACGCCGATGACCTCGGGGCCGCTCTCGCGGGCGGCCGGGACGTTGCTGCCGTTCTCCGGCTCTTGGGTCTCGCTCACCGGAGCAGCCCCTTCATCTCGATCGTGGGGAGGGCCTTGAGGGCCGCCTCCTCCGCCTCACGGGCCGCCTCTTCCCGGTTCACGCCGAGCTTGCCGCCCTGGATCTTCTGGTGGAGCTTGAGGATCGCGTCCATCAGCATCTCGGGGCGGGGCGGGCAGCCGGGGAGGTAGATGTCCACCGGGACGATGTGGTCGACGCCCTGGACGATCGCGTAGTTATTGAACATTCCGCCTGAAGATGCGCAAACCCCCATGGAGATGACCCATTTGGGAGCGGGCATCTGGTCGTACACCTGCCGCAGCACCGGCGCCATCTTCTGGCTGACCCGGCCGGCCACGATCATCAGGTCGGCCTGGCGCGGGGAACCGCGGAAGACCTCCATGCCGAAGCGGGCCAGGTCGTACCGGCCCGCTCCGGTGGTCATCATCTCGATGGCGCAGCAGGCGAGGCCGAAGGTCGCGGGGAAGACGGATGACTTGCGCACCCAGCCCGCGGCCTGTTCGACGGTGGTCAGCAGAAAGCCGCTCGGCAGCTTCTCTTCCAGTCCCATGGAAAATTCAGCCCCTCAGTCCCATTCCAGGCCGCCGCGGCGCCACACGTAGGCGTAGGCGACGAAGACGGTGAGCACGAAGAGCAGCATCTCGACGAGCCCGAAGATCCCCAGGGAGTCGAAGGTGACGGCCCAGGGGTAGAGGAAGACAACCTCGATGTCGAAGACGATGAAGAGCATCGCCGTCAGGTAGTACTTGATGGGGAAGCGGCCGCCGCCGGCCGGAACCGGAGTGGGCTCGATACCGCACTCGTATGCCTCAAGCTTCGCCCGGTTGTACCGTTTTGGACCGATCAGCGTGGCCATGACCACGGAGAAGATCGCAAACCCTGCGCCGAGGGCGCCGAGCACGAGGATGGGCGCGTACGCATTCACGCTCCTCGCTCCTTCCAGTCGTCCTTGACCGTTGGACCGCCGCCGGCACCGCATGCCCCGCCTCGCGAAGATCGCGCTTTTGATCGAGCGCTCGCATGTGAGGCAGTTCACAAGCCGGTCTGCTGCGCATCTTATGCCCGCTCCTCTGTGATCTGCGACACGGGTTGCAACAACGAGTTTGTGATCTCCACCACCTGGCGAATGATCATGAAGTCCGATGAGTGGTGATCTTCATACGTGAAGCATCCACATGATCACCAAAGGTGACATCCGACCTCGTTACCGCAGGTAGAAGGGGTGTTGCCCTATCAAACCGTGGCCCTTGCAGGCAAATTGGCGACGCTGGCGCCGGGGTGATAAAGGGATCGGCGCCGCCCGGTCGGGGGAGGCCGCGGGTACGGAGGTGGACACGGGGCATACAAGAGGTCGGGAGGGGCTCATCCGTGTGCATCCGTTCACGAATCCCGGTGGCGAGTTCACAGCAAGGTCACGACCGGGGCACAGCGCCCGCACAGCGTGACTCTCCTGTGACCTGCGCCACTCGCGATTCGCCGCAGTGAAAGAGGGCTTGGCCATCTGTGCGGAGGGATGGTAGGCCGCGGATCAATTGGGACTTATTGCGGAAACCCCGTGATCACAGCCTTGTGACGGCGTGTCCGTTTCGCCCGTTACGGCGTCAATACGAGGCGCGACGCGCCCGGTTCGCGGCCTTCGCGCACAACTGTGGCGCAGACCACGTTTCTTGAAGGACACCGCTGCCCCCTGATAGCGGTTGTACTCATGTCCCACACCGCTCACATACCCAGCCACCGGAAGCCCCGCCGCAGCGCCTCGAAGCTCGCGGTCCGCGCCGGAGTTGCCGGTGGCGTCCTCAGCACCCTCGCCATGGCCGGCACCGCGAGCGCGTCCCCGTCCGCCGAGCCCGTGGCCGAGACGACGCTCGAAATGCCGGTCCTCAACCTGGACCTGGCCGCCGAGGTCTCCTCCGCCGTCACCACGGCCGCCGAGAACACCCGCGCGGCCGCCGTCGAGGGCGAACTGACCGCCCAGGAGGAGAGCGCCCGCACCGGCGCCGCCGCCGAGGCGAAGAAGGCGAAGGAAGACGCCCAGGAGAAGGCCGACACCGAGAAGAAGGCCCAGGAGGAGGCGGCCCGCAAGGCCGAGGCCGACCGCGCCAACCGCTCCAGCGCCCGCGCCTCCCTGTCGACCAAGTCGTCCTCCGGCTCGACCTCCAGCGACGGCTCCGGCGCCTCCGTGGCCGCCCCGGCCACCGGCTCCGCCGCGGCCATCGTGAACTTCGCCCGCGCGCAGGTCGGCAAGGCGTACGTCATGGGCGGCACCGGCCCGTCCTCGTTCGACTGCTCCGGCCTCGTCCAGGCCGCCTACCGGCAGGCCGGCATCTCCCTGCCGCGCATGTCCCAGGCGCAGTCGTCCGCCGGCACCTCGGTCTCCCTGAGCGCCCTGCAGCCGGGCGACATCCTGTACTGGGGCTCCCGCGGGAGCGCGTACCACGTCGCCATCTACGTCGGCGGCGGCAAGTTCGTCGGCGCGCAGAACCCCAGCACGGGCATCGTCGAGCGCAGCCTGAGCTACGACAAGCCGACGGGCGCCGTGCGCGTCCTCTGAGCCGTCCGTGCGCTCTTGAGCGCCACGAAGGGGCCGGTACTCCCCCCGCTCGGCGGCGGAGTACCGGCCCCTTCGGCATACCTGGCCTGCCTCGGCCTACGTCTCAGGCGTCTCAGGCGTCTCAGGCCAGACCGGCCGCCAGCTTGAAGCGGGCCTCGCGCTGCTTCTTGTAGAGGGCGAGCGTTTCCGCGTGCTCCTCCACGAGCCGCTCCTGGTACGCCTTCTCGACGGCGGCCCAGATCCCGACGAGGTCCACCTCGCGCTTGCACGCGACATCGGCGTTGGCGGCGGTGACGGCCTTGGGGCCGCTCCTGTCGCCCTCCAGGCCCAGCTTCTCGACGACGTCATACGGCGTATCGATCCCGCTGTATCCTGATTTGTCCATACAAGCCGACCATTGCTTCAGCACCTTGACGACCCGTGAGTCCTGCTTGGAGCGGTCGTGCGCCTCCGAGGCCAGCCCGAAGGTGAAGAGCAGGTCCACACTGTCCTTGGTCGGGGCGTACAGCTTCCGGTACCCCTCCCGCCCGCACCCGCCGGCCGGCACCTTCTGCCCGGCCGCCGTCAGGCCGCTGTCCACCTGCGCGGCCTCCTCCTCGGTCTTGGCGTCGGGGATCTTCCCGCCCTGAGAACCCGGCTGCTCGCCGTTCATGACGACATACGCGCTGTCGCTCAGCTGCGGTGCCGGGGGCTTGGACGGCGTTCCCCCGCCGGCCGACTTGTCGTACCCGTGGGCCGCCGCGAACGCCGGATCGGCCAGGCCGAAGAGATATTCGTGCCGGTCCTCGGCCCCGCCGCCACCGGCCTCGGCCGACTTCACACCCTCGTAGGTGAACCCGTACCGGGCCATGCACCGGAAGACCAGGGTCTGCTGGACCTGGCCCATCCGGATCCGCTCGGCCTCGGTGCCCGTGTGCGCGTCCCTGGGCAAGGACAGCGTGGCCGTCGCCGGATCGACCTCGACGGGCCCGAGCTTCGGCTCCCCGCCCTGGGCGTCGCCAGTACCGGAGCAGCCGGCCAGGAACACGGCCGTCAGCAGGACGGCAGCCGCGGCGGCGGACCGGCGGCGGGCGCAAGTACGGAATTTGGCCCGGCTGCTTCTCCTGTGCATTTCACTGACGGGATGCGGTGGCGGGGACCAAGAGAGGAAGGAGTCCGCCTGCCTGCGGGCCGAGGGCATCTCCTGGTATCCGGACCCGGACCCGGTCACCGCCGAGATCGACCAGGCCAAGGGCACGCCCGAGCAGTGGTCCGCGCTCAAGCGCGAGCATGTCGAAGCCCTGACGAAATGCCGGCCGGAGCGATGAGTGGGCTCGCGAGCTGAAACAGACCCCCGGCCTCCGGCCGAAGGGGACGGGGCCTGCTTGTCCATTCGCACATTCCTCGCCATAGGAAGCGACAACAGGCAGGCAACGCCAATGATCCGGGGTTCAGCTGGAGTTAAGTGCATGCAGTTCCGGACACGAGGCCAAATCCCAGCTGACGTATGGTCAAGTCTCCTGCGGGACAGGGCTTGTTCGCCCGGTGAGCCCACCCTAGGATCACACATCGCGTTCGCACGGCATCTCCCTCTGCGGCGCCGTCACCCAGATCCCCACCCCCGAGGGAAGCGCCCTTCATGCGCAAGCACGTGCCTGTCATAGCCCTCGCCCTGGCTCTCGCGCTCGGCGCGTGCTCTGGCGGCAAAGAGCCGTCGGCGAGCGGCAGCCCGCCGCCCACCACCGAGGAGATCGCCTCCTACGACTGCCTCAAGGAGCACGGCGTGGCGATCGTCCGCACCGGCTCCGGTGCACCCCGCGTCGACAAGGACGAGCCGCACGACAACCTCCCCGCCGCCGCGCAGGCGTGCGAGGACAAGGCCCCGCCCCGGCCCTCTCCCCCGAAGATCGACCCCAAGGTGCCGGCCGCCGCCCGAGAGGAGGCCCAGTGCCTGCGCGCCGAGAGCGTCTCCTGGTACCCGGATCCTGATCCGGCGACCGGCACGTACGCCGACGGGGCCGTGACCTCGGAGCAGTCGGCCGAGCTCAGGACCAAGCACTACGACGCGGTCCGCAAGTGCCGGCAGGAAAAGGGTTCCGGCGACGACAGCGTGCTCGGCGGGTGAGCGAGCTGCGAGACGTCGTGGAAGACGTACGGAGCACAGAGCCGGCCTCCGCCACCGAGGTGGACCGGAGCGGGCTCGCCCGGGGCCGGCGCGTGGTGCTCGGCGTCGTGGGCGGGGCTGTGCTCATGGCCGTCGGCGGGCTGCTGGCCACCGCGGTGGTGAAGTCGCCCGCGCAGGTGGCCGCCGAGACCGGGCCGCCCGCGCAGGGGCCGCTGACCGCGGAGGTCGAGCGGCGGGTGCTCGCGGAGACCGTGGTGATGCGCGGGACGGTGGTCGCCGGCCAGAGCGTCGAGGTGTCCCCGCAGCCCCGCTCCGGCGAGGGCGCCGGCACGCCCGTCGTGACCAAGCTGCCGCTCAAGGCGGGGGACGCCGTCGCCGCCGGGCAGCTGCTGGCCGAGGTGTCCGGGCGGCCGGTGTTCGCCCTGAAGGGGACCCTGCCCGTCTACCGCGACCTCAAGCCGGGTGCCACCGGCGACGACGTCGCGCAGTTGCAGCAGGCACTGCGGGAGCTCGGGCACGGCACCGGCTCGGACCGCAAGGGTTACTTCGGCCCGGGCACCAAGGCCGCGCTCGCCGCCCGCTACCGGGCCATCGGGTACGACCCGCTGCCCGCGGTGGCGGACGGCGGCGAGGCCCTCAAGGCCGCCCGGGAGGCCGTACGGTCGGCCGAGTGGGCCCTCGAGGACGCCGAGAACGCCGGCGCGGGCCGGGCGACGGCGCCCGGCGCCACCGCCGCCCCCGGCGCCACCACAGCACCCGGCGGCGCGAAGACCGCCGAGGGCGGCTCCGGCGATTCCGGCCGGGCTGTCAGCCGCGCCCGCCAGGCGCTCGGCGGTGCCCGGGAGAAGCTGGCGGCGGCCGAGACCGCCGACGGGCCGATGCTGCCGGCCGCCGAGACCGTGTTCCTCGGGGCCTTCCCCGCCCGCGTCGGCGCGGTCGGCGGCCGCGTGGGCGGCCCCGTGTCCGGGGCGGTCCTCACCCTGTCCTCCGGGGAACTCGTCGTCGAGGCCTACCTGAAGGACGACAAGAAGCAGCTGCTGCGCGCCGGGATGGCGGTGACGGTCTCCTCCGAGGTCGCCGGCACCGATGCCCGGGGCAAGGTCGCACTGGTCGCCACCGAGCGGTCGTCCGGCCCGCCGGCCGGAGCGCAGCCCGACCAGAACGGCCAGGGGGGCGGCCAGGGCGGCGGCCAGGGCGGCGGCGCCCAGAGCAAGAGCGGCGGCGCCGATCTCGGCTACCGGATGGTGGTCCGCGCCGACCAGTCGCTGCCCGCCGGTTTCGCCGGGCAGGACGTACGGCTGACCATCGAGTCCGCTTCCACCGACGGCGAGGCCCTCGTCGTCCCGGTCACCGCCGTCTCCGCCGGCGCGGACGGCCGTACGGTCGTCACCGCCGTGGCCGCCGACGGCACGCAGCGGCGCATCGAGGTGCGCACCGGCACCAGCGGCGACGGCTACGTGGCCGTGACGCCGGTCCAGGCCGACGCCCTCGCCGCCGGCACCCGGGTTGTCATCGGCGTCGCCCGGAAGGGGACCGCCAGGTGAGGTTCCCCCGCCGCCGCCGCCGCAACCGCAACCGCCCCGAAGCTGTCACGCCCACCCAGCCCGGCGCCCCCGTCATCGAGTTCCGCGGGGTCGCACTCACCTATCCCGGACCGCCCCCCGTGGAAGCCCTCAAGCCGAGCGAACTGATCGTGCAGCGCGGCGAGTTCGTCACCATCGTGGGCCCCTCCGGCTCCGGGAAGTCCACCTTCCTGAACGTCGCCGGGCTCCTCGACTCCCCCACCTGCGGCCACTACCTCCTCGACGGCATCGACACCGCCGGCCTCCGCGACCGCGACCGGACCGCCCTGCGCGGCCGCCGCATCGGCTTCGTCTTCCAGTCCTTCCACCTCCTGCCCCACCGCTCCGCCCTGGAGAACGTCGCCCTCGCCATGCTCTACACCTCGGTCCCCCGCGCGGAGCGCCTCACGCGGGCCCGCGCGGCCCTCGAACAGGTCGGCCTCAGCCACCGGGAGACCGCCGTTCCCGGCCGCCTCTCCGGGGGCGAGTGCCAGCGCGTGGCCATCGCCCGCGCCCTCGTCGGCCGGCCCTCGCTGCTGCTGTGCGACGAGCCGACCGGCAATCTCGACTCCGCCAACGCCGCCTCCGTGCTGGCCCTGCTGGACGAACTGCACGCCGCCGGGATGACCGTCATGGTGATCACCCACGACACCGAGGTCGCCGCGCGGGGCCGCCGGACCCTCACCGTCCGCGACGGCCTGCTGCGCGAGCAGGTGACCGCGTGAGGGTGGACCCCACCCGGCTGTCGGTACGCGACGCGCTGGCCGAGGCCGTCGCGGGCATGCTCCGCCGCCCCGGCCGGGCCGTGCTCACGGCGCTCGGGACGGTGCTCGGCGTCGGCAGTTTCGTGGCCGTCCTCGGCCTGACCGCCACCATCTCCTCGCAGATCGACGGCCGGTTCAACGTCCTGACCGCCACCGAGGTGACCGTCGAGGACATCGCCGGCCGTCGATACGAGTTCGCCGGTCCCGGCTTCCCGGCCGACGCCGAACAGCGGCTGCGCCAGGTCGCGGGCATCCGCAGCGCCGGGGTCATGTGGACCGTACGGCTGGACTCGACGACGACGGTCGGCGCCCTGCCCTCGGGCGGCGGCAACGCCGCCTCCGGCATCACCGTCGTCGCCGCCTCCCCCGGGGCCGTCGCCGCGCTCGTGCCCACCCTCCAGGAGGGGCGGCTCTACGACGACTTCGCCGAGCGGAGCCGCGGGCGCGTCGTGCTCATCGGCAGCGGCGTCGCCGACCGGCTCGGCATCACCACCCTGGCCACCCGGCCCGCCCTCTACATCGGCGAGGAGCCCTTCACGGTCGCCGGCATCATCGCCGACGTCGAGCGCAAGCCGGAGAACCTGCTGTCCGTGCTCGTGCCCCGGGCCACCGCCGAGGAGCTGTGGGGGCCGCCCCCGCCGGCGGCCGCGAGCATGCTGATCGCCGCCGAACTCGGCGCCGCCCGCCAGGTCGCCGACCTCGCCCCGCTCGCGCTGCGCCCCGACCATCCCGAGTACCTCAAGGCCGTACCGCCCCCCGACCCGCGGCTGCTGCGCTCCGGCGTGACCTCCGACCTGAGCGCGCTCTTCCTGCTGCTCGCCGGGATCTGCCTGGTCATCGGCGCCGTCGGGATCGCGAACACCACCCTGGTCGCCGTGCTGGAGCGGACCGCCGAGATCGGGTTGCGCCGGGCCCTCGGCGCCCGGGGCCGGCACATCTCCGCCCAGTTCCTCACCGAGTCCGCGACGCTGGGCGCGCTCGGCGGGCTGGTCGGCACGTCCCTGGGCGAGCTGACCGTGGTCGCCGTCTCCCTCGCCCGCGACTGGACCCCGGTGATCCACCCGGCCACCGTCGCCGCGGCCCCGCTCGCCGGACTGCTCACCGGGCTGCTGGCCGGGCTCCATCCCGCCTGGCGGGCAGCCCGTATCGAACCGGCCGAGGCCCTGCGAAGATAGCGGCTGCGCGCCTGACCGTCAGCCGCAGCCCGACCCTGGAGGTGGTGGTCCGTGAGCAAGCCGTACGAGTACCACGGCACCGGCGGTTCGACCGCCGTTCCGGCCGCGCTCGGGCTCTGTCTCCTGGCGGTCGGCGGCTGGCTGCTGACCACCGCCCGCCCCTGGCAGAAGCCGGGCCACCCGCTCACCCTGGGCTTCGGCTGGGGCGCCTCCGGGGTGCTGCTGATGTGCGGGCTGGTCCTGATGGCCCGGTGCGTGCGGACGGTCCACGGCGCGGACCCCGAAACGGGCCGGCCCGGGGAAGACCCGGTCCGGCCCGCGGAGTAGGCACGCTCCGTCAGGCCCGCGTCCGGCCTTCGGGGCCACCTTGGTTCCACCGGGGTAGAGGTGATTCACGGGGCACCCCGCCCCAGGTCTGGCGGGCCGGCGACAACTACGCGCATCACTCCTCCCACGAGATTTTTCCTACCGGCGGTGTTACGTTTTAGGTATGAGCAGCCACGTCGCACACCAGGCCACCGAGCGGGCCGGCAAGAGATCCGTGTCGCTGGCGCAATCGTTGATCAAGGAAGTTGAAGAGCGCACCGGCAAGAACGGCTTCTCCTCCGTTGTGGCCGAAGCCCTGGAGGAGTGGCTCGCCGCGGCCAAGCTCCGCGAGGTCGTGGCAGCCGACCGCAAGGCATTCGGGAGCGTCTCCGCCGAAGCGCGGCGGCAGGCGGAACAAGAGTGGTGAGCAAGCGGCTCAAGATCAAGGCCAAGAGTGAAGGCACGCTCGTCCTCGACGCCCAGGGGCTTTCACTGCACGTCGACGGCGACGAGAAGATGCGTGCGCGCATCGAGGTCGCCCAGCAGAGCGGCCGACGAGTGGCGCTGTCCGCCCTGACGCCCTTGGAGGTGCGCCGAAGCGGGGAGGCCGCCAAACGGCTCCAGTTCCTGCTGTCCCGGTTCGACGTGAAGCCGGTAAACGACGCGGTGATAGACGCCGCGGAAAAGCTGCTGGACGTCTCGGGCCTTGACGGGCACGAATGCCTCGTGGACGCACTCGGGGTGGCCACGGCCGCGCTCTGCACACCCCCGGTCCTGCTCGTCACGTCCGACACGTCACACATCCCGGCGCTGTGCAAAGCCGCCGAGGAGCTTCCCGGCTCGCCGAAAGTGAAGATCGTCAACGTCTGACGGCTCGTCCGACGACGTGCGCTGGGCCGCCCAGCCGTGCTCCGGGCGGCCCAGCCTTGAACAATCAGGCTCGGGGTGCCACCTTCGAGAGGCCGTTGATGATGCGGTCCATCGCGTCGCCGCCCGTCGGGTCGGTCAGGTTGGCCAGCATCTTCAGCGTGAACCGCATCAGCACCGGGTGGCTCAGACCGCGCTGCGTGGCGATCTTCATGACCTTCGGGTTCCCGATCAGCTTCACGAAGGCGCGGCCCAGCGTGTAGTAGCCGCCGTAGGTCTCCTTGAGGACCTTCGGGTAGCTGTGCAGGGCCAGTTCGCGCTGCGCCGGGGTGGCCCGGGCGTGTGCCTGCACGATGACGTCGGCCGCGATCTGGCCGGATTCCATCGCGTAGGCGATTCCCTCGCCGTTGAACGGGTTGACCAGGCCGCCCGCGTCACCCACCAGCAGCAGGCCCTTGGTGTAGTGCGGCTGCCGGTTGAAGGCCATCGGCAGGGCCGCGCCGCGGATCGGCTGCGTCATGTTCTCGGGAGTGTAGCCCCAGTCCTCCGGCATGGACGCGCACCAGGCCTTGAGGACCTCGCGCCAGTCCAGCTCCCTGAAGGCGGAGGAGGAGTTGAGGATGCCGAGGCCGACGTTGGACGTGCCGTCGCCCATGCCGAAGATCCAGCCGTAGCCGGGCAGCAGCCGGTCCTGGGGGCCGCGCCGGTCCCACAGCTCCAGCCAGGACTCCAGGTAGTCGTCGTCGTGGCGGGGAGAGGTGAAGTACGTACGGACGGCGACGCCCATCGGGCGGTCCTCGCGCCGGTGCAGGCCCATCGCCAGGGACAGCCGGGAGGAGTTGCCGTCGGCGGCGACCACGAGCGGGGCGCTGAAGGTGACCGGGGTCTTCTCCTCGCCGAGCTTCGCCTGCACGCCGGTGATGTGTCCGGTGCGGGGGTCGCGTACGGGCTCGCCCACGTTGCAGCGCTCGTAGAGCCGGGCGCCGGCCTTCTGCGCCTGGCGGGCCAGGGTCTCGTCGAAGTCGTCGCGCTTGCGGACGAGTCCGTAGTCCGGGTAGGAGGCGAGTTCCGGCCAGTCCAGCTGGAGCCGCTGCCCGCCGCCGATGATGCGCAGACCCTTGTTGCGGAGCCAGCCGGCCTCTTCGGAGATGTCGATGCCCATCGCCACCAGCTGCTTGGTGGCGCGGGGCGTGAGGCCGTCACCGCAGACCTTCTCGCGGGGGAAGGCCGTCTTCTCCAGGAGCAGGACGTCCAATCCTGCCTTGGCGAGGTAGTACGCGGTGGTCGAGCCGGCGGGCCCGGCCCCGACGACGATCACGTCCGCGGAGTGTTCGGAGAGGGGCTCGGTCACGGCGGGGTCTCCCGAAGGCTCGATAACTCGATAAAGGGTGCCCATGGGCACCGGACATGTGCAGTCTATGCAGCGAGAGAGATCACGATCCGAAGGGCTGCCCCCATGACCACCTCGCCGACCCGGCCGGCCCGGCCGCTTCCCGTGGTACAGCTCCGCGTGCCCACCGACGAGGACGCGCGCGCCTGGCACCACGTCTTCGACGACCCCGACGTCATGGAGTTCCTCGGCGGTCCGGCCGAACCGGCCGTGTACGAGGAGCTCACCGCGCGGCAGCGCATGCACGACGCGCAGCTCGGCTACTGCCTGTGGACGCTGCTGGACGGGGAGGGCGCGGTGATCGGCTTCACCGGGGCCCAGCCCTGGCCCCGGGAGAAGGCGTGGGGGCCGGTCGGTGAGATCGAGATCGGCTGGCGGCTGGGGCGGCCGGCGTGGGGGCGGGGCTACGCGTATGCCGCTGCGCTGGCCACGCTTGACCGGGTGAGGGAGGCCGGAGTTCCGCGGGTGGTGGCGATGATCGACGATGCCAATGCGCGCTCGATCGCGGTGGCGGAACGTCTCGGCATGGCCCTGGCGGAACGCTTTCCCCTCCCGGGAGGCCGCCGCCACGGCCGCCGCTACGAACTCACCCTCACCCCGGAGCCCCCGGCCTGACGGCCCCCGAACCGGCACGCCCCCAAGCCCCGGGGCCCCGCCCCGCACGGCGCGCCTCAAACGCCGGCGGGGCTGGGCCAGGGGCGAGACGGGCGAGCGGCACGTCAAAGAGGCCTGGCCCTCCAGGGCCGAGACGGGCGAGCGCCGCGTCAGAAGACGGACAGGCCCGTCAGGGTCGTGAAGCGGTCCAGGGCCGCGACACCCGCGACGGAGTTGCCCTGGCTGTCCAGGCCCGGGCTCCACACCGCGAGCGTGCACTGGCCCGGGACGACCGCGACGATCCCGCCCCCGACCCCGCTCTTGCCGGGCAGGCCCACCCGGTAGGCGAATTCGCCCGCCGCGTCGTACGTCCCGCACGTCAGCATCACCGCATTGATCTGCTTCGCCTCGCTGCGCGTCAGCAGCCGCGACCCGTCCGCCCGCAGCCCGTGGCGCGCCAGGAACCGGGCGGCCCGGGCCAGGTCGGCGCAGCTCATCTCGATCGAGCACTGCCAGAAGTAGTGGTCCAGCAGCGCCGGCACCGGATTGTCGATGTTCCCGTACGAGGCCATGAAGTGGGCGACGGCGGCGTTCCGGTCGCCGTGCTCGTGCTCGGAGGCCGCGACCTCGGCGTCGAAGCCGACGTCCGGGTTCCCGCTCTCCTCCTGCAGGAACCTCAGCACCTCGCTGCTCGCGTCACCCGTCAGCGTCTGGAGCCGGTCGGTGACGACGAGCGCCCCCGCGTTGATGAACGGGTTGCGCGGGATGCCGTTCTCGTACTCCAGCTGCACCAGCGAGTTGAACGGGTTGCCGGACGGCTCCCGGCCCACCCGCTCCCACAGGCTGTTCCCGCCCTCCGCCAGCGCGAGCGCCAACGCGAAGACCTTGGTGATGGACTGGGTGGAGAACGGGACCCGCCAGTCCCCCACCCCGAAGACGTTGCCGTCGAGGTCGACGATGGCCATCCCGAACCGCCGCGGCTCCACGGACGCGAGCGCCGGGATGTACTCGGCGGGCGTGCCGCTGCCGATCAGCGGGGCGATGTCCTCCGCGACCTGCTCCAGCAGCGTCTGGTAGTCCACCGGGGCTACTGCTTCGTGCCGCGGTGCAGCGCCACGATGCCGCCGCTCAGGTTGCGCCAGGCGACCTTCCCCCAGCCGGCCTTCTGGAGCAGCGCGGCCAGCGCGGGCTGGTCCGGCCACTCGCGGATGGACTCGGCGAGGTACACGTACGCGTCGGGGTTGGAGGAGACCGCGCGGGCCACGGGCGGCAGGGCCCGCATCAGGTACTCCGTGTACACGGTCCGGAAGGGGGCCCACGTCGGCTGCGAGAACTCGCAGATGACGACCCGGCCGCCGGGCTTGGTCACCCGGTACAGCTCGCGCAGGGCGGCGTCGGTGTCCTGGACGTTGCGCAGCCCGAAGGAGATCGTCACGGTGTCGAAGACGTCGTCCTTGAACGGCAGCTTCGTCGCGTCGCCGGCCGTCAGCGGGAGCCAGGGGTGCTTCTTCTTTCCCTCCCTCAGCATGCCGAGGGAGAAGTCGCAGGGGACGACGTACGCGCCGGTGGCGGCGAAGGGCAGCGAGGAGGTCGCGGTCCCCGCGGCCAGGTCGAGGACGTGCTGTCCGGGGCGCGCGCCGACCGCCTTGGCGACCTCCTTGCGCCAGAGCCGGGCCTGGCCGAGGGAGAGGACGTCGTTGGTGAGGTCGTAGTTCGCCGCGACCCCGTCGAACATGGAGGCGACTTCGTGCGGCTGCTTGTCCAGGGAAGCGCGGGTCACTGGCGTTCGCCCCTCGGTGTGCGATGCGGATCTGGCGGTCTGGCGGATCTGGGAGTGCGGACCCATCCTCTCAGGCCGCTTCGCCACCCCGGCGTACCGGCCCGGCCCGGGGTACCGGCGAGGTACTGGCCCGAAGGACAGTTGCCTCCCCGGTACCCGGGCGCGTTGACTGGGGCGGGTGCGGCCCGGTGACGGTCACCCGCCGGATCATGGGCCTGACCAGCCGGATCTGTGGCGGCCGCCATGAACAGAGGGCTCACGATGCCGGCAGGCCATTCCACCGGCCGCTCCCGCCTCAGTCCGCGCGCCCGGCGCCGGGCCGAGCGGCGCAAGCGGCTGCGGCGCACGATCATCCTCGGCTCGGCGGCGCTCGCCGCCGTCTCGGCGACCGCGTACGCGCTGGCGCCGGGGGACGAGACCGCCACCGCGGCGGCCGGCCGGACGGCGGTCCAGCCGGACCAGCCGCAGGACGGGCAGCCGTCCGGGGGCTCCGACGCGGCCCCGCAGGGCGGCAAGCGGTCCCCCGCTCCGGCCCGTTCCGCCCCCGCGCCCTCCCCGCCGGCCCCCGGCTCGCCCACCCCCTCCCCCAGCGGCTCCGGTACGCCCGCGGCACCCGTCCCGCTCTCCGGGCCCGGCACCTTCAAGGCCTCCGCCGCCTCCGGCAGCCCCCAGGGCAAGGGGACCGTACGCCGCTGGCGGATCGAGGTCGAGGAGGGCAGCGGGGTGGACCCGGACTCCGCCGCCCGCTCCGTCGAGGCGATCCTCGCGGACCCCCGCGGCTGGACCAGGGACCCGGCGTACGCCTTCCAGCTCGCGGGACCGGGCCAGCCGGTGGACTTCACCGTGAAGATCGCGACGCCCACGACCACCGACCGCCTGTGCGAGGTGGTCACCCCGGAACTGATCGGCGAGACCAACTGCCGTGCCGGGCATACCGTCGTGGTCAACCTCAAGCGCTGGCAGGAGGGATCGCCGCAGTTCAGCGGGCCGGTGGAGGAGTACCGGGCGCTGATCGTCAACCACGAGGTGGGGCATGAGATAGGCCGCGACCACGAGACCTGCCCCGGCCCGGGCAAGCCCGCGCCCGCGATGATGCAGCAGATCAAGGGGCTGCTCGGCTGCACGGCGAACGCCTGGCCGTTCGACGCGAACGGAACTTATCTGTCCGGCCCGCGCGTCCCATAACCGGGAGAGCCGGCCCACCGGATGGGCCGGCCGGGGGCCGAGGAGTGGAAACCGTGCGCGTCGTCAGCTTCAGCGTCCCCGCGTGGTTCCCCTCCTACGACGCGTCCGGCTCCGACGGCGCGGACGTGCCGCAGCAGGCCCAGCTCACCGAGCAGGAGTCCGCGGTGTTCCTGTGCCTGGCCACCGGAGCCTCCAACGCGGAACTCGCCGCCGAGCTGCAACTGTCCGTCAGTACGGTCAAGTTCCACGTGGTCAACATCCGGGCGAAGCTGGGCGGGGTCAGCCGCCTCCAGGTCTGCCTGCTCGCCGCCCTCGCCCGCGGGGACGCCCTCACCCTCGGGGACGCCCCCGCCCGCGAAGGCACCTCCACCCGCGAAGGCACCTCCACCCGCGAGGACGCCTCCGTCAGCGGCGGCGGTGCAGCAGCCGGCCCCCGATGACGGTGGCCACACAGCTGGTCGCACCCCGCGCCAGCAGCGCCTGCGGATCCTCCGCGGCGAAGACCGCGAAGCGGGCCGGGGCGCCCGGTTCCAGGACTCCGTAGAAGGCCTGCTCGGCCGCGTCCCGCCCGGCATGGGGGTCCCCCCGGACGAAGTCTGGGGGAGGGTCCAGGGAGGGGGTCGGCGTCGAGGCCGCCGGGGGCAGGACGGTGAGGCCCGAGCGGACCACCGCCGTGCGCACCGCCGGGATCGTGAAGCGGCCGGTGACCGCCACCACCCCGCGGGCGAGGAGCTTCTGGGTGCCCCGCCGGGCGCTGTTGCCCCACCGCGCCTCGGTCATCTTCAGCGCCTCCAGCTCCGCTGCCCCGCTGATCGGGTCGGCGCCGAGCTCGGTGACCTCGTACGGGTCGTCGGGGTAGTACGTCCGCTCCAGCAGCGCGTCCCCGCCGCGCACCAGCAGCCCCGGGGTGAGGACCCCGGGCCAGCGGCGGGCCCGCGCGTGCGGGCAGTCCGCGGCGATGTCCGCGAACGGCCCCACGCGGGCGATCCGGTCGCCCTCGACGAGGACCGCTCCCCCGGGCAGGGGGGCGGCGCCCGGCCCGGGGACGAGGAGTTCGGCGGTGTGCAGCGTCAGCATCGGCGGCAGGTCGGCAGTTCTTCGGTCCGTCGTTTCCTCAGGCGTCGGTGCGTCAGTTCGAGGAGATGAGCTTCAGCTCGGGGTGCGCGGTGCCGCCCTCGATGGCGGTGGAGGAGATGTGCGAGACGACGCGGTCGTCGACGGGGTCGTTCGCCGGGTCGTCGTGCACCAGCAGGTGCTCGTACGTGGTCGCGCGCTGCGCCGGGGTGCGGCCCGCCTTGCGGATCAGGTCGATGATCTCCTGGCGGTTGGAGCGGTGCTTGGCACCGGCCGAGGAGACGACGTTCTCCTCCAGCATGATCGAGCCGAGGTCGTCCGCGCCGTAGTGCAGCGAGAGCTGGCCCGCCTCCTTGCCGACGGTGAGCCAGGAGCCCTGGACGTGCGCGATGTTGTCGAGGAAGAGGCGCGCGATCGCGATCATGCGCAGGTACTCGAAGATCGTCGCCTGGGTGCGGCCCTTGAGGTGGTTGTTCTCGGGCTGGTAGGTGTACGGGATGAAGGCGCGGAAGCCGCCCGTACGGTCCTGCGTGTCCCGGATCATCGCGATGTGCTCGATGCGCTCGGCGTTGGTCTCGCCGGTGCCCATGAGCATGGTGGAGGTGGACTCCACGCCCAGCTCGTGGGCGATCTCCATGATCTCCAGCCAGCGCTCGCCGGACTCCTTGAGCGGGGCGATCGCCTTGCGCGGTCGCTCCGGCAGCAGTTCGGCGCCGGCGCCCGCGAAGGAGTCGAGGCCGGCGGCGTGGATGCGCTGGATGGCCTCCTGCGCCGAGACGCCCGAGATGCGGGCCATGTGCTCGACCTCGGACGCGCCGAGGGAGTGGATGACCAGCTGCGGGAACGCCTTCTTGATGGCGGAGAAGTGGTGCTCGTAGTACTCGACGCCGTAGTCCGGGTGGTGCCCGCCCTGGAACATGATCTGCGTGCCGCCGAGCTCCACGGTCTCCGCGCAGCGGCGCAGGATGTCGTCGAGGTCGCGGGACCAGCCCTTCTTCGTGTCCTTGGGGGCCGCGTAGAAGGCGCAGAACTTGCACGCCGTGACGCACACGTTCGTGTAGTTGATGTTCCGCTCGATGATGTACGTGGCGATGTGCTCGGTGCCGGCGTAGCGGCGGCGGCGCACCGCGTCGGCGGCCTGGCCGAGCGCGTGCAGGGGCGCGTGGCGGTAGAGGGCGAGCGCCTCTTCCTTGGTGATCCGGCCTCCTGCGGCGGCGCGGTCGAGGACTGACTGGAGAGCGGCCTGGTCGGTCACCGGTGCGTCACCCTTCGGCGGTGTGTCAAGGTCCGGACCGATCCAGCCTACGCCAGGGGGTCCGGCGGGCTTTCACGGGCTGCGGGTGAGGTCTCCCTCGGGGTTTCCGGCCGGGTTGTCGCCCGACTTGTAGTGCAGGGTGCCGTTGGGGTTGAGGGTGAAGCGCTCGTCGGCGGACCCGTTGGAACAGACGCCGGGGGCCGGATTGGGACCGCCCGCGGTGTCCAGGACGAGCGAGCGGTCGGTGGCGGAGGCGAGCTTCCAGTCGCCGCTGCAGTCGGTGCCGAGCACGGCCAGGACCGACTTGTCCCGGGCGACCACCTCGCCGACCTTGCCGCCCTTGATGGTGATCTCGAACTCGGTGGCGACGCCGAGCCGGGCGGTGGTGACGGTGCCCTTCCAGGTGCCGATGAGTTCCCTGGGCACGTCGGTACGGGTTCCCGCGGGAGGTGCGGTGCTCGCGCTCGGCGCGGCCTTGGACGCGGTGGGCCCGGGGGTGGTCCCCGGCTGCGCCGTCGAGGCGGAGGGGCGCGGGCCGGCGTCGGCCGTGTCCCGGTGCCGGTCTCCCTGGCCGGGCAGCAGCCCCGTCCCGTACAGCCCGCCGGACACGGCGGCCAGCACGGCCGCCGCGGCGAGCACGAGGGTGCAGCTGAACCGCCGCCCGGCCGCGCTGACGGTGACCTGCCGTCCGTCGGGGGCGGTCCGGGGCCCGGGCACACCTCCGGCGGTCTCGGTGGGAGACCCGTAGGGGCCGTACGGGCCCCCGGTGCGGCCGGCCGCGGCGGCCGGCCCGTACGCGGGATCCGGCGACCCGAACCCCGGGCCGCCCGGCGCGGAGGGCCCGGCGTCGGCGCCCCCGCCGCCCGTCGTCCCGGCCGGGGTCCCGTACACACCGGCGGCCGCACCGAAGGAGCCGTACGGGCCGGCCTGGCCCTGGCTTCCGTAGGAGGCGTCGGGCGACCCGAAGCCGGCCCCCGCGGGACCCCCGTACGAGGCGGACGTGAACGGAACCGGCCCCGAGGGGGCTTCCGCGGGCGCCTCCTCGACGGGGCCGGCGTCCAGGTCGAGCAGGGCCACCGCCGCGCGGCTGGCCTCCTCGACCAGGGGCGCCGGCAGCCAGCCGGGCGCGCCCAGGGCTCCGCCGAGGGCCGCGGCGACGGCCTGCGGGGCCGGGCGGTCGGCGGCCGTCTTGGCCAGGCAGGACCCGATCAGCTCGCGCAGCTCGCCGGCCGGGACCGCGCCCAGCTCGGGCGGCTCGTGGACGACCTTGTAGAGGAGGGTCGCCGAGTTGTCCCCGGTGAAGGGCGGCCGCCCCGTCGCCGCGAAGGCCAGTACGGCCCCGAGCGAGAACACGTCGGCCGCACCGGTGATCCCCTTGCCGAGGATCTGCTCGGGGGACATGTAGCCCGGCGACCCGACGGAGACCCCGGTGGAGGTGAGCGAGGCGGTCCCTCCCCCAGACTCCGTCCGGGGGGACCCCCAGGCCCGCGCGATCCCGAAGTCGATCAGCCGGGGCCCGTCGAGGGTCAGCATCACGTTGGACGGCTTCACGTCCCGGTGTACGAGGCCCAGCCCGTGCACGGCCACCAGTGCGCGCGCCAGACCCGCGCCGATGGCCCGTACCGACGCCTCGGGCAGCGGCCCGTGCGCGGCCAGCGCCCGGTCCAGGGAGGGGCCCGCCACGTATCCGGTGGCCACCCACGGCACCGGAGCCTCGGGGTCCGCGTCGAGCACGGGCGCGGTCCACTCGCCGCCCACCCGCCGGGCGGCCTCCACCTCGCGGCGGAACCGGGCCCGGAACTCCTCGTCGGCCGCGAAGTGCGGGTGCACGATCTTGACGGCGACGGTCCGGCCGCCCGCGCTGCGCCCCAGGTAGACCCGGCCCATCCCACCGGCGCCGAGCCGGCCGAGCAGCCGGTACGCGCCGATGGTCCGCGGTTCGCCGGCTTCGAGCGGCTGCATCGCGTCCCCTATCCCCCGAGCTTGTCCGGTCCGGTCAAGCAGCACCTTAGGGGGTGCGCGGGCGGGCCGGGCCGGAAGGCCGGGAGATCGCTTACCGCTGCCGCCCCACCGCCCCCGCCCGGCATTCCTTTCGCATTCCGCGCCGGGCGACCGGAATGCGAAAGGAGGGTAATCCCCGGCAAACGCCCGCACCCGCCGTCCCGGCCGCCGGAGTCGTCCCGCGACCATCACCCGGGAAAGCCCGTCAGTACTCCGCGGTCGCCGCTTCCAGGAGCTGTACGTCGACGTCCTCCGCATATCCGGTCGTCGGTCCCGTAAGGCGGGCGAATTCCCTCACTCCGGCAAGCTGGTCCGGACCGAAGCGGAAGTCGAGCGTCGTGAAGTACCGCTCCAGCAGCTTCGCGTCGAAGGCCTCCCAGCGGGCCGCCTGCTCGGCGACCTTGGACACCTCTTCGAGGGAGAGGTCCCGGGAGGCGAGGAAGGCCTCGTGGACCTCGCGCACGACGTGGGGCTCGCGGGCCAGGTAGTCCTTGCGGGCGGCCCAGACGGCGAAGACGAACGGCAGCCCGGTCCACTCCTTCCACATCTGCCCCAGGTCGTGCACGGCCAGGCCGAGCCGGGGGGCGTCGTGGAGGGAGGCGCGCAGCGCGGCGTCGCCGATCAGCACGGCCGCGTCCGCCTCCTGCATCATCAGGCCGAGGTCGGGCGGGCAGGTGTAGTAGTCGGGCTGGACCCCGTACCGCTCGGAAAGCAGCAGCTGGGCGAGGCGTACGGACGTACGGGAGGTCGAACCGAGGGCGACGCGGGCGCCGTCGAGCTTCTCCAGCGGCAGCTGCGAGACGATGACGCAGGACATCACGGGGCCGTCGCAGCCGACGGCGAGGTCGGGGAAGGCGACGAGCTGGTCGGCGTTGCGGAGGTACTCGACAAGGGTGATCGGGGCGATGTCGAGGTCGCCCTGGACGAGGCTTTCGCTCAGCTTCTCGGGGCTGTCCTTGGTCAGCTCCAGGTCCAGCAGCGTGCCGGTGCGGGCCAGGCCCCAGTAGAGGGGCAGGCAGTTCAGGAACTGGATGTGGCCGACGCGGGGCCGGCTGCGATAGACGTCCACATCGCGAGACTAGCCCCCGGGTCACCGTCAGCCTTCCGGCGGGTCTCAAACGTCCGAGTGACGTGATCTTTCCCTCTGGTCTCGGCCGCAGGGTGCGTGCTAGGCTCGTCGCAAGTTGCAGTTTGGTTTCCCTTGCAGTACGAGGCCTGCGGAGAATGTGACCCGCAGGCTTTTGTAGTTTTCAGACTTCTTAGCAGGTTCTGGAGCAGGGCGACCCTTTGGCCCATAGGAGGGCTCATGGCTACCGGAACCGTGAAGTGGTTCAACGCTGAAAAGGGCTTCGGCTTCATCGCCCAGGACGGCGGCGGCCCGGATGTCTTCGTCCACTACTCCGCGATCAACGCCTCTGGCTTCCGCTCCCTCGAGGAGAACCAGATGGTGAACTTCGACGTCACGCAGGGTCCGAAGGGCCCGCAGGCGGAGAACGTCACCCCGGCCTAGTCGCCTGGGCCAACCTAAATCGCGGTTGGAATAGCAGTACCCAAGGAGCCCTGTCACCTCTGCGCGAGCGGAGCGGCAGGGCTCCTGCCTTTTCCCTCCCGGGTGGGGTGGCGGAGGAACGCGGCCGCCCCGGGCACCGTTGACACGGTGCCCGGGGCGGCTGCGTTCCACACGGACGGGCCCGGCCAGTGGGCCCCGCGCCGGCGGGCTCCGGCCCGCGGGGCCCCGCCTGCCGGCCTCCCTGCCGGGCCCGGTCAGTGGGCCAGCGCCGGCGGGCTCCGGCCTGCGGGCCCTCGCCTGCCGGCCTCCCTGCCGGGCCCGGTCAGTGGGCCAGCGCCGGCGGGCTCCGGCCTGCGGGCCCTCGCCTGCCGGCCTCCCTGCGGGGCCCGGCCTGCGGGGCCCCGCGCCTTGGCGGCGGGTGGGCAACGGCCGGGTGAGGGCCCGCGCTTTGGCGGCGGGTGGGCAACGGCTGGGTGGGGGCCCGCCGCTTTGGCGGCGGGTGGGCAACGGCTGGGTGGGGGCCCGCCGCCTTGGCGGCGGGGGGCTACGGCTGGGTGGGGGCCGGGATCGGCTGGGGGGCGGTGATCTTGATGTCCAGGGTCAGGGTCACCTTTTGAGGGGTGGTCAGGCGCAGGGAGTAGGTCCCCGCGGGCAGGTCCGCGTCGGTGAAGAGCACCGGGAGGACGATCTTGCCGTCGGCGCCCGTCTTGGGGAGCGTCAGGCTGAAGATCTTCTTGCCGGTCTCGTCCTTGAAGTACGGGCCCTTCGCGGTCGCCGGGTCCACCGGGATCCACGTGCCGTCCTTGTCCTGTACGACCAGCTCGGCGACGGTCTCCGTGCCCTCGACGGCCTTGCCGCCGACCGTGGCGAGGACCGCGACGCCCTCGATGCCCTTACCGGCGACCGCCTCCAGCGGCTTCGCGCCGTCCGGGCGGGCCAGCTTGTCCGCGACCGGCTTGGCGGTGACCTTGCCCGTGAACTTCACCGTGAAGTGGCCGTACTTGTCGTACGCCGAGACCCGCAGGGTGAAGGTGCCCGCCTGGGCGCCCGCCTTGAGCTTGGGCGCGGCCGCGGTACCGTCGGCACCCGCCTTGACCGCCACGGACTTCTCCGCGGACGTGCCGAAGCCGGTGCCGCCGGTGGTGTCCTCCTCGACCGTGAAGACGACCTCCTGCCCGACGGCGGGCTTGCCGTCGCTGAGCGCCGCCTTCACCTTCGCGGCCTCCGTGAAGTCCGCCCCCGTCTCGGCCGTGAGCCCTGAGCCGCCGAGCAGCGTCAGTTCGGCCAGGTGCGCGGCCGGCGTCGGGGTCGGGGTCGGGGTCGGGGTGGGAGTCGGCGTAGGCGTGGGCGTCGGGGTGGGAGTCGGCGTCGGCCTCGGGGTCTGCGGCTGCGGCTGGGGGTGCGGCGTCGGCAGGGTGCCCGGCGGCTGGGTCGGGTAGTCGCCCGCGGGCGGGTTCGGCACCTCGGTGACGCCGCCGGCCTGGTACTGCCGCATGTAGCCGAGCACGGTGTTCACGTACTCGCGGGAGTTGTTGTAGCTGAGGATCGCCGAGTCGAGCTTGGCCGCGACCGACAGGTCCCGGTCGCCCGCGCACAGGTAGAGGCCCGCGCCCAGCGCCGCGTCGTAGATGTTGTTCGGGTCCCGCTTGCCGTCGCCGTTGCCGTCGGCGCCCCAGGTCCTCCACGTGGAGGGGATGAACTGCAGCGGGCCGATGGCCCGGTCGTACTCGGCGTCCGCGTCCCACTCGCCCTTGTCGGTGTCGCGGATCTCGGCGAAGCCGTTGCCGTCGAGGCGGGGCCCGCGGATCGGCTTCTCGGTGGAGCCGTCGGCCTTGAGCCCGTAGCCCGTGGCGTGTACGGACTCGACCCTGCCGATGCCCGCGAGCAGCTGCCAGGGCAGTTTGCAGCCGGGGAGCGCGGCGGCCACCGACAGCTCGGCACGCTTGTAGGCGTCGAGGGCGGTGCCGGGTATCCCGCTGGCCCCGTCCGTGGCGCTCGCCCCGGCGGCCGGCGGGTCGGCGACTATGCCGGGCAGATCCAGCCGGGCATCACCGCGGTCGGCGGCCTGCGGGCTGTCCGGGGTCGGTTCGGACTCCCCCGCGTCGGCGGTCGACGGGTTGGTCACGACCGCGGCGGTGGTCAGGCTGGCCGCGAGGGCGGCTGTGCACAGGACCTTGCGCGAGGTGTTGACGAGGTGACGGTGAAGCGGCTTCACAGTGCGGCGATCCCCCCAGGAGCCGTCCAAAGGCATACGGCCGGTCGGGCCGTGAATATCCACTGTCTATCAGGTATTCGGAAGCGACTTGCCGTCCCCCCTGCAGATGTGACCCGCCATTCGTCTCGGCTTCACCCGGTCTCGTGGCAGAACGGACAGAGGACGTACGCACCTGCACCCATTTCCCCCATGACACCCGATTTTCCCGACTCCCCTCCCCAAGCAGGCCTTTAGGGTGACCGGCTGCTTCATCCCCCGTAAAGGTCCTCGATCTCCCGCGCGTACCGCTGCGCCACCGCCGTGCGGCGCAGCTTCAGGGTCGGAGTCAGGGTGCCCGCGTCGATCGTGAAGTCCTCCGGGAGGATGTGGAAGGCGCGGATGCGGGCCGCGCGGGAGACCGTGGCGTTGGCCTGCGCCACCGCCTCCTCGATCAGGGCGCGGACGGCCGGGTGGGCGGCCGGGACCGGCCCCGGGTCGAGGCCCTCGCGCCCCGCCCAGGCGGTGATCTCCTCCGCGTCCAGGGTGATCAGGGCCACCGGGTGCGGGCGGCGGTCGCCGATCAGCACGGCGCGGGAGACGTAGCGGGAGCGCTGGACGGCGAACTCGACCTCCGTCGGGGTGATGTTCTTCCCGGCCGAGGTGATGATCAGCTCCTTCTTGCGGCCGGTGATGCGGAGGTAGCCGTCGCCGTCCAGCTCGCCCAGGTCACCGGTGTGGAGCCAGCCGTCGGGGTCGAGGGCGTCCGCCGTGGCCGCCGCGTTGGCGTGGTAGCCCGGGAAGACCATCGGGCCGCGGGCCAGCACCTCGCCGTCCTCGGCGATGCGCACCTCGCAGCCGTCGATGGGCCGGCCCACCGTCCCGTGGCGCACGGCCGCGGGGTGGTTGAGGGAGATGACCCCGCCCGACTCGGTCATCCCGTAGCCCTCGAACACCGAGATCCCGCACGCCCGCAGGAAGTTCAGGGTGGCCGGGGCGATCGGCGCGCCACCGGTGAGGGCCCACTTCAGCCGCCCCCCGAAGGCGCCCCGGACCAGGGAGTAGAGCGCCTTGTCCGCGGCCTCGTACTCCCCCCGGAGGGATTCCGGCAGCCGGCCCTCCGCCGCCAGCACGCCCAGCCGTACGGCCTCCTCGAACCGCTCGCGGCTGCCCTGCGCCGCCTCCGCCAGCGTGAGCACCACCGAGTGGAGCTTCTCGAACAGGCGTGGTACGGACGGCAGATGCGTGGGCCGTACGGTGCCCAGCTCCGCGAGCACGTCCTCGATGCGGCCCCCGTAGTAGCAGAGCTCCCCGCCCTCCAGCAGCGTGGTGAACTGGATCAGCTGGGCCAGCAGGTGCGCGAGCGGCAGGTAGAGGTACGTCGAGTCCCCCGGCCCGCCCTTGATCAGCGGGAGGGTCGCGTCCTGGATGGCGCCCAGGTTGCCGTGGGTGAGGCGGCAGCCCTTGGGCAGGCCCGTGGTCCCCGAGGTGTAGACGATCGACGCGTCCTCGGCGGGGGTGACGGCCGCCGCCCGGGCGAGGAGTTCGGCCTCCGGGGCCGGGGGCAGGGCCGGCAGCGCGTCCATCAGGACCACCGCCCGGAGCATGGGCAGCTTCGCCCGCAGGGCCTCCACCCGGACCGCCTGCGTCTCGTCGTCGCAGACCACGGCCACCGCCTCCGAGTCGGACAGCACCCAGGCGACCTCCTCGTCCCCCGCCGTCGGATACACGGGCACGAGGACCGCGCCGGCCGCCAGCACCCCGAAGTGGGTGTACGTCCACTGCGGCCGCGTCTCGGCCAGTACGGCCACCCGCTCCCCGGCGGCGACCCCCAGCCCGAGCAGCGCGCGCCCGACGGCCCGTACCTGCGCGCCCAGTTCCCCGTACGTCCGGGTCTGCCAGTCGCCGCCGGGCGCCCGGAACCGCAGGGCCGTCTCCGGCCCGTACCGCTCCTCGGTCCACTGGGTGAACCGCGCCAGCGTGCTCGGCCGCGCGTCGACGTCCATCGCATGCCCTCCAGGGAGTTGGTGACCCTCCGACGCTAGGCAGCCGGTGCGGCGCGGCGGCATGACCGGAAGCGTCAGGGGTGCTGGCCGCAGCGCTCATCCGGGCGCCGCCTGTTGGCCGGCAACTCCTCCGTGCCTGAGGACCGCCGCAGCCGTATCGCGCGGCGGCGCGGAGGGCTACCGTCTGACCCATGGGGAGGCGGACGGTCACCGTGCACCATGTGCGTGCCGTGCTCGCGGGGGCCCGCGGCAGCGGGATCGACACCGTGCCGCTGCTCCAGGAGGCGCAGATCCCGCCGCTGCTGCTGGGCGACGACCGGGCGCGAATCACTCCGGCGCAGTTCGCCCGCCTCTTCCGGGCGCTGTACCGGACCACGCAGGACGAGTTCCTCGGCCTGGGCGCGGTCCCGAGCCGCCCCGGCACCTTCGCCATGATGTGCTACGCCTCGCTGGGCTGCCGGGACCTGGGCGCGGCGACGGAACGGGCGGCCGCCTTCTACGGGCTGTTCCCGGGGGGACCGGAGCTGGCGCTGGAAGTGGCGGGCGGGGAAGCCCGGTTCACGGTGCGGAACGACTTCACGCGGGACGAGGAGCGCTTCCTCACCGAGTGCGTGCTCGCGATCTGGCACCGGTTGAGCAGCTGGCTGGTCGGGCGGCGCATCCCGCTCGCCTACGCCGCGTTCTCCTATCCCCCGCCGCCGCACAAGGACGAGTACGCCCTCCTCTTCGACTGCCCGGTCCGCTTCGGGGAGGACCGTACGGGCGCCGCGTTCGACGCGCACTGGCTGACGGCTCCGCTCGTACGGGACGAGGCCGCGCTCGACGCGATGCTGCGGCGCGCCCCCTTCGACCTGCTGTCGCGGCCGGAGTACGGGACCACGGTCGCGGAACAGGTCCGCCGGACCCTCACGCAGCACCTGCGGGGCTCGCCGCGGCTGCCGGCGCTCGGCGAGGTCGCGGCGCGGCTGGCGGTGTCCCCGGCGACGCTGCGGCGACGGCTCCAGCGGGAGGGGACGTCCTTCCAGCGGCTGAAGGACCAGGTCCGCCGGGACGCGGCGATCGCGGGGCTGGCGGAAGGCGGCGAGCCGATCGCGGAGCTCGCGGCTCGGCTGGGCTTCTCGGAGGACACGGCCTTCCACCGCGCGTTCCGCCGCTGGACGGGCACCACCCCGGGCGCCTACCGCGGGGCATCCGCCGGCTAGCGAACCCCTGGGGCTCCGCCCCCGCACCCCGCGCCTCAAGCGCCGGCGAGGCTGAATGTGCCCCGCCTGAGTGCGTGGGCGCAGGCACAAGATTCGGGGCTGGGGTTGCCCGCCCGAGTGCGTGGGTGAAGGTGGCGGCGCAGAGCAGCCCATTCCAGCCCCGCCGGCGATTGAGGCGCGGGGGTCCGGGGGCTGGCCCCCGGCGACGGCGCCGCACCTGCGGACCTCGGGGGCGACCGCCGCGGCGGACCCGGTGGCCTGCGGGGTCAGGAAAGGTGAGCTGCCCGGTCAGCGACCTTCTGACCGGTCGGTCACTACCTTCGGCTCACCTGCCCCCACCCGGACCGTCTTTGGGAGAGCCGCCCATGCGAATCCGCAGCACCGCCCTCACCGCCGTGGCCGCCCTGGCCCTCGCCGCCTGGATGCCCGCCGCCTCCGCCCAGGCCGGCGAGGCCACCGGCGCCGCCGGCGACATCGTCACCAGCGTCCCCTCCGCCTTCCACCCCCTCCCCGGCCAGCCCACCAACACCAAGGCCTGGAAGATCCACTACCGCTCCACCACCGCCGACGGCGCCCCCAACACCGTCTCCGGCACCGTCATCGTCCCGCAGGACGGCCGCACCGGCCCCCGCCCCCTCGTCACGTACGCCGTCGGCACCGTCGGCATGGGCGACTCCTGCGCGCCGAGCAACAACCTCCCGTACGGCACCGCCATGGAGGCCAACCTCATCCAGCAGCTCACCCTGCGCGGCTGGGCCGTGGTCGTCACCGACTACGAGGGCCTCGGCACCCCGGGCGTCCACACCTACACCGTGGGCCCCTCCGCCGGGCACGCCATGCTCGACGCCGCCCGCGCCGCCACCCGCCTGCCGGAGGCTGGGCTCTCGGCGGACACGCCCGTCGGCATCATGGGCTACTCCCAGGGCGGCCAGGCCGCCGGCTGGGCCGCCGAGTTGCAGGGCTCGTACGCCCCCGAGCTCAAGGTCAAGGGCACGGCGGCCGGCGGTGTCCCCGCCGACCTGATGAAGGTCGCCGAGTTCAACAACGGCTCCTACGGGTCCGGCCTCATCTTCATGGCGGCCGCCGGCCAGGACGCCGCCTTCCCGGAGCTGGGGCTCGACTCCTACCTCAACCCGGCCGGCAAGCTCCTGGTCAACGGTATGAAGGAGGGCTGCGTCGCCATCGACGCCATCGCCGGCTCCTTCAAGCGGATCTCCGACCTCACCACGCGCGACCCGCTCGCCCAACCCGACTGGCAGGCCCGCCTCAACCAGAGCCGGCTCGGGCGGACGGCCCCGGCCGCGCCGGTGTACCAGTACCACGCCCTCGGCGACGAGTTGATCCCGTACGGGGTGGGCCGACAGCTGCGCTCCGACTGGTGCGCGAAGGGCGCGAACCTCGAATTCGACACCATCTGGGTCGGTGAGCACGTCAGCGGCGTGATCACCCACTCCCTGGAGGCCGGGAACTGGCTGGCGGACCGCTTCGCCGACCGCCCGGCCCGCCCCAACTGCTAGCAGGGGCCGCTCACTCGCCGGCCGGGCAGGACCGCGTCCCGGCCGGCAGCCGCCCGTCGATCAGGAAGCCGTCCGCGTACTCGCGCACGCACGGCGAGGAGGCGTAGCCGGTGTGCCCGTCGCCCTTGTAGTCCACGACGACCGCCGAGCCGAGCCGCTTCGCCGTCTCCTCCGTCCACTCGTACGGGGTCGCCGGGTCGCCCCGGGTGCCGATCAGCATCATGCGCGGGGCGCCCGGGCGGTCGATCTTCCGGATGAAGTCGGTGCCGGCGGGGCGCCCGTAGCAGGCGAGCACCGTCATCAGCCGGCTCGGCCCGAAGATCTCGGACACCTTCAGGAACTCGTCCTTCAGGTCCGCCAGTTCCTTCTCTATGGCCGCCGGAGAGGCCGTGTCGTTGGACCGGTCCGGGTCGTCGGCGCAGCTCACGGCGGCGAGGGCGGCCTCGGCGTTGTCGGCGGGTACGGTGCCGGGGCCGGCGGCGTCCTGGCCGCCATCGGAGGAGGGCTCGGGGCCGGTCGGGCCGCCCAGCTGGAGGAGTCCCACCGGGTCGTGGTCCCGCTCGGCCATCGCCAGCGCGTCCGCGAGGTCGGGCCACATTCTCTTCGCGTACAGCGCGCTGCCGATGGCCCCGACCGCGTCCTGCCCGGTCACGTACGAGCCGTCGTGGCCGATCAGCGGCTCCGCGTCGAGCCGCGTCACCAGGGCCTCGACCCTCTCCCTGGCGCTGCGCGTGTTGGTCCCGTACACGCAGTCCTTCCGGTGGGCGCACCAGGCCAGGAAGTTGTCCAGCGCCCGCTGCTGGCCGCGCGCCGACGCGAGCGCCTGCTCGGCCAGCGGCTCCGTGAGGGTGTCCACGCCGTCGAGGACCATGCGGCCTGTCCTGCCGGGGAACTGGGCGGCGTACACGGCGCCGAGCCGGGTCCCGTAGGAGAAGCCGAGGTAGTTGAGCTTGCGGTCGCCCAAGGCCTCGCGCATCACGTCCAGGTCGCGGGCGGCGTTCACGGTCCCGATGTACCGGAGCACGGGCCCGGAGGCCAGCTCGCAGCGCCTGGCCACGGCGCGCAGGGCGGCCAGCTGCGCGGCGGCGTCCTCGTCGGCGTAGGTCTCGGTCTCCAGGGAGCCGCCGCAGGAGACGGGCTCGCTGTGGCCGACCCCGCGGGGGTCGAAGGCGACGAGGTCGTAGCGCTCGCCGAGGTCGGCGAAGAGCTTGGGGTCGGCGGCCAGGTTCGCGACGCCCGGGCTACCGGGGCCGCCGTAGTTCAGCAGGAGCGAGCCCAGGCGCTTCTTGCGGTCGGTGGCCGGTATCCGGGCCAGGGCCACCGTGACGGTGCCCTTGGCCGGGGCGGCGTAATCGAGCGGCACCTCCACGGTCCCGCACCACATGTCGGCGGGCACGGGCTTCTCGGGGCAGGCTCCCCACCGGATCCCCGCGGGGTCTGGCGCGGGGGCAGGGGCGCGGGGAACCGGTGCGCCCGCCAGCCCCGCCAGGGCCAGCACACAGGCGGCGGCAACGGCACGGGAGCGCGTACGGGGACGCACAAGGGGGCGCATCCCGGCACGGGAATCGGTGCGGAAACGGGTACGGGAATCGGTGCGGAAACGGGTACGGGGCACTGCACCCTCCTCGGGTGACCCCCCGGACCAGTCAGCCCACCATAAGCGCGCACCGGCACCACCGCCCGCCCACCTCTCCAGCCTCGCCGGCGTTTCGAGGGGTGGGGGTCCCCCCGGACGGAGTCTGGGGGAGGGTCCGGGGCGGAGCCCCGATCCTTGAGCCGCCAGGCCCACCCACCTGCACCACATCCGGTCTCGCCGGGGCGGAGCCCCAGGGGTCGGGCCGTGCCCGGGGTCAGGGCTCGCGCGGGGCCCCGTACAGCTCCTCGATCTGCTGGGCGCAGTCCCGCAGGATCGCGCCCCGCTTGAGCTTCAGCGACGGCGTGAGGTGCCCCCGCGCCTCCGTGAAATCGCCCGGCAAGACGGTGAAGCTGCGGATCGACTCGGCCCGCGAGACCAGCCGGTTCGCCTCGTCCACCGCCCGCTGGAGGTCCGCGCGCAGCGCCTCGTCCCGTACCAGCTCCCGCATCGGCACCCCGGTCTTCTTGTGCATCTGGCGCCAGTGCAGCAGCCCGTCCGGCTCCAGGGTGATCAGTGCGGTGATGTAGGGCCGGTTGTCGCCGACCACCATGCACTGGCCGACCAGCGGGTGGGCCCGCAGCCAGTCCTCCAGCGGGGCCGGGGCCACGTTCTTTCCGCCGGAGGTGATGATCAGGTCCTTCTTGCGGCCGGTGATGGTGAGGTACCCGTCGGCGTCGAGCTCCCCGATGTCGCCGGTGGCCAGCCAGCCGCCCGGCGGGACCGCCTGGGCCGTGTTCCAGTAGCCGGCGAAGACGTGCCGCCCGCCCAGCAGCACCTCGCCGTCCTCCGCGATCCGTACCGCCGTGCCCGGCAGCGGCCAGCCGACCGTGCCGAGGCGGGGCCGCTGCGGCGGGGTCACGGTGCTGGCGCCGGTCGTCTCCGTGAGCCCGTAGCCCTCGAAGACCTCGATGCCGGCGCCGGTGTAGAAGGCGGCGAGCCGGCGGCCGAGGGGGGATCCGCCGCTCAGGATGTACCGGACGCGGCCGCCGAGCGCCGCCCGGATGCGGCGGTAGACGAGCGGGTCGTACAGCGCCCGCGCGGCGCGCAGCCCGAGCCCCGGGGCCTTGCCCTCGACGAGTTCCCCGTACCGCCGGGCGATGCGGGCGGCCCGGTCGAAGGACGAGGCCCGGCCCATCTTCTCGGCGGTGGCGCGGGCGGTGTTGTAGACCTTCTCCAGGACGTAGGGGACGGCGAGGAGGAAGGTCGGCCGGAAGCCGGCGAGGTCGGCGAGGAGGTCCTCGGTACGGATGCTGGGCGCGTGCCCGAGCTTGACGCGGGCCCGCAGGCAGCCGACGGCCACCATCCGCCCGAAGACGTGCGACAGCGGCAGGAAGAGCAGCGTGGACGCCGGGTCCTTGCCGGCCGACTTGAAGACGGGGTGCAGCAGCTCGACCGCGTTGTCGACCTCGGCGAAGAAGTTGGCGTGGGTGATCACGCACCCCTTGGGCTGCCCGGTGGTGCCCGAGGTGTAGATCAGGGTCGCCACGGAGTCCGGCGTACGGGCGGCCAGGCGCTGGTGGACCAGCGCGTCGGGCAGGTGCTCCCCGGCCTTGACCAGCCGGGCGACCACGCCCGTGTCGATTTCCCACAGGTGCGCCAGCCAGGGCAGGTTGACCCGCTCGGCGCTGATGAGGCGGGCCTGCGCGGTGTCCTCGACGGCGCAGGCCACAGCGCCGGAGTCGTGGATGATCCAGCGCGCCTGGATCACCGAGGAGGTCGGATAGATGGGCACGGTGACCAGCCCGGCGGCCCATCCGGCGAAGTCGAGCAGGGTCCACTCGTAGGTGGTCCGCGCCATGATCGCCAGCCGGTCGCCCTCGCGGAGCCCCTCGGCGATGAGCCCCTTGGCGACGGCGAGCACCTCGGCCGCGAACTCGGCGGCCGTGACGTCCCGCCAGGACCCGTCGCGCTCCTTGCGGGCGAGCACGGCCTCGGCGGGGGCCTCGCGGGCGTTGTCGAAGGGGATGTCCCCGAGGGAGCCCCGCCCCGGTACGGCCGCCAGCGCGGGCACCCGTACCTCGCGCACCCGCCCGTCGATCACGGTCTTCACGGGCTCGACGGCGGCAGGCTTTCCGGGCTGTGCGGCCTTGAGCGGGCTCGATTCGGCTGCCACGGCGCGCTCCCTCGGTTCGACGCAGTGTTACCGCCGGTAATCTACGGAGGAGTGACCGCGCCTGAACACCCCCTGGAACCCTTCTTCACGGACGCTGCACGCCGCCGCCGCACTCGGAGCGGCCAGACCGGCGACCCCCTGTGCGCCCCGGGGGCGCGGCAGGCGTCGAGGCCTCCGGGCGGCCCGCCCCCTCAGAGGTAGCGGGGCAGCTCGGCGGTCGAGATGGTCCAGTCGGCGATGGTGACGTCCTCTCCGTACACGAAGTCCTTGCGCGTGGCGTAACGGGGACCATCGGAGGTGGAGTGGATGTCGGACAGCACGGCGCCCGCGCCTGTACGGGGATCGAAGATCGCGTAGACCGGGATCCCGAGCAGCGGATAGTCGCGCATTTTGCCGACCCAGTCGTTGTCGGGGTTCGAGCGGGACACGACCTCGATGGCGGCGATGAGGGTCCGGGGGTCGAAGGAACCCTGGATCTCCATGTCGGCCTCGGCAATGAGGATGATGTCGGGCAACCGCATGATGCCCTCGGGCTCCGCCTCGACATCGGGGGCCCCCGTGTGCGCCGCAAGCTCCTCCGGCATCACCTTTTCCAGCCGTTTCCGGAGACGCAGCGCGGTCAGCTCGTGAGGGCCGGACGGAGCCATCATGTCGTGGACGATGCCGTCCTTGGTGATCTCGAACTTGCCGGGAACCGTGTCGTCCAGCGACCGCACGACATCGCGCATCGCCTGGTATCGAAGGCTGTCGCGCCGTGCGTCGTCCTGGGCGATGGTCATGGTGTCGGCTCCTCGCCTGTCCCCCGGGGCCCGAGTCATCACCTTCATGCTAAGCGGCCGCCTGAACATCGGGCGGGCAGTCGCGGCAGCGGCCCGGCGCCGGTGCGCGGAAGGCGCGTTCGCAGCCGTCGCAGGTCTGGAAGGGATCGGGGGGCCTCACGGGCCGTACGGCAGGGGCCGCGGGCAGGTTCGGCGGGATCCCCGCCTTGAGGCGGTAGCCGATCACGGCGGCAGGGTGGCGCATGTCGTCGGGCAGCCGCGCGGACAGCACATGCCGTACGGCCTCGGGCTCGGCCCCGCGCGCCAGCCAGGTCGAAACCCCGGGCGCGAGCCGGCGTACGTCGCGCTCGGCCAGCAGCAGGCGCGGATCGTCCTCCCGCAGCCGCGCGAGCAGGTCCATGGCGTCCTGATGCGCGAGCGCTGCCGCGCCGGGCGAGTGCAGTTCGACCTCCGACCCGGCGGGCGGCTCGGGCGCGACCACCGACTCCGGCATCGGCCCCGAAAGCGGCTCGGGCACGGGGCCCGGCTCCGGCCCCGGCTCCGGCTCGGCCACAGCGAGCGGCTCCGGCTCCGTCACCGCCAAAGCCGCCGACGCTGACATCGGCACGGGCTCGCTAACCGGCCCCGGCCCGGGGACGGGCTCCGGCACGGAGACGGGCCCCGGCTCCGGCGCGGGCTCCGGCTCCGGGTCCGTCACCGCCAAAGCCGCCGGCACCGGCACCGGCACGGGCTCGCTAACCGGCCTCGGCCCGGGGACGGGCTCCGGCACCGAGACGGGCCCCGGCTCCGGCGCGGGCTCCGGCTCCGGCGTGGCCACAGCGAGCGGCTCCGGCATCGGCTCGGGCGCAGCCACCGGCTCCGGGTCCGTCACCGCCAAAGCCGCCGACGCCGACATCGGCACGGGCTCGCTAACCGGCCCCGGCCCGGGGACGGGCTCCGGCACGGAGACGGGCCCCGGCTCCGGCGCGGACACCGCCACCGACACCGGCGCCGAGGCAGGAACGGCCCGTGCGGAAGGCCGGTTGTAGGACACGGTCCGCGTGACGATCTGCCCACTGGCCAGCCGCACACGAGTCCGCTCCAGGTATCCGTGCGCCTCCAACTCCCTGAGCGCGGCCGCAATCCGCGCCTCCCCCTCACGGAACCGCTCGGCCAGCCGCTTGATGCTGACGCGGGCACCGGTCGGCAGCGACTGGATGTAGGCGGCGAGGCCGATCGCGACCAGCGACAACGAGTGATGCTGGGCGAGGTGGTTGCCGATCACCACGTAGTGATCGGCGTGCCGGACGTTGACATGAACGACACCGGGTTGGGCGGTCCCGGCGCGAACACGGGACGAGGCGCGCGAGGGCGCGCTAAGCTGCCGAAGAGCCATTGGGAAGGTGCTGACTTCCTAGTTGGTCAGGCCCTCGATCGGGATGCCAGTCCCGGCGGGGGCCGTCTCATGTCTGATGTTGTGCGCCGAGCATATGCCCGGCAACCAGCCCGAAATCCAGCTCAGTTGGCACAGTTCACCCGTCCGAGTTACGGGGAGCCGGAGGGGTGGGGTTGGTTGGATTTACCTCCGTGATTTGAGTGGTGACGTCTAAGCGAACCGGGTCCCGGTTCCCCGCGTCACGGTTCCCCACGCCATCCGGGCACATCCAGCTCCGCCCACACCGACTTGCACGGCGGCAGCCCCCGGTCCACCCCCCAGCGGTCGGCCATCGCAGCCACCAGCACCAGTCCCCGCCCGGCCTCCGAGCCCCCGTCCGCGTCGCGGATACCCGGGACCCGGTCGCCACAGCTGTCCACCACCTCGATCCGCAGCACCCCACCGCCCAGCGCGAGCACGATCCGGAAGCCCCGCCCGGTGACGCGGCCATGGGTCACCGCGTTGGCGGCGAGCTCGGCCACGATGAGCGCCGCCTCCTCCGAGGGCAGCCCCCAGGTGGCGAGCTTCTCGACGGCGAGCCGGCGGGCCTGGCGGGCCCCGCGGGGCGTGGCGGCGAGCTGGGCGGCGAATCGGCCCTCGGAGTCACAGATTTGAGTGTTCACGTGACTGAGCGTGGCGGTTCGTGCGTACCGTGGGAAGCGGTACCGCCCTTGCGTCCCGCACTTGTCCGGACGTTGTCCGGTGCTGTCCCGGCTGTCCCACGCGGCACCTGGGCAAGGGGCGTTGAGGATATTGGTGCGTCGGAGGTGGCACGCATGAGCGTGGACAGTGACGGTACGGAAGACGCCGGCTGGGACGTCGATCCCGAGGACGAGCAGGGCTTGGCGGTCCTGGCCGCACTCGGCCGCCAGCTCCGGGCCTGGCGCGAGGAGGCGGGCATGCGAGCCGCCGACTTCGGCACGGCGCTCGGGTACGGGGAGGACCTCGTCCGCAAGATCGAGGGCGGGAAGCGGATCCCCCGCCCCGAGTACCTGGACAAGGCGGACGAGGTACTGCGGGCGGGCGGCAAGATCGCCGCGATGAAGGCCGACATGGAGCAGGTTCGCTACCCGACGAAGGTGCGGGCCCAAGCGCAGCGCGAGCGTATGGCAGTCGAGATCGGCGTCTACCGCATCCACGGGATACACGGCCTTCTGCAGACGGAAGACTACGCCCGGGCGCTCTTCGAGATGCGGCAGCCTGCCTACACCCAGGACGAGGTGGAGCGATATGTGGCCGCACGCATGGCCCGACACACCGTCTTCGAGCGGGAACCCGCCCCGTCGCTCAGCATTGTCCAGGAAGAGGTGACACTACGCCGCCCCATCGGGGGCACAATGGTGTGGCGTCGACAGCTCGAACGTCTGCTGGAGGTAAGCCGGTTGCGTCATGTGGCCCTCCAAGTAATGCCGATCAACCGCGAGGTCCATGCCGGCATGGACGGTGGGATCGAAGTGCTGAAGTTCGGAGACGGCAAGGCGGTGGGACGCTCCGAAGGCGCCTTCGGCGGGCGCCCGGTCTCCGACCCCAGGCAGCTCCGGATCCTTGAGCTGCGCTATGGCATGATCCGGGCCCAAGCGCTCACGCCCCTGGAGACTCGGGGCTTCATCGAGGAACTGCTGGGAGAGACATGACCGACAACCCCGAGCTGCACTGGTTCAAGAGCAGCTACAGCGACGGCAGTGAGGGCGACTCCTGCGTCGAGGTGGCGAACTCACCGGCCACGATCCACATCCGCGACTCCAAGAACCTCCAGGGCCCCCAACTCGCCTTCGCCCCCCGCGCCTGGACCGGATTCGTCGCCCACGCCCGCGGATGACGACCCGATGCGAGAGCTAGGAGAAACGTGATCCACAACCCCGAGCTGGACTGGTTCAAGAGCAGCTACAGCGACAGCGGCGACATCAACGACTGCGTCGAGGTGGCCAACACCCCCGCCACGATCCACATCCGCGACTCCAAGAACCTCCAGGGCCCCCAACTCGCCTTCGCTCCCCACGCCTGGACCGGATTCGTCGCCCACGCCCGCGGATGACGACCCTTTGACGGCGGTGGTGTTGATCCGATTGGCCACCACCTGAGCCCCTTTAGGATGGGCATGGGCATGACCATCTCATCCCGGGGGGACCAGATTTCGTTCGACGCAGAATGGGCGCAGCACAAGGCCGACGCCCTCGCCGGCATGCGCCTCAACCACGTCGCACCCGAGGCAAGCGGCAGCTCAAGCTCCAGCGCCAACGGCAGTCTGCTGGCCGGGGTCGGGTCCATCAACGGCAATGCGAACCTCCTCATCGAGATCGCCGCGCTCCTGCACGAGGGCCGCCCGGATGGCGACGCGAGCACGATGGCCCGCGCACCCAGGGCGCACCCGGACGTCGCCGCGCAAGCGCTCCGCTTCGCGCGCTTCGCCGACGATCAGTTCAAGGACACGATCGCCCTCTTCGCCGGTCTGGCCACCCGCCTGAAGACCACCGGCACCGACTTCGCCCACGTGGACGACGGCACCGCCCGGTCCTTCCTCGACAACCTCCTCGAATCAGGGCAGTACGTAGCACCGGAGTGCAAGTGAGTGGGCTGAGTTACCGCAAGGACGTCGAGTTCCTGGAGGAGTGCAATCCGCCCCTCGTCGAGCGCAATGCCGCCGAGTTCCGCAGGCTGCGCGATCTCCTCGTCCAGGTGGAGGAACCCGCCAGGCGCGCGGAGACCCGTACCGAGTGGCACAGCGCCAACAGCCACACGTACACCTCGCGCCTGAAAGAGGCCCGCCAGCTCATCACCCACATCGCCGAGGGGTACGACAAGGCCGCCAGCGCCCTGAACGCCTACGCCCTGGCGCTGACCACCGCCAAGACCCACTACCGCGACGGCAAACGCTCGGAGCGGGCACTCGCCGCGCTCATCGGGACCAAGGGCACCGCGATCACCAAGGTCGCGCAGGAGGCGGAGCCGATGCGCCAGTGGGAGGACATGCGGGCGACCACCGGGGTCCTCGACTTCTTCGCCGAACTCACCATGGACGTGGACGACATCCGGGACGAGGCCAACCGCCTTCACGACGCCGCGGGCGGCAGCTTCCACCTGGCGAAGACGGTCGAGCAGGAAGCGCGCAGCACGTGCGTGCACGCGCTGAAGCAGGCGCACGAACTGCTCCCCGACTTCAAGATGCCGGGCAGCGCCAAGCGGCCCGACCTGTACGCGGCGATGGCGGACATCCGCCGGGAGGCGGCGGAGGCCGCCACCAGCCCGCTGGCCCATCTGCCGGGCAGCGGCCCCAAGCGGAGATGACGGGGCCGATCGGGAAGACGGAGATGTCGCCGGAGCTGCGGGACATCCGGATGCGGATCGCGGGACTGCCCGAGGTCGACGACAGCTACTGGAACCCGCCGGACGGCGATAAGGAGAAGGCGGCCTGGATCTCCCAGAAGAAGGAGATCCTCCGGGCGGCCGCCCAGCACGCGGGACTGCCCGAGGAACTGGTCGCGGGGATCGCCTGGAAAGAGATCGCCGGGCAGCCCGGGATCTTCGACGACGGCAGCGATACCGTGCGCCAGTGGGCCGAATCCCCCTTGAGTCCCATCACCCCGGAGAACCTCCCCAGCCGGGCCGGCGGAGCACCCGACGAGACCTCCTTCGGCCCGATCGCCATCCAACTCCGGCGCGGTGCCGAAGTACTCGGCTACGACCCGGCGCACCTCACTGAGGATCAACGCGACCTCGTGGAGGAGTCGCTCCAGGACCCGAGGCAGAATGCCTTCATCGCCGCCGGTTTCCTTGCTCAGATCAAGGCAGAGGCGGGCTATGGCGACGTCCCCGCCGACCAGCTGACCGACGCCCAGATGCGGGAGATCGCCGCCCGCTACAACGGCGGCCCGTATTGGCAGTCGGAGAAGGCCCAGAACTACGGCAACGACTTCGGCGACAGCCTCCGCAAGGTGAAGGACGCGATGCGATGACAGACGGGCGGCCTGTAGACCGCGACCCGGACGAGCGGCGTCGATGGTTGCGCTGGGTACTCGGCGTACCCCTCGGGATCACCCACGTGGTGAACGCAGCCACCGTCTATCTCATACTCCGTTACCCGCCGCAGGCTGACTGGGACGACCAGGGGTACGCCGGGACTGCCGCGATGTGTCTGATCTCCATCGGCCTGAGCGTCATCGGGATCCTGATCACCCTCATCCCGCCGGTCCGCCGAACCCTCGGCCTGTGGTGGTTCGCCCCTCCCCTCCTCCTGGGGGTGATCGCGTGGGTGCGTATCGCAACGCTCGAATGAGACTCCCCCGGGAGAACATCGACCTGCCCGAGGACCGGGGATGCCTGAGGTGGGTGCTGGGGGTTCCGCTTGGGTTCATCCACCTGCTGAACGCCGGCGCCGTGTACCTGGCCGTGTTCTTCGGGCCCCAGGGCGAGTGGGACCACCAGGGCTACGAGGGCGTTGACGCCATGTGCTTCATCTCCATGTGCCTGAGCGTGCTGAGCCTTCTCATCACCCTCATCCCCAGCGTGCGCCGGGCCATGGGCCTGTGGTGGCTCGCCCCGCCCATCGTCCTCGGGCTGATCGCCTACATCCGCGGGGAGACCCTGGGCTGAACACGCCACAGCCCCCGCCCGGGGCGGGGGCTACGGTGGCCTGGTCGCCCACCCCCGTCACCGTTTGCGTGTATGCACGTTGGTCAGTGCGCAGGTGAGTCTTCCGCTACCAGGGGTGGGGCATGGCCAAGCCGAAGCGTGTGGGCATCTACGTCCGGATCAGCAAGGACCGCAAGGGTCAAGAACTCGGCGTCCAGCGCCAGGAGAAAGCGTGTCGAGAGCTGTGTGAACGCATGGAATGGGGCGTCTTCAAGGTCTACCCGGAGAACGACGTCTCGGCATCGACCACGAGCAAGAAGCGGCGCCCGCAGTACGCGGAGATGATGCGGGACGCCCGCAACGGAATCATTGACGGGGTCGTCGTCTACTCCATCGACCGTCTGACGCGCCGAATCAGCGAATTGACCACCTTCCTTGAGGAACAGAAAGAACACGGCTTTGCGTTCGCCACAACCGAGGGCGAAGACACACAGACCGCAAACGGACGGATGATCCTCACCATCAAGGGCGCGGTGGCTCAGCAGGAGACTGAGCGGATGTCGGAACGAGTGAACAACTCACTGCTCCAACGCCGGGAGCAGGGCAAACCACATGCGGGAGGAAAGCGTCAGTTCGGCTTCAAAGCCGGGACGCATCCAGGAGGTGGACGAACAGGAGAGGGAACTCATCCTCGCCGGCTACCGGATGCTCATGGACCGACAGCCCAAGACACCCGGTGACGTAACGCGACTGTGGAACGCCCTGGGTTCGACGACACCGCAGGGTGGCGTCTGGACGATCAACGCCGTCAAGCGAGTCTTCCGTGCCGAGCGAACTGGGGGAGTCGTCACCCACAAGGGCCACGACATCGGCGACAGCGTCTACGGCGCGCCGCTCACCCGCGAGCAGTGGGAGAACGTCCAAACCATCCTGGACGGACGCGCCACCCCGGCAGCTCAAGGCCAAGGCAAGCGCAAGCACGTGTACTCCGGCTTCCTTCGTTGCGGATACTGCAAGTCGATCATGCGTGTCCAGTGGGTCACCGACCAAGGGCGAACGTTCCGTCGGGCGTTCTGTCACTCGGGCCAGCGGACCGGAGGCGGACAACGTCTCGGCTGCGGAAAGGTCAGCCGCAAGTACGAGTGGATCGAGGAGCGTCTGAACGAGGTGGTGGAAGCCGCATTGGACAGGCCCAAGCCGCAGCAGCCGCCGGGGCCGGCTGAGGACCTCACTGGTGCGATCAGACTGTTGGAAGATCGCATCCATGCGATGCGCGTCATGTGGAAGGCGGGCCGGATGGAAGACGAGGACTACTTCGAATCACTGGCACACCTCCGCGGCGAACTCCAGACGCTCCGTACGCGTGAGACTGCAGCGGCCGTACGACACTCGCGCGCCGAACCCGACGCCTGGACCGTTTGGCGCGACGACAGCATCGAGAATCTCGAACGTCGCCGGACGATCGTCGCCAGCGTGATCGACAAGGTGGAGGTGTTCAGCATCGGTCGGGGACGACGGAAGCCTCCCGAGATGAACTCCATCAAGATCACGCCTGTCGGCGCAGAGGACCAGAGTCGCTCGGACTAACGAGTGTCCGGCGCCGACGAAACCACTGCGCCTCGGCCCTCGCCAACAGAACGTGCCCCGCACCCGATTCACGGGTGCGGGGCACGGGCACTACGAGCCGACGGACATCACGCAGCGGCGGCCGCCGCCACCTGCGGCTCGTCAACGGGGGACGCGCTGACGGCGTAGTACTGCTCGCGGTCGAGGATGTTCTCGCGCGACGCCACGATCACCGGAGTGACAACTTGACCGGCCACGTTCGTGGCGGTGCGCATCATGTCCAGGATCGGGTCGATCGCCATCAGCAGGCCGACGCCCGCCAGCGGCAGGCCCAGCGTGGAGAGGGTCAGCGTCAGCATGACCGTGGCGCCCGTCAGGCCGGCCGTCGCCGCGGAGCCGATGACCGAGACGAAGACGATGAGCAGGTACTCCTTGATGCCCAGCTGCACGTCGAAGATCTGCGCGATGAAGATGGCGGCGAGGGCCGGGTAGATCGCGGCGCAGCCGTCCATCTTGGTGGTGGCGCCGAACGGGACGGCGAAGGAGGCGTACTCCTTCGGGACGCCGAGGCGCTCGGTGACCTTCTGGGTGACCGGCATGGTGCCGACCGAGGAGCGGGAGACGAAGGCCAGCTGGATGGCCGGCCAGGCGCCCTTGAAGAACTGGAGCGGGCTGACCTTGGCGACCGTGGCGAGGAGCAGCGGGTAGACGCCGAACATGACCAGCGCGCAGCCGATGTAGATGTCGGCGGTGAAGGTCGCGTACTTGCCGATGAGGTCCCAGCCGTACGTGGCGATCGCGGTGCCGATCAGGCCGACGGTGCCGATCGGGGCGAGGCGGATGACCCACCACAGGGCCTTCTGGAGGAGCTCCAGGGCGGATTCGGCGAGGTCCAGGACCGGCTTGGCCTTGCTGCCCAGCTGGAGGGCGGCGATACCGGCGACGACGGCGAGGAAGACGATCTGAAGGACCTTCAGCTCGGTGAACGGCGTGACGATGTCCGTCGGCACGATCCCGGTGAGGAAGTCGATCCAGGAGCCGGTCTTCTTCGGGTCCTTGCCGTCGGCCGCGGTGAGGCCGGTGCCGGAGCCCGGGTCGGTCAGCAGGCCGATGGCGATGCCGATGCCGACCGCGATCAGCGAGGTGATCATGAACCAGAGGAGGGTGCGGGAGGCGAGGCGCGCCGCGTTGTTGACCTTCCGCAGGTTGGTGATGGACACCAGGATCGCGAAGAAGACGAGCGGGGCGATGGCCAGCTTCAGCAGCTGGACGAAGATGTCGCCGACCTTCTCCAGGGTGGTGCCGAGCCAGCTGATGTCCTGGCTGCGGGCGAGCCAGCCGAACAGAACGCCGAGCGCCAGACCGGCGATGATCTGGGCCCAGAAGGGGAACTTGAACGAGGCCTTGGCGGGGGCCTGGGGGGACGCGGACACGGACACTCTCCGGTGGTGACGCACGAAGACAGAAGGGGGGCACTGTGGTGGTGACGCGGTGCGGCAACAGCCAGAAGGGGCCGGCCGGGACCGCTGCTGTATCGATTCAGCGGAACAGCGGAACAGCTCAACGACAACAGCAACAGGCCGCGGACACGCGGCGGCAGAGGTCGACGTGCAGGCGCGCCACGAGCGGGACGCTCGTGGTCATCGGGTGCGCAGCTGTGGTCAACATGTTCAACACGCTAACACTTGCGCTTTGGGAATCTCAAAGGCGTTCTTTGAGACAGCGGCGCACCAGGCCCTCTTGCGCGGGCCGGGAAAACGCGAACGCCCCAGCGTTACGGGCGGTATCCCGGGCGCTGAGGCGGTTCGGTGTGTGAGGAAGCTAACTGGACCCCTACGGGTTCACGCGCGCCGCATCGTCCGCCAGGTCCTCCTGGCTGCGGTTCGCGGCGAGCTTCTGCTTCGCACCCGCGACGCGGCCGGAGATCTGCGCGGACATCTCGTCTCGCTGCTTGCGCAGGAGGACGAAGGAGAGCGGGGCGGAGAGGACGAGGGCGAGCAGCACGACCCAGGCGAAGTTCGCGTCACCGAGTCCGGCGGGCACCCACCCCATACGGACCAGGCCCGCGACGACGACGAGGCACCCGACGAAGATCCCCAGACGCATCGCGGTGTAGCGGATCGTCGCGCTCGGCTTGAGGGACACGGTGACCCCTTCTCTCTCGTCGTGGTCGTATGTCGTCATACGTCGGCTGGTGCCCGTCCAGTGAAGCACGCCGGACCCCCGCTCCGGCCGCCGCCCCGGGTCAGTGCAGCGGCAGCAGCATCGTGATGTCGTCGCGGTCGTCGCCCGGGGCCACGCGGATGGCGTCGGGGACGCGGCCGACCTCCTTGTAGCCGCAGGCCGCGTAGAAGTGCTCCAGGCCGTGGCCGCCGCGGCAGCCGAGGCGGATCGCGTCGATGCCCTCCATGGAGCGGGCCGCCGCTTCCGTCGCCGCCATCAGGTCGCGGCCGTATCCCTTGCCCTGGTGGCGCGGGTGGACCATCACCGTGTACGCCCACACCCAGTGGAGCTGGAGCCGGTGCGTGTTGCGGGTGAGGAACGCGGTGGCGGCCACCTGGCCCTCCTCGTCGTACCCGACCAGCAGCCGGGTGCCGCCGGCGGCGACCGCGGCGAGCTGGGTGCTCAGCGCCGGGCGGACGTCGTCCGAGGTGACGGGGGGCACAAAGCCCACCGCGCCGCCCGCGTTGGACACGTCCGTCCACAGGCTGAGGATTCCGGCGCTCAGGGCGGAGTCGACGACCGGATCCAGGGTGAAAGTAATAGCCACATGGGGATGTTATCTATTACACCGGTGGGGGTCCAGTACCGGCGAAGCCCCGATCCGGCTGGATCGGGGCTTCGTTGTTCCGTTCGGCGTTCCGTTCGCGCGTTCCGTTCGGCGTTCCGTTCGGCGTTCCGTTCGGCAGGCCGCGAGGTCAGACGCGCATCGCCTGCGGCGTCTCGCGCAGCCCCGCGTCCGGGCCGGGGTACTCACGGATGATCTCGTAGCGCGTGTTGCGCTCGACCGGGCGGAAGCCGGCCTCGCGGATCAGCTCCAGGAGGTCCTCACGGCCCAGCTTGTTCGGGGTGCCGTAGTTGTCCGCGTCATGCGTGATCTTGTACTCGACGACCGAGCCGTCCATGTCGTCCGCGCCGTGCTGGAGCGCCAGCTGGGCGGTCTGCACGCCGTGCATCACCCAGAAGACCTTGACGTGCGGCACGTTGTCGAAGAGGAGGCGGGAGACCGCGAAGGTCTTCAGCGCCTCCGCGCCCGTCGCCATCGTCGTCCGCGCCTGGAGCTTGTTGCGTACCTTGCCGTCCTTCATGTCCACGAAGTCGTGCTGGTAGCGCAGCGGGATGAAGACCTGGAAGCCGCCGGTCTCGTCCTGGAGCTCGCGCAGCCGCAGCACGTGGTCCACGCGGTGGCGCGGCTCCTCGATGTGCCCGTAGAGCATCGTCGAAGGGGTCTTGAGGCCCTTCGAGTGGGCGAGGCGGTGGATGCGCGACCAGTCTTCCCAGTGGGTGCGGTGGTCGACGATGTGCTGCCGGACCTCCCAGTCGAAGATCTCCGCCCCGCCGCCCGTGAGGGACTCCAGGCCGGCCTCGATCAGCTCGTCGAGGATGTCGGAGGCCGACATGCCCGAGATCGTCTCGAAGTGGTGGATCTCCGTCGCCGTGAACGCCTTCAGCGAGACGTTCGGCAGCGCCTTCTTCAGCTCGGAGAGCGAGCGCGGGTAGTAGCGCCACGGCAGGTTCGGGTGCAGGCCGTTGACGATGTGCAGCTCGGTGAGGTTCTCGTTCTCCATGGCCTTGGCCAGGCGCACGGCCTCCTCGATGCGCATCGTGTACGCGTCCTTCTCGCCCGGCTTGCGCTGGAACGAGCAGTACGCGCACGACGCGGTGCACACGTTCGTCATGTTGAGGTGGCGGTTGACGTTGAAGTGGACGACGTCGCCGTTCTTGCGCATCCGCACCTCGTGGGCGAGGCCGCCGAGCCAGGCCAGGTCGTCCGACTCGTAGAGGGCGATGCCGTCCTCCCGGGTCAGCCGCTCGCCGGAGCGGACCTTCTCCTCCAGCTCGCGCTTGAGCCCTACATCTTTAATAGATGCAGTCATCAGCCGGCCGCCTCCTCTAGATACCTGTCCTGCAACCGCCACCCACCGTACTCTCAGCCCTCCTCGGGCAGTTCCCCGACCCGGTTCTCCCACTTCGTCGACAGCACGATCGTGGTGCGGGTGCGCGAGACGCCCTTGGTGCCGGAGAGCTTGCGGATGATCTTCTCCAGGCCGTCCACATCGCTGGCGCGCACCTTCAGCATGAAGGAGTCGTCGCCCGCGATGAACCAGCAGTCCTCGATCTCCGCGAGGTCGCGCAACCGCCGGGCCACGTCCTCGTGGTCGGCCGCGTCGGAGAGGGAGATGCCGATCAGCGCGGTGACCCCCATGCCGAGCGAGGGCGAGTCCACGGTCGCGCGGTAGCCGGTGATGACTCCGGCGCTCTCCAGCCGGTTGATGCGGTCGGTGACGCTGGGGCCGGAGAGGCCCACGAGACGGCCCAGCTCCGCGTACGAGGCACGACCGTTCTCGCGAAGTGCCTGGATGAGCTGCCTGTCCACCGTGTCCATTACGTGGAGCCTTCCATTATTCGGCGATCCTGCAAGTCTAGGTATAGAATCTAAGGCACACAGGGGTCAATTCCCTGTGAATTCTTTCAACAGATCAATGACGATCTTCAGGAGTGGTTCACCGTGTACACGATCGAGATGGCCTACGCACACATGCGACAGCTCCAGGAGCTGGCCAACCGATCCCGTGCCCACCAGCCCGCCGCCGCGCAGCGCGTCGACAAGACCCGCAAGCCGCGCACCACGAAGTAGCGCTACCCCCGGGGGCGGGAACCACCGATCTCCCCCTCCCAACGGCGGTACAGCCGGTGCGGCACCCCTGCCGCGTCCAGCACCCGCCCCGCGACGAAGTCCACCAGATCCTGGATGTGCGTCGCGCCCGCGTAGAACGCCGGAGAGGCGGGCAGCACGATCGCGCCCGCCTCGTCCAGCGCCACCAGATGCTTCAGCGTCTGCCCGTTCAGCGGGGTCTCCCGCACCGCGACCACCAGCCGGCGCCGCTCCTTGAGCGTCACGCTCGCCACCCGCTGGAGCAGGTCCTTCGACAGCCCGAGCGCCACCCCCGCCACGCAGGCCGTGGACGCGGGGACGATGAGCATCCCCTTCACCGGATACGAGCCCGAGCTCGGGCCGGCCGCCAGGTCCCCGGCGCCCCAGTAGCGGACGTCGTCCAGTTCCGGCCGCGCGAAGGCCGCGGGCTTGCCGTCCGCGCCGCGCTCCAGCCACTCGCCCAGGTCGTCGCGCCAGTGCGCGTCGCGGAAGGCGATCCCGGTCTCGTCCAGCAGGGTGAGCCGCGAGGCCCGGCTGACCACCAGGTCGACGCTCTCCCCCGCCGCGAGCAGCCCGCGGAGTACCGCCGCCGCGTACGGCGTCCCGGATGCCCCGGAAACCCCGACCACCCACGGGGTGCGCTTGCGCTCAGTCATACCTCCGAGACTATCCGGCCACCCCTGACGCGGCGCGGGTCAGGTGGCCGTGCCGGGGTCCACCGGCAGATCGGCCGTGTCCACGGTGATCTTGCCGATGCCGGTCTCCACGACGACCGTCTGGCCGTACGGGATCACGTCCCGGCCCCGGTAGCCGTCCGGCCCGGGGTTCCACAGGGTCGTGCACTGGGCCTTGTAAGGGTCGAAGATCAGGTAGTTCGGGATGCCCCGTCGGGCGTAGGCCCCGTCCTTGATCTCGTAGTCGTTGCGGATGCTGCCCGGGGAAACCACCTCGACGACAACCTCGACGAGGTCCGGCGAGTAGGCACTGAGGTTCTTGCCCGCCTCGGTCGCGGGAACCACCGCCAGGTCCGGACAGAACTCGTTGTCGCCGTCGAAGGGGATCGCAACGTCGCTGAGGAAGCCCCAGTCGTCCGACAACTGGGCCCTGAGCGCAGTCCACAGCGCCCAGATGGTGGCGTTGTGGTGCGGCTTGAGCGGACTCATCACGATGGCGCCCTCGACAATCTCCATCCGGTAGCCCGGGAACATGTCCTCGAACCGGCTGAGCTGTGAGTGCAGGCGATCGCTTTCCGAGACAGTCACGTCGGCCTCCCTGTCCATGCACTCGATGGTAGGCCGCACAGTAACTACAGGGTCAGACCCCGGACCGCGAGATCCAGCACGGCGCACACGAAGAGGGCAATGCCGATGAACCCGTTGACCGTGAAGAAGGCCCGGTTCAGGCGGGACAGGTCGTGCGGGGTCACGATGGTGTGCTCGTAGAGGAAGGCGCCGACGACGATCACCAGGCCCGCCCAGAACAGCACGCCCGCGTCCGTGGCGAGGCCGTACCAGGCCAGCAGGCCGGTGGTGACCACGTGTGCGCCGCGCGCGCCCCAGAGGGCCGCCGCGACACCGAAGCGGGCCGGGACCGACTTGACGCCCTCCGCGCGGTCGGCGGCCACGTCCTGGCTGCCGAAGATCAGGTCGAAGCCGCCGATCCACACGCCCACGGCCAGGCCCAGGATCACCGCGTCCCAGGACCACTCGCCGGTGACGGCCAGCCAGGCACCGACCGGTCCGATGGCCTGCGCCAGGCCCAGGATGGCGTGCGGGAAGTTCGTGAACCGCTTGCCGTACGGGTACACCACCATCGGGATCACCGCGACGGGCGCCAGCGCCAGGCACAGCGGGTTCAGCAGCGCCGCCGAGCCGAGGAAGACGGCGAGCGCGATCCCGGCCCCGGTCCAGGCGGACCGGACCGACACCGCGCCGGTGACCAGCTCGCGGCCGGCGGTACGCGGGTTCCGGGCGTCGATCTCGCGGTCGATGATCCGGTTGGCCGCCATCGCGAAGGTGCGCAGGCCCACCATGCAGACGGTGACGAGCAGCAGCTTGCCCCAGTGCACGTTCCGGTCGAGCTGGAACATGGCGGTGAGCCCGGCGATGTAGGCGAAGGGCAGCGCGAAGACCGAGTGCTCGATCATCACGAGCCGCAGGAACGCCTTGACCTTGCCGGTGGCCTCCGGCGCGGGGCCGGGTCCGATCACACCGTCGGCGGTGGTCATCATGCGAGGCTCCTGCGGAACTCTTCGAGGTGGGTCAGGAGCGAGGCCGTGCGGGCCGTGTCCAACGCAAGGGTCGCGGGCTCGGTCTCCTCGCCTTCGGGCGGGGTGACGTGAACCGTGAAGTCATAGCCGTCGGCCCCGGCCGGGCGGGCGTCGAGGTGGAGTACGGCGCCGGCCTCGATCGTGAACGCCTCGCCGGTGTTCAGCGCGAGCCCCAGCCGCTCGGCGAAGTCCTCGGCCTCGGCGTCGCGCAGGCCGGGCAGCTCGAAGCCGCCGCCCTCGCCGTGCTTGTCCTCCCACATCAGCGCCCAGATGTCGCCGGGGCCCGCGAACTCCTCGGGCGAGACGCCCGCCCGCTCGGCGGCCCGCCGGACCTCCGGTTCGGTGGAGTCGATCTTCGGGCGCTCCAGGGTCACGTAGGCCCCGAGGTCGCCGATGAACAGGCCCGGGCCCGTGATCGTGGGGCTCACCTGGGCCTCGGAGTCGCTGCCAGGGCGGACTGACGTTCGTCACAGAATTGGGTATGGTGCACTACGGACAGTGCGCAGCGAGAACCAAGCACGCGCTTCCTCTTTCGCATTGCTGTTGTCCGGGCTGGTCTCAACCCGGCTGGCGCTGATCGTGGAAAACCTGACGGGCCGCCGGTCCGCCAGGCGGCGTGAGCCAGGAATCTCCCTCCCCCAGGAGGGCGAGGATTCAAAGTCCGTACTCCTTCCAGCGGCGGTCCACCAGGGCCGCCGTCGAAGGGTCGGACTCGACCATGTCGGGCCAGCCGCCGTCGCGGGTGTAGCCCTCCTCGGGGAGTTTCTTCGTGGCGTCGATGCCCGCCTTGCCGCCCCAGAACTGCTGGTAGGAGGCGTGGTCGAGGTGGTCGACCGGGCCCTCCACGACCGTCAGGTCACGGGAGTAGTCCGTGTTGCCGAGCGCCCGCCACGACACCTCGTGCAGGTCGTGGACGTCGCAGTCCGCGTCCACCACGATGATCAGCTTCGTCAGCGACATCATGTGGGCGCCCCAGATGGCGTGCATGACCTTCTGGGCGTGCTTCGGGTACTTCTTGTCGATCGAGACGATCGCGCAGTTGTGGAAGCCGCCCGACTCGGGGAGGTGGTAGTCCACGATGTCCGGCACGATGATCTTGAGGAGCGGGAGGAAGAAACGCTCCGTTGCACGCCCCAGCGGACCGTCCTCCGTCGGCGGCCGGCCGACGACGATCGACTGGAGGAGCGGGCGCTTGCGCATCGTCACGCAGTCGATCTTCAGCGCGGGGAACGGCTCCTGCGGCGTGTAGAAGCCGGTGTGGTCGCCGAAGGGCCCCTCCGGGAGCGTCTCGCCCGGCTCCAGCCAGCCCTCGATCACGACCTCCGCATGGGCCGGGACCTGCAGCGGGACCGTCTTGCAGTCGACCATCTCGATCCGCTTGCCCGCGACGAAGCCGGCGAAGAGGTACTCGTCGATGTCCCCCGGCAGCGGCGCGGTGGACGCGTACGTCACCGCGGGCGGGCAGCCGAAGGCGATCGCGACCGGCAGCCGCTCGCCGCGCTTGGCGGCGACGGCGTAGTGGTTGCGGCTGTCCTTGTGGATCTGCCAGTGCATGCCGATGGTGCGCTTGTCGTGGCGCTGGAGGCGGTACAGGCCGAGGTTGCGCACGCCCGTCTCGGGGTGCTTGGTGTGGGTGAGGCCGAGGTTGAAGAAGGAGCCGCCGTCCTTGGGCCAGGTGAACAGGGCCGGCAGCTGGTCGAGGTCCACGTCGTCGCCGGTGAGGACGACCTCCTGCACGGGCGCGGCCTCGCCCTTCACCTTCTTCGGCGGCACGTGCACCATCGAGCCGAGCTTCCCGAAGGCCTCGCGGACCCCGATGAAGCCCTGCGGCAGCTCCGGCTTGAGCAGGCCGCCGATCTTCTCGCTGATCTCGCCGTACGACTTCAGGCCCAGGGCCTTGAGCAGGCGGCGGTCGGTGCCGAAGACGTTCATGGCCAGCGGCATCGCCGAGCCCTTGACGTTCTCGAAGAGGAGCGCCGGGCCCCCCGCCTTGTTCACTCTGTCGACGATCTCCCCGACCTCCAGGTACGGGTCGACTTCGGCCTTGATGCGCTTGAGGTCGCCCTCCCGCTCCAGAGCCCGGAGCAGCGAGCGGAGATCGTCGTAAGCCATAGGGGCCAGTATCCGTCACCTACTACCCTGGAAGGGTCACCGGGGCCCGTGCGGCCCCGCCGCCACTGCCCGGGAGTCGGTCCCACACCGTGCTGCGCTATCTGCCGTTCCTGCTGATCATCGCGCTGACCATCTACGCCTTCATCGACTGCCTGAACACGCCCGAGGAAGAGGTCAAGCACCTGCCCAAGGTGGTGTGGGTGCTCATCATCCTGCTCTTCTCCATCGTCGGGCCGGTGGTGTGGCTGTTCGCGGGCAAGAAGCGGGTGGCCTCCGGAGGCGGACGCGGACCCCGCGGCCGCACCCAGTGGGTCGCGCCCGACGACAACCCGGAGTTCCTGAAGTCCCTGCGCGACGAGCAGAAGAAGGACCGGGACCAGGGACCGGGCACCGACAAGGGCGACCCGCAGCCCTAGTGCTGTGACCGCTCGGCCACCACCACCCTCCTCGACGGCCAGGAGCAAAGGAGGCGCGCAGCTCTTACGTGCTGGAGAGGGACGCGTAGTCCGCGCGCAGCTCGCTCCAGTGGGCGTCCGTCCAGGCGGCCCAGTCCGCGGGTCTCGCCGGGCGCCCGTCGAGGGCGGATTCCAGCAGTTCGAAGTGCTCGTGCCAGCCCGCCAGGCAGTCCAGGCGCTCGGTCTCGGTGCCGGACCGCTCGTGCACGAACCGGATGACCGTCGAGTCCGTCCCCACCGGCTCCAGGTGGAAGCGGATCTTCTCGTCCCCGGACACCGTGTACTCCACGACCCGCTCGACGTCCCAGGCCGTGATCCGGCCGGTCGCCACCGTCCCGGTGTTCGGCCGGCGCAGCGTGACCGCCCCGCCCAGCCGGCGCTCCAGGACCTCGGCCTCGGCCAGCCAGCCCCGCAGCCCGTCCGGCGTGGTCAGGACGGGCCACAGCTCCTCGTACGCGTACGGCAGGTGCAGCTCGAACCGCAGCCGCCAGCGGTCCTCGCCGCGGCTCTCGCTGGTGCCATGGATCACAGGAGGCATGACACCAGCGTCCCACTCCCGCCGGTCAGACGCCCGCGTACGAGTGCTTGCCGCTGAGCAGGATGTTCACGCCGTAGTAGTTCCAGATCCAGCAGGCGAAGGCGAAGAGCGCCAGGTAAGCGGCCTTGCGGCCCTTCCAGCCGGCGGTGGCGCGGGCGTGCAGGTAGCAGGCGTACGCGACCCACGTCACGAAGGACCAGACCTCCTTGGGGTCCCAGCCCCAGTAGCGGCCCCAGGCGTCGCCCGCCCAGATCGCGCCCGCGATGATCGTGAAGGTCCACAGCGGGAAGACGGCCGCGTTGATGCGGTACGAGAACTTGTCCAGGGAGCCCGCCGAGGGCAGCCGCTCCAGCACGGAGGAGGCGAACCGGCCCGGCGTGCCGCCGCGCGCGAGCTTCGCCTCGTATCCGTCGCGGAAGAGGTAGAGGACCGCGCCGGCCGCGCCGATGTAGAAGACGGCGCCGCAGAAGATCGCGGTGGAGACGTGGATCCACAGCCAGTACGAGTGCAGGGCCGGGACCAGCTGGTCGCTGTCGGTGTAGAGCCAGGTCACGGCGATGCCGAGGTCCAGCAGGACGGTGGTGACCAGGATCAGGCCGAGCCAGCGGACGTTCTTCTTCAGGGCGAGCAGGACCAGGTACGCGCCGACGGCCACCGTGGAGAAGGTGATCGAGAACTCGTACATGTTGCCCCAGGGGGCCCGCTGCACCGACATGGCGCGGGCGACGACTCCGCCCGCCTCCAGGAGGAAGGCGAGGGCGGTCAGCGAGATGGCGATCCGGCCGTACAGGTCGCCCTGCACGGTGCCGCCCGCGGCGCCCGGGCCGTCGGGCACGTCGCGGGTGCCGGCGGCGGAGCGGGTGACGACCTTCGGCTGGTCGAGGACGGCCGTGGAGCCCCCGGTTTCACCGGCTCCACTGGAGCTTCGCACCCCCTTTCGGCGCACCTGCACGGCGGGCGCGGCGGCCGCGGCCGCGTCACCGGCGCCGGCTCCGGCACCGCCGGTCAGCGCGGCGGCCGTACGGGCCACCTTGCTGCGGCTGCCGAAGGTCCACTCGGCGATGTGCGCGAAGAAGGCGAGCATGTAGACCGCCATCGACGAATAGACCAGGTAGTTGCTGATCTGCGCCAGGTTCTCGTTGGCTGCGGCTGCGAGCGGCGTCATCCGCGCTCTCCTTCAGGGGTTTCTTCGACAGGTTCTGCGGATACGGCGGGGGGCGCGGTCGGCGCCTGCCGGTGCAGCGTGGCGGCGAGCTCCGCGAGCTCCTCCGGCAGCTTGGCGGACTCGCTGCGGCCCAGCCCCGCCATCTCGACGACGGTGACGCCGTCCTTGCCGGGCACCGCGCGGACCCAGATCCGGCGGCGCTGGATGAACAGCGATCCGGCCAGGCCCGCGATGGCGGCGATCGCGCCCGCCAGGGCGAGGCCGCTGCCGGGCTGGTGGGTGACGGAGAAGGTGGCCCACCGCTCGATGCCCTCGAACTTCACGGTGCCCGCGCCGTCGGGCAGGGTCATCGTCTCGCCCGGCAGCAGCATCTGCGCGAAGGGGTCGCCATTCTCCTTCTTGAACTGCTGCATCTTGGACGTGTCCAGCTGGTACACGTTCTGCGGCAGGCCCGAGTCCACGCCCAGGCTGCCGTGGAAGGCGTTGAGGGCGATCACCGGGAAGTTCGCCGCCGGGAACTGGGAGAGCATCGTGCCCTGGCCCTTGCCCGCGAAGGTCGGCACGAACTGCGCGGAGAAGCCGAGCTGCTCCTTCTCGCCGTTCTTGTTCCGGTAGCCGTCGGTGACCTTGATGGCGCCGCGCGAGGTGAGGTTCGCGTCCTGCGGCAGCATCGGCACGGCGTCCTTGTAGACCACCGTGCCGGCGGGGTCGGTCACCGAGATGACCGGTGCGTAGCCGTGCCCGAGCAGGTAGACCTTGGAGCCGTCGACCTTCAGGGGCTTGTTGACCTGGATCTCGCGCTTCTGCGGCTTGCCGTGCGCGCCGTCGCTGAAGGTGACGTACGCCGTGAAGTCGCGGGGGGTGCCCTTCTGCGGGCCGGTCTCCTCGTACGTGGCGTCGAACCTGTCCAGGGTGAAGGAGAAGGGCGGCAGGTCCTGGGGGTCGAAGAGCGCGCCGTACTTGAAGTCGTCGTACTGGGTGAGCGTGTTCGAGAAGCCCTTGCCGCGCAGGACGAGCTTGCCGCCCTCGGACTTGAAGTACTGGCCCCAGGCGAAGGCCACCAGCATCACGATCAGCGCGACATGGAAGATCAGGTTCCCGGCCTCGCGGAGGTAGCCCTTTTCCGCGGCGACGTGGTTCTCGCCGCTCTCGGTGCGGAAGCGCCGCCCGCCGAGCAGGGTCTTCGCGTGCGCGAGGACCTCGTCCGGGGTCCTGTCCGTGCGCCAGGTGGTGTGCGCGGGCAGCCGGTCGAGCCGCTTGGGGGCGGCCGGCGGGCGGCCGCGCAGCTGGCCGGCGAACTGCCAGGAGCGCGGCAGGATGCAGCCGATCAGCGAGATGAAGAGCAGCAGGTAGACCGCGGAGAACCAGAACGACGAGTAGACGTCGAAGAGCTGGAGCTTCTCGGCGATGCCCACCCAGGACGGGTTGTCCTTCTTCCAGGCGGCGACCTTCATCGCGTCGACCGAGGTCTGCGGGATGAGGGAGCCGGGGATGGCGGCCAGGGACAGCAGGAAGAGGAGGATCAGCGCCACCCGCATGGAGGTGAGCTGCCGCCAGAACCAGCGGGCCCAGCCGAGCACGCCGATGCCGACGGGACCGCTGTCCTCGACGGGGGCGGTGGACAGCTGGGCGCCGGCGGCGCCGAGCACGGGCTCGGCTTCGGCGTCGGCCCCGGTGGGTGCGTTGTCGGTGCCGGTGGGTGCGTTGTCTGTCTTGCTCATGTGCGTTACGTCCTCAGATCCCCACCGTGAAGCCTTGGGTCCAGCTCTGCATGTCGCTGACGATGCTGTCCCACATTCCTGTGACGAGCAGCAGACCGGTGAGGATCAGCATGCCGCCACCGATGCGCATCACCCACGCATAGTGCTTCTTCACCCAGCCGAATGCGCCGAGCGCCTTGCGGAAGGCGATCGCGGCGAGGATGAAGGGCACACCGAGGCCCAGGCAGTAGGCGACGGTCAGCAGCGCGCCCCGCCCGGCGCTGGCCTGGTCGATGGAGAGGGTGTTGACGGCGGCGAGGGTCGGGCCCATGCAGGGGGTCCAGCCGACGCCGAAGAGCACGCCGAGCAGGGGCGCGCCGAGGAGGCCCGCCGTCGGCTTCCTGTGGAAGCGGAACTCCCGCATCGTCAGTCCCGGGATCGCGCCCATGAAGAAGAGGCCGAGGACGATCACCAGCCCGCCGAGGATCTGGGAGATCAGCGCCTTGTTCTCCTGGAGGCTCGCGCCGAAGTATCCGAAGAGGGCGCCGGTGGAGACGAAGACGGCGGTGAAGCCCGCGATGAACAGGCTCGCCCCGGCCAGCATGCGGCCGCGCCGCGCCTCGGCGAGGTCGGCGCCGCTGACGCCGGTCACGTAGGAGAGGTAGCCGGGGACGAGCGGGAGCACGCAGGGCGAGAAGAAGGAGACCAGCCCGGCGAGCACCGAGATGGGCAGCGCCAGCAGCAGGGCGCCGCTCAGGACGGTGGTGTTCACGCCGGTCGCCTCGGCGGCGAGCAGGACGTCGGGGACCGCGGTGACCACGGGGTCACTTCTCCGCGAGGAGCGGGTCGATCATCGACCGCAGCTGCTTGTCGTTGATCGCGACGAGGGTGCGGGCGGCGATCTTGCCCTCCTTGTCGAGGACGACCGTGGAGGGGATGGCCTGCGGGTTGAGCGTGCCCTTGGGGAAGCGGAGCATCAGCTTCCCGTCGGGGTCGTAGAGGCTCGGGTAGGTGATCCCGTAGTCCTGCTCGAAGTTGACGGCGTTCTGCGTGCTGTTGTCCCGGGTGTTGATCCCGACGAAGGCGACGTCCGCGCCGGAGTCGGCGAGCTCCTTCGACACCTTCGCGAAGTACTTGGCCTCTCCGCGGCACGGCGGGCACCAGGAGCCCCAGACGTTGAGGACGACGACCTTGCCCTTGAGGGTCGTGGTGTCGAGGGTCTTGCCGTCGACGGTCGCTCCGTCGAGCTTGGGGGCCTCGGTGCGCTCGCCCCTGGCGACCCTGGAGATGCCGCCCGATCCGGTGACGTAGTTGCCGCCGGAGCTGCTGGTGGGCTTGCCGCCGCCGTCCGATCCGTCGCAGGACGTCAGGGTCATGACGCCCGCGACGGTCGCCGCGGTCAGCAGGAGGGCGCGGCCGCCGGTCGAGCGGCGACGGAGGGCGCGGCTAGGACTCATGTGAAAAGTTTCGCATGGGCAATGTGCGAATGTGCCGCACCCCCCGGCGGGGTGCCAATGCCCTGGTCAGGCGAGGTCCGGCGCTGCCAGGCCCGGTCGGGCCCTGTCAGGCGCTCGTCATGTACGCCGCCCAGCCGCCGGCGGGCGGCTCACCCGGGCCGAGCCCGCGGAGCTTGGCGAGCACCTTGGGGTCCTGGACGTCCAGCCAATCGGTGAACTGCCGGAAGGATACGAGCCTTACATCCCTTTTGTCCGCCATGCCCTTGAAGGCTTCCTCGACGGCGTCCATGTAGATGCCGCCGTTCCACTCCTCGAAGTGGTTGCCGATGAAGAGCGGGGCGCGGTTGGTCTCGTAGGCCCGCCGGAAGCCGCCGAGGTAGGTGGCGGTGGCCTGGGTGCGCCAGCCCGGATAGTTGGCCGGGACGCCCCTGGTGGTGTTCTTGGACTGGTTGGCGAGGATGTTGTAGTCCATGGACAGCACCTCGAAGGAGTGCCCGGGGAAGGGCAGGGACTGGAGCGGCAGGTCCCAGATCCCCGACTTCTTCACCGGCCAGACCTGGAGGCCGCCGGGTGAGCTGGAGTCGTAGCGCCAGCCCAGCTTCTGTGCGGTCGCCAGCAGGTTGTCCTGGCCGAGGAGGCAGGGGGTGCGGGCGCCGACCAGTTCCTTGCGGTAGTCGAAGGGCAGGGGTTCGAGGTCGGTGAAGCCGGTGTTCGTGCGCCAGTTGGTGACGAAGGACACGGCCTGGTCGATCTCGCTCTGCCAGTCGTCCGGGGTCCACTTGGCGACGGAGCCGGAGCCCCCGCAGAAGTGGCCGTTGAAGTGGGTGCCTATCTCGTGCCCGTCGAGCCACGCCTCGCGGACGCACTTCAGGGTGTTGCGGATGTTCTCGTCCTTGAGGTAGCCGATGTCCGAGGCCCCGACGGGGTTGTTCGGCGGCTGGTAGAGGCTCTTCTTCGACTCCGGTAGCAGGTAGAGGCCGGAGAGGAAGAAGGTCATGCCCGCGCCGTGGTCCTTGGCGAGCTTGAGGAAGCGCGGGAAGAGGCCGTTCCCGATCTCCCCCGCGCCGTCCCAGCTGAAGACGACGAACTGCGGCGGGGTCTCGCCCGGCTGGAGGGGGACGGGCTTGTCGGGCTGGTGGGGCTGCGGGCCGGTGTCGGCGGTGGAGCCGTCACCGAGGGCCTTGGCCGCCGGCTTCTCGCCCGGCTTCGGGCCCTTGGGGTTCTTGACCGGTCCGGGGGTGCCGGGATCGGACGCGGCCGGTGAGCCGCAGCCCGCGATACCCACCGCGGCGGCGGCCCCAAGTCCCCATCCCAGCAGGCCCCTCCGACTGACGCCTCCGAAGTCGCGCATGTCACCGTCCCCGTCGTCACTCGCGCAGCTCATGCCATTGCCCATATAAACGGACAAGTTGTCAGAACTTGCGGCACTGGAACGGTGATTCCCGGCGCAACTTGTATTTATTTAGGTAAAGCTGTAACGGTTCGTAACAGAGTGACGATCAAGCCCCGGAGCCGGGCGGGCTCCGGAGCCGACCGAGCCCCGGAGCCGAGCGGGCCCGGATCAGGCGCCGAAGGCCTTGGACTTGCCCTTCACCGGCTTCGCCCCGGCCAGCAGGTGCGCCGGGACCAGGTCGCGGGCCGGCTCGCTGTAGCCCACCGACACCAGCTTGTCGCCCTGGTACGTGAAGGACGTCAGCGAGGCGAGCGTGCACTGGCGGCGGCGCGGGTCGTGCCACAGCCGGCGCTTCTCCGCGAAGCTGCGCACGATCCAGATCGGCAGCTGGTGGCTGACCGCCACCGCCTCGCGCCCGCGGGCCGCGTCGCGCGCCGCCTCCAGCGCGCTCATCATCCGGACCACCTGCTCGACGTACGGCTCGCCCCACGAGGGCTTGAACGGGTTCGTCAGGTGCTTCCAGTTGCCGGGCTTGCGCAGCGCGCCGTCGCCGACGCCGAAGGTCTTGCCCTCGAAGACGTTCTCCGCCTCCAGCAGCCGCGCGTCCGTCGCCAGGTCCAGGCCGTGCGTCTTGGCGATCGGCTCCGCCGTCTCCTGCGCCCGCTCCAGCGGGGAGGACACCACGTAGGCGATGTCCCGGCTCTTCAGGTGCTCGGCGACCCGGTCGGCCATCTGACGGCCCAGCTCGGAGAGGTGGTAGCCCGAGCGGCGCCCGTACAGGACCCCGTCCGGGTTGTGCACCTCGCCGTGGCGCACCAGGTGCACGACGGTGAAGTCGGGGCGGGTCGGTGTGTCGCTGCTCATGCGGCGGCCTCCGCGGCGGCCCGGGCGGCGGCCGGCAGGGCGGCCGCGATCCGCTCGATCGCCTGCTCGTCGTGGGCGGTGGACACGAACCAGGACTCGAAGGCGGACGGCGGCAGGTAGACGCCCTGCGCCAGCATCGAGTGGAAGAAGCCGTTGAAGCGGAAGGCCTCCTGCTTCTTGGCGTCGTCGTAGTTGCGGACCTCGTCCTCGGTGAAGAAGACGGAGAACATGTTGGACGCGGTCTGCAGCCGGTGCGCCACGCCCTCCTTGCTCAGCGCCGCCGTCACCAGCCCCTGGATCTCCTTCGACACCGCGTCGACCTTCTCGTACGCGGCCGCGTCCAGCAGGCGCAGCTGCGCGAGGCCGGCGGCGGTGGCGACCGGGTTACCGGAGAGCGTGCCGGCCTGGTAGACCGGGCCGGCGGGGGCGAGGTGGCCCATCACATCGGCGCGGCCGCCGAAGGCCGCGGCCGGGAAGCCGCCGCCCATGACCTTGCCGAAGGTCATCAGGTCGGGCTTGACCCCGTCGACTCCGTACCAGCCGGCGCGCGAAGTGCGGAAACCGGTCATGACCTCGTCGGAGATGTACAGCGCGCCGTTCTCGCGGCAGAGGTCGGCCAGCCCCTGGTTGAACCCCTCGGCCGGGGTGACGACGCCCATGTTGCCGGGCGCGGCCTCGGTGATCACGCAGGCGATCTCGCCGGGGTGCGCGGCGAAGGCCGCCCGCACCGCGTCGAGGTCGTTGTAGGGGAGGACGATCGTGTCGCCGGCCTGCGCGCCGGTCACACCGGGGGTGTCGGGCAGCGCGAAGGTCGCGAGCCCGGAACCGGCGGCGGCCAGCAGCGCGTCCACGTGGCCGTGGTAGCAGCCGGCGAACTTCACGACCTTGGCCCGGCCGGTGAACCCGCGCGCCAGCCGGATCGCCGACATCGTGGCCTCCGTACCGGAGGAGACGAGCCTCACCTGCTCGACGGGTTCGATGCGCGCGACGATCTCCTCGGCGAGCGCGACCTCGCCCTCGCCGGGCGTGCCGAAGGAGGTGCCGCGGGCGACGGCGGCCTGGACGGCCTCGATCACCTCGGGGTGGGAGTGTCCGAGGATCATCGGACCCCACGAGCACACGAGGTCGACGTACTCACGACCGTCGGCGTCCGTGAGGTACGGACCGGTGCCGGACACCATGAACCGGGGCGTACCGCCCACGGCGCGGAAGGCGCGCACCGGAGAGTTCACGCCGCCGGGGGTCACGAGGGAGGCGCGCTCGAAGAGCGTCTGCGAAACTGGGGCTTCATACGGGTACGGGTAGCTCACACCAGCCATGGTCTCAGAGGCCGCGACAGTCTTGCGGACGGGCGTTTCACCGCGCCGCCGCGGGGGAGGTCACTGCCATGATGATCAGGCTGCGTGGCGGGGGCCGCGGGGCCGGGGCAAGAAAGACCAGTCGGGTGGAGATATGCAACGCGGTGGTGGACCGGGCGAGGGTACGGACGGCCTCGACCCCCAGCGCGCCCGCGAAGCCCGCGAGGCCCGACGCCGCGGCAAGCACCGCCGCCGGTCCACGGAGGCGGCCGACGCCGTCCCGGGACCCATGCTGCCGGCCGACGAGCTCCCCAAGGGCCGGGGCATGGGCGTGACGTACAAGTACTTCGGCGCCCCGGACGGCGCGACGGCGGCCCGCGTCCCGGTCACGATGCGGCCCGAGGAGCTCGGCGGCGACGAGCTCGGCATGGGCGGCCTCTTCACCAAGATCAAGCCGGAGACCATGGCGGCGATGGTCCTCACCGGCATCGAGGGCATACCGCTCCACAAGGTCCCGCCGCTGGAGCTGGTCGTCCTCCACCCCGACTACGCGGTGGTCAAGCTCCCGATGACGGTGGTCGACCCGCTGCGCGGCATCGGCGAGGAGGCGGTGGGCGCGGCCGCGTTCATCTGGTCCACGGTCCCGGACCGCGGCGGGCCGAGCGACGCCTTCAACGTCTACCAGCTGCTCCACGAATGGCAGGACTTCTCCCACCGGCTGCATGAAGCCGGGCACCAACCCTATTGCCTCGTGTGGCCCTGACCTGGCCTTTCGTCAATCTGGGCAGCCCTGTGTGCGGGCTGGCCCGGCTTCCGGCGCAGCCACAACCGGGGACGGGCGTCACCCGTGTGCCTCGCCTCGTAGCCGCCATGATGCGGACCGTCACTGTGCGTGTCAGCGTGATCCGAGAGGAATCCGTACCCCACGCAGAGGAGTCGCCGTCATGAGCGGTAAGCAGGACAAGCGTCAGGAGCCGGGCAAGGGCCGCGAGGCACAGGGTCACCAGCGCCCCGGAGACCCCGCGCACGCTCAGCCGGGCAAGCCGTCCCGCGAACAGGAACAGAAGCAGGGCCAGAAGCAGGGCCAGAAGGAGACCTCGCGCCGCCGCGAAGACGACCTGCTGCGCGAAGAGGACCTGCACGACGAGACCCTCTGACCAGAGAACCACTCGCCCCCACGCACAGAGCCCGGCCGGTCCGCAGTCACCCGGCCGGGCTCTGTCATGTCCCGCCCGACGCTGACCTGAGGCTTGCAACGGGAGGGGTGAGACGGCCCTGCCTCCGAGGCGGTCCAGGCAGAAGAACCGCAACGGCCTCCGGACGGACGGTCGTTCAGCGATGCGGCGGTAGGGGACGCCGACGCGCCCGCCACTTTGACGACACAACGGATTCGCACGGACGTGCGGCAAATGCGACTTCCTTGGCGTTACCTCACTCACATAGACCAGTTTTTCCGATTTATGGCTCATTCCTGTGAAATATGCGTGACTGCCCCCACGTGACGGCGTATCACTACCTGGGCAGGGAGCCGCTCTCGAAGTCCCCGCTCTGGGAAGCCTGCGCGCCTGCGCAGGTTAGGGGCTTGCGGCCCTGCATAGCCATCGTCGCGGGCGCTCGGGAACCTCCTCCGGGAGGGCTGAGACCCGAAGCAACAAGAAAGGTTCTGCTGTGGCATTGGATGTCATCCGGTCGGGTCCACCCGACAAAAAGCCTCGACGCAGTCTGTTCAAACGGGGAGTCCTCGTCCTGCTCCCCGCAGCGCTCCTGGCGGCGGCAACCCTGGTCCCGAACCTCGCTCACGCCCTGGAAGCCCCCGTGGGACTGGGGACCGCCACCAACTACGCGGTCCTGGCCGGTTCAACGGTCACCAACACGGGCCCCACCGTCATCAACGGCGATCTGGGGCTCCACCCGGGCACGTCGGTAACCGGCTTTCCGCCCGGCATCGTCAACGGAACGCAGCACATCACCGACGCCGCCGCCGCTCAGGCGAAGTCCGACCTCGTCGTCGCCTACAACGACGCCGCAAGCCGGGGACCCGGCACCGCCATTCCGGCCGATATCGGCGGACAAACGCTGGCGCCCGGCGTCTACACGGCCTCGTCGACACTGAACATCACCGGAACGGTCACTCTCGACGGCCAGAACAACCCCGACGCCGTCTTCATCTTCCAGATCCCCGAGACCCTGATCACGGCTCCGGCGAGTGTCGTGGCCCTCATCAACGGGGCAAACGCCTGCAACGTGTTCTGGCAGGTGGGCAGCTCCGCCACCCTGGGCACGAACTCCCAGTTCAAGGGCACCATCCTGGCCCTGACGTCCATCACGCTGAACACCGGCGCCGTGATCGAAGGCCGCGCTCTGGCGCGCAATGGCGCGGTCACGCTGGACACCAACACCATCACGAGGGCGGCCTGCGCCGTTGGCCCGCCTGGGCCTCCCGGACCGACCGGCTCGCCTGGCCCGACCGGCTCGCCTGGCCCGACGGGAGCCCCCGGCCCCACCGGAGCGCCCGGCCCCACCGGAGCCCCTGGCCCGACCGGAGCCCCCGGCCCGACGGGTGCCCCCGGCCCGACCGGCGCTCCCGGCCCTGACGGCAGCCCCGGCGCCCCCGGCCCGACGGGTGCCCCTGGCCCGACCGGCGCCCCCGGTCCGAGCGGCAGCCCCGGCGCCCCCGGCGCCCCTGGCGCCCCCGGCCCTGACGGCAGCCCCGGAGCCCCCGGCCCGAGCGGCAGCCCCGGCGCCCCCGGTGCCCCCGGCGCCCCCGGTGCCCCCGGCGCCCCCGGCCCGACCGGCGCTCCCGGCCCTGACGGCAGCCCCGGAGCACCCGGCCCGACAGGCGCTCCCGGCCCCGTTGGCTCCCCCGGACCCGCCGGACCTGCCGGACCCGTGGGACCCGTAGGACCCGCCGGACCCGCCGGACCCGCCGGACCCAAGGGGCCTCGCGGCGACAAGGGTGAAAAGGGTGACTCGGGCGATCACGATCACGATCACGACCACGGTCACGACGACGAGGGCGACGGTGGCGACGGTGGCGACGAGGGCGAGCACGGTCGCGACGACGACCACGGCAAGCCCGGCCACGGTCCCGACGGTCACGGTCACGACGGTCACGACCACGGCAAGCCCGAGCACGGTCAGGACGGTCCCGACCAGGGCAAGCCCCCGTGGGCCGACTTCCTGCCAGGCGGCCTCGACGACGCTCTGGGCCACATCGGTCCCGGGCACACCGCCAAGACCGTCAACTTCACTCCCGTGAGCGCCGCCAGCGGCCTGCAGTCAAAGGAGACGTCGCCGGACCTCGCCGCGACCGACCCGAGCAGCGAGGCCGGCATCATGGCCGCCACTGCAGCCGTGCTGGCATTCGTCGGAGGCTCGGCCTTCTTCGCCATGAGGCGGACCCGGCGAGGTGCGGCAACCCGCCAGGACTAGCCCATCACAGGTAAGGGCTGAGACGCCGTCAACCACATAGGCCGTCCGGTCCGCCGTTCGGCAGCGGAGCCCCTGGACACATCGTCCGGGGGCTCAGTGGCTCTCACGGGCTCGGCAGGGACAGCACGCGGGCATCTGGCCGCGATTCTGGGCCGGCGTACGCCCTGACGGCTTCCTCGATGAAATGCCGGGTAGCCTCCGGGCTCAGCGCCTGGGCCTGCAAGTGCGCATACATGGCGCTGTAGCGTCGCACGTCGGATCGTTTCTCCAGATAGAGGTCGCTGGTGAACCTCTCCAGATACACCACGCTCACATCGGTGGCGTCGGCGAACTCGAGCAGCGAGAACTGCCCCGAGACGCCTGGGTGCGCACCCACCTCGTGAGGGAGAACCTGCATGGTGATGTGCGGCTGGGCGCTGAGGTGGGTCAGATGGTCCAGCTGCTCGCGCATGACCTCGCGGCTGCCCACGACGCGCGACAGCGCCGATTCGTCCATCACGGCCCATAGGCGCAGCGGGTGGCCCGGGGCGCGCAGCCGGTCCTGGCGCCGCATCCGCACCTGGAGTCGGGTGGCCGCCTGTTCGGCAGTGGCATGAGGGATCGTTCCTGCGATGACCGCCCGCGCATAGGCGGGGGTCTGCAGCAGGCCGGGGACCACCAGGGGCTCGTAGAACCGGATCGCGGCCGCCTCGGCCTCCAGGCCGATGTAGGCGCCGTACGGGATGTCGTCGTAGGCGTTCCACCAGCCCTGCTGACCCGATTCCCTGGCCATCTGCATCAGGTGGTCAACGCGCCGCTGATCCCGGACTCCGTACAGCTCGCAGAGATCTCGCACATCGCGCGGCTTGATGAGGCGGCGGCCGTTCTCCAGCAGACTGATCTTGGGCTGGGAGATCAGCAGGCGCGCCGCCACCTGCTGCGTCGTCATACCGCTGCTCTCCCGGAGCCGACGCAGCTCCGACCCCAGTCGGCGCCTGCTGACGGTGGGGTTGACAGTGACACCCACAGGGCGCGTACCTCCGCTCCAAGAACCTTGTGCTGGCGAACAGATTGTCACGGCCAGGGCAGCCGGATCCGCCTTGGCCCCGTGTCATGCAAGGTGATTCACGCCGGGCGCAGAGCGACCTGAACTTCGTATGGCATCTCACCGCTCTGACCGTATTTTCCGGTTGCAACAAATAATCGAGATGAACCGCAATTCGATACGGTTTCTGCGCGCAACATGCCAGCGCCAGAGAGACGGGACTTGCAGCCGACGATATCGGCGGAGCGGGCCCCCGCAGCGGTCCGATGGCGGGTGTGAACGGCTGGTACTCGGCGATCGGCTGCAAGCCTACGGGCGCGTGCCAGGTCCCTCCTGCGGCTCAGCCTTGCCCGGCCGGACAGTAGAACTCCACGGCGATGTTGTCCGGGTCCTTGAAGTTGAGGTGGAGGGCCCCGGACGGATCCTCGAAGACGCCGGAATGCGCGACTTCCCGCTCGTCCAGCCGCGACTCCCAGGCCTCCAGTGCGGTCCGGTCGGCGACGTGGAAGGCGCAGTGGTCCAGCCCGACCCGCGCCGGGTCGAAGGCGTCCGACCCGTTCGTCGACTCGTGCCTGCGGAAACCGAGGACGAAGGCGGGTGAGGCGATGGCCACGAACGGGCCGAACTCGTCCTCCATGTCGACGACCGTCTGGGTGTCGAACAGCTGGTTGTAGAACTCCGCGCTGCGTTTCACGTCGGTGACGGTCAGCGCGAGGTGCCCGATTCCAAGGGCTTCAGGCATGGACGCCACCTCCTCCTGATGGTGGGCTGTCGTATTTTCGATGCTACGCCGCAGCACTTTCCTTGTCCGGTACACGGACTGCCTCCGCAGGGGGTCCTCGCCGCGGGCCGGCGCACCCCCGCCTACGTGTCGCCGGCCGCTGCCGCCGCCCCCACCGGGCGCGGGCCGCGGGGCGAGCCGGCCCCGGCTCCTTGAGCCCGACGGTCCCGCCGGCGCGTCAGGCGGTCGGCACGATCCGGCCGCGTACGCCCGGGGCCCCCGAGCCGGTCGTGAGCGGGCCGTGGCGGCCTCGGCGAGCAGGAAGGTCTCCGAGACACCACTTCGACGAGGTCAGCGCGCACCGCGAAACCTACGACCAGGCCGCCTCGACCTCGTAATTGAGCCGCGCCCGGCGCCCCCGCAGTGGCATGCTGACAGAGTGAACGGACCCGGCATTCACCTCACCCTCGCACCAGAACTGCGCCTGTTCGCCGCCCCCAGCCGGCGCGGCGAACGCGTACCGACCGCGACCGACGGCGCCTCCAGCCTCGGCCACGTCGTCGAGTCGGCCGGGGTCCCGCTCACCGAGGTCGGCCGCCTCCTCGTCGACGGCCGCGAGGTGCCCGTCTCCTACGTGCCCCAAGACGGCCAGTCGGTCGAGGTGTTCGGCGTCGAGCGGCCCCAGCGCGTCCCCGGCGCCCCGCTCCGCTTCCTCCTCGACGTCCACCTCGGCACCCTCGCCCGTCGCCTGCGCCTCCTCGGCGTCGACGCCGCGTACGAGAACGAGGACATCGGCGACCCGGCCCTCGCCACCCGCTCCGCCGCCGAGCAGCGCGTCCTGCTCTCCCGCGACCGCGGACTGCTGCGCCGCCGCGAGCTGTTCGCCGGCGCGTACGTCTACAGCGACAACCCCGACGAGCAACTGCGCGACGTCCTCAGCCGGTTCGCGCCCGCGCTCGCGCCGTGGACCCGCTGCACCGCCTGCAACGGGCCGCTCCGCGAAGCCGACAAGGACAGCGTCGGCGACCGCCTGGAGCGCGGCACGCACCGCTCCTACGACGTCTTCGCGCAGTGCACCGTCTGCGAGCGCGTCTACTGGCGCGGCGCCCACCACGCCCGTCTCGAACGGATCGTGGACGAGGCCCTCGTCGAATTCGGCACCGCACCCGCCTAGACAGCACTAGAGGGCCCTCCAGAACCCGGTACGCCCTTGAGGACTAGAAGGCGTACGCGTCCCCCGTGTCCAGCGCCAGCACCACGTGCTCGTTGTTCGCGAGGTTCCGGTCCGCCGCCCCGCCGTTCCACCACGTGTCCACCCGCACCACCACCTCCGACGCGGGCTCCCGCAGCCCCAGCGCCAGCCCGATGTGCCGGCCCCGCCCGTGCAGCGGCAGCGGGCCCGTCTCGCACACCACCTCGCGCAGCCCCGCCCGCGCGCACCCCCGCGACAGCTCCTGCCCGTCCGCCAGCCCGGCCGACAGCCGCACCCGCACCGTCGCGTTCGCCAGCGCCGCCGGGCCGTCGTTCTCCGGGACCAGCCAGATCCGCAGCCGGGCCCCGGTCAGGGACACCCGCCCGTGGTACGCCACGTCGGCCTCCGCCCCGGGGCCGTCCCCGGCACCGGCCGACGCATGGGCCCCCGCGGGCAAGCCCCCGGCAAGCACCAGCAGCCCGGCCAGCACCACACTCCGTACGGCAACACGGCGCATCGCCACCACCTCCACGCGCGGACGCTAAAGCCGACCGCCCCCATCCGGTCGGACCATCACACGAATGAGGGCGGGCCGATCCTCCATTCGCCCGGCCGTCCGCGTGATCTGCGTAGGCTTCCGGCCATGCTCATCGCCCGCTCCGCCGCCCTCTTCGCCCTCGCCGCCGTCCTGGAGATCGGCGGCGCCTGGCTCGTCTGGCAAGGCGTCCGCGAGCACAAGGGCTGGGCCTGGATCGGCGCCGGGGTCATCGCCCTCGGCCTCTACGGATTCGTCGCCACCCTCCAGCCCCAAGGCGACTTCGCCCGCGTCCTCGCCGCCTACGGAGGGGTCTTCGTCGCCGGATCCCTCGCCTGGGGCGTGGTCGCCGACGGCTACCGCCCCGATCGCTGGGACGTCGCCGGCGCCCTCGTCTGCCTCGCCGGCATGGCCGTGATCATGTACGCCCCGCGCGGCCGCTGACCCCGCGCCGCACCCGCCTATGCTGGCGGAGAATCGCCCGTACGACCGAACGAGGAGCCCGCACATGAGCACGGCCGCCACCCGAACCGCCGTAGTCACCGGAGCGAGCAGCGGCATCGGCGCCGCCACCGCCCGGCAGCTCGCCGCGGCCGGCTTCCACGTCGTCCTCACCGCCCGCCGCAAGGACCGCATCGAGGCCCTCGCCGCCGAGCTCACCGAAGCGGGCCTGCAGGCCACTGCCCACGCCCTCGACGTCACCGACCGCGCCGCCGTCGACGCCTTCGCGGCCTCGCTGAGCCGGTGTGACGTACTGGTCAACAACGCGGGCGGTGCCATCGGAGCCGAGCCCATCGCCACCGGCGACCCCGCCGACTGGCGCACCATGTACGAGGTCAACGTCATCGGCACCCTCCACGTCACCCAGGCCCTCCTCCCGGCGATCACCGCCTCCGGCGACGGCACGGTGGTCGTCCTGTCCTCCACCGCCGGCCACTCCACGTACGAGGGCGGCGCCGGCTACGTCGCCGCCAAGAACGGCGCCCGCGTCCTCGCCGAAACCCTCCGCCTGGAGATCGTCGGCCGTCCGGTCCGCGTCATCGAGATCGCCCCCGGCATGGTCAAGACCGAGGAGTTCGCGAAGACCCGCTTCCGCGGCGACGCGGACAAGGCCGAGAAGGTCTACGCGGGCGTCGCCGAACCCCTCTCCGCCGACGACGTCGCCGACACCATCACCTGGGCAGTCACCCGCCCCAGCCACGTCAACATCGACCTCCTCGTGGTCCGCCCCCGCGCCCAGGCCTCGAACACGAAGGTCCACCGCGAGTTCTAGCCCCCGCTGCCTGCCTCTGTGTGGCTGAATGGAGCCGTAGCGAAAGCCAGGGGGAGGCACGCAGTGACAGAAACGACGTCAGGCCACATATCGGATGGACCCGCGCTCGGGGCACGGCCCACGGGCGCGTGGCTGCTCCTGGTGTCGCTGATCCCGGCCACGGTCTGCTACCTCGTGTTCACCGGGTTGCTGCCGTCGGACATCCAGCGGTACCAGGACTACAGGGTGGCCGAGCCGTGCCCCACCGACCTGCCGGTGCGGGAACAGGAGAACTGCGTGCGCACGGTCTCCTTCACCGTCGACAAGACGCGGATCGGCGGGGGTGGGCCCCCCAGCTACGTGGCGACCCTGTCCGGCGCGCCCTTCTGGAACGGGCCCGAGGAGTTCGGTGATCCGGGACCGCTGCTCGAGCGGCTCCGCCCGGGAGACCAGGTGACCGGCACCGTCTGGCGGGGCTACATCATGACGCTCGACAAGGCCGGCATCCGGCAGAGCACCGCCGATGAGCCTCGCGACGAGGCCCAGATGACAGCCGGCCTCGGCACGTTCGCGGGCCTTCTGGCAGCTCTCGGGCTCTGGTTCGGGGCGATGCTGCTGGCCTCCGGGCCGCGCGGACACGAGCCGTACACCTGGCGCCTGCTCGGAAAGCCGCTGCTCATCGCCATAACGGTGCTCTGCTTCGGCGTGGCGTTCGCCGCCCTCCTGCTCGGCATCCCGTGGTGGGCCGTCCCCACGGCCGTCGTCCCGGTCGTGGCGTTCACGGCCTGGCAGTTCGACCGGTACCGGCGCCAGCAGGCCGCCGGCACCGTTCGCTGATCCGTCTCTACGGGACCAGCCCGGCCGTCTTCAGGTGCGGCACGAGGGCCGCGGGCTCGTACCGAACGCCGCGATCTCCTTGTCCCTCACCTCGAAGCCGGTCGCCCGGTACGAATGGTCCTCGGGCTTGTCCGGCCTGACCGGCTTGTCGTACACGCAGGAGATCGCGGCCGCCTTACACCCCGCCCCGGGCCCTCCTGGACGAAGTAGTGCAGGGCGCCGGCCCGCTCCTCACCCGGCTGCGAACTTCCCCGGCAGACCGGGTGGGGACGGGCGACGGCGACGCACTGGCCCCCGCCGTCTTCGCCCCACCCTTCACGGGCGTACACCCGGCCATCCCGACCGCACACCCCACGGCCATTCCGATCACGCCAACCCATACGCGTCGCCGACCAGCCCGGTAACCGACCACCGAACACCCCCCGTCCCGGGCCGACGGCCAGGACGCTCGGCTAAGCGGCCCCATATATGACTCCAATGTGATGATCGCACCTCGCGCCTCGCGTCGTTCCGCGCCCCCCGGCCGAAAGATGCATGTCGAGGCCCTTCGCGCCTCCAGGTCAAACCAACCGGTTCCACGAGGAGCAACACACATGAGTCCTGAGCAAAGGACGCCGTCCCGTATGGGTCCGCTGCCCCGGCAGAGCAAGTGGCTCGCCGGCGGTGCGGTGGCATCGATGGCAATCGCGGTGCTCGGCTTCGCCACCCCCGCACAGGCGGCCGTCGCAAAGCCGCAGCCGGCCGGAGTCGCGTCGACAGACGCCCGGGGCGGCACCGAGTGCGAGGAGGACTACCGTTCCGACGAGGGTCCCGACGCCCGCCTCCGCGGCACCCGCGACGAGTGCGACGGGAAGGCCGGCAAGCCCGGACGAGACGGTCGGGACGGCCGCGACGGCCGCGACGGCCGCGACGCGACCGGGTGCGGCAACGACATCGACTCGGTCCTCCCGAACGGCGCCGAGGAATTCAGCGTCTTCCTGGTCAACGGGACCGCGTTCGGTGGCCACCGGGACAGCCCCACGACCGGTCCCTACGACCGCCAGGACCTGACCACGCCCGCGCAGAACCCCGGCTACCCCGACCGGGCCACGGTCTGCTCCGCCTCGGTCTCCTCCCAGGGCCCCACGACGAACTTCAAGGTCCAGACCCTCTCCGGAGTCGTGTACGAGCTCCAGTGCACCTCCACCGGCGTGACCCTCGACTGCGGCAGCGCCGCCGCCCCGAGGCGCTGGAACGCGGTCACCTTCAACCCGGTGGCCAGCGGCCCGTTCGCCGCCAACAAGGCGGCGCCGAAGGGGCCCTCGAAGAGCACCGCGCGCCCCTGACCCCGTCAGGATCCCGCTGAAGAAGGCCGAAGAAGGCCGAAGAAACACGTGTGCCGTGCCCGGAGTCTTCGGGGCACGGCACACGTGCGTTCGCCCCAGTCCTTACGGCACGGCCCCACCCAGCCGACCTTGCTACCGGGATTTGACATTGCATCATGCGTTCGAGTGAAGGATGCACAAGGTCCCGGAAGTCCTCTGAAGCCGCACCTAAGTTCGGCAACAACACGAACGGCCCCCGCCCGGGATGGCAGTCCCAGCCGAGGGCCTCACCACAAGGAAAAGGACTTCCTCATGGCTGATCAGGACCCTAGCGCCCCCGTGCGCTTCATGGACCTCCAGGACCCCCGCTACGCGTATATGTTCGGCTTCCTCCAAGCCGACGGGCACCTTCGCCAAGGCGCAGGGCAGAAGGGACGACTCGCTGCTGAGATCAACGTCCGCGACATCCACATACTCCGCGAGTTCCAGCAGCTCACCCCCTACTACAGCTCCATCACGGAGCGCGTCCGGAGCACGAACTTCGCCGACTGCCACCATTCGGCCACCTGGTCCGTCTGCTCGCTCGAAGCAAGGACCATCGTCAACGAACTCGGAATCCCGTACGGCAAGAAGTCCTGGACCATCAAGCCGCCCCGCACAGAGTTCTCACGCCCCGACTACGTCCGCGGAATCATCGACGCGGACGGCTCCCTCGGCTGGACCGGACAAGGATTTCCGTACCTGTCTCTCACGTCGGCCAGCACCGCGATCGCCGCCTACCTCTGCCACTACGGCAGGAAGGTCACGGGAACCGGGCGCACCATCTCCCGCAACACGCGAGACGGCGTCTACAACGTCTGCTACTACAAAGAGACGGCACAGCAGCTCGCCGCGCACCTCTACTACAAGGGGTGCCTCGCCCTCGCCCACAAGAAGGCAAATGCGGACGCGATCCAGGCCTGGGTGCGCCCCGCGGATATGCGGATCGCCCCGCCCCGTCGCCGCTGGACAGCGCAGGAAGACCAGGAACTGCTCCGGCTGAACGACCCCGCAATGGCAGGCGTCGCTCTCGATCGAACCGAGCAGAGTTGCTTCATGCGCCTCTGGCGTCTGCGCACTGGGCAGGCCTGAAGGCCGTAGACAGATGGGCCCGGACCTGTCGCGATCGGGGCCCATCCGAGCACCATCCTGGTTCAGCCCTTGATGCAGATGACCTGCTTGAGCTTGGCCACGACCTGCACCAGGTCCGTCTGCTGGTCGATGACCTGCTCGATCGATTTGTACGCTCCCGGGATCTCGTCCACGACACCCGAGTCCTTACGGCACTCCACACCCTTGGTCTGCTCCGCCAGGTCGCGCGCCGAGAACCTCTTCTTTGCCGCCGTCCGGCTCATCTTCCGGCCCGCTCCGTGCGAGGCCGAGTTGAAGGACTTCTCGTTGCCGAGACCCTTCACGATGTACGAGCCCGTGCCCATGGAGCCCGGGATGATTCCGTAGTCACCGCTGCCGGCGCGGATCGCGCCCTTACGCGTGACCAGCAGGTCCATGCCGTCGTACCGCTCCTCCGCCACATAGTTGTGGTGGCAGCTGATCTCGCGTTCGAAGGAGACCTTCGCCTTCCGGAACTCCTTCCGGAACACCTCCTTGAACAGGCTCATCATCACGGCCCTGTTGTACTTCGCGTACTCCTGCGCCCAGAAGAGGTCGTTGCGGTAGGCCTCCATCTCGGGTGTGGCCGCGAGGAAGACCGCGAGGTCCCGGTCCACGAGGCCCTGGTTGTGCGACAGGCCACGAGCCACATTGATGTGGAAGTCTGCGAGTTCGTTGCCGATGTTGCGCGATCCCGAGTGCAGCATGAGCCACACGGAACCGGACACATCAACACATACCTCACAGAAGTGATTTCCTTGGCCAAGGCTACCCATCTGCCGCAGCGCCCGGTCCCGCCGGAACTTCACTGCATCCGCGACATAGTCGAAGCGCTCCCACAGGTCCCCGAACCCCGCCTCCGCGAAGCCGTACAGCCGCGCCGGATCCAGCGCCTCCTTGTGCATCCCGGCCCCCACCGGAATCGCCTGCTCGATCCGCGACCGCAGCTTCGACAGGTCCCCCGGCAGGTCGTTCGCCGTCAGGGAGGTCTTCACCGCCGACATGCCGCAGCCGATGTCCACGCCCACCGCCGCCGGGCAGACCGCGTCCTTCATCGCGATCACCGAGCCGACCGTGGCGCCCTTGCCGTAGTGGACGTCCGGCATGACGGCCAGGCCCTTGATCCAGGGGAGGGTGGCGACGTTGCGGAGCTGCTGCATCGCGCCGTCCTCGACGGACGCCGGATCCGTCCACATCCGGATCGGGACCTTCGCCCCGGGTACCTCTACATACGACATACAGAATCAATCCCCCGAAAACCACAGAAAAATCTGAATACGCAAAAGCCTCGCTCTTGGCCCCAAATGCGACAGGGGACCGGCGCCGGCACCAGCGTGTGCGATAGACATTGTTCCCATCCGCGTCGGAACCGCGGCAACGCATTTTCCGGAGGGGAGCCAGTGGACGTGCAGCGCAAGGCGGTACGGCGAGTCCTGCCAGGCATCGTGATGCTGACCGCGCTCGCGGCCGGCGTCGCCGGGTGCACCAGCGGCGGCAGCGGCGGCGGCGCCGTCGACTCGAAGGCCGGTGGCAGCCAGGCGGCGCCCGCCCAGCCCGGGAAGTACCGCAGCCTCCCCGCCCCCTGCAAGGCGGGCGTCGACAGCAAGCGGCTCAAGGGCATGCTCCCGGCCGCCGATTCGCTCACGCCCGAGCAGCGGGACCAGCTCTACGCGGGCGTCGCGGACGCCTCGTACGACGGCGACCGGCACGTCGGCTGCCGCTGGACCGCGCAGACGCTCGAGGAGACGCGGCTGCTGTCCGTCACCTTCGAGCGCGTGGTCTCGTACGACCGGGCCATCGCCAGCGACGACGACAAGGCGCGCCAGGTGTACGTGCGCCGGCTCACCGACGCGAAGCTGCCCTTCCCCGGCCCGGTCTCCCCCCCGGCGCCGAACCCGTCCGCCACCCAGAGCGCCCCGACCCCGGCCGCGCCCCCGCCCGCCTCGCCCTCCGGTGCGCCCGCCGGCTCGCCCACCCCCGCCGGCAGTCCCTCCGCCCCGCCCGAGCTCGGCTCGCGCGTACTGGAGGGCCTCGGGAACGAGGCCTACCTGGAGGACAAGCTGAGCCCCGCCGGGGCCACCGCGGCGCAGGCGCGCACCGTGCGGATTGTGTTCCGCACCTCGAATGTCATCGTCACGCTTGAGTACAGCGTGCAGCCGGCGCTGCCCGGCACGGTCCCGCCGAGCGGCGAAACCCAGGACAAGGCACGGCAGTTGGCGGAGGCTCTGGTGGAGCGCCTCAACGAGTGAGCGGGGCGCCGGGCGCCCCGGGGTGACGGCGCGCACAGCAGGCCGCCACCCGATCGGGCTACCGTTGCTCGGGTCCCGCGTCCGAAGCAGACCCACACACGCACTGAAGGAACCATGCACCGATCAGCCTCGCGCCTCACCCGCGTTCTCGCCTGCGCAGCCGTCCCGGTGATCCTCACCGTCGCCGGGTGCTCGTCCGATTCGGGCAAGGCCTCGGGCTCGGACGGCGGCAAGAAGTCCGATTCCTCCTCGTCCGCCAAGCCCAGCGCGAAGCCCTCCGCCACCCTGGAGAAGGCGGCGTACGCCACGCTGCCCGACCCCTGCAAGGCGCTCCAGACCGGCACGGTCGACACCCTCGTGCCGGAGGCGAAGGACAAGAACGGCACGGCGACCAAGTCCAACGACCTGACGAGCCGCGCCAGCTGCTCCTGGAACGGCCTCGACGAGGACGGTCTCAAGGGCTCGCAGTACCGCTGGCTCTCCCTCTCCCTCTTCCGCTACGACTCGCACGCCTCCCTCGGCAGCGCCAACAAGCGCGCGGAGGAGCAGTACACCAAGCAGGTCGAGGCCGCGAAGGTGACCGAGGGCGCGCAGAACCTGAAGGCGGAGGACGCGGGCGGCATCGGCGACCAGGGGACGTCGGTCGTCTACAGCGTGAAGAAGGACGTCGACTTCTTCAACACGACGATCGTGGCGCGCAGCCAGAACGTGGTCGTGACCCTCGACTACAACGGTGCGGCGTACGAAGGCGCCGGCGCCCCGGACCAGGCGAAGCTGCTCCAGGACGCCATCGCCGCGGCGAAGGAGGCCGTGGCCTCGGTCGACGCCGCCAACAAGCAGTAGGAGCCTGCGCAAGCACTGACACCGCGCCACCCGTACGCTGTGCCTGCCGCAGCTGGGCAAAGGCTCGGTAAGTGCTCGGTAAGTGCTCGACAAGGGGAGGGGATCGCGCGGTGGCCGCGATGCAGCTGACTCGTACGCACCGGATACTCATCGGCGTCGTGGTCGCCGGAGCCGTGGTCATCGCGGGCATCGGCTTCGCGGGCTCGTACGCCGCGGTGCGCGCCCTCGCACTGCAGAAGGGCTTCGGCAGCTTCTCGCTGGTGTTCCCGATCGGCATCGACGCGGGCATCTGCGTCCTGCTCGCGCTGGACCTGCTGCTGACGTGGATCCGGATCCCCTTCCCGCTGCTGCGCCAGACGGCGTGGCTGCTGACGATCGCGACGATCGCCTTCAACGGCGCGGCGGCCTGGCCGGACCCGCTGGGCGTCGGCATGCACGCCGTGATCCCGATCCTGTTCGTGGTCACGGTCGAGGCGGCCCGGCACGCGGTGGGCCGCATCGCGGACATCACCGCGGACCGGCACATGGAGGGGGTCCGCATCACGCGCTGGCTCCTCTCCCCCGTCCCCACCTTCAAGCTGTGGCGCCGGATGAAGCTGTGGGAGCTGCGCTCCTACGAGCAGGCGGTCGGCATGGAGCAGGACCGGTTGATCTACCAGGCGCGGCTCCAGGCACGCTACGGCCGCTCCTGGCGGCGCAAGGCCCCGGTGGAGGCCCTGATGCCGCTGCGGCTGGCCCGGATCGGCGTCCCCCTCTCCCAGACGGCCCCGGAGGGGCTGGCCGCGGCGGGCATCAGCCCGGCGCTGCTGCCGCCCGCGTCCGAGGCGCTCCCGGCCGGGCAGGAGGGCGGCGCGGCGGCCGGTCACGCCCTTCCCGGCGCCGGTCCGGCGCTCCCCGCGGGCTCCGAGCCGCAGCTGCTGCCCGGGCAGACGGCAGCGGCCGGGCAAGCGGCTGCCGCGGCCCATCCGGTTGCGGTGCCCGAGCCCGCCGCCATGGCGCAGGCCCCCTTCGCGGTGGACCCGACCGCGATGCCGGCCGCGCACAACAGCGCCTGGTTCGCGGCGCCGCGGGCCCCGCAGGCGGCGTACGAGGGCGGCTACCACCCGCACGTGGTGGAGGGCCTGGAGCCGACCCCGGTGATGCCCCCGACCGGCCCGGAGCCGGCGGAACTGGTCCAGCAGTCGGATCTCCCGATACCGACCCCCCGCCAGGACGACTACGTACTGGACTCCGACGACGAGGAGACGGTGAAGTTCGCGGAGGCGGCGTACGAGGTCTTCCGCTCCCACCTGGAGGAGAACGGCGAGGTCCTGACCGCCGAGCAGCTCGACATAGTGCTGTCCGACCGGTACGGAGTGGTGCACCCGCGCAGCGCCTCGCTGATCCGCAAGATCTTCCCGCAGCTCAAGCAGCGCTACCAGACCGAGCTGGAGAACGAGCACATCGCCTAGCCGCGGCAAGCGGCAAGCGGCAAGCGGCAAGCGGCAAGCGGCAAGCGGCAAGTGAAAGGTCCCCCACCCCTCGGGGTGCGGGACCTTTCACATGCCTGCGCGGGTCACCCGCCCGCGCGGGCTCAGACGGCGAGCAGCTTGCGCACCCGGTCCGCGCCCACCGCCAGCAGCAGCGTGGGCAGTCGCGGCCCGGTCTCCCGGGTCACGAGGAGCCGGTAGAGCAGCGCGAAGAAGGTCCGCTGCGCGACCTTGAGCTCCGGCGTCGGCTTGGCGTCGGGCTCCAGGCCGGCCATGACCTTCGGGACGCCGTAGACCAGCGTGGTCAGCCCGTCGAGCGACCAGTGCGAGTCCAGTCCCTCCAGCAGCAGCCGCAGGGACTCGCGCCCCTCCTCGTCCAGCGAGGACAGCAGCTCTACGTCGGCCTCCTCGCGTACGAGGGTCCGCTGGTCGGCGGGGACCTGGGTGGTGATCCAGTTCTCCGCGCGGTCCAGGCGCGGCCGTACCTCGTCGAGCGAGGTGAGCGGCTTCTCGGGCTCCAGGTCGCTCAGGATGCGCAGGGTCTGCTCGTCGTGCCCGGCGGTGATGTCGACGACGGACGCGAGGGTCCGGTACGGCATCGGGCGCGGCGTGCGCGGCAGCTCGCCGGCGGCGGTGCGCACGGCGCGGCTGTGCGCGGCGGCGTCGGCGGGCAGCACGGAGCCGTCGGCGACCTTGGCCTCCAGCTTGTCCCACTCGTCGTAGAGCCGCTGGATCTCCTGGTCGAAGGCGATCTTGAAGGACTGGTTCGGGCGGCGGCGGGCGTACAGCCAGCGCAGCAGCTGCGGCTCCATGATCTTCAGCGCGTCGGCCGGGGTCGGGACCCCGCCCTTGCTGGAGGACATCTTCGCCATGCCGCTGATGCCCACGAACGCGTACATCGGTCCGATCGGCTGCTCGCCGCCGAAGATGTGCACGATCTGGCCGCCGACCTGGAAGGACGAGCCGGGCGAGGAGTGGTCGACGCCGGAGGGCTCGAAGACCACGCCCTCGAAGGCCCAGCGCATCGGCCAGTCGACCTTCCAGACCAGCTTGCCGCGGTTGAACTCGCTGAGCTTGACCGTCTCGGTGAACTCGTCCTCGGTGCAGACGTAGGTCATCTCGGTCGTCTCGTCGTCGTACGAGGTGACCTTGGTGAAGTCCTTGCCGCACGCGCCGCAGTACGGCTTGTACGGGAAGTACCCGCCCTCGCCGGTGCTGCCGTCGTCCTCGGCTGCCGCGCCGGAGCCCTCGGCGGCCTCCAGTTCGGCCGCGTCGACCGGCTTCTGCTGGGGCTTCTTGCCGCCCGGCTTCTGCTTGGTGCGGTACTGGTCGAGGACGGCGTCGATGTCGCCGCGGTGCTTCATCGCGAACAGCACCTGCTCGCGGTAGGCACCCGTGGTGTACTGCTCGGTCTGGCTGATCGGGTCGTACTCGACGCCCATCTCGGCCAGCGCCCCGACGAAGGCGGCCTTGAAGTGCTCGGCCCAGTTCGGGTACGGGGAACCGGCCGGGGCGGGGACGGAGGTCAGCGGCTTGCCGATGTGCTGGGCCCACGACTCGTCGATGCCGGGGACACCCGCCGGGACCTTCCGGTAGCGGTCGTAGTCGTCCCACGAGATCAGGTGGCGGACCTCGCGGCCCCGGCGGCGGATCTCGTCCGCGACCAGGTGCGGGGTCATGACCTCGCGGAGGTTGCCCAGGTGGATCGGGCCGGAGGGGGAGAGGCCGGACGCGACGACGACAGGTTTGCCGGGTGCCCGTCGCTCCGCCTCGGCGATGACCTCGTCCGCGAAACGGGAGACCCAGTCGGTCTCGGTGCTGCTCTGAGCCACGACACGTCCTTCTACTCGAATGCTGGCTTCAGCCATTCTCCCAGACGTAACGAGCCCCTCCGCGGTTGTTTTCTCCCGCGAAATCGCAGGGCCCCGCATGGGATACTCGGGACTTGTCGGAACAACCAAGTGCACCCACCGGCACAACCTCACAGGAACGGCAGCTCATGGCCTCGGTCCCTTCCCTCGCTTCTTCCGTCAATCAGCGCGTCGCGGACGCCCTCGCCTCGGCCCTGCCGGAGGCCGGTGGCGCCGACCCGCTGCTGCGACGAAGCGACCGGGCCGACTTCCAGGCCAACGGCATCCTGGCGCTCGCGAAGAAGGCCAAGGCCAACCCGCGCGAGCTGGCGACGACCGTGGTCGAAGGCATCCCGACCGGTGACCTGATCCGGGAGATCGAGGTCTCGGGCCCCGGCTTCCTCAACATCACGATCACCGACAAGGCGATCATCGAGACCCTCGCGGCGCGGGCCGGCGACGACCGGCTCGGCGTGCCGCTCGCGGCGAACCCGGGCGTCACGGTGATCGACTACGCCCAGCCGAACGTCGCGAAGGAGATGCACGTCGGGCACCTGCGCTCCGCCGTGATCGGCGCGGCGATGGTGGAGATCCTGGAATTCACGGGCGAGAAGGTGATCCGCCGCCACCACATCGGCGACTGGGGCACCCAGTTCGGCATGCTCATCCAGTACCTGCTGGAGCACCCGCACGAGCTGGACCACAAGGGCGGCAACGACGCCGACAAGCAGGTCTCCGGCGAGGAGGCCATGTCCAACCTGAACCGCCTCTACAAGGCCTCGCGCGCGCTCTTCGACTCCGACGAGGAGTTCAAGACCCGGGCCCGGGCCCGGGTGGTGGACCTCCAGGCCGGCGAGCCGGAGACCCTGGCCCTGTGGCAGCGGTTCGTGGACGAGTCGAAGATCTACTTCTACTCCGTCTTCAACAAGCTGGACATGGACATCAAGGACGCCGACGTGGTCGGCGAGTCCGGCTACAACGACATGCTGGTCGAGACCTGCAAGCTGCTGGAGGAGTCGGGCGTCGCCGTCCGCTCCAACGGCGCGCTGTGCGTGTTCTTCGAGGACGTCAAGGGCCCGGACGGCAACCCGACCCCGCTGATCGTGCAGAAGTCGGACGGCGGCTTCGGCTACGCCGCCACCGACCTCTCCGCGATCCGCGACCGGGTGGGCAAGCTGGGCGCCACCGAGCTGATCTACGTGGTCGACGCGCGGCAGTCCCTGCACTTCAAGATGGTCTTCGAGACGGCGCGCCGGGCGGGCTGGCTGAACGACGAGGTCAAGGCCGTCCAGCTGGCCTTCGGCACCGTCCTCGGCAAGGACGGCAAGCCGTTCAAGACCCGTGAGGGCGAGACGGTCCGGCTGGTCGACCTCCTCGACGAGGCCGTCGAGCGCGCGACCGCCGTGGTCCGGGAGAAGGCCGAGAAGGTGGGCCTGACGGAGGCGGAGATCGTCGAGAACGGCCAGTACGTGGGCATCGGCGCGGTGAAGTACGCCGACCTGTCGACCTCGGCCGCGCGGGACTACAAGTTCGACCTGGACCAGATGGTCTCGCTGAACGGCGATACCTCGGTGTACCTCCAGTACGCGTACGCCCGGATCAAGTCCATCCTGCGCCGGGCGGGCGACCGCAAGCCGGTCGCGCACCCGGAGCTGGAGCTGGCCCCGGCCGAGCGCGCGCTGGGCCTGCACCTGGACCAGTTCGGCGAGCTGATCGCCGAGGCGGCCGCGGAGCACGCCCCGCACAAGGTGGCGGCGTACCTCTACCAGCTGTCCTCGCTGTTCACGACGTTCTACACGGAATGCCCGGTCGTGAAGCCGGAGCCCGAGCTCGTGGTGGGCGAGAACCGCCTGTTCCTGTGCGACCTCACGGCCCGCACCCTCACCAAGGGCATGTCCCTCCTCGGAATCCGCACCCCCGAGAAGCTCTGACATCCCACGCGGAGGCCCCCGGCGCACCCGCCCCGGGGGCCGCCGCGTTTCCCGGACCGGCCCACGCCGGACGGCTAGGGTGGAGGGCGTCCGATCCGAGGAGGAACCGGAAATGACGACCGCGACGCCTGCGCCTGGCGGATCAGTGCCGCCGATGCCGGAGTACACGCCGAAGGCCCTGCGTGCCGCCATGGCCGCCCGCACCCCGGCCCTCTTGCCGGACTTCGACGCCGCCTGGCGACAGCAGATCGCCGACGCGTACGACATCGGGCCCGTCCCCGCGTTCATGGCCCGCTGGTGGGGCGAGTACGCCCTCGCGCGCGACCCCGAGCTGGACCGCCGCGTCAATGATCTCGAAGCTCGGGCAGCCGAAACCACGGACGCCGAAGCGGCCCGCAAGCTCCTCAATGAGGCCTCGCGCATCCGCCACGAGCTGCGCGCGCTGGAGCCCGGCGAGTGAGCGAGGAGTTCACCGGGCCGCCGTGGGCCGTGGACTGCACGCACGACGCCGAGAAGTACCGGCTCGGCCTCGCCGACAGGGCCCGCGAGGCGCTCTGGGAAGCCCTCTTCGAGTTGCGCACAGCTCGCAACCCATAGAGCCGGAGCCCGAGCTCGTGGTGGGCGAGAACCGTCCCTCCTCGGAAACGCACCCCCGAGAAGCTCTGACCCCGGCGCATTCCACGCGAAACGTACGGCCCCGGCAGCTGCTGCCGGGGTCGTATGCGATTCGTGATCTCCCGGCCGCCCAGATTCCCTTCAGTCCGTCTAATCTGATCACGTTCAAAAAATCAGTGGGGGGAACGAAGTGAAGAAGATCAAGCGCATCGCCGCCATGGCGGCGGTCGCCGTGGCCGGTCCGACGGCCCTGCTGTCCACGCCCGCGATGGCCGCCGACCAGCCGGCCGTGATCGTCCCGGACACCGCGCCGAAGGAAGACGCCGCGCCCGTCACCGGTGAGGCCGGGAAGACCCCTGAGACCACCGCCCCGGTCGTCGAGGCGCCCGCGCCCAAGCCCGTGGGGCAGCAGCCCGCGCCGGCCGCACCGAAGACCGGGCAGCCGGCGAAGGACGCCAAGGCCGCCGAGGACAAGCAGGACGAGCAGGACGCCGAGTCCGACGGGATCCTCATGGGTCCAGAGGTCACGCTGGCGGGCATCCCTAAGGACGGCTTCAAGGCCGACGGCAGCTGGACGACGCTGAAGGTCAAGGTCGACAACTCCGGCCACACGGCGGTGCCGAACTACACGCCGAACCTGACCGTCTTCCAGGAGGACGACAAGTTCAAGGCCTCGCAGGTCAAGGTCGAGTGGCGGGTCGGCAACCAGTCCTGGCAGGCCGCCCAGCCGATCCAGACCCCGGAGCTCGGCCCCGGCCTCCAGTACGCACTCGGCACCACCCCGAACCTCGCCAAGGGCGCGGTGCAGACCGTCGATGTCCGCATCAGCTTCGCGGCGGACAGCCCGGTCGTGGCGTTCGAGCTGTCCACGGACGGCCAGAGCCGCACCGCGAACGGCACCAATCACTCCCCCGCCAGCTGGTACACCGCGAAGATCAGCGGCGCGACGGGGGGCGACGAGGAACCCGCGGTCGTCGACGGCCCCGAGCTGACGGTGAACGGGGTGCCGGAGACCATCGCAGTGGGCGGCGGCTGGACCACCCTTTCCGTCCACGTCGACAACTCGGGCAAGGAGGCGCTGAAGGACTTCTACCTCGGCCTGGTCCTGGCCCGCCCGGACTGGGTGTCGATGCAGGCGGACCAAATCAAGGTCGAGGTCCTGAGCAAGGACCTGGACGGCAAGGCCGGCTGGCACGAGACCGAGCTCCGGTCCGACGAAGGACCGTACATCGGCCTCGACCTCGCCGGCGGTCCCGTCAAGGCCGGCCAGAGCTTCGACGTCCAGGTGCGCGTCCGGTTCACCGCCGACGCCCCGACCGGCGATCTGACCTTCCGCTCCTTCGGCATGGCCCCGCTGGGCGAGGACTACGAAGACGGCATCGCGATGTCGCGGTCCACGCCGCAGCTGACGCAGCTCGTCGCCGCCACCCCGGAGACCAGCGACGAGGGCGAGACCGGCAACCAGCCGAAGCCGAACGGCGACGCCAAGCCGATCGTGGACACCACCGGCGGCAACACCACCGCGGGCAACACCGGCGGCGAGCTCGCCGCCACCGGCGCCGACGCGGCCACCAGCTGGGCCCTCGGCGGCGCGGGCGTGGCACTGGCCATGGGTGCCACCCTGGTCGCCGGCACCGGCCGTCGCCGCCGCACGACGGCCTGAGCCCAGGCCTCACCCGTGTGAGGGGGCCCACAGGGAATGTTTCCCCTGTGGGCCCCCTCTCTTCTCACATGAAGACCACGACACGACACCGCACCGGGCTCGCGCTGGCCGGACTCCTCGCCGCCGACGGGCTGTTGCACCTGTACTGGGCCACCGGCGCGACCTGGCCCGCCGCCGACAGCCGGTCGCTCTCGCTCGCCGTCCTCGGCATCGAGACCTCCTTCGCGCCTCCCGCGGCCCTGCCCCTGGCGCGCTGACCCTGGCCGGGGCGGGCGCCGTCCTCGCCCACTCCCGCGGGCGCGGCGGGCTGCCCACCCGGGCCGTCACCGGCGCCGTGGCCGCCGGGATGGGCGTACGGGCCCTCGCGGGGCTGGGGTGGGCCGCCGGGCTGCTCGACAGCCCGCCCGACAGCCCCTTCCACGCCCTCAACCTCGTGCTCTACCCCCCGGCCTGCCTGGGCTTCGGCTGGGCCGCGGCCCGCCTGGCGCTGGCACCGGCCGGGCATCACCGGTACGGCCCGGTTCGGGCCGGGCGGGCCGGGCGGGCCGGATGACCCGTCGGGTCGGCGGGGAGCGTGTGCGCCGACCCGTCCGGAGTGATGGTGCCCCTCACGGCCGGCCGGGGGGCTTCACCTCTTCCCGCGCCCGCATGCCGTCAGGGCGGCGACCCCCTCCGGCGAGCCCTTCAGGTCGAGGCGTTCCATGTCGTGCCGGGCGGTCTGCGGATCGGGATCAGGGAACTCCGCAATGCCGTTGGCCCGCATGCAGGCGGTGAAGTCCCTTGCCTCGGCGTGCTGTTCCGCGGTCACCGGCGTCACCGGCACCAGGCTCTCGCAGGCGCGTTCCGCTTCCTTGACCGCGGCCGGATCCGCCGTGGAATCGTCCACAACCGGAATCCCCGACGGGGTGTCCTTCATCGGCAGCCCCTTTTCCTTCAAGCATTGGAAAAAGGCGGCCATTTCGGGGAGGACCGTGCCCTTGGGCGGCCGGGACGGCGAAGCGGAAGGCGCGGCCGACGACTGGACGGAGGGCGGAGCCGAGGCCGGTGCCGAAGCTGAACCGGAATCCCCACCGGAACAGCCGGACAGCGGGAGCAGGAAGGAGAGAAGGGCGGGGGCGGCCACGGATCGGGCCCAACGACATGGCACAGCGAGCCTCCTAGGGCGCCTTGTGTGTTCGCACCATAAGCCAAAGAATCCCCAAAGACCCTGGAGTCAGGGACAGTTGCGGCAACCGCCCGGTCGTGATCGACTTCTCCGCGGTCAGCGCCCGGTCCCCCGCAATGGCCGCCGCCATACCGACCATCAAGCTCACGACGATGTGAATGAAGGGCATTCCCGATGAAGCTTCGCACTTCACTGCGCGCCGCGGTCGCGGCCGGCCTGATCCTCGCCACCGTGGGAATCGGTGCCGGTTCCGCCTCCGCCACCGAGAAGGACGGCTGGCTCACCGACGGGGAGTTCGGCCTGTTCTGCTACAAGAACCAGACGAACGCGGTCTTCGACCTCTACGGCTCCGACAGCAACTTCGGGGACGACTTCTTCAAGGGCTCGCAGAGCTGCGCCAACCAGCTCGTCGACAACTACACGGAGTCCTACCTGAACAAGGACGTCTACGCGTGGACCGTCTACACCGGCTGGGCGGGCCAGGGCTACAGCGCCACCCTCCCGGTCGGTGCCCGGGGCAACACCACCTCGACGTTCACCAACACGATCTCCTCGGCCTTCTTCGTCTAGGCGCGCACGCACGAAGCGGCAGTTCCGCCTCCGCCGCCGGGCGGGGCTGCCGCCCCCCGCACCGCAGCCGCCCCCCCCTGCCCCCGCCCTCCGGAGTCACCATGTTCCCGCCGCGTCCCGCCCTGCCCGCCCTGGCGGCCTCCGCAGCCGCCCTGGCGCTCCTGCTGGCCGGCTGCTCCTCCTCCGACGGCGGCAACAGCAGCGGCAGCGGCGACTCCGGCAAGGAACCCGCGATCGGCACCGTACCGACGCTGCTCGCGAGCCGGGACCTCGCCTTCCCCCTGGACCCGTACATCCCGGACCCGCGCCAGCGCGGCCTGCTCGATCAGGCGCAGGACGTCCTCGTCGACCAGTGCATGCAGCGCTACGGCTTCCGCTACCCGCTGCGGCGCCAGGCCGACCCGGCCGCCAAGAAGGACAACGCCCGGCGCTACGGGGTCTCCGACGCCGCCGAGGCCGAGCGGATCGGCTACGAGAACCCGGCGGCGAAGGCCGCCCAGCGGCAGCCGCAGCCCCCGCTCGGACCCAACGAGAAGCTGGTGCTCCACGGGCTGGACGTGGACCCCTCCAAGCCGGTCCCGATGAGCCAGGAGGAGGCGGAGAAGTCCGACGTGGCGACCACGGTCGTCGGCGGCCAGAGGGTCCCGGCGGGCGGCTGCCTGCGCGAGAGCGCCCTCAAGCTGTACGCGCCGTCCAAGGACACGGTCGACCTGATGGTCCCGCAGAACTTCGGCTTCGAGGCCTTCGCCCGCTCCCGCGAGGACAGCCGGGTCCGTACGGCCACCACGTCCTGGAGCGAGTGCATGGCCAAGCACGGCTACGCCATGAACAGCCCCGTGGACCAGCCGCCCGGCATCGACGACGCCAACATCAGCAGCCCACAGGCCATCGCCATCGCCAAGCAGGACGTGGACTGCAAGAAGCAGACCAACCTGGTGGGCACCTGGTACACCGTCGAAGTCGCCTACCAGAAGCGGCTGGCCGAGCAGAACGCCGAGACCCTGGACCGCGTGAAGAAGCAGCTGGACGAACGCCTGCGCCTCGCCGCCTCCCTGACCACGGCCGGCTAGCCGCCCGCCCCGCCGCGCCGCTCGTCGATCAGTTCCGCCAGGCCGTCCAGCAGGCGGCCCAAGGCGTAGCGGAACGGGAAGCCCGGCTCGCCGGAGCAGCCCAACGCCGAGGACTCCAGCAGCCGCGTCAGGGCCGGGTGGGTGGGCATCACGGCCCCTCGCCCTGGTCCTGACGGCCGTCCTCTTCCGCCACCGGACGCGGTAGCGGGCGGCCCGGACACCGCCCGGACCGCCCTGCCGCGGACGTGGATCAGTGGCTCAGCGGATAGGAGTGCCGGCCCGTCACCTCGTCGATCTCACCGTGTGCCTTCATCAGCAGCTGCGACGCGAGATCCATGAGCGCCCGGGCCCCCGCGATCTCCTCTCCGACCCTCAACTGCTCCGGGTCGGACGGATGACGCAGGGCGTAGCCGCGCGCCTTCACCTCAGTACCGTCACCGAGCCTGACCATGGCCGCCGCACTCGTGCGGTGGCCTTCCTCGGTGAACTCCAGCTCCACATGCCACCCGACCAGCGTGGACATGGTGCATCACCTCCAGGGGTCACCCTTTGACTTCCAGGGTGCGCCCGCGATGCCCCGTACGCGAATGCTGGCTAGCGCAGGTACGGCGCGTACCTGTCGATCATGAGGTAGCTCTCGACCTGCCGGGCGACGTCCATGGAGACGATCATCGCGAGGCCGGCGGCCATCAGGATCCCGGGGGCACTCAGCGGGTCCCGCGCTCCGATGCCCAGCGCGGTCAGCGCCGCCATCGGCAGCAGCACGATCACCCCGGAGTACAGGGCGTTCCACCAGGCCATCCGCGCGCGGACGGAGCCGAGGTAGGCGGCGGTCTGCGGGCCCGGAGCGATGCCCGGGACGAAGCCGCCCTGCCCCCGGATGTCACGGGCCACCTCCTCGGGGTCGAGCACCCGCAGCGCGCAGCAATACATGCCGAGGACGACGGCCCCGAAGGCCGCCGCGAGGTACCAGGGGCCGGACAGATGCCACAGCCACGCCGGCGCGAACACGGCGAGGGACGCCCAGACCATCGGGTTGTAGCCGGCCTGGTCGAGGCGAATAGGGATGTGGACGGTGTCGGTGGCGTGCCGCCAGCGGCCCGTCATCCGCTTCGTCCGCTGCACCGGGATGCGCCGCTCGGCGTGCCGGGCGGTGAGGACCGCCAGGACGACGACCAGGGCCACGGCCGGTACTAGGGCCTGTTCTCGGTTGT
>NZ_JAGGOZ010000028.1:96627-112335 GCF_018614075.1 Streptomyces sp. ISL-94 | reverse complement strand
CCGGGGCCTCGGCGCCGGCGCCGGCCTCCGTCTGCACCGAGATGATCACCTGGCCGACGTCGACCGTGGTGCCCTCCTCGAAGAGGAGCGCGTGCACGACCCCGTCGAAGGGGATCGGCAGCTCGACGGCGGCCTTGGCCGTCTCGACTTCGCAGACGACCTGCCCGTCGGTGACCGTGTCACCCGGCTGGACGTACCACTTGAGGATCTCGGCCTCGGTGAGGCCCTCGCCCACATCGGGCATCTTGAATTCGCGGATCGTCATCGCAGGGCTCTCCTCAGTACGCCAACGAGCGGTCGACGGCGTCGAGCACCCTGTCCAGGCCCGGCAGGTACTCGTCCTCCAGGCGGGCCGGCGGATACGGAGCGTGGAAACCGCCCACGCGCAGCACCGGCGCCTCCAGGTGGTAGAAGCACCGCTCCGTGATGCGGGCGGCGACCTCCGAGCCCACGCCCAGGAACACCGGCGCCTCGTGGACGACCACGAGCCGGCGGGTCTTCTCCACCGACGCCTGGATCCCGTCGAAGTCGACCGGGGACATCGAGCGCAGGTCGACGACCTCCACCGACTTGCCCTCCTCGGCCGCCGCGGCCGCCGCCTCCAGGCAGACCTTTACCATCGGGCCGTACGCCGCCAGCGTGATGTCCGAGCCCTCGCGCGCCACGCGCGCCTTGTGCAGCTCGTAGGGGATGGCCTCGACATCGACCTCGCCCTTGTCCCAGTAGCGCCGCTTCGGCTCGAAGAAGATCACCGGGTCGTCGCTGAGGATCGCCTGCTGGAGCATCCAGTACGCATCGCTCGGATTCGACGGCGAGACCACCTTGAGGCCCGGGACGTGCGCGAAGAGCGTCTCGGGGGACTCGCTGTGGTGCTCGACGGCGCCGATGCCGCCCGCGTACGGGATGCGCACCACGACCGGCATCTTGATCTTGCCCAGGGCGCGCGCGTGCATCTTCGCGAGCTGCGTGACGATCTGGTCGTACGCCGGGAAGACGAACCCGTCGAACTGGATCTCCACGACCGGCCGGTAGCCGCGCAGCGCGAGCCCGATCGCCGTGCCGACGATGCCCGACTCGGCGAGCGGGGTGTCGATGACCCGCTCCTCGCCGAAGTCCTTCTGCAGGCCGTCGGTGATCCGGAAGACACCGCCCAGCTTGCCCACGTCCTCGCCCATGATCAGGACCTTGGGGTCCGTCTCCAGGGCCTTGCGCAGCGACTCGTTGAGCGCCTTCGCGATCGACATCTTCTCGATGGCCATGGTGGTCACTCCCCACCCTCGAAGGACGCGAGGTAGGCCGCGAACTGCGCGCGCTCCTCGTCGACGAGCGCGTGCCCGTCCGCGTAGACGTTCTCGAAGATCGCCATGGTGTCCGGGTCGGGCATGGCGCGCACGGCCTCGCGCACCCGCTTGCCCAGCGCCTCGCTCTCGGCCTCCAGCCCCGCGAAGAAGGCCTCGTCGGCGCCGCCGGTGGCGAGCAGGTGGGTCCTCAGGCGCAGGATCGGGTCCTTGGCCTCCCAGGCCGCCGTCTCCTCGTCCCGCCGGTACTTGGTCGGGTCGTCGGAGGTGGTGTGCGCGCCCATCCGGTACGTGAACGCCTCGACCAGGGTCGGGCCCTCGCCGCGGCGCGCCCGGTCCAGGGCCCAGCGGGTCACGGCCAGGCAGGCCAGGACGTCGTTGCCGTCGACGCGGACGCCCGGGAAGCCGAAGCCCTGCGCGCGCTGGTAGAGCGGCACGCGCATCTGGCGCTCGGTGGGCTCGGAGATCGCCCACTGGTTGTTCTGGCAGAAGAACACCACGGGGGAGTTGTAGACGGCCGAGAAGGTGAACGCCTCGGCCACGTCGCCCTGGCTGGACGCGCCGTCGCCGAAGTACGCGATGACCGCGGAGTCGGCGCCGTCCTTGGCCACACCCATCGCGTAGCCGGTCGCGTGGAGCGTCTGCGAGCCGATGACGATTGTGTACAGGTGGAAGTTGTTGGTGTTCGGGTCCCAGCCGCCGTGGTTCACACCGCGGAACATGCCGAGGAGGTTGGTCGGGTCGACGCCGCGGCACCAGGCCACACCGTGCTCACGGTAGGTCGGGAAGACGTAGTCGTCGTCGTTCAGCGCCCGGGCGGAGCCGATCTGCGCCGCCTCCTGGCCGAGGAGCGAGGCCCACAGGCCCAGTTCGCCCTGACGCTGGAGCGAGGTCGCCTCACCGTCGAATCGGCGGGTGAGGACCATGTCGCGGTACAGCCCGCGCAGGTCCTCGGTGGTGATGTCGGCGACGAAGGGGGTGAACTCCGCGTTCTCCGCGTTGTCCGCGTCGTCGATGCGAACCCCTTCGGGCGTCAGCAGCTGTACGAGCTGAGGTTCAGCGTCCTGCGTCTGCGCGGTGGCAGCGGCGGGCTTGGCGGCGCTTGCCGCGCCTGCCGCCCGCTTGCTGCCGCTGCTGCGTCGCGGCTTGCGCGCGGCAGTGCTCTCCACGGTCACTTGGTGCTCCTCCGTCGGTCCGGCACCCGGGTTCTCCGGGGTCCAGTGCGGCTCACCTGGCTCTGTACCCGCGCACGGGGTGGGTGCGCGCTGTGTACGGGATCCAGGCGTGACAGGTGCCCCGGCGAGTGCCCTGCGCAATGCACGTTACCCAGTGCGCCGCATTACTGCGAAACCCCGTTTGACCTGCGATTTTGCTTGGATATCCAAGTAAATGCACGGAAGCGGGAACAACCACTGGTCACAGCCTTGCAGGGGGCCGGAACACCGGCACGTTATCCCGGGTAACTCCGGCAGGGAAGGGGTGAGTGTGTGAAACTGACTTCGTGCGCGAAGACGGAAAAATCAAGGTATTCCTCCTGGACGACCACGAAGTGGTACGTCGGGGTGTTCACGAGCTGTTGTCGGTCGAAGAGGACATCGAGATCGTCGGCGAGGCCGGCACAGCAGCGGACGCCTTGGTGCGCATCCCCGCCACCCGTCCCGACGTGGCCGTCCTCGACGTGCGCCTGCCGGACGGCAGCGGAGTGGAGGTCTGCCGCGAGGTCCGCTCCCAGAGCGAGGACATCAAGTGCCTGATGCTGACCTCGTTCGCCGACGACGAGGCGCTGTTCGACGCGATCATGGCCGGCGCCTCCGGCTACGTGCTCAAGGCGATCCGCGGCAATGAGCTGCTCAGCGCCGTACGCGACGTGGCGGCGGGCAAGTCGCTGCTGGACCCGGTGGCGACCGCCCGGGTGCTGGAGCGGCTGCGCGACGGCAAGAACGGCAAGGGCGACGACCGCCTGTCCCACCTCACCGACCAGGAGCGGAAGATCCTCGACCTGATCGGCGAGGGACTGACCAACCGCGTCATCGGCGAGCGGCTGCACCTGGCCGAGAAGACCATCAAGAACTACGTCTCCGGCCTGCTCTCCAAGCTGGGCATGGAGCGGCGCTCCCAGGCCGCCGCCTACGTGGCCCGCCTGCAGGCCGAGAAGCGCGCCTGACCCGTCCCCCGGGCCGATGACACGGTGACACACCGTGACGCCCGTGCGGCGGACCGGTCCCCCCGAGGTGTGTCATTCGGGACCAACGTCCCCGATGGTCGGGGCGGGCTCCTCTTTTCCGGCAGCGTGTCGCTACCGGACAGTGGACGGCATGTCCCCAGAGGAACTCCACGCCATCGAACTGCTGCGCCGGGTGCCGTACGGCCGGGTGGCCACCAGCATGCGCGCGCTGCCCTTCCTCGCCCTCGCCCGCCACGTCGTGGTGGACGGCAAGGTGGTGCTGAGAATGCACTCCGGCTTCGGCTACCACCAGGCCTGCAACGGCAGTGTGGTGGCGTACGGGGCCGACAACTTCAATGCGCCGGACTCCCTGATGTGGTCGGTCCAGTTCACCGGAACCGCACAGATCGTCGAACCCACCACCGCCGAACTGGAACTCTTCGGTCCCGGTCCGCATTTCGTGGACGGCGCGGTCTTCGACCCCGTCTACATGCGCCTGGAACCCCAGTTCGTGACCGTGCATTCGCTGGCCGGGAATCTTGACCGGCAGCACCAGCACGCGCTCTGACCAGCCGCTTTCCGTGCCGTACGGGACGGGCCCGGCGGAATTGATTCCGCCGGGCCCGTTCCCGTAGATCACTCTGCGTCCGTCACTCTTCGCCGGCGCCGCGCCCGATGTCCGGCTCCCCGGTCTTGGTCGGAGGCACCGACGGCAGCGTGGACTTCGTCGGCGCGGGCGGGCTCGACTTCGACGCGGAGGCCGAGGCGGAGGCCGACGCCGAGGCGGACTCGGACTCCGACGCGGAGGCCGACGGGCTGTAGCTGTTCGACCGGTTGCGGGTCGCCGTGGGCGGGGTGTAGGTGGGGCTCTCCTCATGGCTCGACGGGGACGTCGAGGGCTCGGGGGAAGCCGAGGTGCCCGGCTGGCCGCTGGAGCTGGAGACGGGGGCCGTCGGGCCGTCCTTCGGCCCGCCATTGCCGCCCACGGTCTTGACCGCGAAGGCCACGCCCGCCGCGACCGCGACGATCGCGAGCACCGCGAACAGCCACATCCGCCAGCGGCCGCTGCCCCGGTCCTCGTAGCCGCCGCCGTGCCCGCCCGGGCCGTGGCCGCCCCCGCCGGGGAAGGCCGAGCCGTCGTCCGGGTTCAGGGCCGGCACCATCGGCTGCTGGAACTGCGAGGTCGAGGCGTGCGCGGGGTGCTGCTGCTGCCTGCCGGGGCCGCCCATGGGCATGGCCGTCGTGGCGGCGGCGCCGCCCCGGCCGTGCGGCAGGGCCATGGTGACCGGGCCGGTGTTCCAGGTGCCGGTGTTCGGCCCCTGGTCGTGCAGCATCTGGAGCGCGTACTGGACCAGCCCGCGCATCTCCTCCGCGCTCTGGAACCGGTCGTCCGGGTCCTTGGCCAGCGACCGCATGACCAGGCCGTCGAGCTCCTGCGGGATGTGGTGGCCCTCGGGCAGCTGCGAGGGCGGCACCGGGGCGTCCTGGACGTGCTGGTAGACCACCGACAGCGGGGTCTCACCGGTGAACGGGGGCCGCAGCGCGAGCAGTTCGTACAGCAGGCAGCCGGTCGCGTAGAGGTCGGAGCGGTGGTCCACGGCCTTGCCGAGGGCCTGTTCGGGCGACAGGTACTGCGGGGTGCCCATGACCATGCCGGTCTGAGTCATCGTCGACTGGACGCCGTGCAGGGCGCGGGCGATGCCGAAGTCCATCACCTTCACCGCGCCGGTCTCGGTGATGATGACGTTCGCCGGCTTGATGTCGCGGTGCACGATGCCGTGCTGGTGCGAGTACGCGAGCGCTTCAAGGACGCCCGAGGTGATGATCAGCGCCTGCTCGGGGCCGGGGGCCTCCGCACTGAGCAGCAGGTCGCGGATGGTGCGGCCCTCGACGAGCTCCATCACGATGTACGGGACGGTGCTCGGGCCGACCTTGTCCTCGCCCGAGTCGTAGACGGCGACGACCGCGTGGTGGTTGAGCCCCGCGACCGACTGTGCCTCGCGCGTGAAGCGGGCCTTGGACACCGGGTCCTCGGCCAGGTCCGCGCGCAGCAGCTTCACGGCCACGGTGCGGCCCAGCCGCACGTCTTCGGCGGCGAAGACCTCGGCCATGCCGCCACGGCCCAGCCGGTGGGTCAGCCGGTAACGGCCGTCTCCCACCAGGCCGCCGGCGCCCCAGTTCGAAGGGTCTTCAGCCATCCCGGCGCCGCCTGCCTCGGGTTCGGGTGCCATCAGTCCTCGCCGTCGTCTCTCTTGGCCGCCGCTCAGCGGTAGGTCCTCTGCATAGTGCTCTGGTGCTCCGGTGAACGCTACAGCCTCGGAACCGGTCAGCGTTCGGACATGGGCGCCCCGTGCACGCGTGGTCACGGAACGGGAACCTGGCTTGACGTGTGCTTGCCCTCCGGCAGACTGGGCGCGACACCAGCAGCTCGAGGGGAAGCAACAGTCATGAGCCAGGACGGCACTCAGGGCCGGTACGCAGGCGGTTCCCTGGCCCGCGGCCGTTACCAGCTAAGGGATTTGCTCGGCGAGGGCGGCATGGCCGCGGTGTACCTCGCGTACGACACGGCGCTCGACCGCCAGGTCGCGATCAAAACGCTGCACACCGAGCTGGGCCGGGAACAGTCCTTCCGCGAGCGCTTCCGGCGCGAGGCCCAGGCTGTAGCCAAACTGTCGCACACCAACATCGTGTCCGTCTTCGACACCGGCGAGGACGAGTTCGACGGCTCCGTCATGCCGTACATCGTCATGGAGTACGTGGAGGGGCAGCCGCTCGGCTCCGTGCTTCAGGCGGACATCGCGCAGTACGGCGCGATGCCGGCGGACAAGGCGCTGAAGGTGACGGCCGATGTGCTGGCCGCGCTGGAGACCAGCCACGAGATGGGGCTCGTCCACCGCGACATCAAGCCCGGCAACGTGATGATGACCAAGCGCGGCGTGGTCAAGGTCATGGACTTCGGCATCGCCCGCGCCATGCAGTCCGGTGTCACCTCGATGACGCAGACCGGCATGGTCGTCGGCACCCCGCAGTACCTGTCGCCCGAGCAGGCGCTGGGCCGCGGGGTCGATGCCCGCTCCGACCTGTACTCCGTCGGCATCATGCTCTTCCAGCTGCTGACCGGGCGGATCCCCTTCGACGCCGACTCGCCGCTGGCCATCGCGTACGCGCACGTGCAGGAGGAGCCGGTCGCTCCGTCCTCCATCAACCGGTCCGTGACCCCGGCGATGGACGCGCTGGTGGCGCGGGCCCTGAAGAAGAACCCGAACGAGCGCTTCCCCACGGCCGCGGCCATGGGCGACGAGATCGCACGGGTGCTGGCCTCCGGGCAGACCGGGGCTCCGGTCATCGTCCAGGGCGCCGCCACCGGCGGCAGCGGGGCGGGGGTGTCCTCGGCCGTGTTCCCGCCGGTCGACTCCGGCTTCCAGGCGCCGCCGCAGTCGGTGCAGCAGCCGTACCAGTCGCCGTACGCGCCCACGCCGGCCCCGCAGTACCAGCACCAGCACCAGCAGCACGCGCAGGGCGGCTACGCCTACCCGCACCCGCCGGCGCCGGTGCCTCAGCAGCAGTACGCGCCGCAGACCCCGCCGCCGTACACGATCTCCCCGGCGAGCTCGGCGGGCCAGGCCGGTACGGCCGGAGGCGGCAGCGGTGTCGGCGGCGGCAAGAAGAACACGCCGGTGATCGTGGGCGCGATCGTGGTGGCGCTGCTGGCCGTCGGCGGTCTGATCGCGGCGCTCAAAATGGACGACAGCACGGACACCCCGGCCGGCTCGAACAGCGCGAGCGCGGGGCCGTCGGCGGCGGGGTCCGGCTCCGCCAAGGCCGGTTTCAAGGGGCCGGACCGGTCCCGCGTTATCGACGCGGCCAAGTGCAAGGAGCCGTCGAAGCACTTCAGTGAGGCCGGCAAGTACACGGCGCCGGACCTGAAGTACAAGGACCTGATCTCCGTGAAGGCGTGCATCCAGGCCTCGGGCGGCAAGTACACGGTCGTCCCGAAGGACGACGGCGTGTGGGCCGAGGACACCGTGCTGGAGCAGGTCCCCAGGGCCGGGGACAAGATCGAGAAGGAAGGCACGGAATACACGCTGACCGTGTCGACCGGCAACCCGGAGTAGGAGCGGGAAGCGCCGCACTGCGCCAGACCGGCATCCCGGGCACCCTCATGGGGCGCCCCGGATGCCGCTTTTGTCCCCCTGTGTAAACCTGAGCCCAACATCGTGGCTGCTCGGGACGGAGGGGCTCCCCGTGATCCATGGCTTCCGCCCGCCGCGCTGGCTGGCCTGTGCCGCGCTGGCCGCCGCCGCACTGGTCCCCGCCGGATCCGCATGCGCCGTGCCCCTCGGCGCCGCGCCCGGCGCCGCCCCGCGCGCCGCTGCCGTGCCGCGTGCCGTCGTAGCGGACGATCCCGGCGCGGAGCTGGCCGGCAGTCCCGCCGGGGTCGGGCGGGAACGGCCGGGCAGACCCGTCGGGGAGCCCGCCAACCCGGAGATGCTGGTGGCCTCCCGCCCGCTGCCCGTACGGCCGCCGCACACCGAGCCGCCGGCCCCGCCCCCCCTGGTCGCGCCAAGCCCGCCCCAGGCGGTCACCGTGGTCGGCACCGAGCCCAACGAGCGGGCCGCCGACCTGGCCGCGCACATACTCCCGCTGGGCACCGGATGCGCCCTGATGGGGGTGGGCCTGGGCTACCTCGGCATGCGGCTGCGCCGGGGCCTCTGACCCCCTGTCGGGCCCGCCGCCTCCCCCTTGCGGACTACGCCCGGGGAGGGTTGCCGAGCGTGAGCATACTCGGTATACATACTCGGTATGTCGATCCGTCACGGGCTTCTCGCCCTGCTGGAACGGGGTCCTCGGTACGGCTCCCAGCTGCGCACCGAGTTCGAATCCCGCACCGGCTCCACCTGGCCGCTCAACGTCGGGCAGGTGTACACCACCCTCGCCCGCCTGGAACGCGACGTCCTCGTCGCCCCCGGCGGCGAGGACGCCGCCGGGCACACCCTCTACGCCATCACCGACGACGGGCGCGCCGAACTGCGCGAGTGGTACGAGCGCCCCGTCGACCGCGCCAACCCGCCCCGCGACGAGCTGGCCATCAAGCTCGCCATGGCCGTGGGCGCTCCCGGCGTGGACATCCGCGCCGTCATCCAGGCGCAGCGGCACGCCACGATCAAGGCGATGCAGGACTACACCCGGCTCAAGGCCACCGCGCTCGCGGCGGTCGAGAGCGGGCAGTCCCGCGAACGCGACGACGTGGCCTGGCTGCTGGTGCTGGAACAGCTGATCTTCCAGACCGAGGCCGAGGCCCGCTGGCTCGACCACTGCGAGACCCGGCTCGTACGGCTCTCCCGGCCGGCCGACGGGGGAGCCGCCGCCCCCGCACCGCCCCAGGCCGCGGACGCCGGAGCCAGGGCCGACGCCGCAGCCGACGCCGCAGCCGACGCCGGAGCCAGCGCCGGAGCCCAAGCCGGAGCCGATTCCGCCGGCCCCGCGCCGACCGCCGTCCCGGCCACCACCGCCCGAGCCCGTACCGCCCGCACGCGGCGGGGCTGAACCACCTTTCAGGGGGGACCCTTTCATGCCTGACCAGCATCACGCCCGGCAACCCGTGCTCCAGTTGGACCAGCTCGTCCGCACCCACGGCAGCGCAGCCACCGAGGTGCACGCCCTGCGCGGGATCAACCTCTCCGTCTTCCCCGGCGAACTCGTGGCCGTCATGGGCCCGTCCGGCTCCGGGAAGTCCACGCTGCTCACCCTCGCCGGCGGCCTCGACACCCCCACCAGCGGCCGGGTCGTCGTCGAGGGAACCGACATCACCACGGCGCGCCGCAAGGAGCTGGCCGCGCTGCGCCGCCGCAGCATCGGCTACGTCTTCCAGGACTACAACCTGATCCCGGCCCTCACCGCCGCCGAGAACGTCGCCCTGCCCCTGGAGCTCGACGGCACCTCCGCCCGCAAGGGCCGCGCCTGCGCGCTCGCCGCTCTGGAGGAGATGGGCCTGGGCTCGCTCGCCGACCGCTTCCCCGACGAGATGTCCGGCGGCCAGCAGCAGCGCGTGGCCATAGCCCGCGCCCTCGTCGGCGACCGCCGCCTGGTCCTCGCCGACGAGCCCACCGGCGCCCTGGACTCCGAGACCGGCGAATCCGTCCTCGCCCTGCTGCGCTCCCGCTGCGACGCCGGCGCGGCCGGGGTCCTCGTCACGCACGAGCCGCGCTTCGCCGCGTGGGCGGACCGCGTCGTCTTCCTGCGCGACGGCAGCGTGGTCGACGAGACCCTGCGCAGCCAGGCTGACTCGCTCCTCTCGGGGCAGGCGGCCGGCCAGTGATCTCCTGGTACCACTCCTGGGTCGCGGCCATCCGCATCGCCCGCCGCGACGCCTGGCGCTCCAAGGGCCGCAGCGTCCTCGTCCTCTCGATGATCGCCCTGCCGATCGTCGGCGTGAGCGCCGCCGACCTGACCTTCCGCAGCGGCGAGCTGACCGTGGAACAGGAACTGACCCGGCAACTCGGCAGCGCCGACGCCCGGATGGAGTCCTCGCACACGGGGACGGCCATCTACCAGGAGCCGACGGGCACCGGCTACGCGCCGGTCGGAGGCTACGACGCCTACTCCCCGTCCCAGGGGAAGGACGCGGACCGGGAGCCGGCCGCCTCGGCGATCCCGCAGGGGGCGCAGTCGCTCAAGGACAGCCACGCCTACGCCAAGGTCCACACCGCCCACGGAGTGCTCGCCATCGAGTTCCGCGAACTGGACGTGCACCACCCGCTGGCCGCGGGCCTGATCACGCTCGACCGCGGCCGCCTCCCCGAGGGCGCGGGCGAGGTCATCGCCACCAACGCCTTCCTGAGGCACTCCGGCCGGTTCGTCGGCTCCTCGGTCACCCCGCGCGGCAGCACCGCCTCGTACAAGATCGTCGGAGCCTACGAACTGCCCTCCGACCTCAAGAAGGACGAGGTCATCGCCCCGCCCGGGACTCTGATCGGCCCGCTCGACGCGGCACTCCAGGCCTCCGGTGCGAGCGCGGTACGGGCCCAGGACTCCTACCTCGTCTCGGTGGGCGGCGATGGTTTCACGTGGAACATGGTCAAGGCGGCCAACTCCAAGGGGGTGGCGGTCCTCTCCCGCGCCGTCATGCTCGACCCGCCGGCCGACTCCGAGGTGCCGCTCTACCAGCAGCAGCCCAAGGACCAGTTCACCTCCTCCAACACCCGGGCCACCGAACTGGCCGTGCTGGCCACCGTCGTCGGCCTCGCCATGCTGGAGATCTGCCTGCTCGCCGGTCCCGCCTTCGCCGTGGGCGCCCGCCGCTCGCGCCGTCAGCTCGGGCTGGTCGGGGCCAACGGCGGTGACCGGCGGCACATCCGCTCCATCGTGCTCTCCGGCGGCCTGGTCATCGGCGCCGCGGCCGCCGTCATCGGCACCGCCATCGGCGTTGCCCTCACCGTCGGGCTGCGGCCGCTGCTCGAGGAATTCCTCGGCAAGCGCTTCGGCGGCTTCGAGGTACGGCCGCTGGAACTGGCCGCCATCGCGCTGCTCGCCGTCCTGACCGGCCTGCTGTCCGCGATCGTCCCGGCGGTCACCGCGTCCCGGCAGACCGTGCTGGCCTCGCTGACCGGCCGACGGGGGGTCCGCCGCGCCAACCGGGTGCTGCCCGTCCTCGGCCTGCTCGCCGTCGCGGGGGGCGCCGCCATCGCCCTGTACGGCACCACCCCGGGGATGGGCTCCACGGTCGTGGCGGGCGGCAGCGCCATCGCCGAACTCGGCATCGTCGCCCTCACCCCCGTCCTGGTCGGGCTCTTCGGCCGGATGGGCCGGTGGCTGCCGCTGTCGCCGCGGCTCGCGCTGCGCGACGCCGTGCGCAACCGGGGGCGTACGGCACCGGCCGTGGCCGCCGTCCTGGCCGCCGTCGCCGGCACCGTCGCGGTGGCCACGTACGAGCACAGCCGGGACCTCGAGCAGCGGCACGAGTACGTCGCCTCCTACCCCTACGGCTCGGGGCTGGTGGCCCTGGGCGACACCACCGGCCACAAGGACGTGCCGGCGGTACGCGAGGCGCTCGCCAAGGAGTTCCCGCTGGCCGTGCGGGCGGACGTGGACCGGCTCGTGGTCGGCAGGCCCGGCTGCGACGGCTACTCCATGGAGCAGGGCTGTGGACGGGCCGAGCTCATCACGCCCAAGGAGCAGCGCTGCCCGCTCTACGAGGCCCCCAACGGGGTCGCGTCCTTCACCCCGGAGCAGGCCCGGGCCCTGCGCGACGACTGGCGGTGCGCGGAGAGCCGGTTCGGCAAGGAGCACGAGACGGTGGTCGCCGACGAAAGGCTGCTGACAGCGCTCGCCGTCACCGACCCGGGTGCCGCCTCCGCCCTCAAGGCGGGCCGGGCGGTCTCCTTCGACAAGCGCAACGTGAAGGACGGCAAGGTCACCCTGCGCCTGGTCACCGACGCGGAGAAGGCCGACAGCGCGAGGGCGCGGAGCGAGGATCCGCCGGGCGAGGACAAGGTCCTCACCGTCTACCAGCTGCCCGACGGCGTCTCCGGCTACGGCCTCAAGCTGGTGCTGCCGCCCGACACGGCCAAGAAGGCCGGGCTGACGGCCGTACCGTTCGGCTCGTACTTCACCCTCGACGGGACGGTCTCGACGGAGCAGCGGCAGCGGCTGGACGGCGCGTTCGACCGTATGGGGGTGGACGCCTCCCTGGAGATCGAGGCGGGATACCAGGGCAACAACGGCCTCGTCCTGCTCCTCCTGAGCGTCTTCGCGGGCCTGGTCACGGTCGGCGCGGCCGGCATCGCCACCGGGCTCGCCCAGGCCGACGCCGAGGCGGACCTGAAGACCCTCGCCGCGGTCGGCGCGGCCCCGCGGGTCCGGCGGACGCTCAGCGGCTTGCAGTGCGCCGTGGTGGCCCTGATGGGGGTCGTGCTGGGCTCGGCGGCCGGGGTGCTGCCCGCGGTGGGCCTGCGGCTCCTCGAACGGCGGGACCTGGAGCGGCTCTACGAGAACGGCATCGCCATGGGCCACATCGGCTCGGACAGCACCGGGGCGTACGTCCCGATCGCCGTGCCGTGGGAGACCCTGGGCGCGCTGATCGTCCTCGTCCCGCTGGGCGCGGGGCTGCTGGCGGCGCTGGTGACCCGCTCGGGCGGGGCGCTCGCGCGACGCGCCGCCGGATAGCACACGCGGAGTAACACGGTGCCTCCGTACAGGGTGGATCACGCCTGTACGGGGGCACACCGTGTGAGTACGAAGGTGTGCGAGAGAATGACGGCATGGAGATGCCGAGGAGTGAACGGTCGCAGGACAGTCCCCCGCACGTCCTGATCGTGGGACAGGACGGGACGGCGGTCGGCGGCGCCGATGACGAGTCGCGCGAGGTCCCGGTGACGGAGATGGTCGAACAGCCCGCCAAGGTCATGCGGATCGGAAGCATGATCAAGCAACTCCTGGAAGAGGTACGCGCCGCGCCTCTGGACGAGGCGAGCCGGGTCCGGCTCAAGGACATCCATGCCGCCTCGGTGAAGGAGCTCGAGGACGGCCTGGCCCCGGAGCTCGTGGAAGAACTGGAGCGCCTGTCGCTGCCGTTCACCGAGGAGGCCATCCCCTCCGAGGCGGAACTGCGGATCGCCCAGGCGCAGTTGGTGGGGTGGCTGGAAGGCCTCTTCCACGGCATCCAGACGGCTCTCTTCGCGCAGCAGATGGCGGCGCGGGCCCAGCTGGAGCAGATGCGCCGCGCACTCCCGCCCGGCGCCTCGCACGACGACGACGAGGACGGCGCACACGGCGCCATCCGCTCGGGTCCCTACCTCTAGCCCCCCGTTTCGGCAGGATGAAGGCGGGCCCGGACCGCGCCCAGCGCGCTCCGGGCCCGCCTTTCGTCGTGCGGGCGCGGCCACGGCTCCGAGAGGGGAACCGACCGAACGTGAAGACCTTGGAGCGCACCTTCCAGTCGCTGGCGGTGCGCAACTTCAGGCTGTTCGTCCTCGGGCAGGTCCTGTCCGCCACCTGCACCTGGATGATGGTCATCGCCCAGGACTGGCTCGTGCTGGACCTGTCGGGGGACTCGGGCACCGCGCTGGGCGTGGTGACGGCGATGCAGTTCACGCCCGTCCTGCTGCTGACGCTGTACGGAGGACGGCTGGCGGACCGGTACGACAAACGGCACCTGCTGATCCTCGCGAACCTGGCGGCGGCGGTCCTCGCGCTGGCCCTGGGGCTGTGGGTCCTGATCGGGGACGTGCAGCTGTGGCACATCTGGCTGTTCGCGCTCGCCCTCGGCACGGTGAACTCCGTCGAGGCGCCCACCCGCATCTCTTTCGTGAGCGAGATGGTGGGCAGCGAGCTGCTGCCGAACGCGTCGGCGATGAGCGCCGCGTACTTCAATCTCGCGCGGGTGGTGGGGCCGGCCGTCGCGGGCCTGCTCATCGCCCGTCTCGACGTCGGCGCGGTGGTGCTGGTCAACGCCGTCAGCTACCTGGCGACCGTGGTCAGCGTGGTGATGATGCGGCCGGCGGAACTCCACCGGGCGACCGCGCGGCCGCGCCGGCCCCGGGTGGTGGACGGGCTGCGCTACATCCGCCGGCGCCCCGACATCATGCTGCCGATGGCCCTGGTGGGCGTGCTCGGTCTGGTCGGCTACACCTTCCAGCTCACCCTGCCCCTGCTGGCCAAGACGGAGTTCCACACGGACTCGACCACCTTCGGGCTGCTGAGCAGCGCGCTCGCGGCGGGCTCGCTGCTGGCGGCCTTCGTGACCACGGCCCGGCGGGGGCGGCCGACGGCCCTGGTCGTGGCGGGCTCGGCGCTGGCCTTCGGCGCCCTGGAGGCCGTCACGGGCCTCGCCCCGGACCTGCCCACGGCCTGTCTGCTCCTCGGGCTGACCGGCTTCGCGATGATGTACTTCGCGCAGGCCTCGAACCACCGCGTCCAGCTCGGCTCGGACCCCCGCTTCCGGGGCCGGGTGATGGCCCTCTACACCCTGGTCTTCCAGGGCACGACCCCCCTGAGCGCGCTCCTCGCCGGGCGGCTCGCCGAGCACTGGGGCGTCCGCTGGGTGCTCTACGCGGGCGGCCTGCTCTCCCTGGCCGCGGCCGGTGCCGCCCTGGCGGCGGGCCCCTTCATCGCCCGCATGCCGGTGCCCGGGGAACCCCCGGAACCCTCCGCCCGGCCGGCGGACTCCCGGTCCGGACGATGAGCGGCAGTTGATCGGGGCTCCCCGGAGGCGACACGGCCGCCGCATACTCTGGGGCATGAGCTACGACGCGATCGTGCTGGCCGGCGGCGCCGCGCGGCGTCTCGGCGGGGCCGACAAGCCCGCGCTGAGCGTCGGCGGCCGCGCGCTCCTCGACCGGGTCCTCGACGCCTGCGCGGACGCCGGCACCACCGTCGTGGTCGGCGGGCGCCGGGCGACCGCGCGCCCCGTGCGCTGGGCCCGCGAGGAGCCGCCCGGCGGCGGCCCGGTGGCCGCGCTGGACGCCGGACTGCGGCAGACCGCGGCCGAGCTGGTCCTCGTACTCTCCGCCGACCTGCCGTTCCTGGACCGGGAGACCGTACGGTCGCTGCTCGACGGTGCCGCGGCCGGCGAGGGGGCCCTGCTGCGGGACGCCGACGGCAGGGACCAGCCGCTGGTCGCCGCCTACCGGGCCGAGCCCCTCCGCCGCGAGATCGCCCTGCTCGCCACCGAACACGGCCGGCTGACGGGGCTCCCGCTGCGCAGCCTCACCGCCGAACTGGACCTCACCCGTGTCGAGGCGCAGCCCCTCGCCTCCTTCGACTGCGACACCTGGGACGATCTCGCCGCCGCCCGCGCCCGGATCAGGGAGCATGGAACCGTGCTGGACCAATGGATCACCGCCGTCAAGAACGAGCTGGGCATCGACCTCCCCGTCGACGTCAAGTCCCTGCTCGACCTCGCCCGTGACGCCGCCCACGGCGTCGACCGGCCCGCCGCCCCCCTGACCACGTTCCTGGTCGGCTACGCGGCCGCCCGGGCCGAGGCCGCCGGGGCGGACCCCGCCCAGGCCGTGGCCGAGGCCTCCCGCAAGGCCGCCGACCTGGCGCTGCGCTGGGCCGCCGAGGCGGCGGCCGACGCCGCCGACCCCCAACAGAACGGCTCCGGATGACCCCCACCGACGCCGAACGCGCCCTGGACCAGTCCCTGGCCGGGGCCGCCGGCTCCCCCTCCCCCTCCCTCGCCACCCCCGACTCCGGCGGCTCCCCCGCCTCCTCCGGCTCCGGCGCCGCACCGCCGCAGGCCAC
>NZ_JAGGOZ010000028.1:82469-96568 GCF_018614075.1 Streptomyces sp. ISL-94 | reverse complement strand
GGCCACGCCCGAGCAGGCCCTTGAGGAGGCCCTGGCCCTCGTCCGGCCGTCCCCCAAGGGCGGCGGGTCCGGCGGGCACCGCGCCTGCGCCTGGCCGCGGGCCCGGGACGCGGCCGTCCACGCCGGGGCCGGGACGCGGCCGCGCACCCATCGGGTCCCGCTCGCGGACGCCCTCGGCGAGGTGCTGGCGACGCCGCTGGACGCCCTGACCGACCTGCCGTCCTTCGACACCTCCGCCATGGACGGCTGGGCCGTCGCCGGCCCCGGCCCGTGGTCGGTCCGCGCGGGCGGCGGGGTACTGGCCGGCTCCGACCGGCCCGCGCCCCTCGCGGACGGCGAGGCCGTACGGATCGCCACCGGCGCCCGGATCCCCGTGGACACCACCGCCGTCATCCGCAGCGAGCACTGCCGTGAGAGCGGCACCCAGCTCTTCGCCGACCGGCCCGTCCTCACCGGCCAGGACATGCGCCCGCGCGGCCAGGAGTGCCGCTCCGGCGACTTGCTGCTGCCCCCCGGGTCCCTGGTCACCCCCGCCGTCCTCGGCCTCGCCGCGGCCGCCGGGTACGACGAGCTGACCACCCGCCCCCGGCCCCGGGTGGAGATCCTGGTCCTCGGCGACGAACTGCTGACCGCGGGCCGCCCGCACGACGGCCTGATCCGGGACGCGCTGAGCCCCATGCTCGGCCCCTGGCTCACCCGCCTCGGCGCCGAGGTCATCGGCACCCGGCGGCTCGGCGACGACCCGGCCGGGGCCGAGGCCCTCTTCCACGCCGTCACCACCTCCGCCGCCGATGTCGTCGTCACCACCGGCGGCACCGCCTCCGGGCCCGTCGACCACGTCCACCCCGTGCTGGCCCGGGCCGGCGCCGAACTCCTGGTCGACGGGGTGGCCGTACGGCCCGGGCATCCGATGCTGCTGGCCCGGATCGGCGACCGCGCCGAGGGCAGGCACCTGGTCGGGCTGCCCGGAAACCCGCTCGCCGCCGTCTCCGGCCTGCTGACCCTCGCCGAACCGCTGCTGCGCGCCCTCGCCGGCCGCCGCCGGCGCCCCCGCTACACCGCCACGGTCCAGGACGACGTGCCCGGCCACCCGCACGACACCCGGCTGGTCCCGGTGCTGCTGAGCGGCGATCACGCGGTGCCCCTGCGCTACAACGGTCCGGCGATGCTGCGCGGCGTGGCCGCCGCCGACGCGCTGGCCGTCGTACCGCCGCACGGGGCGCGGTCCGGGCAGGACCTGGAGATCCTCGATCTGCCGTGGGCCTCCGGAGGATGTTTCACGTGAAACTCCACGGCCAGGACGCCATGGCCCGGGGCGCGGACGAGAAGCTCGTCTCCCGGCGCATCAAACTGCCCAAGCGCGTCGTCGAGAAACCGCTGCGCCAGGTCTCCCGGCGCCTGCTGATGGCCCTGTTCGTGCTCTGCCTGACGGTCCTGATCGTGTGGCTCGACCGCAAGGGCTACCACGACAACGCCGACAACCGGGTCGACTTCCTGGACTGCGTCTACTACGCCACCGTGACGCTGTCGACGACCGGATACGGCGACATCGTCCCGTACAGCGACAGCGCCCGGCTGATGAACATCCTTTTGATCACGCCGCTGCGCGTGCTGTTCCTGATCATCCTGGTCGGGACCACCTTGGAGGTCCTCACGGAACGGACCCGGGAAGAGTGGCGGCTGAACCGCTGGAGGAAGAACTTGCGTGAGCACACGGTCATCGTGGGCTTCGGCACCAAGGGCCGCTCGGCCCTGCAGACGCTGCTGTCCACCGGCCTCTCCAAGGATCAGGTCGTCGTCGTGGACCCCAGCGCCAAGGTGATCGACACGGCCAACGCGGAGGGCTTCACGGGCGTGGTCGGCGATGCCACCCGCTCCGACGTCCTGCTCCGCGCCGAGCTGCAGAGGGCCCGTCAGATCATCATCGCCACCCAGCGGGACGACACGGCGGTCCTGGTCACGCTGACGGCCCGGCAACTCAACCGTGGGGCGAAGATCGTCGCTGCGGTGCGCGAGGAGGAGAACGCCCCGCTGCTGCGCCAGTCCGGAGCGGACGCGGTCATCACGAGCGCGAGCGCGGCCGGCCGGCTGCTGGGCCTGTCGGTCCTCAGCCCGAGCGCGGGCACCGTGATGGAGGACCTGATCCAGCAGGGCACCGGCCTCGACCTCATCGAACGGCCCGTCAACCGGGCCGAGGCGGGCAAGTCGGTCCGGGAGACGGACGACCTGGTGGTGAGCGTGCTGCGCGGGCACCGGCTGCTGCCGTACGACGACCCGCACGCGAGCCCGCTTCAGCTGACGGACCGTCTCATCACCATCGTGCGGGCGGCACCGCAACCTCACGGCCGGTGACGCTGGGCCCCGCCGACTAGATGCTGTTCCGGTCCGGCCCATTGGCGTAGCCTCCGGGCCATGCATGCGATCACCATCGAGCAGCCCGGCGGGCCCGAGGCCCTCGTCTGGACCGACGTACCCGATCCGGTGGCGGGCGACGGCGAGGTCCTCGTCGAGGTCGCGGCGAGCGCCGTGAACCGCGCCGACCTCCTCCAGCGGCAGGGGTTCTACGATCCCCCGCCCGGCGCCTCGCGCCACCCGGGTCTGGAGTGCTCCGGGCGGATCGCCGCGATCGGGCAGGGGGTGTCCGGCTGGTCCGTGGGCGACGAGGTGTGCGCCCTGCTGAGCGGCGGCGGGTACGCGCAGAAGGTGGCCGTCCCGGTGGGCCAGCTGCTGCCGGTGCCGGCGGGCGTGGACCTGGTGACGGCGGCCGCGCTGCCCGAGGTCGTCGCGACGGTGTGGTCGAACGTGTTCATGGTGGCCGGGCTGCGGCCCGGTGAGACCCTGTTGGTGCACGGCGGGTCCAGCGGCATCGGGACGATGGCGATCCAGCTGGCGAAGGCGGTCGGCGCGACGGTCGCGGTGACGGCCGGGGGCCCGGAGAAACTCGCGCGCTGCAAGGAGCTGGGCGCCGACCTCCTGATCGACTACCGCGAACAGGACTTCGTGGCGGAGCTGAAGGCGGCGACCGGCGGGGCCGGGGCGGACGTGATCCTGGACATCATGGGCGCCAAGTACCTCTCCCGGAACGTGGACGCCCTCGCCGTGAACGGCCGGCTGGCGGTCATCGGGCTCCAGGGCGGGGTGAAGGCCGAGCTGAACCTCGGCGCGCTGCTCGCCAAGCGGGCGGCGATCACCGCCACCACGCTGCGGGCCCGGCCGCTGGAGGAGAAGGCGGCCATCGTCGCCGCCGTACGGGAACACGTGTGGCCGCTGGTTTCGGCGGGGCGGGTACGGCCGGTGGTGCACGCGACGTTCCCGATGGCGGAGGCGTCCGAGGCCCACCGGGCCATGGAGTCGAGCAGCCACGTGGGCAAACTGCTGCTCACGCTCTGAGCGCGGCGCCCCCCACCCGGGCGCTGCCCGGACCCGCCCCTCGGACTCCGTCCGGGGCCGGGGCCGGTGGCGGGGCCGGGCCTGTGGGTCGGTGCGGCTCAATGCCCGGGGCTCCGCCCCGTACCCCGCGCCTCAAACGCCGGCGAGGCTGGATGTGGCCGCTGTGGTCTGGACACTTCCCGCCGCCGGGAGGGCAATTCAGCCTGGGCGGCGGGGCAGGATGTGGCCGGCGCCGTCTAAGGCTTCCCCCCGCCGGGAGGCAATCGGCCTGGGCAGCCAGGCCGGATGTGGCCGGTGTGGTCTGGACACTTCCCGCCGCCGGGAGGGCAATTCAGTCTCGCCGGAGTTTGAGGCGACTCTTCAGCCGCGCCGGCGTTTGAGGCGCGGGGTCCGGGGCGGAGCCCGGGTGGGGTCCCCCCGGACGGAGTGTGGGGGAGGGGGAAGGGCGGGTAGGGGACCGCTCCGCGCAGCGGTCCCCTACACCGGCTACAGGCTGCGGAGCAAGACCGCCGGGGACTCCACGCAGTCGGCGACGTACCGCAGGAAGCCGCCCGCCGTGCCACCGTCGCAGACCCGGTGGTCGAACGTGAGCGACAGCTGGACGACCTGGCGGACCGCCAGCTCACCCCCGTGCACCCACGGCTTCGGCATGATCCGGCCCACGCCGAGCATCGCCGCCTCCGGGTGGTTGATGATCGGCGTGGAGCCGTCGACCCCGAACACCCCGTAGTTGTTGAGGGTGAACGTCCCGCCCGTGAGGTCGGCCGGCGCCAGCTTCCCGGCCCGGGCCAGTTCCGTGAGGCGGGCGAACTCCGCCGACAGGGACTCCGGATTCCGGCTCTGGGCATCCCGGACCACCGGGACCATCAGGCCCCGCTCGGTCTGTGCGGCGAAGCCGAGGTGGACGGCCGGGAGCCGGACGATCTCGCCCGCCGCCAGGTCCACCCTGGAGTTCAGCTCCGGGTACCGGGCCAGCGCCGCCGTGCAGATCCGGGCCAGCAGCGCGAGCACCGAGATCTTGGGCCCGCCCACCGCGTTCATCGCGGCCCGGGCCGCCATCAGCTCGGTGGCGTCCGCGTCGACCCAGCAGGTGGCGTCCGGGATCTCCCGCCGGCTGCGCGACAGCTTCTCCGCTACCGCGCCCCGCACCCCCTTGAGCGGAATCCGCTCCCCTTGCGGAGCCAGGGCGGTCGGCATCGGGACGGGAACCGGCTCCGGCGCCCGCAGCGCCGCCTCCACGTCCGCCCGCAGGATCAGACCCTCGGGCCCCGACCCGCGCAGCGCACGCAGATCCACCCCGTGGTCCTTGGCCAGCTTCCGCACCAGCGGCGAGATCACCGGGACGGGCCCGGCCGCGACCGGGCCAGACCCGGCCGGCGGGGCCGTGACGGCAGGGACCACCGGCGCCGCAACCCCGGCGGTGACGGGTCGCACCCGTCGCCGACGCGCCGGACGCGAGTGGTCCGTGCCGTAGCCGACCAGAACGTTGCCCGAACCCGAACCCGAACCCGAAGCCGAAGTCGAAGTCGACTCCGACCCGGAAGCCTCCGCCTCCGGCCCGGGAGCCGCTCCCGTGCCCACCGCCACGGTGATCAGCGGAGCCCCGACCGGCAGCTCCTGCCCCTCCTCGCCGAAGCGGGCGGTGACCACGCCGCCGTACGGGCAGGGCACCTCCACCATCGCCTTGGCCGTCTCGACCTCGACGACCGGCTGGTCGACGGCGACGACATCGCCCACCGCCACCAGCCAGCGCACGATCTCGGCCTCGGTCAGGCCCTCCCCGAGGTCGGGGAGCTTGAACTCCATTACCTGCGGCATCAGTTCTCCCACTGCAGGCGGGCCACGGTGTCCAGGATCCGGTCCACTCCCGGCAGGTGGTGCTTCTCCAGCATCGGCGGCGGATACGGGATGTCGAAGCCCGTCACCCGCAGCACCGGCGCCTCCAGGTGGTGGAAGCACCGCTCCGTGACGCGAGCGGCGATCTCCGCGCCCGGCCCGCCGAAGCCGCCGGCCTCGTGGACGACCACCGCGCGCCCGGTCCGGCGTACGGACTCCACGACCGTGTCCTCGTCGAAGGGGACCAGCGAGCGCAGGTCCACGACCTCCAGCTCCCAGCCCTCCGCGCGTGCCGCCTCGGCCGCCTCCAGGCAGACCGGCAGCGAAGGCCCGTAGGTGATCAGCGTCGCGCTGGTGCCCGTACGGCGGACCAGGGCCTTGCCGATGCCCGGGACAGCGGCCGGGGCCGCCGGGTTCCAGTCCGCCTTCGACCAGTAGAGCCGCTTCGGCTCGAGGAAGACCACCGGGTCATCGCTCGCGATCGACGCGCGCAGCAGCCCGTACGCGTCCTCGACGGTAGCCGGGGTCACCACATGCAGGCCGGGCGTCGCCACGTAGTACGCCTCGGAGGAGTCGCAGTGGTGCTCCACCCCGCCGATCCCGCCGCCGTACGGCACCCGGATGGTGATCGGCAGCGGCATCGCGCCGCGCGTGCGGTTGCGCATCTTCGCCACGTGCGAGATCAGCTGCTCGAAGGCCGGGTACGCGAACGCGTCGAACTGCATCTCGACCACCGGCCGCAGCCCGTACATGGCCATGCCGACCGCCGCGCCGAGGATCCCGGCCTCCGCGAGCGGGGTGTCCGTGCACCGGTCCTCGCCGAACTCCTTCGCGAGCCCGTCCGTGATCCGGAAGACACCGCCCAGCGTCCCGACGTCCTCGCCCATGACGTGGACCGTCGGGTCCTCCGCCATCGCGTCGCGCATCGCCCGGGTCAGGGCCTGCGCCATCGTCGCCGGCTTGACCCCCGGCTTCACAGACTTCGCCGCCACGGTCGTCACTCCTGCTCCTCGGCTTCCAGCTCGGCGCGCAGCATGGCCGCCTGCTCGCGCAGCCGGCCGGTCTGCTCCGCGTAGACGTGCGCGAAGAGGTCCATCGGGTCCAGCACCGGATCCGCGTTCATTCCCTCGCGCAGCGCCGCCGCCATCGTCTCGGCCGCGTCGCGCGCCTCCTGGATGCCCGCCTCGTCGAGGATCCCGCGCGCGGTCAGCTCGCGCTCCAGGAGCTCCACCGGGTCGTGCGCCTTCCAGGCCTCGACCTCGGCGTCGCCGCGGTAGCGGCTGGCGTCGTCGGCGTTCGTGTGGGCCTCCATCCGGTACGTGACGGCCTCGATCAGGGTCGGACCACCGCCGGCCCGGGCCCGCCGGACCGCCTCGGTCAGCACCTCGTGCACCGCGGCGATGTCGTTGCCGTCGACCAGCCGGCCGGGCATTCCGTAGCCCACGGCCTTGTGGGCCAGCGTCGGGGCGGCGGTCTGCTTGGCGAGCGGGACGGATATCGCGAAGCCGTTGTTCTGGACGAGGAAGACCACCGGGGCCTGCCACACGGCGGCGAAGTTCAGCGCCTCGTGGAAGTCGCCCTCGCTGGTGCCGCCGTCGCCGACCATGGCCAGGGCGACGACGTCGTCCCCGCGCAGCCGGGCCGCGTGCGCCAGGCCCACCGCGTGCGGCAGCTGGGTGGCGAGCGGGGTGGACAGTGGGGCGATCCGGTGCTCACGGGGGTCGTAGCCGGTGTGCCAGTCGCCGCGCAGCAGGGTCAGCGCCTGTACGGGGTCCAGCCCGCGGGCCACGGCCGCCAGGGTGTCGCGGTAGCTCGGGAAGAGCCAGTCCTGGTCCTCCAGGACCAGCGCGGCCGCGATCTCGCAGGCCTCCTGGCCGACGGTGGAGGGGTAGACGGCGAGCCGGCCCTGCCGCGTCAGCGCGGTGGCCTGGGCGTTGTAGCGGCGGCCGCGCACCAGCTCGGCGTAGCAGCGGCGCATCAGCGCCGGGTCGAGCCGGTCTGCCCCCGGAGTGCCCAGCACCCGGTAGGGCTCGGGGTCCGGGAGCAGCGGGGCGGCATCCGTACGGGGCCTCCAGGCGGGCGGCGGGGTGGGTCGGTGGGACGCACCGGCACCGGGCAGCTCTTGGACCGTCATGGCGGCGTACACCTCCTCGTGGGAAGTCGGTTGGACGCTCTGGGGGTACCCCCAGCGGTAGCTGGGGGAATGTGAGGCGCCTCACCTACCGATTGTTCGGTTGTCCACGCAATTTGGCTACAGGCGGGCCCAGGCTGTGGACAAAGTGGCGCCGGGGCCCTGGGATGGGTGCAGGACGTCCAGGAGAGGGAGGCATCGGGCAATGCCGGATGAACAAATGGCCGGAGCGGGTTCTGCACCGGTCCCGCCGGGGGCCGCCCCCGGGGCCCCACCGGTACCTTCCGTTCCGCCCCGCCCCCTGGACCCGATCGACCGGTCGATCATCCGGCTGCTCCAGGCGGACGGCCGTGCGTCCATACGGTCGGTGGCGGAGCAGGTGCACGTCTCGCGCGCGAACGCCTACGCCCGTATCAACCGGCTCATCGACGACGGGGTGATCCGCGGGTTCACGGCCCGCGTCAACCACGAACGCGCAGGTCAAGGCGCCTCCGCCTATATCACCCTGAAGATCGTGCAGAACTCCTGGCGGACGGTCCGCGAGCAGCTGCGCGAGCTCCCGGGCGCCGCGCACATCGCGCTGGTCAGCGGGGATTTCGACGTCCTGCTGCTGGTGCACACCCCGGACAACCGCACCCTGCGCGAGCTGGTCCTGACCCGCCTCCAGGCCATCCCGGAGGTGCTCTCCACACGCACCCTGCTGGTCTTCGAAGAAACGGATCTGCTGGCTCCGGGCGCGGGCCCGGCCGCCGGCCCGACGATCTCGGAGGAGTAGCCCCGGGCCCGCACACGGGCGCGGAGGACCGCCGAGGTGCCCCGGACACGCGAACGCCCCGGGGACGGGCCTGGACGGCCGTTCCCGGGGCGCTGTGCGCGGTGTCCGCGCGGGTGGATCAGCGATCAGCTGTCAGCTGTCAGCCCTTGTCGTAGTAGCCGAAGACATCGACGATGACGTCGGTGTTGCCGGGGCTCCAGTTGAAGAAGTCGATGATGCCGTTCTTCCCCGTGCTCGCCTGGACCAGGTTCGGAACGGTCTTGCCCGGCGTCCAGTTCAGGGTCGACGAGTTCGGCACGGGCGGCGATACGGCCGTGCCGTTCTGGTACTGCTCCCGCGTGTTCGGGTCGGGGGCGACCGAGAGGTGGCCGTGGTCGGTCGTGTTGGTGACCGTGCTGTTCAGGGCGAACCCGGTGATGTCGGGGTTCCTCGTGGACAGCGGCATGTACAGGTACTCGAAGCCCAGCAGCGGTCCCGAGTTCCAGTTCTCGTCGCCACGGGTGTCGAGCAGTCGCTCCGGCGTGACCGGCATGTAGGCGCTGGTGCTGCCGGGGCTGTAGTAGCCGACGACGTCGACGATGACGTGGGTCCCGGCCCAGGAGCCGTTGCGGACGTTGATCTTGCCGTCGGCGCTGACCGGCACGATCACCGCGTTGGCGATGGTCTGGCCGCCGCTGAAGTTCAGGTTCGACGTGGACGACGCCGCCTGGCCCGCCGGGTAGACGGTCAGATGGCCGGCGGCCTGCGGCTCGGTGATGGTCACGTTGAGCGCCACGGCCGTCGCGCCGGCCGGGACGCCGCCGAGACCGCTCATCTGGGCGGTGAACGTTCCGAATCCGGGCACCAGGCCCTTGCTGGTGCCGAGGCCCTCACGGGAGTCGACGAGGCGGGCCGGGTTCAGAGGCGTATAGCCGCTGGACTTGGTCCGGGTGAAGTAGCCGGTGACGTCGGCGATCAGGTCGACCGAGCCCTCGCCGCTGTTGTACAGCTCCACCGAGCCGTCCTTGCCGACCGGCACGATCACCATGTTCGGGACGGTCTGGCCGGCGGCGAAGTTGACGTTCGACGTGGTCGGACGCGGTCCGCCCGAGCCGTAGACCCTGATGTGGCCGGCCGTGGCGGGGTTGGTGACGGTGACGTTCAGGGCCACGGCCGTGACGCCGGCCGGGATCTGGGCGTTGCCGGCGATCTTCACCTTGGTCGTGCCGAAGCCCGCGACCTTGGCCTTCTGCGCGCCGATGCCCTCGCGGGTGTCCAGCAGGCGGGTGGGCGTGTGCGGGGTGAAGTCCGAGCCCGCCGTCATGATCGGGAAGTCGTTGACGACCTCGGCCTGGTTCGCGGCGTCCGTCACGGTGACCCTGACGGTGTACTCGCCGAGCTCCGCGTACGTGTGCTTCTGGTTCAGCACGGCGGACCCGGAGGCGCTCACGACGTCCTTGGTCCCGTCGCCCCACTCGACGGTGACGCTGAGCGAGGCCGGCGCGCTCGTGATGGTGGTCGTCAGATCGAGGCCGTGCGCGGTCTTGCTCGCGGCGTTGAGCAGGATCGACAGGTCCGGGTTGCCGGCTGCGGCCTGCGTCTCGGCCTGCGGCGTGGCCTGCGCGTCGGCCTGCGGCGTGGCGGCGGCCGCCTTGCCCCCCTTGGCCTGCGGCAGCGCGCGCCGGACCGTACGGTCGGCAGGGCTGGTGAAGGTCTTGAAGTTCGCGGACCCGCTCTTGCTCAGGTCCACGTCGGGAATGGACGTCCCGTGCGTTCCCTGCTTCCCGAGCGTCGCAGGCGCGTCCGGTCCGGCCGCCTGGGCGATGCCCGGTATGAAACCAACGCTCGCCGCGACGATCACGGCAGCGGAAATTACGAGTCGGCGATTGCGCACCGGCCCCCCATGTGGTTGTGAAGACATGTGCGAGCGCACTTTTTTGAACGCGCTCAGGATCAAAATCCCGCTAAGACTACAGAGCCCCGGAGCAGTCCCCGAGGGGAATACCCGCCAATGGTCAGTCGCGGACCGTCCGCAGGCCGTCGAAGGCCATGTGGACCACCGCATCCGCAAGTTGGTCGTGGCCCGTGCCCGGGTGCGGGCGGTACCACTCGACCAGGGAGTTCACCATGCCGAAGAGCAGCCGGGTGGCGAGCCGGATGTCCACGTCCGCCCGGAGGTCGCCCTCGGCCGCGGCCGCCTTGAGCAGATCGGCGACCTGGTGGTCGAACTCGCGGCGGCGCTCCAGGGCCCAGCGCTCGGTCCGGGTGTTGCCCCGTACGCGCAGCAGCAGCGTCACGTAGGGCAGCTCGGAGACGAGCACCTCCACCGTGCGGCGCGTGACGTACTCGACGCGCTCGACCGCCCGGCCCCGTACCGCGCCCGGCTCCTCCAGGACGGCGAAGAGCCCGTCGAGAGCGCGGCTCACGGCCCGGCGCAGCAGCTCCTCCTTGCCGGTGACGTGGTGGTAGATCGAGGACTTCGAGATGCCCGCGGCCTTGGAGAGGTGCTCCATCGAGGTGCCGTCGTAGCCGCGCTCGTTGAAGACCTGGACGGCGACGGAGAGGAGGGTCTCGGGGGTGTAGGTGTCCCGCTTGGCCGTGGTCATTCGGTCCCCTCCGCCTCGTCCGGGCCTTCTTCCGCGTCCTCGGAGTCCTCGAATGCCGCCTCGTCCTCGCCGCCCGCCGCGTACCCCAGCTTGAACAGCGCGAGCGAGGGCGCGTACCGGCCGCCGGGACAGCGCTCGTCGAGGTGGTGCAGCAGGTCGTAGGCCCAGTCCCGGCCGAGCCGGTCGTGCCATTCGGCCGGTCCGAGCGGGTAGTTGACGCCGAGCCGCATGGCCGTGTCGATGTCCTCGGCGCAGGCCACGCCGCGCGCGACCGCGTCGGCCGTGAGGTCGATCAGCATCGCGACGGTCCGGGCGACGATCATGCCGGGGACGTCGCCGATGACGGAGACCTGCTTGCCGAGCCCCTGGAAGAGGCCCACCGCCTCGGCGAGGGTCCGCTCGCTCGTGTCCTCGCTGACGGAGAGCGCGATCCGGGTGGCCTCGCGGTAGTCGAGCGCGAGGTCGAAGTAGACGACGTCGGCGAACTCGACGGAGGTCTTCCCGTCCGCGAGCACCAGCTGTCCCTCGCCGGGCAGCTGGATGTACGGGCCCCCGTGCTCGGTGGAGGTGACCGAGATCCCGGCCTCCTCCATCAGCTCGGCCAGCTCCGCCGCGGGCCCGAGGTCGCCGACCACGGTGACCTTGGCCGGGGCCTCCTCGGGAGCGGCGGTGTGGGGCTGCGGCAGGGCGGCGCCAGGCCCGTAGGGGAACCAGCCGTGGCCCGACTTGCGGCCGAGGCGGCCCGACTGGACCAGCCGGCGCTGCGCGAGGGAGGGGGTGAACTTGGGGCTGCGGAAGAAGGACTCCCACACGGAGCGGGTCACCGCTTCGTTGACGTCCTGGCCGATCAGGTCGGTCAGCTGGAACGGGCCCATCTTGAAGCCGCCGCTCTCGCGGAGCACGGCGTCGATGGTGGCCGGGTCGGCGCCCTGCTCCTCGTACACCGCGAAGGCCTCGGCGTAGAAGGGGCGGGCGATCCGGTTGACGATGAAACCGGGGGTGTCGGCGCAGCGGACCGGCGTCTTCCCCCAGCCGAGGACGGTGCGGTAGGCACGCTCGGCGGCGGCCGGGTCGGTCGCGAATCCGCTGACCACCTCGACGAGCGGGAGCAGCGGGGCCGGGTTGAAGAAGTGCAGGCCGAGGAAGCGGCCGGGGTGCGCGAGCCCGGCGGCGAGCTCGGTGACGGAGAGGGAGGAGGTGTTGGTGGCCAGCAGCGCGTCCGGCGAAACCACCTCTTCGAGTGCCGCGAAGAGCGCGCGCTTGACGTCGGCGTCCTCGACGACCGCCTCGACGACGAGAGCGGCGGCGGAGAGGTCCTCCAGGGCGGCGGCGGAATCGATTCGGCCGATCGCGTCCTCGGCCTCGGCCCGATCCAGCCGGCCCTTGGCGGCCATCCGCTCGACGCGGTCGCGCACGGAGCCGGCGCCGCGGGCGGCGAGTGCGGCGTCGATGTCGTAGATCAGCACGCGGTGACCTGCGAGAAGGGCGACCTGGGCGATGCCCTGTCCCATGGTGCCCGCCCCGACGACCGCCACAGTGCGGGACCGCTCGATTGCTGTCATGTCCTGATCCTCCCGCACCGACTTATCCACAGGACTGCCGGGCCCTCTTGTCCCGACCGATCGTTCGGTTACTCTAACTCCAGTCTGCTCTTCTTCGCCCGGCTCAACGAGGAGTTGGTCTGTGATGGCCGCCGCGCTCACCGTCCCCCAGCTGTCCGACAAGCACCGGCCCACCCTGGATCAGGCCTTGTCGGCGATCCGCAGCCGGGCCTACTGGTCCCCGCACCCCGAGCACCCCAAGGCGTACGGCGAGAGCGCCCCGGCCGACGGCCTCGCCGCCTTCCAGGCCCTTAACGGCACGCGGCTGGACTTGGGGCAGCCCGGCACCGACGGCTGGACGGGCGGCGAGGTGTCCCCGTACGGCCCGGCGCTGGGCGTCGAGTACCCGCACGTGGACCCGGACGTCCTGCTGCCCGCGATGAAGGCCGGCATGGGCGCCTGGCGCGATGCCGGTCCTGAGGCGCGCGCCCTCGTCTGCATCGAGATCCTGTCGCGCATCTCGGCCCGCACCCACGAGTTCGCGCACGCGGTCATGCACACCAGCGGCCAGGCCTTCATGATGGCGTTCCAGGCGGGCGGACCGCACGCGCAGGACCGCGGCCTGGAGGCCGTGGCGTACGCGTACGAGGAGCAGACGCGGGTCCCCGGGCAGGCCGACTGGTCGAAGCCGCAGGGCAAGAAGGACCCGCTGGAGCTCGGCAAGACCTTCACCGCGGTCCCGCGCGGCATCTCCCTCATGATCGGCTGCAACACCTTCCCGACCTGGAACGGCTACCCCGGCCTGTTCGCCTCCCTCGCCACCGGCAACCCGGTCCTGGTCAAGCCGCACCCGCGGGCCGTCCTGCCGCTGGCGCTCACCGTCCAGGTGGCCCGCGAGGTCCTCGCCGAGGCCGGCTTCGACCCGAACCTGGTGGCACTGGCCGTCGAGCGCCCGGGCGAGGGCATCGCCAAGAGCCTCGCGGTCCGCCCCGAGATCAAGCTGATCGACTACACCGGCTCCACGGAGTTCGGCGAGTGGCTGGAGACCCACGCCCGCCAGGCGCAGGTCTACACGGAGAAGGCCGGCGTCAACACGGTGGTCGTGGACTCCACGGACAACTACAAGGGCATGCTGGCGAACCTCGCGTTCTCCCTCTCCCTCTACAGCGGCCAGATGTGCACCACCCCGCAGAACCTGCTGATCCCGCGGGATGGCATCGAGACGGACGCCGGCCACAAGTCGTACGACGAGGTCGTCGCCGACCTCGCGGCCTCGGTCGGCGGCCTGCTGGGCGACGACGCCCGGGCCAACGCGCTGCTGGGCGCGCTGGTGAACCCGGACGTCAAGGCCCGCCTGGAGGCGGCGGCCGCTCTGGGCGAGGTCGCGCTGCCCTCCCGCGAGGTCGCGAACCCCGAGTTCCCGGACGCGGTGGTCCGCACCCCGGTGATGGTGAAGCTCGACGCGTCCAAGCCGGACCCGGAGGCGCCCTACCTCTCGGAGTGCTTCGGCCCGGTCTCGTTCGCCGTGGCCGTGGACTCCACGGCGGACGCGCTGGACCTGCTGCGCCGCACGGTCCGCGACAAGGGCGCGATGACGGTGGGCGCGTACACCACGTCCGCGGACACCGAGCGGGCGATCGAGGAGGTCTGCCTGGAGGAGTCGGCGCAGCTGTCGCTGAACCTGACCGGCGGGGTGTACGTCAACCAGACCGCGGCGTTCTCGGACTTCCACGGCTCGGGCGGCAACCCGGCGGCCAACGCGGCGCTGTGCGACGGCGCCTTCGTGTCGAACCGCTTCCGCGTGGTGGAGGTCCGCCGCCAGGCCTAGTGCTGTGGCCGGA
>NZ_JAGGOZ010000028.1:0-82406 GCF_018614075.1 Streptomyces sp. ISL-94 | reverse complement strand
CCCGGCAAACCTTTCCGGCCACAGCACCTAGGCCTCGTTGCCCGGCCCTGGTCCACCCCAGTGGAACAGGGCCATGGCCACGCTGGTGGCCAGGTTGTAGCTGGAGACCTGCGGCCGCATGGGCAGGGACACCAGGTGGTCGGCCCGTGCGCGCAGCTCGGGTGAGATCCCGTGGCGCTCCGAGCCGAAGGCGAGCAGGGCGTCGTCCGGGAGGGTGAGGGTGCGGATGTCCTCGCCCTCCGGATCGAGCACGTAGAGCGGCCCGGGCGGCAGCGTGTCCAGGGTCACCTTGTCCACGACGGTGGCGTAGTGCAGCCCGGCCCCGGCCCGGACCACGTTCGGGTGCCAGGGGTCGAGGTCGCCGCGGGTCACCACGCCAGTGGCGCCGAAACCGGCGGCGAGGCGGACGACGGCCCCGACGTTGCCGAGGTTGCGGGGGTTGTCGAGCACGACGACCGGCGCGGCCCGAGGCGTCTTCGCCAGCGCGGCCCGTCCTGCCTCCCGGTCGGGCCGCACGGCGAGCGCGGCCACCCCGGTGGGGTGCACGCGCGGCACCAGCTGCTTCAGCGGCGCCGCCCGCACCAGCCGGGCCACGTCCCCCTCGACATCCGGCGCCAGCCCGCCCGCGAGCACCCGTACGCCCTCGGGATCGTCGGCGACGGCCATGTGGATCCGGGCCCCGAAGCGCAGGGCGTGCTTCAGCGCATGAAACCCGTCCAGGAGCACAAGATCCTCCCGCCCAGCGGCCTCCTGCCACCGCCGCACCATCTCATCCGCACTCCCGTGGTCACTCATACCCCGACCCTACGATCCGCGGCCTACCCCGCCGCGCGGAGCCATCCCCCACCCCGCCCCTTCCCGACACCGGGCTCCGCCCGGCCCCGCGCCTCACACGCCGGCGAGGCTTGATGCCGCAGGCACCAGAGGCGCACCCACCCACCCGGCCGGCCCTGGAGACGCACCCACCACCCCGGCCCGCGCTTGAGGCGCACCCCCACCCAGCCCCTCCGGCGTGTGAGGAGCGGGTACGGGGCGGAGCCCCGGATCTTTCAGCCTCGCCGGCGTTTGAGGCGCGGGGTCTGGGGCGGAGCCCCAGCAGCGGCGCCGCAGGGCGCACTCAGCGCGGCACGGGACTCGGCTCAGCAGCAGCAGCAGCAGCAGCAGCAGCAGCAGCACGCGACCCGGCAGCCGCCCCCCACCCCGGCCGGAGGACGGCGACCCGAACGCCGAGCCACACCAGAAACCCCGTCGGCAGGAACACCGCGTCAGCGGCGATCATCGCCAGCGAGAAGAACGGCAGGCCCAGCAGCACCGCGATCCCCGCGTGCTCCAGCATCATCAGCGCCAGCAGCACGTTCTTGATCCGCCGGTTGAACAGCGTGAACGGAAACGCCACCTGCACCGCCACCGTCCCGTAGGACAGCAGCATCACCACCGTCCCACTGCTCGCCACCAGCCCCGACAGCCCCGGCCACGGCGTGAAGTAGTCCAGCCCCAAGGGGTAGTACAGCGCCGTCCCGTCCTGCCACCGCGATCCCTGGATCTTGTACCAGCCCGCCGTCGCGTAGATCAGGCACACCTCCGCCGTGATCACCAGCATCCCCGCGTTGTGCAGCAGGTTCGCCAGGACGTCCAGGACCGCCCGCCCCTCGCCCTCCGCCTCGTAGCGGTCCACCAGCCACCACAGCCCGCAGACCACCCACAGCCCCGCGAAGGCCGCCAGCCACCCGGCCCCGAACCGCCCCGTGGCCGCCCCGTACGCGAAGACCGCGCCCAGCACGGCCCACAGCACCGGCCCGGCCGCCCCCGCCGACGCCGAGCCCCGCAGCCGGGCCCGCCGCGCGTCCAGGGACCACACCTGCGCGCACCGCGTCAGCACCAGGTAGATCGCCATCAGGTGGACGACGTTGTCCCCGCCGTCCCCCATGAACACGCTGCGGTTCTGCAGCGCCAGCACCCCGATCATGAACACCACCGACGTGGCCCGCGTCCGCCACCCCAGCAGCAGCCCCGCGCTCGCCAGCACACAGACCCCGTAGACGATCTCGAACCACAGGGCCGAGTCCGACCACATCAGCACCGAGAAGGCCCCGTTCGAGGCGAGCAGCCGCTCCGCCAGCGCCCAGCTCCACGGCCCGTCCGGCCCGTACAGCTCGGCCCGGTGGGGGAACTCCCGCAGCAGGAAGAACAGCCAGGTCCCGGCAAAGCCGATCCGCACCACAGCGCTCTGGTACGGGCCCAGCGCCTGCCCGGTGGCCTTCGCCAGCGCCCGCGCCGCCGAGGCCCTCACACCGTCCACCACGGCAGCTCCCGGTAGTACGTCCGCGTGTCGGTCGTCTCGTCGCTCCACTTCGGGGCGGCCACCGCCCTCGTCGCCGAGCGCAGCTGGATCCGCAGGATGTACCCGCCCCGGTGGGCCGGCCGCAGCCGGTCCAGCGCGATCCGCCGCAGGTACTCCTCGGACAGCTCGCCGCGCTCCCCGTTCGGGTTGTTGTCCTCGTCGTGGGAGCCGGTGAAGAAGTCCCAGGCCCGGCGGAGCTCGTTCTGCTCCGTGTGGCTCGGCAGCAGGCTGTGCCGGATGGCCGCGCCGTCCTCGGCGCTCAGGTCCCGCCAGTCGGTGGTGGTGAGCTCGCCGGCCGCGGTGCGCACCTGGGCCCGCACCTCCACCGAGATGTTCTGCTGGAGCGGGTTGGGCGCGAAGAGCTTCCAGTTCTGTTCGAACTCGGGGTAGACCCACCCGTCGACCGTCTGCGCGTGCCGCTTGCTCACCGTGTTGGACGGGGCGACGTGCAGGAACACGAGGGCGAGGTGGCCGCAGGCCGCCACGGCGACGGCTCCGAGGGCCAGCGCGGCGACCACCCGGTACGGGGTGGACAGACCGGCGATTCCGGGCGCCCGGAGGGGTGCGGGGGCGGTCCCTTCGGCGGGCTCGTGCGCGTGCGAATCCATCCCGCCCCGATCGTCCGGCGTCCACAGGGTTGACCACAGAGGTTGACACCCTACGGGCCGCCGTCTCACCATTGAAGAGGATGAACCGAACGATCGGTCGGTCGGGCGGACGGCGGACTCTGACAGGGGGCCGGGATGGTGGCAGTGACCCCGGAAACGGGGCCGGACACGGCCCTCGGGACAGACAGGACCGATGGGACGGATGGCTCTGATGGGACGGATGGGACGGATGGGAAAGGTATGACGGCTGACCTGGGCGCACAGCTCGCGGCCGCCTTCGACGCGGCCGTCGCGGCGGAGGAGCGTGTGGAGCCGCGCGACTGGATGCCGGACGAATACCGCGCCTCCCTGGTCCGCCAGATGGCCCAGCACGCCCACTCCGAGATCATCGGCATGCAGCCCGAGGCCAACTGGATCACCCGCGCGCCCTCGCTGCGCCGCAAGGCGATCCTGATGGCCAAGGTGCAGGACGAGGCCGGCCACGGCCTGTATCTGTACAGCGCCGCCGAGACCCTGGGCACCAGCCGCGACGAGCTGCTCGACAAGCTCCACGCGGGCAAGCAGAAGTACTCCTCGATCTTCAACTACCCGACCCTGACCTGGGCGGACGTCGGCGCCATCGGCTGGCTCGTGGACGGCGCGGCGATCACCAACCAGGTGCCGCTGTGCCGCTGCTCCTACGGGCCCTACGCGCGCGCCATGGTCCGGATCTGCAAGGAGGAGTCCTTCCACCAGCGCCAGGGGTATGAGCTGCTCCTCGCCCTCTCGCAGGGCACCGAGGCCCAGCACGCGATGGCCCAGGACGCCGTCGACCGGTGGTGGTGGCCCTCGCTGATGATGTTCGGCCCGCCGGACGACGAGTCGGCGCACTCGGCGCAGTCGATGGCCTGGCGGATCAAGCGCCACTCCAACGACGAGCTGCGCCAGCGGTTCGTGGACATCGCCGTCCCGCAGGCGGAGGCGCTGGGCCTGACCCTGCCCGACCCGGACCTGAAGTGGAACGAGGAGCGCGGGCACCACGACTTCGGCGCCATCGACTGGACGGAGTTCTGGAACGTGCTCAAGGGCAACGGCCCGTGCAACGAGCAGCGGATCAGCCAGCGGCGCACGGCCCACGAGGAAGGCGCCTGGGTGCGCGACGCGGCCGCGGCGTATGCGGGGAAGCAGGCGCAGAAGCAGGCCGAAGAGGACGCGGCGAAGCACGCCGGCGACACCGCCGGACAGAACGAGGAGGCACGGGTATGACGCAGAACTGGCCGCTGTGGGAGGTGTTCGTGCGCTCGCGGCGCGGCCTCTCGCACACGCACGCGGGAAGCCTGCACGCCCCCGACGCGGAGATGGCCCTGCGCAACGCCCGCGATCTCTACACCCGGCGCGGCGAGGGCATCTCGATCTGGGTGGTGCCCTCCACCGAGATCACCGCCTCCTCGCCCGACGAGCGGGACCCCTTCTTCGCCCCGTCCGCCGACAAGCCGTACCGGCACCCCACCTTCTATGACATCCCGGAGGGGGTGAGCCACCTGTGACCAGCACCGATGTCATCCAGTCGGCGGCGCTCGCCCTCGGCGACGACGCCCTGGTCCTCTCCCACCGCCTCGGCGAATGGGCGGGTCACGCCCCCGTCCTGGAGGAGGAGGTCGCCCTTGCCAACATCGCCCTCGACCTCCTCGGCCAGGCGCGCCTGCTGCTGTCCATGGCCGGTGACGAGGACGAGCTGGCGTTCCTGCGCGAGGAGCGCTCCTTCCGCAACCTCCAGCTGGTCGAGCAGCCGAACGGCGACTTCGCCCACACCATCGCCCGCCAGCTCTTCTTCTCCTTCTACCAGCACGAGCTCTACGGGGAACTGGCCCGCGGGGACGGCCCGTTCGCGCCGCTGGCCGCCAAGGCCGTGAAGGAGACCGCCTACCACCGGGACCACGCCGAGCAGTGGACCCTGCGCCTCGGTGACGGCACCGAGGAGAGCGGGCGCCGCATCCGGGCCGCCCTGGACGCGCTGTGGAAGTACACCGGCGAGATGTTCCAGCCGGTGGAAGGTCTGGACGGCGTGGACTGGGCCGCCCTGGAAGGGCGTTGGCTGGCCGCGCTGACCGACGTACTGGAGCGGGCCGGGCTCGCACTGCCCGAGGGGCCGCGCACCGGCGCCTGGGCAGCCGGAGCCGGGCGCCAGGGCCTGCACACCGAGCCGTTCGGCCGGCTGCTCGCCGAGATGCAGCACCTGCACCGCAGCCATCCGGGGGCGTCATGGTGACCGCCGGCGCCGCGATGACCCGGCTGGAGGCCGAGCTGGCCGAGCTGGCCGGGTCCGTCCCGGACCCCGAGCTGCCCGTGCTCAGCCTCGCCGAGCTCGGCGTCCTGCGCGGGGTGCGGATGCACGAGGACGGCCACGTCGAGGTCACCCTCACCCCCACGTACACCGGCTGCCCCGCCATCGAGGCCATGTCCGCCGACATCGAGCGGGTGCTGACCGGCCACGGCATACCGGACGTCCGGGTGACCACCGTGCTGGCCCCCGCCTGGTCGACCGACGACATCAGCGCCGAAGGCCGCCGCAAACTCGCCGAGTTCGGCATCGCCCCGCCGCGCCCGCACGCGGCCGGCGGGCCGGTCCCGCTCACCCTCTCGGTCCGCTGCCCGCACTGCGGATCGACCGACACCGAACTGCTCAGCCGGTTCTCCTCCACCGCCTGCAAGGCGCTGCGCCGCTGCACCGCCTGCCGCGAACCGTTCGACCACTTCAAGGAGCTGTAGATGGCCGCACCCCGCCACGGCGCGTTCCACCCGCTGACGGTGGCGGCAGTCGACCGGCTCACCGATGACTCGGTGGCCCTGACGCTCCGGGTCCCCGAGGAACTGCGCGAGGACTACCGGCACGCCCCCGGCCAGCACCTGACCCTGCGCCGCATCCCCGCCGAGGGCGAGGAGGTCCGGCGCACCTACTCGATCTGCTCCCCCGCCCCGGCGCCCGACGGCCCGGGCCCGGCGGAGCTCCGGGTCGGCGTGCGGCTGGTGGAGGGCGGCGAGTTCTCCACCTTCGCCCACAAGGAGATCGCCGCCGGCGACGTGCTGGAGGTCATGGTCCCGGCCGGGCGGTTCGTGTGGGATCCGGCCGCCGCCCCGGCCGGCGGGCACTACGCGGCCATCGTCGGCGGCAGCGGGATCACCCCCGTGCTGTCGATCGCCGCGAGCCTGCTGGCCGCCCGGCCCGACGCCCGGTTCTGCCTCGTACGCAGCGACCGTACGGCGGCCTCGACGATGTTCCTCGAGGAGGCCGCCGACCTCAAGGACCGGTATCCGGCCCGGTTCCAGCTGGTGACGGTCCTCTCCCGCGAGGAGCAGGAGGCCGGCCTGCCGTCCGGCCGCCTGGACCAGGAGCGGCTGGCCGCCCTGCTGCCGGCGCTGCTGCCGGTGGCCGAGGTGACGGGCTGGTTCCTGTGCGGGCCGTACGGCCTGGTGCAGGGCGCGGAGCGGGCGCTGAGCGCGCTCGGCGTCGTACGGACCCGGGTGCACGAGGAGATCTTCCACGTCGAGGACACCACGGCGAAGGTCCCCGCGGCGGCTGCCACGGCCCCCGCGCACGGGCGGGTCACCGCCCGCCTCGACGGGCGCTCGGGCACCTGGCCGGTCCGGGACGGCGAATCCCTGCTGGACGCGGTGCTCCGCAACCGCGCGGACGCCCCGTACGCCTGCAAGGGCGGCGTGTGCGGCACCTGCCGGGCGTTCCTGGTGACGGGCGAGGTCCGGATGGACCGGAACTTCGCGCTGGAGGCGGAGGAGACGGAAGCCGGATTCGTGCTGGCCTGCCAGTCGCACCCGGTGACGGAGGAAGTGGAGATCGACTTCGACCGCTAGTGCTGTGAGGTCGCCGGCCCTCGGCCCCTCTGTCCAATTTCAGGAAGCTGTTCTATCTTGACGCACCGTCAGACGTGACCGCGCGCGGGAGGACAGGCAGTGGACTTCACCTTCACCGAGGAGCAGCAGGCGGTCGTCGAGGCGGCCCGGGCCGTGTTCGCGGATGTCGCGCCCGACAGCGTGCCCAGCCCCGCGCTCACGCCCGGAGCCGTCGCCGACGAGTTCGACCGCCCGCTGTGGGCCAAGCTCGCCGCCTCCGACCTGCTGAGCCTGGTCCTCGCCGAAGAGCACGGCGGCGCAGGCCTGGACGCCATCGCCCTGTGCCTGGTGCTGCGCGAGGCCGCCAAGGTGCTCGCCCGGGTACCGCTGCTGGAGCACGGCGCCACCGCCTTGGCCGTCCAGGCCCACGGCAGCCCCGAACTGGCCGCCGCCCTGCTGCCGGACGCCGGGCGCGGCCGCCTCGTCCTGACCGCCGCCGCGCACGGCCGCACCGGCCACGACCCGGCCGAACTCGCCGTCACCGCCCACCGCGACGGCGCCGGATGGACCCTCGACGGGGTGCAGACCGCGGTCCCCTGGGCGCACGACGCCGACTGGATCGCCGTCCCGGCCCACACCGGAGAAGGCGAGGCCGTCCTCGCCCTCCTGCCGCGCACCGCGCAGGGCCTGGTCCTCGCCGACCAGTACTCCACCAGCGGGGAGCGCCTCGCCGAACTGACCCTCTCCGGCGTACGGGTGCCGGAAGCGCACCTGATCGAGGACCGCGGCGCGTGGGAGTACCTGCGCCAGCTCCTGGCCATCGGGACCTGTGCCCTCGCACTCGGCCTCGGCGAGAGCGTCCTGACCATGACCAGCCAGTACACCGCAAAGCGCGAGCAGTTCGGCTTCCCGGTGGCCACGTTCCAGGCCGTCGCCGTCCAGGCCGCCGACCGGTACATCGACCTGCGTGCCATGGAGGTCACCCTCTGGCAGGCCGCCTGGCGGCTCGACGCGGCCACCGGCGGCGCCGGCGGCCCGCTGCCGAGCGCCGGTGACGTGGCGGTGGCCAAGATCTGGGCCTCGGAGGGCGTACGACGGGTCGTGCAGACCGCCCAGCACCTGCACGGCGGCTTCGGCGCCGACACCGACTACCCGCTGCACCGCTACCACGCGTGGGCCAAGCAACTGGAACTCCAGCTGGGCCCGGCCGCCGCGCACGAGGAGGCCCTGGGCGACCTGCTGGCCGCCCACCCCCTCGCCTGACGGGACCTACAGCACGAAGGCCGGGTTCCCGCTGTCCGTCACCATCGGGCGCCCGGCGCCATCCCACGCCTGCATCCCGCCGTCGATGTTCACGGCGTCGATGCCCTGGCGCACCAGGTACTGAGTGACCTGCGCGGAACGCCCGCCCACCCGGCACATCACGTGCACCCGCCGACCGTCCTCGACGGCCTCGGTCAGCTCACCGAAGCGGGCCACGAAGTCGCTCATCGGAATGTGCAGAGCCCCCTCGACATGCCCGGCAGCCCATTCGTCGTCCTCCCGGACGTCAAGGACAAAGCCTTCGGAGGGCACCGCGGCGGCGTCCACCGAGGGAAGCGGTCCGAAGTTCATAGCGTCGCCTTCTCTCATCACAGATCTCTCGCCAACCTATCGAACCTCAGCTCCAGGCCCCGAATTCAGCCTCGCCGGGGGGAAATCCCGCCGGCGTTTGAGGCCCGGGGTCCGGGGCGGAGCCCCGATCTTGTACCGGCACCTGTGCACTCAGGGGGCCGAAATCCAGCCCCGCCGGCGTTTGAGGCGTGGGGGCCCCGGACGGAGTCTGGGGGAGGGTCTGGGGCGGAGCCCCAGGAAGCCCGGGCGCAGCCTGGGCGCAGCCTGGGACCGCTTGTGCAGCGGCGCCGCACCCCGGAACAGACCCCTCACCCAGCGGCAGCGACCTCGGCAGCCAGCTCGGCCTCCCGCTCGGCGACCCGTGCCAGCAACTGCTCCGCGATCTCCTCCAGCAGCCGGTCCGGATCGTCCGGAGCCATCCGCAGCATCGACCCGATCGCACTGTCCTCCAGCTCGCGCGCGACCAGCGCCAGCAACTCCTTGCGCTGCGCCAGCCACTCCAGCCGGGCGTACAGCTCCTCGCTCTCGCTCGGCGCAGCCGCCTCCGGCACCGGACCGGCCGCCCACTCCTCTGCCAGCTCGCGCAGCATCCGCTCGTCGCCCCGCCCGTACGCCCCGTTCACCCGCGCGATGAAGGCGTCCCGCCGCTCCCGCTCCGCCTCGTCCTGCGCCAGGTCCGGATGGGCCTGGCGGACCAGCTCGCGGTACAGGCGGCGTACCTCTTCCGTGGGCCGCACCCGCTCCGGCGGCCGCACGGACCGCTCGGTGAGCATCGCGGCCGCGTCGTCGGACATCCCGTCCGAGTCCAGCCAGTCGTGGAACAGCTCCTCCACCCCGGGCATCGGCATGACCAGGGACCGCGCGTCCCGCGCCCGCCGCAGGTCCTCGGGATCCCCGGTGCGCGCCGCCTTCGCCTCGGCGATCAGCGCGTCCAGCTCGTCGAGCCGCGAGTACATCGGTCCGAGCTTCTGGTGGTGCAGGCGGGAGAAGTTCTCCACCTCGACCCGGAAGGTCTCCACCGCGATCTCGAACTCGATCAGCGCCTGCTCGGCGGCCCGTACGGCCCGCTCCAGACGCGCTTCGGGACGCTCCCCACCGCCGGGATCACCCACAACCGTCTGCTCAGGCATCTCAGGCTGCTCGCTCGTCTCAGGCTGCTCGGTGTGCTCGCTCACCCGGCCAGCCTACGGCCCGCCCGCCCGGGCGATGTTTCACGTGGAACATCGCCCGGCCCCGGCCCCGCCGAGCCCGCCGCAGGCGACCCTCAGACGACCCGCAGACGACCCGCGAGCGACCGGTCAGACCCCGGACTCCGCGGCGATCCTGCCGCCCCGGACCGCCGCCACCAGATCGGCGTGGTCGGCCTCGGTCCGGTCGGCGTAGGCCACGGCGAAGGCGGCCATCGCCTCGTCCAGCTCCTCGTTCTTGCCGCAGTACCCCGCCAGCAGCCGCGGATCGGCACTGTGCGCGTGCGCCCGGGCCAGCAGGGCCCCGGTCATCCGGCCGTAGTCGTCGATCTGCTCGACGGCCAGCGCCGCCGGGTCCACGCTGCCCTTGCGGTTGCGGAACTGCCGCACCTGGAAGGGCCGGCCCTCCACCGTGGTCCAGCCCAGCAGGATGTCCGAGACCACCTGCATCCGCTTCTGCCCGGCCACCACCCGCCGCCCCTCGTGCTCCTCCGCCGGCGAGCGGAAGCCCAGCGCGGGCAGATACGGCAGCAGCACCGACGGCCGCGCCTCCTTCACCTGGAGCACCAGCGGCTCACCCCGGTGGTCCAGCAGCAGTACCACGTACGAACGGGTTCCGACGCTCCCGGTGCCCACCACGCGGAAGGCCACGTCATGGATGGCGTACCGGGCCAGCAGCGGCAGACGGTCGCCCGGAAGGGTCTCCAGGTACGGGCCCAGCGCGGCCGCCACGGCCGCCGCCTCCCCGTCCCCGACCCGCCTCAGCACCGGCAGCGCGTCGAGGAAGCGGCGGCCGCCGTCCGGCGCGGCCTCGGTGGACTTGGCCGCGAACCGGGCGGAGGTGTTGTTGCGGGCCTTCTCCGAGACCCGCTCCAGCGTGCCCAGCAGGTCGCGGGCATCGGTGTGCGAGACCAGCTCCTCGTCCGCGATGGCGTTCCACGCGTCGAGGGCGGGCAGCTTGGCCAGCAGCCGCATGGTCCGCCGGTACGCGCCCACCGCGTCCAGCGCGGCCGCCCGGCAGGTGTCCTCGTCCGCGCCTGCCACCCGGCCGGCCAGGACCAGTGAGGTCGCCAGCCGCTTCACGTCCCACTCCCACGGACCGAACACCGTCTCGTCGAAGTCGTTCAGGTCGATGACGAGGCGGCCCCGCGCATCCCCGTACAGCCCGAAGTTCGCCGCGTGCGCGTCCCCGCAGATCTGCGCGCCGACCCCGGTCACCGGGCCGCCGGACAGGTCGTGCGCCATCAGCCCGGCCGCCCCGCGCAGGAAGGCGAAGGGGTTCGCGGCCATCCGGCCCACCCGTATCGGCGCCAGCTCGGGGACCCGTCCGGCATTGGACTCCTCCACCGCCCGCACGGCGTCCGGGCGTCCGGCCGGCGCCTCGAAGGCGGCGTGGGCCGACCGCGGCACGCGGCCGCGCAGCGCCTTGCCCCGCTCCCTCGGAGAACCCTCCGGCGATGCCTGCGCGGCACCCGCCGCGAAAGCCGCCGTGAAAGCCGCCGCGGACCCGGCAGCGGAGCCCGCCGCCGCCCTGGGCGCGAACCCCGCCACCACCGGTATCCGCTGCCCCGCCACCGCTACCGCCGTCATCCGCGCCGCCCCTGCCCGTACGTGATCGCCTTGGGAACGGGCTGACCGTATCCACAGCCCGGCGTCCCTGGCCAGCAGTGCCGCCTGCACCCGGTTCCCGCAGCCCAACTTCGCCAGGATCCGGCTCACATACGTCTTCACGGTCGCCTCGCTCATGTGCAGCCGCCGGCCCGCGTCCGCAGGGGACAGCCCCTCCCCCAGCAGCGCCAGCGCCCCCCGCTCGCGCTCGCTCAGCTCCGCCACCTGGCGCCGCGCCTCCTCGCCCCGTACGGCGGCCTTCCCCGAGGCCAGCTGGTCCACCACGTGCCGGGTCGCCGCAGGCGAGAGGTACGCGTCCCCGGCCGCGGCGGCCCGGACGGCGCCGATCAGCTCGCCGGACGCCGAGTCCTTCAGCAGAGCCCGCGCCGCCCTGCCCCAGCGCCCGCAGGACGTTCTCCTTCTCGCCGAAGGTGGTCAGGATCAGCGCCCGCACCTCCGGAACGGCGCGCCCCAGCTCCCCCAGCGCGGTCAGCCCGTCCATCACCGGCATGGATGTCCAGCAGCACCACCTCGGGCGCGTGCGCGCGGGCCAGTTCCACGGCCTCCCTGCCGTTCGCCGCCTCCGCGACGGCCTCGATGTCCTGCGCCGAGGTCAGGATCATCCTGATCCCGGCCCGGATCAGCGGCTCGCCGTCAGCGATCACCACTCGGATCACCTTGGCTGTCACCCGCGCTCCTACTGCTTGACCTCGTACGCCTGTTTGTCCACGAGCTTGCCGTCCTTGAAGCAGAACCGGAAAACCGTATCCGTGCTCAGATCCGGCGAGTCCTCCGACGACAGCAGCGCCAGACACACCGTGCCCTCCGGCCGCTGGGGGCCCTCGCGGTCCACCCCCGCCGTGAGGATGCTGTCCCCGCCCGGCAGCCGGTCGCGCACCGCCGCCTCGGACTCGCCCACCGTCACCTCGTCGAACTGCGCCCCCGACGCGGTCGACGAGCGGGACGAACAGGTCCGGCTGGGCTGGCTGATGGAGGGCATCGGCCACCACCGCGACGAGTTCGCAGGACGCCGGCTCGTGCCGGACGACCTGTACGAGACCCTGCGCCGGGACGGCAGCCCGCTGGCCCGGATGGGCCGGGAGCGCCTCGGCCGGGTGGTGGACCTGATGGGCCGCCACCAGATCCTGAACACCCGCTACGAGCCGGGGGAGTACGGCGGAGCGGTCGAACTGTTCCTGGCCGAGCACTCGCCCTGGGGCGAGGTGACCGACAAGGACGTCCTGTGGAAGGAGTTCATGACCGGCTCCGTGCGGGTCCACCGCATCGACTGCGCGCACGACGACATGCTGAACCCGGAGCCGCTGACCGCCATCGGTCCGGCCCTGCGGACCGCCCTCGACACGTGGAAGGCCGGTGGCCGGTCATGACGACCACCCTGCCGCGTCCCGCGGCCGAACCGGACAAGACCGCCGCGACCGGGAGGCCGCAGCCCGCGGCGGCCCGGCCGGCGGGCCTGCGGACCCTGCTCACCGAGGCCGGTGCCGTCATCGGCCGCCGGCTGCGCCGGATGCGGCGCGCCCCCGGGCGCTCGATCGGCATCGTCCTCAACCCGATGCTCTCGCTGATCATGCTCGGCTACCTGTTCCGCAACTCGATCCACCTGCCCCAGGGCGGCGACTACGTCGAGTACGTCTTCGCCGGCGGAGCCGTCCAGGTCGGCCTGGCCTGCGTCGGACCCACGGCCGTCTCCCTCGCCCTGGACCTCCAGGGCGGGCTGGTCGACCGGTTCCGCTCCCTCCCCATCAACCGGGCCTCGATACCGATCGGGCACACCGCAGCGGACTGGCTCGTGGGCATGGGCGGGCTGGGCACCACCGTCGTGATCGGCCTCGCCCTGGGCTGGCGTTCGCACACCGGGCTGGTGCCCACCCTGGCGGGCTTCGCCCTCATCGCGGTCTTCATCTACGCGATGCTGTGGCTCGGCGTGCTGCTCGCGCTGACCCTGCGCAGCGTCGAGACGATCAGCGTGGTGGCCCCGTTCATCGTGGTCGTCCTGCCCTTCCTGTCCAGCGCGTTCCTCTCGCCGCAGACCATGCCGGCGGCCCTGCGACCGCTCGCCGAGTGGAATCCGGTCACCGCCGTCATCGCGTCCTGCCGCGACCTGTGGGGGAACCCGGACACGCCCAGCACCGGCTTCGCGGGCACCCATCCGCTCCTGGTCGTCACGGTCACCCTGACCGTGACCTTCGTGACCTGCACCGTCGTGAGCCTGCGCCGCTTCCGTACGACGACCAGCTGAAGACCCGAGGACCCACACCATGACCGTGACCCAGGACGTGGCCCCGGCCACCGGCCCCGACCGCCCCGGCCCCGCCGGCTTCGACCTCACCGCCCTCGACCTCACCGACCCGCAGACCTTCCTGGACGTCGACCCGCACGCCATGTGGCGCCGGTTCCGCGCCGAGAGCCCGGTGCACTGGCACCCAGCCGGGCCGCGCACCCCCGGCTTCTGGGTGCTCTCCACGTACGCCGACGCCGTGGCCGTCTACCGGGACAACAAGCGCTTCACCTCCGAGAAGGGCAACGTCCTCACCACCCTGCTCCAGGGCGAGGACTCCGCCTCCCGCAAGATGCTCGCCGTCACCGACGGCGTCCGGCACCGCGAGATCCGCAACGTGATGCTCAAGTCGTTCGCGCCGCGCGTCCTCGAGCCGGTCGTCGCCGGGGTCCACACCCACACGCGCGAACTGCTCGGCCGGGCGGTCGCGGCGGACCGGGTGGACTTCGTCGCCGACGTCGTCGACCACATCCCGATCCAGACCATGGGCGACCTGCTCGACATCCCGCACGCCGACCGCCCGCGGCTGGTGGAGTGGAACACGCAGACCCTGGCGCGGCACGGCTCCGGGGACGACGAGTTCCAGTCCCTCATGGCCCGCAACGAGATCATCATGTACATGGGCGAGCTGGCGGCCGAGCGGCGCCGGAACCCGGGCGAGGACGTCCTCAGCGTCCTCGCCGCGGCGACCGTCGACGGCAAGCCGCTCACCGAGGACGAGATCGTCTTCAACACCTACAGCCTGATCCTCGGCGGCGACGAGTCCACCCGGACCTCCCTCATCGGCGGGCTGATCGCCCTCGCCGAGCATCCCGAGCAGTGGCGCCGGCTCAAGTCCGGCGAGGTGTCGGCGGATGCGGCGACCGAGGAGATCCTGCGCTGGACGACCCCGGCGATGCACTTCGGACGCCGTGCGCTGGTCGACGTACCGCTGCGCGACAAGGTCGTCCGGGCGGGCGACATCGTCACCCTCTGGAACACCTCGGCCAACTTCGACGAGCAGGCCTTCACCGACCCGCAGCGCTTCGACGCCGGCCGCAGCCCCAACAAGCACGTGGTGTTCGGCCATGGACCGCACTTCTGCCTCGGCGCGTTCCTGGGCCGGGTGCACGTGAAGGCGATGGTCGAAGCCGTCCGCGACATGGTCGACGACATCACCCTGCTGGGCCCGCCCCAGCGCCTCTACTCCAACTTCGTCCGGGCCTACAGCGCCCTGCCCGTCGCGTTCACCGCCCGGGCGGCGGCACAGGAGGCACCGGCACCTGCGACGCCGCGCCAGACCGGCAAGGAGACCCACTGACATGCGACACGAGACACGCACGGCCGGCGGCACCACCCTGGCCGTCCTGTACGCCGACACCCAGTCCGCCGGGGTCCGCACCCGGGCCGAGGAGCTCCTGGCGGAGCACGGCGCCGTCCTCGTACGAGGCCTCGGACTCACCGACGCGGACGCCTTCCACGCCGCCGTGACCCTCTTCGGCGACTCCCTCATCGACAGCTACCGGGGCGGGAACACCCCCCGGGCGGCCGTCTCCGACGGGGTGTTCACCTCGACCGAGTACCCGGCCCGGTTCGACATCTCCCTCCACAACGAGATGTCGTACGCCCGGTCCTGGCCCACCCGGCTGTTCTTCGGCTGCCTGACGGCGCCCGAGACCGGCGGCGCCACCCCGGTCTGTGACGGCGGCGCGCTGCTGGCCTCGCTGCCGCCGGACGTACGGGACCGGTTCGCCTCGGGAGTCGTCTACCGGCAGCACCTGCACGGGGGCTTCGGGCTCGGCAAGTCCTGGCAGGCCACCTTCGAGACCGAGGACAAGGCGGTGGTCGAGCGGTTCCTGGAGGACTCGGAGGCCGAGTACGTCTGGACCGCCGACGGCGGCCTGCGGGTCGCCCAGCACCGTCCCGGCATCCGGCACAACCCGCGGACGGGCACCGACACCTGGTTCAACCAGGCCGACCAGTGGCACCCGTCCAACCTGCCGGACGACGAGGTCGGCGCCGACGCGATCCTCGTGGGCGAGGCCCTCGTCACCAGCGGCCACCACCGGGAGGCGGTGGCCGCGCTGGTGGCGGCGGGCCGCAGGCTCAACGCACCGCGGCCGCAAGGCGTCCGGTTCCCGCGGCTGCCCGGTTCTCCCGGCAGCGCTTTCCCGTGACGGCCACCCAGCGCTCCAGCACGGCGGCCGCCGCCCCGGAGTCCACCGCCTCGGCGGCCCGCGCCACCCCGTCGGCCAGCCGCGCGGCGACCGGCCGCCCGTCGGGGGACAGGGCCGCCAGCCCGGCCGCCGCCGACAGCAGGACCGCGTCCCGGACCGGCCCACGGGCGCCGGCCAGCACCTCGCGGGCCACCCGCGCGTTGTGGACCCGGTCGCCGCCGCGCAGCGCGTCGGCCGGCGCGTAGGGGATCCCGATGTCCCGTGGATCGAAGGTCTCCGCCCGCACGCCGGACCCGGTGGCCGACCACACGGTGGAGGTGGTGGTGACCGTCAGCTCGTCCATGCCGTCGTCACCGCGGAAGACCAGCGCGGACACCCCTCGCCGGTCCAACACCTCGGCGATCAGCGGCGCCAGCCGCGCGTCGGCGACCCCCACCGCCTGCGCGGCCGGATCGGCCGGATTGGTCAGCGGGCCCAGGGCGTTGAAGACCGTACGGACGCCCAGTTCGCGGCGGGGGCCGGCGGCGTACCGCATGGCCGGGTGAAACACCTGGGCGAAACAGAAGGTGATGCCGGTCTCGACCGCGACGTCCGCGACCTCCGCCGCGGGCAGGTCCAGGGCCACCCCGAGCTCCTCCAGCACGTCGGCCGAACCGCAGGCGGACGAGGCGGACCGGTTCCCGTGCTTGACGACCCGGGCACCGGCCCCCGCGGCCACCACCGCGGAGATGGTGGAGACGTTCACGCTGTGCGAGCCGTCGCCGCCCGTGCCGACGATGTCGAGCGCGGGGCCGGGCACCGACAGCGGCACCGCGTGGCGGCGCATCCCGCGCACCAGCCCCTCCACCTCCTGCGCGGTCTCCCCCTTGGCCCGCAGGGCCGTCAGCAACCCGGCGAGCCGGACCGGCCCGGCCTCGCCGGACATCACCCGGTCCATCGCCCACTCGGTCTCCCGCGCGGAGAGGTCCCGGCGGTCCAGCAACGCGTCCAGCAATTCCGGCCAGGCAGTCACGAATATCTCCTCGAGCGATGAAGAGCAACGGGAAACGGTCCGCCACCCAGTGTGGGAAACATGCGGGCTGCTTTCCAGACCACTGCCGGGAGCCGCGCACAGTCCAATTCGGAAGACACCGAAGGAGAAATTCAATGGCGCTGCACGCCGCGGTCACACTCGTCAGGGAATCCGAAATTCCGCTGACCTCGCAGATCCAGCGATTCATCAAGAAGGAAGTGACCGAGGGAGTCCTGCACCCGGGCACCCGGCTGCCCTCCAGCCGCCGGCTCGCGGACGACCTCGGCGTCTCCCGCAGCGTGGTGGTGGAGGCGTACGGACAGCTGATCGCCGAGGGCTACCTGGAGGCCGTGCAGGGCGCCGGCACCCAGGTCGTGCGCCACCTCGACCCCGCCGCACCCGCACCGCCCGTGGCCTCCCTGCTGGACGACGGGCACGCCGGCCGCCGGGACCCCGCCGTCCGCTGGGACCTGCGCCCCGGCGGGGGGAACGTCCCCGGCTTCCCCCGCCGCGAATGGCTCGCCTCCTACCAGCGGGCCCTGAACACCGCCGACCCGTCCGCCCTGGACTACCCGCCGCTCGCCGGGGACCCCCGGCTGCGCCTCGAACTCGCCCGCTACCTGGGCCGTATGTGCGGGGTGCGCAGCACGCCCGCACAGGTCATGGTGACCGCGGGGTTCGCCCAGGCGCTGGGCCTGCTGACCGCCGTGCTCCCTCAGCTGCGCATCACCGCCCTCGCCATCGAGAACCCCGGACACCCCGGCCAGCGCCGCTTCGTCCACGAGAGCGGCCTGCGGCCCGTACCGCTGCCGGTGGACGGGGAGGGCCTCGACGTCGGCGCGCTCGCCGCCTCCGGCGCCCGCGCCGTCCTGGTCACCCCCGCGCACCAGTTCCCCACCGGGGCCACCCTCTCCGCACGGCGCCGCGAGGCGCTGGTGCGGTGGGCGCACGAGGTGGACGGCCTGATCATCGAGGACGACTACGACCGCGGCCTGTGGTACGAGCGGGGAGCCGGCCGGCCGCTGGCACTCCAGCGGCTCGCTCCCGACCACGTTGTGTACGCGGGGACCGCCAGCAAATCGATGGCCCCCGGGCTGTGCCTCGGCTGGCTGGCCGCCCCCGCCCCGCTGCTGGACCGGCTCCAGCGGGCCCGGGCCCGCCAGGACCTCGGCACCGACGTGCTCACCCAGCTGGCGTTCGCCGAATTCCTGCACGGCGGCGCGTACGACCGGCACCTGCGGCGGCTGGGCGCCCTGTGCCGCTCCCGCCACGACGCACTGCTGGAGGCCGTGCACCGGCACCTGCCGGGAGCCGCCGTGACGGGGCGGCCGCCGGACTGCACGCGTACGTGACGCTGCCCCGGCACACCGACGAGTCGGCGCTGGTGGCCGGGGCGCTGCGCCGCTCCGTGCTGGTCAGCGGTGCGGCCTCCCACCACGCGCGGCCCGGCGAGGGGGCGCCCGCCCTGGTGGTCGGGCACGCCCATCTGCCGAGGTCCGGCGCGCAGCAGGCCGTACGGGAGCTGGCGGCGGCGCTCAGGGGGACGTGGGCGCGCCGGCCCGCATCGCCAGGAAGTTCTCCATCATGGCCAGCCCCCCGCTGGTCATGATGGACTCCGGGTGGAACTGCACCCCCTCCACCGGCAGCGTGCGGTGCCGCAGCCCCATCACGTAGCCGTGGTCGGCGGCCACCGCCGTGGTCACCAGGGGCTCCGGCAGCGGGTCGGCGACCAGCAGCGAGTGGTAGCGGGTGGCCTCCAGGCTGTGGCCCAGCCCCGCGAAGAGTCCCTCGCCGTCGTGCCGGACGGTGCTGGTCCGCCCGTGCATCACCTGTCCGGCGACCTCGATCCGGCCGCCGTACGCCAGCCCGATGGCCTGGTGGCCCAGGCACACCCCCAGCAGCGGGACCCGGCCCGCGAACTCGTGCACCAGCTCCACGTGCCCGGACTCCGCCGGGTGCCCGGGGCCCGGCCCGAGCACCACCGCGTCGGGCTCCAGCCCGGCCAGCTGCTCCGGGGTCCGGGTCCGCGACCGGACCACCTCGGTGTCCGCCCCCAGCACCCGCAGGTACTGGTCGATGATGTGGACGAAACTGTCGTACGCGTCGATCAGCAGCACCTTCACGGCAGCAGCTCCTCACCGGTGAGCGCCCAGTAGGCGGCCCCCATCTTGGCCAGCGTCTCCTGCCACTCGGACTCCGGCTCGGACTGGGCCACCATGCCCGCCGAGCTCTGCGTCGAGTACGTGCGGCCGTCGTACTCGATCGTGCGGATGCACAGCGCGAGCTCGCTCCATCCGCGGACGTCGACCAGGCCGACCGCGCCGGCGTAGGCGCCGCGGCGCTCCCGTTCCAGGCCGTCGATGATCTCCATAGCGCGGACCTTGGGCGCCCCCGACATGGTCCCGGCCGGGAAGGTGGCCCGGACCGCGTCCCAGACGCCGACCCCCGGGGCCAGCCGCCCGGAGACGCTCGACACCAGGTGGAACACGTGGGAGTAGGTCTCCACCTCCATCAGCCGGTCCACCGGCTGGGTGCTGGGCACGGAGACCCGGCCGATGTCGTTGCGGCAGAGGTCGACCAGCATGATGTGCTCGGCCTGCTCCTTGACGCTCTCGCGCATCTCCTTGACGCGCCGCCGGTTGACCTCCTCGTCGGGGCCCCGGCGGGCGGTCCCGGCGATCGGCCGCATGACGATCCCGCCGTCCTCGATCCGGAAGAACAGCTCCGGGCTGGCCCCGATCAGGGTCCGGCCGGCCTGCGGCACCAGGTACATGTACGGGGACGGGTTGCGGCCGCGCAGCCGGCGGTAGACGTCGACCGGCGCCAGGTCGGTCTCGACGTCGACGCGGTGGCCGATCTGGATCTGGTAGACGTCGCCGACGCCGATGTGCTCCAGGCAGCGCGCCGCCCAGCCCAGGAACGTCTCCCGGTCGACGCTGTCGCGCACCGAGCGCGGGGCGGGCGCCTGCGGAACTCCGGCCGCCGCGGCCGTTCCCGCCTCCGGCCCGTCCGGGAAGCCGGGCAGGTCGCGTGGTTCCGGCAGCTCGGGCAGGCCGGCGAAGGCCGGGCTGTCGGCGTGCAGCCGGCGCACCCGGCCGTCCGTGACGCCGTACCAGACGGTGTCCCGGAAGAGCGTGAGCGCGATGTCAGGGCGTCCGCCGTCCCCTCCGGTCCGCTCCGGCAGCTCCTCCATGTGCCAGGACGACTCGTACGCCAGCGAGGTCAGGAACCCGAAGGCGTACCCGTCGCCGGGGAGTGCGGTCGTCACCGAGAACAGCCCCTGCGCCCGGGCGAGCGCGTCCCAGATCTGCTCGGACCGGGTGAAGCGGAAGACGTACGGGCCGTCGGGGAGCGGGTGGTGGGCCACCGGGCAGCCGGCGGCCGGGCCGTCCGTGACCAGGCCGGCCGCCTCGACCGCGCCCGCCAGCGCCCGCTTGAGCTCCGCCGTGCCGCCGTCCACCTCGATCCGGTCCGCGTGGACCCGGATCTCGGCGAGCCGGCCGAAACCGACGACCGCGGAGCGGCGGTCCGCCGGGGCCCCCTCCAGGCTCTCGAAGAGGAACACCTCCTCGGCCGGGAGCACGGCGCGCAGCGCCCCGTACAGGTCCAGCGGGGCGTGCGGCGCCATTTCCTGGGCGCCGACCCGCACCTCGACCCCCGCACCGCCCCCGTCAAGTGAAACGCCCATATCCCACAAGGTGAACTCCCGAAGTCATTCGACTTTCCGTCGGAAAGGAGTGAAGCAATTTTTTCCGCCCCACCGCCAGACCAATTCCGGAGCCCCGATGCGGTCCATTTCCAAAACGCTTGACCATTCTTCGGAAGCAATGGGTAACTGAAGCCATGAGAGAAACCGAGAGCAGTGCGTCCTGGCGGAATTTCCCGGCCGCCCAGCAACCCGACTGGCCCGACCCGGGCGCCCTGCGCGCCGTCACCGGCCACCTGGCCGCCGCGCCCCCGCTGGTCTTCGGCGCCGAGTGCGACCAGCTGCGCCTCAAGATGGCGGCGGTCGCCCGCGGCGAGGCCATCCTCCTCCAGGGCGGCGACTGCGCCGAGACCTTCGCCCAGGTCACCACCGACTCCATCCGCGGCAAGCTGAAGACCCTGCTCCAGATGGCCGTCGTGCTCTCCCACGCCACCGCGCTGCCGGTGGTCAAGGTGGGGCGGATGGCGGGCCAGTACGCCAAGCCCCGCTCCAGCCCGTACGAGGAGCGCGGGGACGTGACCCTGCCCTCCTACCGCGGTGACGCCGTCAACGGCCTGGAGTTCACCGCCGCCTCCCGCGTCCCCGACCCGCAGCGGCTGCGCGCCATGTACGAGGCGTCGGCCCGCACCCTGAACCTGATCCGCGCCCTGACCACCGGCGGCTTCGCCGACCTGCACCAGGTGCACGCCTGGAACCGGGGCTTCGTCGCCGGCTCCGACACCGGCGAGCGCTACGAGGCCCTGGCCGACGAGATCGACCGCACGCTGGCCTTCATGCACGCGTGCGGCGTGGACACCCGCGAACTGGGCACCGCCGAGTTCTTCGTCGGCCACGAAGGGCTGCTCCTCGACTACGAGGCTGCCCTCACCCGCACCGAACCGGACACCGGCCGCACCTACGCCGCCAGCGGCCACCTGCTGTGGATCGGCGAGCGGACCCGCGATCCGGACGGCGCCCACGTGGAGTTCTTCTCACGGATCGACAACCCGATCGCCGTGAAGCTGGGGCCGGCCACCACCGCCGACACCGTCCTCGCCCTCCTCGACCGCCTCGACCCGGACCGCGAGCCCGGCCGGCTGACCTTCGTCGTCCGGGCGGGCGCCGACCGGATCCGCGACGTACTGCCCACCCTGGTGGAGAAGGTCGCCGCCGAGGGCGCGCTGCCCTGCTGGGTCAGCGACCCCATGCACGGCAACACCGTCACCGCGCCGAGCGGACACAAGACCCGCTCCTTCGACACCGTGCTCGACGAGGTGCGGGGCTTCGTCGAGGTCCACCGGTCGCTGGGCACCCACCCCGGCGGCATCCACATCGAGCTGACCGGCGACGACGTCACCGAATGCACAGGAGGCGGCAACACTGTCCGGCCCGAGGACCTGCCGCACCGCTACGAGACGGCCTGCGACCCCCGTCTCAACCACACCCAGTCCCTCGACCTGGCCTTCCGGCTCGCGGAGATGTACCGCGAGCACGGGCCGGTCACCCCTGGCGGGCCCGGAGCGCCTCTTCGATGATCCCGAACGGCGGCTGCCCGGCGAGGTAGAAGTGCTCGCCGGGCACGGTCAGCGCCCGCGACGGCCCCCGGGTCGACTCCCGCCACGCGGCACTCTGCGCGAGGGTCACCCGGGGGTCCGACTCCCCGACGACGGCGGTGACCGGGCAGTGCAGCGGCGGGCGCGGCTGCCCCTCGTAGGCCGCGAGCATCCGGAAGTCCGCCCCGATGTACGGCATCACCAGGTCCACGAAGGCCTGGTTGTCCAGCAGCTCCGGATCCGTGCCGCCCAGTTCCACCAGGGTCCGGCCGATCGACTCCGCGTCCCACGCGGCCGCGGCCACCGGGTCCCCCGCCATCAGGTGCGGCGCCCGTGCCCCCGACGCGAACAGGTGCCCCACGCCCGAGCCGGCCTCCTCCAGCGCCCGGACCACCTCGTACGCGACCATCGCGCCCATGCTGTGCCCGAAGAACGCGGCCGGCCGCTCGTCCCCCGACGCCAGCAGCTCGACGGCGATCCCCCGTGCCATCGGCACCAGTTGCTCCGCGCAGTCCTCCGAGAACCGCTCCGCGCGCCCCGGGTAGCAGACCGCGTGGACCTCGTACGCGTCGAGCCCCCTGGCCCAGGCCCGGAAGAAGTAGGGGGACCCGCCCGCGTGCGGGAAGCACACCACCCGCTGCGCCGCGAACGGCCGCGCCTCGACCACCTGTGTCCACACCATCTCTGCCACCCCTGCCCCCGCGGCCGTACCACGGTGTCCGCACATCTCCGACGGCGCGATGGTCGTGCCTCGCGCTGACGGCGCGCTGACGTACCGCAGGACCCACTTCGCCGAGGCCCGGGTGCTGGTGGGCTCCGCCCCGCAGAGCGGCCTGGCCCCCGGCTCGGTCGCGGTCACCCTGCGGCGGACCCTGGACCGGTTCACGCAGGACACCGGCCTGACCGTCGAGGCGGACCTGCCGGCGGACGTCTCGTGCGACCAGCAGACCCGCATCGCCCTGCTGCGCTGCACCCAGGAGTCGCTGGCCAACGTGCGCAAGCACGCCGCCGCCACCACGGTCGGCGTGGTCCTCACCCAGCACCCGCACGCCATCGAGCTGGAGATCACCGACGACGGGAACGGCTTCGTCGTCGCGGAGTCCCGCGGTTTCGGCCTCGACGGCATGCGCAAGCGGCTCGCCGAGATCGACGGCGACCTCACGGTGACCAGCTCGCCCGGGGACGGCACCCGCATCCTCGCCACGATCCACACGAACGGACAGCCCTGAGATGAAGACGACGACACCCGACGGCGCCTCGGACGGCACCGGGGCAGGCGCGGGAGACGGCACCGGAAAGGACGGCCGGATCAGGGTCATCGTGGTGGACGACCACACGGTGATGCGCGCCGGCGTCGTCGCCCTCCTCGCCCCGGAGCCGTCCATCGCCATCGTCGGCGAGGCCGACAACGGGCAGGAGGCCGTCGCGCTCGTCGATTCCCTGCGCCCCGACGTGGCCCTCGTCGACCTGCGGATGCCGGTCATGGACGGGGTCGCGGCCACCGCCGAGATCACGGCCGGCCCGGCCCCGACGCGAGTCCTCATCCTCACCACGTACGACACCGACGTGGAGATCGAACGGGCCGTCGAAGCGGGCGCCGTCGGCTACCTGCTGAAGGACACCACCCGCGAACAGCTCGTGGCCGCCATCCGCTCGGCGGCGCGCGGCGAGACGGTGCTGGCCCCGCGGGTCGCGGAGCGGCTCGTGGCCAAGATGCGCCGCCCCGCCCCGGTGGCGCTGACCGCCCGCGAGCTGGACGTGCTGAGCGCCGTGGCGGACGGCCTGTCGAACGCGGACATCGGCAAGCGCCTCGTCATCGCCGAGGCCACCGTCAAGACCCACCTGCTGCGGGTCTTCGCCAAGCTGGACGTGAGCGACCGCACCCACGCCGTGGTGACCGCCATGGAACGCGGCCTGCTGGTCCGCCCGGAACGCGACTGAACGGATTCCTCCGCCCCCTTCCACTGCCCGTCACGGACCCGCCCGTTCACCGGGGACGCGGGCACCGGAAGGGATACGCGTCACACCGCGGCACCGCGCCCGCCGCAGGCGGAGGCCGAGAGGGCAACGGAGAAGCGGACATGCCGAATCGGCCGCCACCGCTTGCGCGGTGACGACCGATTCGTCGATGTGGAGCACCGACGAAACCCCTTGACCAGCAACGCCAGCCCCATCCCTGACCTGCGCTTCCCACGCTGATGTAGATCGTTTCCCGCCGAATGCCGTCCCTCACATCGGTGCCCGCGCACAGACGCTGGTAGCACGCCACGCCGTCGGCCATGACAAATGTCATGGCCCAGCAGTGCGTTTCCAACAAAGATCGATTACGTCTGGTACTGCCCTGCCTTGGGCTGCCTCGGAACACTGGAACCATGCGATCTCACCGCCCAACAGAGCAAGACGACAACGTCATCATCGACGCGCGTGATGCGCGCAGGACGTACGGGGCGGGCAGCAGGTCTGCGTACGAGGCCGTTCGTGGCGTAACCCTGCAGGTACAGAGAGGAGAGGTCTTCGCGCTCCTTGGGACCAACGGAGCCGGGAAGACCTCGACTGTCGAGCTACTAGAAGGGCTGGCACGACCCTCTGCCGGGCGGGTACGGGTCCTTGGGCATGACCCGTTCACCGAGCGCACTAGGGTTCGCGCGCGGACTGGGGTGATGCTTCAATCCGGAGGCTTCCCCGGAGAACTGACCGTGGCCGAGGTCACGCGTTTCTGGGCTCAGTGCAGTTCTGGCGCGCGCGCGGTGTCCGAGGTCCTCGACTTGGTCGGATTGACAGACCGGAGTGGGGTCCGTGTCAAGCAGTTGTCCGGCGGGGAGGCGAGGCGGCTGGATCTCGGGCTGGCGGTGATTGGACGGCCGGAGGTGCTGTTCCTCGACGAGCCCACGACCGGGATGGATCCTGAGGGGCGTCGGGACACATGGCGAGTTGTGAGGCAGCTGCGGGAGGAACATACAACCGTGCTGCTGACCACGCACTACCTGGAAGAAGCTGAGGAACTCGCCGACCGTCTGGCGATCATGCAACACGGTCGGGTTGTCGCCGGAGGAACGCCGGCGGAGGTGATTGCCGCCCATCCTTCTCGCATCCGCTTCGAGCTTCCGCACGGCTGGGACTCCGAGAGTCTGCCGCCGCTTCCTGGTACGACCCACCGTGAGACGACCGGGCCGATAATCACTGTCCACACGACGAGCCTTCAGGCCGCCTTGAATCGGCTCCTCTCCTGGGCTGATGACGGCCAAATCACCCTGGCGCGGTTGGACGCAAGGTCCGCGTCACTGGAGCAGGCATTCCTGACCTTGACCTCTGCATCGAGGACCGATCTTGCGGAGAGTCACTCATGACCAACCCCATGCATGCTGCATTCGTTGGCAGGGGTGCCCGCATGACGGCCCTGGTCCAAGCGGAAATGATCATGTTGGCGCGGAACAGGAGTGCGCTTGTTGCCGCACTAGTACTGCCGCTCGGGTCGTTGTGGCTCTTACATTCCGCCACCCCGTCGTCGTTCAACGTGGGCCAACACGAGACCGTTCAAGCCGGAGGAGTGCTCGCAACGGGCACGATCGGCATGGTGTTCCTCTTCGTCGTCTACTCCACCTTGGTCAACGCGTACGTTGCCCGCCGCGAGGGGATGGTGCTCAAGCGCCTGCAAACCGGTGAGCTCACCGATGGCGAGATCTTGGCGGGAACGGCTTTACCCGCCGCAGGACTGGCATTGGGACAATGTGCGGTGGTAATCGGCATCGGGATCACCGTCCTGGACCTACCGGTCCCGGCGAACGCCGTCGTACTGCTGATCGGCGTGCTTTCGGGGACAGTGCTGGCGGCAGCGCTCGCAGCCTGCTCCTCGGTCCTGACCCGGACGGTGGAGATGGCCCAATTGACCACGATGCCGGTCCTCCTGGCATCCATGGCCGGCTCCGGGCTGGTATTCCCCCTCGCCGCCATGCCCGCGTGGCTGGCAGATGTGTGCCGCCTGCTGCCGCTGACACCGTCCATGGAGATGGTACGCATCGGATGGCTCGGTGTTGTGGGCGCCGGTACCAGCAGTCAAACGGGGACCGGTGTGTGGAGCATGGCGCTTCCCCAGATCGGCGGCGCCGTGCTGTGGACGGCCGCAGCGGTGTGGGCTGCCCGACGCTGGTTTCGCTGGGAATCACGCAAATGACCTTGGACGCCTCAAGCCGGAGGCTTGACACGAGGTGGTCAAGGCCCTTGCGGTCACTAGGAAGGGACCATACGGGCCGGGAGCTAAGGAGTCGATATCACCACAGTGGCCCAGAGCGGTTCGAGCTCTATACGCGCCTGTCGCTCTATCTTCTGTCACTCCTTGAGCCGGTGCTCGTCACAATTTGGCTCACAACCGCTCCCTTGTCGCCGGGAGCGAAGGTGATCTGGCCGGTTGTGACCGGCGGAGTCCTGCACACAGCCCTATGCCTGGGTCTGCTTCGCGTGGGACTCAGAGACGGCGCGTCGCACCGCGCGTGGGATTGGCCCTGGGTGGGATCCGCCGTGGCTACGAGCCTGGCGGCGGCTGTCGGCATGCTGACACTGCACTCGTATGTCGGTTCGGGCACTGCTGAACTGCTGGTGGCCGGCGCGATCGTCTTCTTTGCCGGCCCACTCATGATTGCGTGGCCTGTCAAGGAATCGCTGGCCCTGCTTCTGGCGTTGTCGGTTTGCCTTGTGATAGTTGCCAATGGGATGAACGTTCCTCGCGGGTTCGTGGCGAACGCTGCCCTGGACACTCTTTTGGGTGTCTTGGCATTCGGCGTTACCTACCGATTTTCGGCATGGGCTCTGGGTGTCGTACGTGAGCTCCGACGCACCCGGGAAATTCAGGCTCAGCTGGCGGTTGCCGAGGAACGGCTCAGATTCGCCCGGGATCTGCACGATGTATTGGGTCGCAACCTTACAGTGATCGCCCTGAAGAGCGAACTGGCCGCGGCTCTGACCAAAATGGGCAAGCCATCGGCGGCTGCACAAATGGCGGAAATCCAACTCATTGCCCGAGACTCCCAGGACGAGATGCGGGCCGTGATCCGGGGATATCGGAACATGAACCTTAATACCGAACTGGAGGGCGCGCGCGCAGTCCTGCGAGCTGCGGGCATAGATTGCCTTATCGAAGTCGAGATCGAATCTCAAGGCGACCTCGATCAGGAAACTCAGATGGCACTTGCTTGGGTGGTTCGCGAAGGAACCACAAATGCACTTCGGCACAGTGACGCGAAGGTCTGCAGCATACGATTTTCCTCATCGGGCGAAACGGTCACGCTCATGGTTGAGAATGACGGCGTGGACAAGACTGCGATGCCCGACTTCAGCAGGGCCGGTCTTGTCGGCCTGCGCGAACGGCTGGACACCCTCGGTGGCAGTCTGCAAACGGCAGAGACGGCCAATGGCCGATTCACTCTTTCCGTTCATCTCCCGAAGACCTCACGTAAGAAGAACGTCTAGGTTCCGAACCGGCTCAGGGTGGGATCATCATGAAGAATCAGATTCGGGTTCTGCTCGCTGATGACGAGCACCTCATTCGCGGCGCCTTGGCCACATTGTTGGGACTCGATGACGATCTCATCGTGGTGGCCGAGGCATCGACGGGGCCAGAAGCAGTGGCCATGGGCCAGCAGCATCGGCCCGATGTCGCCGTCCTCGATATGCAGATGCCGGGTCTCGACGGTCTCGCCGTCGCACAGTCGCTCCGCATTGATGTGCCGACTTGCCGCACAATGATCGTGACCAGTTTCGGCCGACCCGGCCACCTCAAGCGTGCACTGGAGGCAGGCGTCCGCGGGTTCCTACCCAAAACCGTTTCCGCATCCGATCTGGCTGACATCATCCGCACGGTTCACGCTGGCAGGCGCTACATCGCGTCGGAGATTGCGGCTGACGCGATCAGCGCAGGGAACAGTCCGCTGACCCCTCGCGAAGCGGACGTACTCAGCTTCGCAGCCGATGGTTCGTCGATCGCAGAGATCGCCGAACGCGCCGGCCTCTCAGCGGGAACTGTTCGAAACTACATCTCCTCGGCTGTCAACAAACTCGGGGCGGAGAACCGACATTCTGCAGCGAGATCAGCGCAAGACCGTGGCTGGATTTAACGGGTTGCCAGACCCCGCAGACAAACAGATGATCACTGTTGGAAGATTCGACATCCGCACGCCCTCTTACGCCGCATCCCGGCGTTGACGTGCGGATCTAAAATTCCAACGGGGGTTGAAAGACCATGGGAAGACCGGAGTCTCACATAGATCCAGCGGAGGGCCCGCTGCAGCGCTTCGCTTATGACTTGCGAACCTTGAGGAAGCACGCGGGAAGTCCGTCCTACAGAGCACTATCCAGCCTGGCCAACTACTCGGGAACGTCACTTTCGGAAGCGGCTCGCGGGGTCAACCTTCCAAGCTTGGAGGTGACTTTGGCCTATGTGAACGCGTGCAATGGTGACACCGCCTTCTGGTCTCAGTACTGGCAAGAGACCGAGGCGTCGTTGTCCAAGACCAGCACATCTGGCATCGAACGTCAGTCACCCCAGGAACCTGGCTGTTCTGCAGAGGCGGGAACCGGCCATACACCCATGCCCCAGCGGGCGGGTTGGCGCCTTGGGGGCCACTTTGCGGTGGCCTTGCCCACACTCGCCGCGCTGGCCGGAGTGGCGGGAGTGACCGGGCTCATTCGACGGAAGCCGGAAGCGGTGATGACCGTCGTGGCCAGCAGTTGTCTCGCCTCAGGTTTCTTACTCGGGAGGACTCTCAATGACTGATGAAAACGGCCGTACGCCACCTCAAGCCGAGGTGGTGATGCGGAGAACGGTATGGGGATGGTTCAAGGACATGATCCGCGCCCTGATCGACTGGTCCGCCCGCAGGCCACTGACCGAACCCGCAGGGCACCAGTCGATTCCCCACTCTTCAGACGTCCGCATGATGGTCTGGGCCATCACTGTGGTTGATCTCATCACCGGCGTGGTGGTCGACGGGATGGTCCCGCCGGCGTTCCGACCGCTTCACCTCCTCTGGGTCGTGGGTGTTCTGGTGCTGTCGCTCGGCTTCTGTGCGATGACCGCTCGCACCCCCCACCTGATCAACGAATCAACTCTCCGCGTGCGCACCGGGCCCCTGCGGGAGCTGACCATCCCGCTCGCCAAGGTGAGCACTGTGCGTCATGCGCACGGCGCCGTCACGAGCCACGGGCTGCGCCGCGTGCTGGACGAAAGCGACGCGGTGGCCTGCTCTGTCAGTAGCGCCACCACCCTCATCCTCGACTTGACGCACGCCATTCCGGTGAAGTTCCGGAAGGGGGGCACCGTGATGGCTAGCCGGATCTACTTTTCGGCCGATGAGCCTTCGAAGGCCGCACAACTGATCAACCGTGCGGCTGTTCGCAGCGGCGAAAGGATGACGGGTTCCTGAACATGACCACATCCATTGAACCGATGTCGGCCGGGGATCTCGACGGATCTCCGGAAGTGGAATCCCTGCTGGCGAGACTGGGACTCGGCTCCCTCTCCAGTCAGCCGGATGTGCGGAAGCTGCCCGGCCGGAACACGAACTGGATCGGTACCACGGACATGGGCCGAGGAGTCTTCGTCAAGCGACTCGCCGGTCCGTCCGAGATGACCGCGGCACGGATCCGGCAGTGCCTCGCCTTTGACCGGATGCTCCGGAACGGCGGGCCGTCAGGGCTCCTTTCCCCTCACTGTCTGGGAGCCGACGCGGAAGCCCACCTCCTCGTGTACGAGGCCGTACCAGGGGCGAAGACAGCTGCCGAGTTGGTGCGCGAGGACGAGCTCGGCGACGACCTGATGTACTCCGTGGGAAGAACGGTGGGACTGCTCCACAACCTGCCGTCCGGAGAGCTTCCACAAGGCGCCGAGACCACACCTCTCCTACCCTCCGCAGAACTCCTCGACGGCATACCGATCTCCCTGTTCGAGGCCTCTTCGGCCGCTGAGCTGCAGGTGTGGAGCGTCATGCAGAACGACCTCCCCCTCGCAGGTGCCCTACGCCGGCTCCTCGAAGAGGAACAGCGAGCCGGCCTGGTGGCCGCCCACTGCGACTTGCGGCTCGATCAATTCCTCGTCGCCGACGGCCGGGTCCACCTGACCGACCTCGAAGAGTTCCAGGCTGGTGACCCCGCCCGTGACATCGGAGGCGTCATCGGAGACCTGCTGCACCGCGCCCTGCTGGCTGCGGTGGCCCAAGAGGATCCGTATGCGGACGAGCCGGTGTCCCATGCCCAGATGGTGGCGCGGCTGACGGATGGCATCCGAACGGTCCGCCCCCGGATCGAGATCTTCTGGCAGGGATACCTCAGCGAGCGGCCCGGTGCGGGCGACGTCGCAGGCCGAGTGGTGGCGTTCGCCGGCTGGCATCTGCTCGATCGCCTGCTGGCGGGTGCCAGGAACGCACCGCGTCTGGCAGCCATCCCTCGCGCGGTGGCCGGCATAGGCAGAAAGGCACTGCTCACGCCTGAGGCATTCATTTCAACCCTCGGACTAACGGAGGCCACACGATGAACGGCATGCCCTCACACCGTGTTGCCGGTTTCGGCCCGGCTCTCGAATCGGCGCCCCTGCTGTCCGAGAAACTCGAAGACGTACTGGACAGCGTGCACGTAAACAGGGACGGGCTGACCGCATCGGTGAGCGGGAGAGCCGTCACGGGCACGTCCCCCCTCACTCTCTCCGGGCAGCTTGCCACCGCTCTCTATCAAGTGATTCACGTCGGCAGGCCGGCGGTGGAAGAGGGCCGTGGGCCAGACTCACTGGAGCGCGACCTGGAAGCCGAGCTGGCCGGTGCGGTGCCTCACCGATACACCCGGCACCGTGTCCCGGTCCTCACCGAAGACCAGTCCGGCCTGATCGTCGGGCTGACGGGGGTACGAGTCCGCCTCGGACCGGGCCGCCTCGCCGAAGGAGTCGCCGAATCGCAACGTGAGGCCACCATCCTCGTCGCAGCCGCGCGGCCCTCGCTGTCCCCCGGCTTCTTTCTGGCCGACGGGTCGATGCCCTTGGCCGGGGATGACCCGGTACTGAGGGTCTACGTGCATGTGAGGACACCGGAAGCCGCAGTCGAATCATGGTCGAAGGCCCTGGAGTATCTGGAGGCACACTCCGTCCCCTACCGGGCCAAGGCATCTTCATCCCGTGGACTCCTCCCACGGAGGGATGGCGTGGTGGTCTATGTGGGAAGCCGCCATCAAGCCGCTCTCCCCGGGCTGGCGCAGGCGGTGACGGGGACCAGCGACCTCGGCAGCGATTGCTCACCGTTCACGCGGGCCCTGGCCCCGGGGGTCGCTCTCGCCTGGGAGCCCGACGACACCAGGCCGGGTATGCGCAACACGAGTCTCGGGGAGCACCGGTCCCGGGCGATTGCCGCCGGCCTGGTCAAGGAGGCGACTCAACCTGACGGCCGACTCAAGGCCACTTTTGTACGGGACGCCTTGCTGGAAGCAGGTATTGACCCGTCGGACCCATCGCGCAACCTGTCCTCTCCACCGTTTATCTCCCTCATTGAAAACTGACGGGACCACTTAACCGATCATCAAAACGATCTTGCCCGCTCCACGACTGACCCCCTACGTTTCTACTCGTCGCCGGAAAGAGATTCCAACAAGCTTTCCGGAACACTAAATTGTCTGCATGCGGAAACTATCTGCATCTTGAACAATAGAGGAGAAGTCATGAACGACGTAGAGCTGGCCACCGGTTTCGACGCTTACGCCGATGTGAACGAGATGGCCGCTGAGGTCACCCCGGACGAGGCTCCCTCGCCGCAGACCATCATCTCGCTGAGCATCGTCGCCAGCTTCAAGTGGGGCTGCTGAACCAGCGCGCAACGTGTCCTGTACGGCCGGCGGTTCGTCCGCCGGCCGTACAGGTCGTCCTCGAGGAATACATGCCGTTCAACCGTTCCAGCGACAAGCCACTTGAAGGGGGCACGTATGGGCGTATCTGTTCTTCTTCCTTTCATGCCGACGGGTGGCAGGCAACTCCTACCCTTCGCGGAAATCGTCCAAGCCGGATCTGCCGACCGTCTATGGACCGGCCAGTCCCTGCTGATCGAACCGCATGCCGCTCTGGCGTATGCGGCAGGAGCCGGCGTACGAATCCCGATCGGTACCAGCGTGGCTCTGATGCCGTTGCGCCACCCCTTCCAAGCCGCCCTCCAGGCACGGTCACTGGCCGCCTTGTCCGGTCACCCGGTGGTGGCTGGCCTAGGAACCGGCCCCGCCCCCTTTGTGCAATCCCTCCGCGGAAGCGGATACGCCAGCCCACTCGGGGCTGTGCGTGAATACGCCACCATCGTCCGGAACCTTCTCGCCGGTACCGTGGTCGAGCTCCCCGGGGAGTACTACTCAATGGGCGGAGCGCTTCCTCCCATGAACACCCCGCCGGTCGAACTCGGCCTCGGCGTACTTAGGCCTCGGATGGCCGAGCTCGCCGGTGAGCTGGCCGACGTGGCCATCACCTGGCTGACCCCTCCGAACTACCTTGCCGAAGTCATCGTTCCCGCTCTCGGCAGGGGCGCGGAACGCGCTGGGCGACCGCGCCCGCGTGTGGCGGCGGTGGTCCACGTCTCGGTGGACGACGTCGACCGCGATCACGTGCGTGTCATCCAGGCCGCCTCTCACGCCCACCTACGGGCCCCTCACTACCAGGACATGCTGCACCGCGCCGGTGTCGAGGTGAACCTCGACGACCTTGCCGGAACCGCCGCCCGGCTCATCGACAGCCGGACAGCCGCCGTTGGCAGCGTCGACGACATCCTGCGGACCGTCGCCGCCTACCGGAAGGCCGGCGTGGACGAGGTGGTGATCAGCACTGTAGGACTCCAGGCCACGGGCGGAACATCCACCTCGCTCGCTGCTCTCGCCGCGATCACAGAAGCCGCCTCGGCCCGTCCGGCGACGGCCGGCCATGGGAGCCACCGATGAACCAAAGCCCCATGACGCTTCCGGAGTTCTCGCCCAAGCGTCTGCTCCTGGTAGGTACAGGTGCCCTCGGCGTCTCGTCTCTGCCCGGATGGCTCGGCTGGCTGCGTGAAGGCTATCCGGACGTCGAGACCTGGGTCGTACTCACCAGGCAGGCCACCTCGTTCGTCACGCCCGCGGCGCTCACCGCGATCGGTGGCAGGGCCGTCCTTCTCGACGCGTGGCCCACCGAACCTCAAGTGGCCGCTCCGCATGTCGAACTGGGCCAGTGGGCGGAGGCCGTCGCCGTCTACCCGGCCACCTTCCACTTCACCAGCCGTCTCGCCCTCGGGCTGGCAGATACACCTGTGATGCTCGCTCTCCAATGCACAAGCGCTCCGATCGGGCTCGCTCCCGCGCTCCCGCCCGGCGGACTGCACAGTCACGCCTTCCAGTCCCACCTGGCCGCACTACATGAACGATCCAACGTGGTGGTCGCCGAACCCGAGGCAGGGCTCAGCACCACCACCGGGCGCCTCGATGCATCCACAGCCGCCCCCTTGCCCACTCTGCTGCAGCTGATCCAGAAGCGCTGGTCAGAGGGCGGCGGGGGAAGCACACGATGAAGCCGCCATCAGTGGGTATCGGAGAGCGTGTCGTCGACCAGTACGGAACCGGCCACGTCCAGACCAAAATCATTTCCCGCTCCGACGGGGACTTCACCTGGATCCGAACTCCGGGTGCTGCTCGCAGTCAGCCGTTCGGCGGTCCCCCCGATCCGATCCGCAGCGCCCTGGCGGCATGGACCACGGGCCATTACCCGGGAGCCCGGTGCGTTCTTCCACAGCCGCATGGGCCGGAGCTGCGCTACACACTGCCCGGCCACCGATCAGCCGCCGAACTTCTGCTGTCCGGTGAGCCTGCGGCTCACACGACAGCAGAAGGCCTGCTCCACGGCCTTGGTGTCCTCTTGCGTGTCCTACACGAGACGACCCTGCCTGCCGGTTCCGAGGCGTACACGCCGCTCACCTACCGGCGTTTGTCTTCCTGGACCGACACGCCGCAGGGCGACCGCGCGACGCGGCTCCACGGCGCCCTGCGTACCTCTCTCGGTCCGACCCGTTGGAACAGGGTCCGGCAGTGGCTCGGCGAACTGCTCGATGCCGAGAACCGTGTACTGGTTCACGGTGGACCCGGCCTCGGCCTCCTGGTCGCGGCAGCTGGAGCGGACGCGGCTGCACTGCTCACCGGGGAGGACGCGGGGCTCGGCCCGCGGCAGGGTGACGTCGGTTGGGTACTGGGCGAACTGAGTGAACTGCGCACGTGGTCGACCCTTCATCGGCCATCGGCGGACTCCTCCTTGTGGGACAGGGCCGAAGCCGCCTTCAACCACGGTTACGGACAGCAGCCCGATCTGCTCACCCATCGCGCTGCCGTCCTGCGCGTGCTGCTGCACCTGCACGACTTCTGCGTCTTCGTCACGTGGGACCAAGCCCAGGTCCAGCGGTACACGGCCCTACTCAAGGGCCTTATCGACGACCTGACATGAAGCGCCCGGCCCCGCCCGCCCCACGAGACAGGAACGAGGAGTACCGTTGCCCGCGGGAACACAGTCGAAGAACCGTCTCATCTACCCCGCCGCTCGGCGCCGGCAACTCGTCGAGGTGATCCACGGACGAACCGTCTCCGATCCGTATCGGTGGCTGGAACAGCCGGACGACGACGAGACACGACAGTGGATGAGGGCACAGGACGAACTGAGCCACACCGTGCTCGACGATCTGCCGGGCCGTGAGTGGCTGCGCACCCAGCTCAGCGGGTTGGTCTCCGTCGGCGTGACCGGCCCGCCGGTATGGCGCGGCGCCCGGAAGTTCTTCATGAAGCGGCGGGCTGGCCAGGAGCACGCGGTCCTCCACATCGCCGATCCGGACGGCACCGAACAGGTGCTGCTCGACCCGATGACTCTCGACCCCACTGGACGCACCACGCTGGACAGCTGGCAAGCCGATGCCGAAGGACGGCGGCTCGCATACCAGATATCGGTCGGTGGAGACCGGGACAGCCGTCTGTACGTTCTGGACATCGACACTGGAACATTGCTGGACGGGCCGATCACGGGGTGCAGGCAGTCCCCGGTCGCCTGGCTGCCCGAAGGCGAGAAATTTTACTACGTACGCAGCTCTCTCGCGGGATCCCCCTCCCGCGAGAACCGTTACCACCGGCGCGTCTACCTGCACACGATCGGAACGGACCCGGACACCTGCGACCAGGTCGTCTTCGGCGAGGACGGCCCGATGACCGCTGCCTACCACATCGCGGTAGGTCCAGGCGGCCGGTGGCTGACCGTAACCCGCACCACAGGCGCGGTCCGGCGCAACGAGATCTGGATCGCCGAACTCACGGAAGACAACCTGGCACGGCCCGCCTTCGTGCCCCTATATCAGGGCCAGGAAGCCCACACCAACGCCGTCGTCGGAAAAGACGGCCGGGTGTACATGCACACCGACCTCGATGCGCCCAGGGGCCGGCTCGCCGTCGTCGGCATCGAAGACCTGCAGAGCGGTGAGTGGACCGAACTCCTCCCCCAGGACCACCAAGCTCGGCTGGAACACTTCGCCGTGCTCGACGGAGCCGGGCTGGAACGCGGCGTCCTGCTCGCCGGCTGGAGCCGCCACTCCATCAGCGAGATCACGGTGCACGACCTGGAGACCGGGGACAGGCTCGGAGCCATCCCCCTGCCCGGACTGGGGGCGGTCGGGGAGATCCGGGGTAGGGGGCACGAAGCATGGTTCACGTACACCGACCCGTTCACCCCCATCACCGTCTACCGTTGGGACGCCCTCACCCGCACCACCAGCGTGTGGGCCGTGCCCCCGAGCCAGGACACCGACGACGGCGCTCACCCTCATGCGCAGCACCCCGTCGGAACCATGCAGCAGATCACCTGTGTCTCTCCCGACGGCACAGAAGTGCGAGTCACGGTCCTGGCTCCACAGGGCCGCACCGGCCCCCTCCCCACCATCCTTTACGGATACGGCGGATTCGGGCTGTCACCGGCGCCCGTGTACAACCCGGAGGCTCTCGCCTGGGTCCAGGCCGGCGGGGTCTACGCCATAGCCCACGTGCGCGGCGGCCTCGAAGAGGGCACGCAGTGGCATGTCGCGGGAACGAGAGCGAACAAGCAGCGGTCCATCGACGATTTCCACGCCGCGGCTAGGGCCCTTGTCAGCGGCCGTTGGACCGCCCACTCACAACTGGTGATCAGTGGCGAGTCGAACGGCGGGATGCTGGTCGGCGCCGCTCTCACCCAGCAACCGCACACTTACCGGGCGGCACTCTGCACGGCTCCCCTCCTGGACATGGTCCGCTACGAGCACTCTGGCCTGGGACCTTCCTGGACCGCCGAATACGGTTCCGCCTCGGTTCCCGAGGAGCTCGGCTGGCTGCTCGGCTACTCGCCGTACCACCGCGTTACGGCGGAAGCCGACTACCCAGCAGTGCTGTTCACCGTCTCCGACGGAGACACTCTGGTCGATCCCCTGCACGCACGGAAGATGTGCGCGGCGCTCCAGCACGCCGCCGGTGGAAAGGCTCAACCGGTTGGGCGAGGGCTGACACTGCTCCGTCGTGAAGCTGGCGTCGGTCACGGTGCGCGAGCTGTGAGCCGCATTGTCGAGCTGTCAGTCGATCAGCTGTCATTCGCCGCACAACAAACGGGGCTGCAGCTGCCGAGAACCTAGTTCTCCCTTCTGCTAGATCGGTGCTCCACAGATCACTTATTCGCGAGGATCAATTGATCACATCGTGGTCGGCAGCCGGTTAACGCGGTTGTTTAGATCTTAACCTCCACCGCACAACGCCCCGTTCGAGACGGTGATCAAGCACGGAGGTGCGTGCGCAGAAGTGTGACCTGCGGAGTACGGACCGAGACATAGTGATCGTCTGAACAGCCACTTCCGTTGCTAGCGAGCAGGGGCGGGTTGTGACCTGTGCCAGTGATGAGCCAGCGCGGCTGAGCCGGGCGAAAGCTGACGGCATGTGACACCAGCAGGGAGAACTTCAAGGCCATTGACAAGCATAAGAAACGAGGGAGTGAAATGACGAAACGAATCGCCTCCAGAGCCAGCGATCATTGGCCACGGGCTCGGTGATGCTGCTGGCAGTTCTGACGGCGCCGGGGGCACGCTTCGACTGTTCCGACCGACAGACGTAAAGCGGTCCGTTGCTCTCCTGGCCGCCACGGCCGCTCTCGTTCTGGGGGCCTCACCGGTCTTCGCCGCCGCTCCGGCGCAGCAGCCCGCCGCATCCACGACGAGCGACTGGACCTCTCCCACCGGCCACGTCATGGAAGGTCCTTCGTCGGTTCGTCCGGTGCCTGCGAGGTGCTGGGCAGCGAGGGCATCGCGGACGGCAACTGGAGCGCGTACGCCTGCAAACAAGAAACCCGCAAGCTGACCGACATCTACGTGATCGCCACTACCTCTACGTCAAGAAGTAGCACTCCTCGCAACCGCCTCCAGCCCACCCCATGGTCGTTTCCCGGCGCGACCGCAAAAAAGGAGTTCGACATGCGTAAAGCAGTTTCCGTTGCTGTCCTGGCCGCCACGGCCGCTCTCGTTCTGGGGGCCTCACCGGTCTTCGCCGCTGCTCCGGCGCAGCAGCCCGCCTCGTCTACGACGAACGCCTGGACCCCTCCCGCCGGCTACACCCACGAGGGCTCAATTTTCGGAGCCGCCGCTTGCCAGGCCGCAGGCAAGGCAGGCATCACGGAGAACCGATGGAGCGCGTACATCTGCTACCAGAAACTGCCCTTCACACCTGTCCAGGAGCTTTACGTCAAGAAGTGACGCTCTGACGCCTCCCCCATGATCCGGCAACGGGCCGCACCACTCCTGCGCCCTTCACGCGGGTGCAGCAGACTCGCGAGGAGCACCCTGGTGTTGATGGCGTTCTGAATGGGGTCGCCCAGAGCTGGGGTTGACCCAAGGCCGGAGGGCTAAAGGACTTGCAGATGATTTACCCGTAGCTTCCCAGTCAGTGGTTCGTTGGTGCGCTATAGAAGCGATCGAAGGCATGACGGCGGCGATGGCGGCAAGGTTCACGGTGCTGTTCCCGCATCTGGATGAACGTCAGCGCCGTCTGCTGCTGGCGGCCGAGGCCCGGGCACTGGGGCGTGGCGGGATCAGACTCGTTGCCCGGGCCGCTGGCGTGCGCGAGGCAACCGTTTCGCTGGGCGCCACCGACCTGGATTCCGGCGAGGCGCCGTTGGGGCGGGTGCGGCGTGTCGGCGGTGGCTGCAAACGGGTGGTCGACCTGGATCTGGGACTGCGCCCGGCACTGCTTGCCCTGGTGGAACCAGATGTGCGGGGTGACCCGATGTCGCCTTTGCGGTGGACGACGAAGTCCACCCGTCACCTGGCCGCCGAGCTCTCCCGCCAAGGCCACCGGATATCCGCCGACACCGTCGCTGACGTGCTGCGCGAGGAAGGCTTCAGTCTCCACGGCAACGGCAAGGTCATCGAAAGCAAGCAACCCCCCGACCGGGACGGACAGTTCTGCTACATCAACGAGCAGGCCAAGACCCACCACCGACGAGGCCGCTGGCCACAAGGGCCACACGGCCGTCGTCCCGCTCCATGAGCGAATCGAGTTGGTCCGCGCCGTCAAGCACGTCGACGAGGCCGTCGTCGACACCACCCTGGAGAAGATCGAGGCCGGGCGCCAGGTCGGCTTCCACCGCCTCTTCAGAGGGGACGACTGGAGGGGCACCGCTCGCGGCAAGCAGTGGGAACGCGACTTCGCCGCTATCGGCGTGGAGGTCGTCTGCCTCCCGTACGCCGCACACGTCTCGAGCACCAGCCTGCGCCGCATCGTCAGCGTCCTCGCCGCCACCAACCGACACTGAACACCAGGACACCGATTCCCGACCTCACTCCAACGTGATCTCGCCGTCCGGGAGCCATCCCTCCCAATAGCCGTCAATGAGGTCGGGCAGAGCCACCGGTTCGACAAGGATCCGCTCTGCACGCACTTGGGCTGTCGTCCACCACTGCGCCGCAGTCCCGAGCCGGGGAGCAGGGTCCCGTGGCCAGATCCCGTTGGCGGGTGCCACGAGGAATACGTACTCGGTCCACAGGCGACCTCCGCCGGCCGGGAGACGTCCGACAACGGGTGTGATCCGCAGACAGGGCAACCCGACCTCTCGTCGCAGGTAGTGGATGGTTGCCCGGCGGGCTGGCTTGTGAGGCGGCAGGGGGACCGTAGGGACTGACCAGCCGATCGTTCCCCCGCGTAGTTCGGGAAGCAGGAGGAAACGGTGGGCCCTCGGGTCGATGACGACAGAGCGGGCACAAATGGTCGGGGCCGTGGTTTCAGACGTCACACCTTTACCCTGCACGCACGCAATTGGAATTGCATGCCGAGTGTTCCATACGAGTAGCTCGGGGGCAGGATGCTCCTGTCCGTTCATCCAGCGGACTGGATGCCCCCGTATCTGGTTGGCTGGGCGCCGGAGCCCGGTAGGAGTGAGCGGCGTCGGTGTGTCGTACGCGGTGTGAACGCATACGGCGGTCCGGTGCCCGCTCAGTCCACCCCTGTTGCAGTCATCGAGGGATCTATGGACATGCTGTGGCCCGACCGGCTGGGAGTGGGGGACCGGGTCCGATTCGGCGGACGCGCCTGCACCGTCACGGAACTCTACGGTCGCCGGCTCACGCTGGCGGATGCCTTCGGCGGGGTGCAGCAGGTGGATGTGGTGGCACTCCTCCAGAGCGATGGATTCGAGGTGCTCGACCACGAGCCCAGGCCCACACAAGACCGGGCACAGCTGCTCGGCGAAGATGCTGCCCAGCGGGCTCGCTGGTGGCGGTCCCACGTCGTCGAGGTGATGACGGGGCTGCCGTGGGACGCGCCTCCGGGTTCGCAGCCGCGTGATGCCTACGATCCGGCCCGACACACGCTGGGCGAACGGGAGGCGGCCAAGGCCGAGGAACTCGCGTGGGCCGGAGTGCACGGTGCTTCGGTGCGGACCGTGCGCCGCAAGCGGCAGCGTTATGCCGTAGAGGGGCTCGCCGGACTCGCAGACGGACGAGCCGTGCGACGTGAAGACGCGAGGGCGCGATGGGATCCGCGGGTCATGGATGCCATGAGGGAAGCGGGCTTCGACTCCGCGCATGGAGAGCGGAACGTGGAGACGGTGCGTCGCCTCGTGGCGCAGCGGCTCCAGAGCGCCGTGGAGGCAGGCGAGTTGACGCTTCCGTCCAGATCGGCCTTCCACAGACTGTATGCCGAGATGGTGGCAACCGACAGCCTGCGTGGCCCACAGCGGTGGCCGGGGCGCCTTGTGGTGCTGGACACTGTGTGGCTGCCCTCATTTGCGGAGGTGTACGCGGTACGCGGCGGGCTGCGGCTGGTTCTCGCGATCGATGTGGACACCTCGGTGTTGCTGACCGCCGTGGTCCACGAGGGGCTGCACCCCCTCGACCCGGCTGCCCTGTTGGCTCGAATGTGTGTCCCCGCGGACCAGAGGGCTTCCTGGGGCGTATGGCCACCGGTGGTGCTGGAGGCCGCGGCCGGGGAGAGACCAGCAGCTCCTGTGATCCGTCCGGAGGTCCTGGTGGTCGACCGGTCGCCCGTTCTACGCGCGCGCCGCCTGACAGAAGCATGTCGCCGCCTCGGGATCCGGGTGCAGTACGGGACAGGCACCATCCCGACAGGAAAGGTGTCCGTCGAGACGTTGGCTGCTCATGTTGCGGCACGGTTCTCGGACTATCTGCACTCGCCGGCCGGAACTTCAGCCCGTGCTGCGGGGTGGCCGGTGGAGCAGGTGCAAGGGCTCCTGGACGACTGGGTCCAGGTGGACTGGTCCCGGCGCGAGCTCCCCACATATGACGGCGCGCTTACAACACCCGACACTTCCGGAAGCCCAGCGTCACGTTACGCGATGCTCGTGGCACGGAGCGGATGGATCACCCCGCCCCTGGAGCCGGTGAAGTTCCTCGATCTACTGCCGAGCGCGCGCCGGGTGGTCAGCCCGTCAGGGGTTCACCTCCGCGGCCGCCGCTACGACGGTCGGGTCCTGGACAGGTTCCTCCGACGCGTACCACCTTCCGGGCGCAGTGCGTCCTGGAGTGTGCGCTGGGATCCCTACGACACACGTCAGATCTGGATCTGCACCCCGCAGGCCGAATGGGTGACCGTCCCGTCCGCGTCCACCTCTTCCCTACGGCACGAGACACCAGCCGAACCGAGCCACCACGAGCGCCCGAGCCTTGTGCACACCCGCGTCACCCAAGGAATCACCCCGGGTACGGCCCTGACGCCGCGCACCTTCGACGACACGGGACGAAAGCCTCTGCATCCCCCTCCGCCTGTGACCGCACCGGCACAGATCCGGGTGGCGTACCACGCCCAACTCCCCCTGTACACACCCGATGTACTGGCGGCTGTGGCGCGGGCCGAGGACTTGATCGTGCTCAACGAACATGGGGGAGGGGCACGACGCAGCATTCTGTTGAACGGTGCGGCCGGCACGGGGAAGACCACCGTGCTCCAAGAACTCGCTCGCCGCTGCACCGAATGGTTCCCCACGGTGTCGGATGACGGGGCCATGCCCGTGGTTCAAGTGCGACTGCCACCTGCTACCACCGCCCGGGTTCTGCTCCGCGAGCTGGCACGCGCGGCCGGTTCGCCTGCTCCCGCCCGCGGCACCATCACCGACCTCATCCGCCACGTCCGCGACAGTCTGGCCGCCAAGCACACGCGCCTGGTCCTCGTCGACGAGTTCCATCAGTTCCATACCAGGGCCGAACAGCCCTCCCCCGTCACCGAAGTGGTGGCCTATCTGTGCGACAGCGTCCAGGCCACCTTCGTCTTCGCCGGATTTCCACCTCGGACCGGGGAGTGGGGCGCCCATCGCCGGCTGCTGTCCGTCTCACTCGGTCCGATGACGCTGGGTGAGGCCTGGCTAGACATGATCGCGCGAGCCGAGGCGGCACTCCGGCTGCGGGCACATGTCCCGGGGACGCTGCCTGAGCTTGCCGGTCATCTCCACGAGCTCACCGGTGGGAGCGCCCAGCACTTGGCCTATCTCTTGCGCAGCGGATCGATCCGGGCCATCCGAGAGGGAGTGGAGGAACTCAACCGCCCCCTGCTCGACGACCTCGCTTCGCCATGGCGGGCGACCACCCAGTGACCCTGGCGTGGTGGACTCCAGACCAGATACAGCGGGACATTCACCGCACTTGCGCAGTCGCTGGCCAGTTGCCCCGGCGGGGCAGCCAGCACCCGCGAGTGACCGCGTCAGGAGTATTCGGTCACGCATTCACTGCTCGAACGAATAAATAGGTACATATCGGGCGAATAATTCAATCCATTGACCGCCCGAAGATTGCCACATCAACTCAGAGACATATATGCCAGGGGCCCTCTACCGTTGCCCCATGGCCCACTATGCGACCGAGCAGAGTCAGCCTTCCGAAGCCGCAGATGAGATGGAGTTGCTCGTCGTTCAGTGCGACGCAGCAATTCGGAAGTACACGGAAGTCATCGCCTCTCTCGAGGAATCGCTCAACGCGGCACGCGACCGGTACGCCCGGCTCGTCGAGGCCAGGGATGAGGCCCAAACCGTTGCGGTGAATGCACGGTCCGTACTCCACCGCGCAAGCGCCTTGTTCAAGACGGAGCCCGGCTTCGATGCGGCTTCAGCCCGTCTGCGGGTCGTCCCCGACGAACCCTCCTCTGGCACGCCCCCCTCTGCGGGCGAAGCGGACGAACCCTCGACGCCCGAGCACGGTGCGGACTCATCCGCCCCAGCAGCAGAGGAACCTCCCGTCGAGGTACTGGTACGTGGTGCCCGGATGAAGGAGATCCTGACTGCGATCGGAGCGCGCCCCGACCTCAGCTGGGGCACCGCCGATGTCGCTGCCGTGCTCGGTGTCACCGAGGAAAACGCGGCCGGCCGCCGGGCGCTGCGTGAGAATCTGCGCAATCTCGCCATGCGCGGTGCGCTGGAACGCGTTGCCGTCGAGGGTGACTTCCACACCTACTACCGGCCCCGGATGAACTGGAGGTTCGTCTAGCGGATCCGCGTCTCACCATCGAGGCCCTCAGCACCGGTCACACCTAATGACCGCCGCCGCATAGAACGATCCAGGTTGCCCCCCGGATCAGCGGCGACGGTCTAGCCCGTTAGGCCGTCTCCGACAGTACCCGGGTTCATCCGGGCGCGTTCGGCATTCGGCCATTCCTTCGTGCCTTCTTTTCACGAGGAGTCGAATGTCCACACGAATTCACTTCGGCGGATTTCCCGGCGCGCGTCCTGGCCACAGGTCCACGTCGAGGGCTTTTTCCAGGTTCGCGATCGTCAGCAGGTCGCACCACACCTCACCGCCGAGCACCTTCATGATGGTCAGCCGGGCGACGTCGCTGCGCCGGGAGACCTCCGCGATCGACCACCCCCGCGCGTCGATCGCCCTGCGCAGCCGCGAGGCCACTTCCTGGGCGACCAGCGCCCCGTGGTGGTCATCGAGCACGGCGTGCGGCCAGGTTCCCTTGAGCCGGTACTCGGCGGGGCTGCGGCTTCGCTTGTCTCCTTGTGACACAGCGAAGAGTGTCGCCCATCCGGACCTCCTGACATGACAGCGGCCGCAATCTCCCCTGAATGTTATTGGAATGGCACCCCTGCCGGGGTCCTTTCCTGGTGGAGAGTCACGATGGATGCGATCGAGCGGTACCGACCCCAACTACCCGCTCCGGTATGGGAGCGGGTAGGGCCGGACTGCCGTCGTGCGGTGGCCCGGGCGAAACCTTCCTCGCCGAAGGAGGCCCGCGACTGGCTCGGTGCGCTTGCACATGCCGCCGCGCACGCGGACGGCTGCGGGCGCCCCACCAAGGCCGAGTTCCTGGTCACCCGTGAAGCCGTCGAGTGGTACCTGGCCACTGGATGCCTGCACGTGGGCGAGGCATCCCGCGGCAACCGCCGGTGTCGCCTGAGCGCCCTGCGCCACGCCCTTCTCGGCCCCGACCTGATCACCGGCGTACCTGCCGCCTACGCCGGCTCTGACGCTTCCCGCCCCTACACTCGAGCTGAACAGGCCCAGCTCTACGCCTGCGCCCGCGCGCAGCCCACAGCGGAGCTCCGCTACGGCTTCCTCACCCTGCTCGCCCTCGGCCTCGGCTGCGCCCTGGATTCGCCAGAGATCATCCCCGCGCGAACCCACGACGTACGCGAGGTATCCAACGGGGCGGTGGCCATCGCCGTACGGGGCCGACGTGCCCGGCTCATGTTGTGCCGCCAGTCCTGGGCGACCGTCCTGATCGAGGTCGCCGCCTGGTCGTCCGCACCGGGCGCGGCCCGCTACCTCTTCCGCCCGAACAGCTACACGCGGGGTGCCAACACGGTCACCCATTTCCTGGCCCGCGCGAAGTTCAGCCCTGGCACCCCACCGCTGGTGATGGGCCGGGCCCGCGCCACCTGGCTCGTCGACGCCATCGAGGCCCGGATGCACCTGCCGACCTTGATGGCCGCCGCCGGTCTGACCACCCTGCGCTCCATCGACCGGATCATGCCCTACGTCCGCAATCTCAGCGCTGACGAAGCGGCCACTGCCCTGCGGGAGCTGTGATGACCAGCCGTCTCCAACGCCACGCCCGGATCGCCAATCTCCGCTCACGCCGCCAAAGCGTGGGGGACGAGGAGGTACAGACGGTCCTCGCCCACCTGGACGACTGCGACCTCATCGAGGACGTAGAGGCCCTGGTCATGAAGTGGACCGGGCGCAAGCGGAACATCAGCGTACGCGGCCTGCTGGTCGGCATGTTCCTGGCCTCCAACCGCAACCGCGGCAGCGTCATCCTGACCCATGTCGCCGACCTGCTGGCTTTCTCGCTGAGTGACACCATGCGCGAAGAGCTCGAGGTCCACCGCTACCCGGACAACGACCGCGGCTTCGAAGCCATCTACGCCGTCGTCCGTCGCCTCTTCAAAGCCATCGTCAAAGAGGTCGACCCCTCCCCACTGCCCAAGGGCCGACGCCTCGACCTCGACGTCGTAGCCGAGCTCCTGGCCTCCGCGGACCACTCCGAACTCGCCGACCGCCGCGAACTCATGCTGACCATCGCCAACAAGATCCTGGGCACGTCCCTGCTCGATGCCCAGCCTCTCCTCGAGGAGACACCGAACGGCTCGGCCGTGGTCGACGCCACCGTCTTCGGCACCTACTCCAAGGGTCTGGGGCGGGAGAGCACGGTCACCGCCACCGACCCCGAAGCCGGCTGGTACGTGCGCACGACCAAGCACAAGGACCCACTCGCCCTCGACGGCCTCGCCCCCACCCCTTCCAGGCAGCAGAAGAAGGGTGCGAAGCAGCCGAAGGAGAAGGACCGGGTCAAGAAGAAGCTCTACGGCTACGACGCCACCCTCATCGTCTTCCGTAATCCTGACCATCACGGCGCACCCCTGCCCGATGGCTCCGCCGACCCCGATGTCGTCCCCGCGCTCATCCTGGCGATGTCCGTCGAAAAGCCCAGCTGCCGTCCAGGCGAGGCCGCCGTCGAAGCACTCCGCCACGTCGACCCCCGATACGCCCGCAACTTCCTCGCCGGAGACCGTCTCTTCAACAGCCAGAGCGAAGACATCTTCCAGCTCCCCATCCGGGCCATGGGGTACCAGCCCGTCTACGACTACAGCAAGGACCAGCTCGGCGCCCATGGCGACATCGGCGGCGCACAGCTCGTCGAAGGCAACTGGTACTGCCCTTCCATGCCCGCCGAGCTGATCACCGCCACCCACGACCTCGTCGTCACCGAGACGATCGACCAGCAGACCTGGATCAACCGCATCCGCGCACGCACCGCCTACCTGCTCATGCCCAAGCAGGCCACCGACGCCGAGGGCCACCGCCGCATGATGTGCCCGGCCGAAGCCAAACGCACCCAGTGCCCCCTCAAACCCCACACTCTCGGCCGCGGTATCCACCTCCCCCTCGTGGACCCCGTCCCCCGCCCCGAAGGCCCTCCCAAGGTGTGTGAGAAACACAGCCTGACCGTCCCACCCGAGGCCGGCGCCAAGCTCTGGCAACCCCTCCAATACGGCACCGCCGAGTGGCAACGCGTCTACTTCCGCCTCCGCAACTCCACCGAGGGCATGAACGGATTCGCCAAGGACCCGCTCCGCGAACGCATCGAGCCCGGCGGCACGCGTCGCATCCGCGGCATCGCCGCCCAGACGATCCTGCTGGCCTTCCAGCTCGCCCACGCCAACAAACGCAAGCTCCAGAGCTGGGCCGACGCCGTCGCCCTCAACGGCGACCGCCCACGCCGACGCCCCACCAGGCGCCGACAGACCAAAGCACTCGGGACCTGGACCCCCACCGGCTACATCGCCACAGCCTGACCGGCCCGGCCCTGCAGACATAGGGGAACAGTCACAGACAGACCAAGATCTGGATCGTTGGCGGCACCACAACGCCGGCGGTCCCATTGCCATGCCCAGTCGGCATCCACCACTCCAAGGCCGGCACCCGTCAGCCCAGGCAAAGCAAAACGGTCGTCATCGTGATCACGATGACGACCGTTTCGTCGTTGCAAAGAACACCGTTTCGTCGGTGTCCCGATGTGGGCGAGGGGGGATTTGAACCCCCACGTCCCGAAGGACACTGGCACCTGAAGCCAGCGCGTCTGCCGTTCCGCCACTCGCCCGAGCAGCGTCCCAGTGGTCTTCCCTTTCGGGCCGTTCCCCTGGCGACGTCGAAAGATTAGCACGTCGGACGGGGTCGATTCACATCCCTTTCCCCGCACCCCGGCACCCCTGCGAGCACCGGCCACTCCCGTACTCCCCGCCCGGTGCGGGACACTGTCCCTGGAGCGCCCCTACGATCGCTTGTGAGGACCAACACTCGTCCACGCAGGACCGATGGGGAACCACCCGAATCCGCCACGCGTGGATACGATCAGTAAGCAGTACAGGGCGACAACGACGGAGGAGGTGCCCCATGGGAGTTCTGAAGCGGTTCGAGCAGCGACTCGAAGGTCTGGTGAACGGCACCTTCGCCAAGGTGTTCAAGTCCGAGGTCCAGCCGGTGGAGATCGCCGGCGCCCTCCAGCGGGAGTGCGACAACAACGCCACCATCTGGAACCGCGAGCGGACCGTCGTCCCCAACGACTTCATCGTCGAGCTCAGCGCCGGCGACTACGACCGCCTGAGCCCCTACTCCGGGCAGCTGGGCGACGAGCTCGCGGGCCTCGTCCGCGACTACGCCCAGCAGCAGCGCTACAGCTTCATGGGCCCCGTCAAGGTCCAACTGGAGAAGGCCGACGAGCTCGACACCGGGCTCTACCGGGTCCGCAGCCGCACCCTCGCCTCCAGCACCTCCCAGCCGCAGGCGGGACCGGGTCAGGCACCCCCGAACCAGCAGCAGGGCGGCTACGGGTACCCCCCGGTCGCCGTCCCGCCCATGCCGCCCGGCCCGCCCCCGGGCGGACCCGGGGCGCGCAGGCCGGTCGAGGGCGAGCCCGGCCCGGTCGCACCCGGACCGGCCTCGGGCGCCCCGCGGCGCCACTGGATCGAGATCAACGGCACCCGCCACCAGATCTCGCGCCCCACGCTCGTACTCGGCCGAAGCACGGAAGCCGACGTGCGGATCGACGACCCCGGCGTCTCGCGCCGGCACTGTGAGATCCGGACCGGAACGCCCTCGACGATCCAGGATCTCGGGTCCACCAACGGCATCGTGGTGGACGGGCAGCACACCACCCGCGCTACGCTCCGCGACGGCTCGCGGATCGTCGTGGGCAATACCACCATCATTTACCGGCAAGCCGAAGGGTGAAGCGGGGGCAATGTCAGAGCTGACCCTGACGGTCATGCGGTTGGGTTTCCTAGCCGTTCTGTGGCTGTTCGTCATCGTGGCCGTCCAGGTCATCCGCAGCGACCTCTTCGGAACGAGAGTGACCCAGCGCGGCTCCCGCCGCGGCGGCGCCACGAGCGCCCCGCAGCAGGCCGGCCGCCAAGCCGCGCCGCCACAGCAGCGCCAGCGCCGCGGTGCGCCCACCAAGCTCGTCGTCTCCGAGGGCACCCTCACGGGAACCACGGTGGCCCTCGCCGGCCAGACGATCACGCTCGGCCGCGCCCACGACTCCACGATCGTGCTGGACGACGACTACGCGTCCAGCCGCCATGCCAGGATCTATCCCGACCGGGACGGCCAGTGGATCGTCGAGGATCTCGGGTCCACCAACGGCACGTATCTCGACCGGACCCGGCTGACCACCCCGACGCCCATTCCGCCGGGCGCCCCGATCCGCATCGGCAAGACCGTCATCGAGCTGCGGAAGTAGTACGAGAATGAGCGAGCGGAGCGAGCGCGCGGCGGCGATCCGTCCCACCGAGGGCACGGACCCGAGCGCGCTCCCGACCGGAGGGTGGGCAGTGTGGCTCGAGACCGGTTGTACCCGGAGGAAGCGTCGACTGGGCAGGTGCGCATGAGTCTGTCCCTGCGGTTCGCCGCCGGATCGCACAAGGGCATGATCCGCGAGGGGAACGAGGATTCCGGCTACGCCGGCCCGCGCCTCCTCGCGATCGCCGACGGCATGGGAGGCCAGGCCGCCGGCGAGGTCGCGAGCTCCGAGGTGATCTCCACCCTGGTGCAGCTCGACGACGACGTCCCGGGCTCCGACATCCTCACGTCCCTCGCCACGGCCGTGCAGCGGGCCAACGACCAGCTGCGCGTCATGGTCGAGGAGGACCCCCAGCTCGAGGGCATGGGCACCACCCTGACCGCGCTGCTGTGGACCGGTCAGCGCCTCGGTCTCGTGCACGTCGGCGACTCGCGCGCCTACCTGCTGCGCGACGGCGTCCTGACGCAGATCACCCAGGACCACACCTGGGTGCAGCGCCTCGTCGACGAGGGCCGCATCACCGAAGAGGAAGCCACCACCCACCCGCAGCGCTCGCTGCTGATGAGAGCGCTGGGCAGCGGCGACATCGTCGAGCCCGACCTCTCCATCCGCGAGGTCCGCGCCGGCGACCGCTACCTCATCTGCTCCGACGGGCTGTCCGGCGTGGTCTCCCACCAGACCCTGGAGGAGACCCTCGCCGACTACCACGGCCCCCGCGAGACCGTGCAGTCGCTCATTCAGCTCGCCCTGCGCGGCGGCGGACCCGACAACATCACCTGCATCGTCGCCGACGTCCTCGACACGGACAGCGGGGACACCCTCGCCGCCCAGGTCAGCGACACCCCGGTCGTCGTCGGTGCGGTCGCCGAGAACCAGCACCAGCTCTTCGACGGCGGCAACGCCATGCAGACCCCGGCCGGCCGCGCCTCGGGCCTCGGCCGCCAGGCCCCCCCGCCCGCCGGCGCCTTCGGCCCCCCCGGCAGCGGCGAGCAGGGCGGCTACGGCTACTCCGACCCGGGCCAGGGCGGCGCCGCCGGCGGCTACGGCAGCTTCGGCGAGGCCGACGGCTACGACAGCGACTCCGGCTACGAGGACACGTACGACCACCCCCGCAGGCGCCGGAGCAAAGGGCGCAAGTGGACCACCCGTACGCTGACGCTGCTCCTCGTCGTCGGGCTCATCGGCGGCGGCCTCTACGCCGGCTGGCGCTGGACCCAGACCCAGTACTACGTCGGCAAGCAGGGCGAGCACGTCGCGCTCTTCCGCGGCATCAGCCAGAAGCTCGGCCCGCTGGAGCTCTCCAAGGTGGAGACCGACCGCCCCGACATCGAACTGAAGTACCTGCCGCCCTTCAAGCGCAAGCTGGTCGAGGCCACCATCAGCGAAAGCAGCCTCGACGGAGCGCGCCAGAAGATCGACGAGCTCGGGGTCCAGGCCTCCGCCTGCAAGAAGGACGAAGAGCGCCGCAACGCCGAGGCGCAGAACCAGACACCCGCCACCACTCTGACTGCCGCGGAGCAGCAAGTGGTCGGCCATTGCGTCAAGCAGTAGACACACGCGGGCGCAGGGGGCCTGCCACACCATGAGCGTTGTCACCAACACGACCACCATCGGCGCCATCGAGCTGCCGAGCCGGCGGAACACCGAGCTCCTGCTGCTCGGCTTCGCCGTGGTCATCCCGATCTTCGCCTACGCCAACGTAGGCCTGTCGATCCACGGGAAGATGCCCCCGGGCATGTTCACCTACGGACTCGGCTTCGCCGTGCTCGCCGGCATCGCCCACCTCGTCGTACGCCGCTACGCCAAGTACGCCGACCCGCTGCTGCTGCCGATCGCCACCCTGCTCAACGGCCTCGGCGTCGTCCTGATCTGGCGGCTCGACCAGTCCGAGCGCCTGCAGAACCTCGCCAAGAACAGCTACGGCGCCTTCTCCGAGTCGGCACCGCGCCAGATGATGTACACGGCGCTCGCCATCGCCCTGTTCGCCGTCGTCCTGCTGGTCCTCAAGGACCACCGCGTGCTCCAGCGCTTCACGTACATCTCGATGGCCGGCGCCCTGGTCCTGCTGATCCTGCCGGTGATCCCGGGCCTGGGCGCGGACGTCTTCGGCGCCAAGATCTGGATCAGCGTCGGCGGCTTCTCCATCCAGCCCGGTGAGTTCGCGAAGATCGTCATCGCCATCTTCTTCGCCGGCTACCTGATGGTGAAGCGCGACGCCCTGGCCCTGGCCAGCCGCCGCTTCATGGGGCTCTACCTGCCGCGCGGCCGCGACCTCGGCCCGATCCTGATGATCTGGGCGATGAGCCTGCTCGTCCTCGTCTTCGAGAACGACCTCGGCACCTCGCTCCTCTTCTTCGGCATGTTCGTGATCATGCTGTACGTCGCCACCGAGCGCACCAGCTGGATCGTGATCGGCCTGCTCATGAGCGTCGGCGGCGCCGTCGTCGTGGCCTCCTTCGCCAGCCACGTGAAGGCCCGCGTCACCGCCTGGCTCGACCCCTTCGCCTGCTACGCCACCTCGGGCGCCTGCGAGCAGGTCGGCCAGTCGATCATGAGCTTCGGCTCCGGCGGGGTCCTCGGCACCGGATGGGGCCAGGGCAACTCCGACCTCATCGGCTTCGCCGCCAACTCCGACTTCATCTTCTCCACCGTCGGCGAAGAGCTCGGCCTCTCGGGCGTGATGGCCTTCCTCCTGCTCTACGGCCTCATCATCGAGCGGGGCGTCCGCACCGCCCTCGCCGCCCGCGATCCCTTCGGCAAGCTCTTCGCCATCGGCCTCTCCGGCGCGTTCGCGCTCCAGATCTTCGTCGTCGCCGGCGGAGTCATGGGCCTCATCCCCCTCACCGGCATGACGATGCCCTTCCTCGCGTCCGGCGGCTCCTCCGTCCTCGCGAACTGGATCCTCATCGCCATCCTCATCCGGATCAGCGACACCGCACGCCGACCTGCCCCGGCCCCCGCCCCGTCCCCCGACTCCGAGATGACCCAGGTGGTCCGACCGTCATGAACAAGCCCCTGCGCCGCATCTCGCTGTTCTGCGGGCTGCTCGTCCTCGCCCTGCTGATCCGGACCAACTGGCTGCAGTACGTCCAGGCCGAGGAACTCAGCACGCGCAAGGAGAACCGCCGGGTCCAGATCGCCCAGTACGCCACCGAGCGCGGCAACATCATCGTCGGGGGCGAGCCGATCACCGGCTCCGCGGTCACCGACGGCAGCGACTACAAGTACAAGCGGACCTACACGGCGGGCGAGCTGTGGGCTCCCGTCACCGGGTACGCCTCGCAGGCCTTCGGCTCCACGCAGCTGGAGTCCCTCGAAGACGGCATCCTCACCGGCAACGACGACCGGCTCTTCTTCGACCGCACCATCGGCATGTTCACCGGGGAGAAGAAGCAGGGCGGCAACGTCGTCACCACGCTCAACCCGGCCGCCCAGAAGGCCGCGTTCGACAAGCTCAGCACGAAGAAGGGTGCGGTCGCCGCCATCGACCCGCGCACCGGCGCCATCCTCGCGCTGGTCTCCACCCCCTCGTACGACCCCTCGCGCTTCGCCGGCAACTCCAAGGCGGACGAGAAGGCCTGGGTCGAGCTCAAGGACAGCGAGGACAAGAACCTCGTCAACCGCGCCCTGCGCGAGACGTATCCGCCGGGCTCCACCTTCAAGGTGGTCACCGCGGCCGCCGCCCTGGAGAACGGCGTCGTCAAGGAGATCAACGACCCGACGGACACCCCGGAGCCGTACTTCCTGCCGGGCACCAAGACCCCGATGGTCAACCACGCCTCGGGGTGCGAGAAGGCCAGCCTCAACGAGGCCCTGCGCGTCTCCTGCAACTCCGTCTTCGCCAACCTGGGCAACCAGGTGGGGCGCGACAACATGGTGAAGACCGCCGAGAAGTTCGGCTTCAACAACGACAAGATCGACATTCCGGTCCGCGCCTTCGCCAGCGTCTACGACAAGAAGATGGGCAAGGACGGCAACGCCCAGAGCGCCATCGGGCAGTTCAACACCGCCGCCACCCCGCTCCAGATGGCGATGGTCACCGCCGCGATCGCCAACGACGGCAAGCTGATGAAGCCGTACATGGTCGACCAGCTCACCGCGCCCAACCTCGACGTCATCGAGAAGCACTCCCCGGAGGAGATGAGCCGGCCGCTGTCCGCCGCCAACGCGCAGAAGGTCCAGGAGATGATGGTCAACGTCGTCGAGAAGGGCACCGGCGAGAAGGCCAAGATCAAGGACGTGAAGGTCGGCGGCAAGACCGGCACCGCCCAGCACGGCGAGGGCAACAAGAAGCGCCCGTACGCCTGGTTCATCTCCTACGCCGAGAACCCGGACGGCACCTCGCCGGTCGCCGTCGCCGTCGTCATCGAGGACAGCGACGCGGACCGCGAGGACATCAGCGGCGGCGGCCTGGCCGCACCCGTCGCCAAGGCCGTCATGGAAGCCGTGCTGAAGAGCGGCAAGTGAGCCGAGGGTGAGTCGCGGATGACGGACCGCAGTGGAGTGATCCACGTCACTGAACCCGGCCGGATCCGAGCGTACGGTACCGGTCCAGTATCAGCCTGTGGCCACGAACCGATCACGGACGATCGGCCGGTAGCCTTTGCGCGAACAGCACACCGCCGGACCACACACAGGTGCGGTCGGGACTGACGGAGAGGGCTGCAACGTTATGGAAGAGCCGCGTCGCCTCGGCGGCCGGTACGAGCTGAGCCACGTGCTCGGCCGTGGTGGCATGGCCGAGGTCTACCTCGGCCAGGACACCCGGCTCGGCCGTACCGTCGCCGTCAAGACCCTGCGCGCCGATCTCGCCCGCGACCCGTCCTTCCAGGCCCGGTTCCGGCGCGAGGCCCAGTCGGCCGCGTCGCTGAACCATCCGGCGATCGTCGCCGTCTACGACACCGGCGAGGACTACGTCGACAACATCTCCATCCCGTACATCGTGATGGAGTACGTCGACGGGTCCACCCTGCGCGAGCTGCTGCACTCCGGCCGCAAGCTGCTGCCCGAGCGCACGCTGGAGATGTGCATCGGCATCCTCCAGGCCCTCGAGTACTCGCACCGCGCCGGCATCGTGCACCGTGACATCAAGCCCGCCAACGTGATGCTGACCCGCACCGGCCAGGTCAAGGTCATGGACTTCGGCATCGCCCGCGCCATGGGCGACTCCGGCATGACCATGACGCAGACGGCCGCCGTCATCGGCACCGCCCAGTACCTCTCCCCGGAGCAGGCCAAGGGCGAGCAGGTCGACGCGCGCTCCGACCTCTACTCCGCCGGCTGCCTGCTGTACGAGCTGCTCAGCGTGCGGCCCCCGTTCGTCGGCGACTCCCCCGTGGCCGTCGCCTACCAGCACGTACGGGAAGAACCCCAGCCGCCGTCGAACTTCGACTCCGAGATCACGCCCGAGATGGACGCGATCGTCCTGAAGGCGCTGGTCAAGGACCCCGACTACCGCTACCAGTCCGCCGACGAGATGCGCGCGGACATCGAGGCCTGCCTCGACGGCCAGCCCGTCGCCGCCACCGCCGCCATGGGCGCGGCCGGCTACGGCTACCCCGACCAGGGCCACGGCTACGGGCACCAGGGCTACGACCAGCCCACCACCGCCCTGCGCACCACCGACCCGGGCGGCCAGACCTCGATGATGCCGCCCATGCCCCCGGGCGACGGCGGATACGGGTACGGCGACCAGGGCCACGGCGGCTACGACCAGGGTCCGCACCGCCGCCAGAAGAAGAGCAAGGTGTCCACGATCCTGCTCGTGGCGGCGGGCATCCTCGTCCTGGTCGGCGCGATCCTCATCGGCCGCTCCCTCTTCAGCGGGAGCGCCGACAACCGGCCCACCGTGCCGAAGTTCATCGGCGCGACCCTGGAGGAGGCGCAGAAGAGCGCCGACAACGTGGGTCTCAAGGTGGTGAAGGAAGCCGACGCCGCCTGCGAGGAGCAGCCCAAGGGCAAGATCTGCAAGCAGGACCCGGTGGCCGACACCAAGGTCGACAAGGGCTCCCCCGTCAAGGTGACCGTTTCCTCGGGCTCTGCCCCGGTGTCCGTCCCCGACGTGCTCAACAGCCAGTACGACGTGGCGGAGAAGGCCCTCAAGGACAAGGGCTTCCAGGTCCAGCGCAAGCCCCAGGAGTCGGAGCGGACCCCCGGGGTCGTCCTCGACCAGAACCCGAAGCCCGGCACCGAGGCGCAGAAGAACTCGGTGGTCACGCTGACCGTCGCCAAGGAGCAGTCCAAGGCGGTCGTCCCGGACCTCAAGGGCAAGACGAAGGAGGAGGCCGCCAAGGCCCTCCAGGACGCCAAGCTGAAGCTGGGCAGCCAGACGGAGGTCGACGCCCCGGGAGTCGCGCCGAAGACGGTGATCGCCCAGCAATACCAGCCGGGTGAGCAGCTCGAGGTCGGCAAGACCGTCAGCATCACCGTCGCCAAGGCCGCGCAGCAGACGCAGGTCCCGAACCTGGCCCAGAAGACGGTGGCCCAGGCGAAGCTGGAACTGGCCTCCAAGGGCCTGACCTTCGGACGGGTCATCAACGGCCCGACGGACGACAACGCGATCGTGATGTACTCCGACCCGATCGCCGGCAGCCCGGCCACCCCGGGCCAGGCCGTCAACGTGTACACGATGGCGGGCGGCCAGCAGGACGGCGGAAACAACGGCGGCGGCTTCTTCGGCGGCCTGACGGGCGGCGCCCGCCGCTAGTGCTGTGACCGGANNNNCCGGCCACAGCACTAGCCGGCGCCGCGCCCGCACACGGAGAAAGGTCCGGCCCCCTCCTCGGGGGCCGGACCTTTCCGTTCCGCGGCCGCCTGCGCCGCCCCCGCGCCTCCCTGGCCCCCACCGGGCGCCCGGGAGCCTCACGGCCTCCACAGGGGCCCTGAGGGACGCTAGTGGCGGAGCTCCGCCGGAAGGGTCCGCTCCGCGTCCACCTTCTCCGTCCGGACCAGCTCGCCCCACACGATGTACCGGTACTTCGACGTGTACACCGGCGTGCAGGTCGTCAGCGTGATGTAGCGGCCCGGGCCGGTCTTGCCCGACTCCTTCGGGACCGGGTTGATCACGTCCACGTTGTACTTCGACGTCTGGCGCAGCTCCGCGAAGACCTTGTAGACGTACCAGGTGTCCTTGGTCTCGAAGACGATCGCGTCGCCGTTCTCCACCTTGTCGATGTTGTGGAACTTCGCCCCGTGGCCGTCCCGGTGCGCGGCCAGCGAGAAGTTCCCCTTCCCGTCCCACGGCAGAGCCGACTTCACCGGCTGCGTGTAGTAGCCCGCGACGCCGTCGTCGAGGACGTCCGGGTCCGTGCCCGGCTTGACCAGCACCTCGCCGTTCTTCATCGCCGGCACGTGCAGGAACCCGATGCCGTCCTGGGTGTCCAGCGCGCCCGGGGCAACCGGCTGGGCCGGGGCCTGCGCGTGCCACTGCCGGCGGATCTCGTCGCCGCGCGCCGACGCCTGCCGGTCCGCGAGCACGTTCGTCCACCACAGCGAGTAGGCCACGAACAGGGCCAGCACCAGGCCGGCGGTGATCAGGAGCTCGCCCAGCAGGCTCAGGAACCCGGCGAGCACGCTGCGGTTCGGGGGCGGTGCGGCGGCGGCAGGGCGGTCGCGGTGGCTGCGGTGGCTGCGGTGGCGGGACACTGCTGATTCGTCCTCAGGGCGGCTACGGGCTGGCCAGCGCGGGCGGAGGGCCCTGGCTGCGGGGGCGTTCGTCGATCATCCTGCCCCATACGATCATCCGGTAGGTGCTGGTGAACTCCGGGGTGCAGGTCGTCAGCGTGATGTACCGGCCGGGGGCGGTGAACCCCGACCCCTCCGGCACCGGCTTGATCACCGAGACGTTCGTCGGCGGCGTCTGCGCCAGCGCCGAGGTCATCTCGTACGTGTAGTACGCGTCCCGCGTCTCGACGACGACGGGGTCCCCCGGCACGAGCCGGTTGATGTAGCGGAACGGCTCTCCGTGGGTGTTGCGGTGGCCCGCCAGCGCGAAGTTCCCCTGCGGGTCCGCCGGCATGGCCGTCTTCAGCGCGCCCTCGCCGTAGTGCCCGACCATCCCCTTGTCGAGGACCTTCGGCTTGCTGATGCCCTCCGCCACCGGGACCTTCACGTCCAGCTTCGGGATGTACAGGATCGCGAACCCCTGCCCGGGCTCGAAGGCCGACACGGGCGGGGCGCCGGCCCCGGAGCCCGGGCCCGGGTCCTGCCGCCACGTCTGCTGGAGCGAGCCCGCGGCCCCGTTCGCCGTCCGCTCGGCCAGCAGGTTCGTGTACCAGAGCTGGTAGGCGACGAACAGCAGCATCACCAGGCCCAGTGTGATGAACAGCTCCCCGCCCAGCCGGCTCGCGATGACCACCGGGCCGCCCGACGCCGGCCGCCTGCGCCGCCGCCCGCCCCGCCTGCGGCTGTGCCGGGCGGCCCGCTTCGCGGCCTCCTGCGCTGCCCTGCGTCGCGCGGCCCGGCCCTCCGTGGGCGCGGACGGCGCGACCGCCGTCACGCGACGGCCTTGCCCACCACCGGGGCCAGCCCCACCGAGCGCTCCACGGCACCCGCGTCACCGCAGCGCACCAGCCAGTTGGCGAGCATCCGGTGGCCCCACTCGGTCAGCACCGACTCGGGGTGGAACTGCACGCCCTCGACGTCGTGCTCCCGGTGGCGCAGGCCCATGATGATCCCGTCCTCGGTGCGCGCCGTGACCTCCAGCGCGTCGGGCAGGGTCAGGGGCTCGGCGGCCAGCGAGTGGTAGCGGGTCGCGGTGAACGGCGACGGCAGGCCGGCGAAGACGCCGAGGCCCTCGTGCACCACCGGCGAGGTCTTGCCGTGCAGCAGCTCCGGAGCCCGGTCCACGACCCCTCCGTACGCGACCGCCATCGACTGCATGCCGAGGCAAACGCCGAAGACCGGAACGCCGGTGTCCGCGCAGTGGCGGACCATGTCGACGCAGATGCCCGCCTCCTCCGGCGTGCCCGGGCCCGGGGAGAGGAGCACGCCGTCGAAGCCGTCCTGCGCGTGCGAGAGCTCGACCTCGTCGTTGCGCAGCACCTCGCATTCGGCGCCGAGCTGGTAGAGGTACTGGACCAGGTTGAAGACAAAGCTGTCGTAATTGTCGACAACCAGAATGCGCGCGCTCACGGAGTGGCTCCCGATCCCTCGTCCACTGTCACATCGTTGAACGGGAGGAGCGGCTCGGCCCACGGGAAGACGTACTGGAACAGCACGAACACCACCGCGAGGACCAGTACGAGCGAGATCAGCGCGCGCACCCACGCATTGCCGGGCAGATGCCGCCAGATCCAGCCGTACATGGCTTCTGTTTCCTTTTCGTCCTCATTCGTTCAACGCACCGCGGGGGCGGTACGCGAACAGACTAAAGGCAGCGGCCCGGCCGGGTGGGTCAGCTGGGCAATCCCTCCGGCCTCCCCTGCCCCACGGCGCGCGTCCCGGTCAGCTCCGCCCAGACGACAAGCCGGTGGCTGTGGCCCCACTCGGGGTCGCAGGTCGTCAGCGTCAGGTACCGGCCGGGCGTCGTGAAGGGCGACCTCGCCGGGACGGGGTCGACCACCCGGACGTCGGTGGGCAGGGTGCGCAGCGGCCCGCCGCGGACCGTGTACGTGTACCAGGCGGTCGCGTCCTTGAGGATCACGGCGTCCCCCGGGCGCAGCTCCGGGACGTCCTTGAAGGGGTCGCCGTACGTGCGGCGGTGGCCCGCGACCGAGAAGTTCCCGGTGGCGCCGAGGCGGGCGGTGCCCGTGTAGTGGCCCAGCCCCTTCTTCAGCAGCTCGGTGCCGGTGCCCTCCAGGACGGGCTTGTTCCAGTCCGGGCCGAAGCGCGGGATGTACATCTCGGCGAGGGCCTGGCCGGCGGGGTAGGGGGGCGGCGCCTCCGGAGCCTCCGGAGCCTTCGGGGCGGCCGGAGTGGCGGGGGCGGCGGGCTGTGGGGCGGGCACCGGGGCCGCCGCCCAGGTGTCGCGCATCCGGGTCATTTCGGCGTCCATGGCCCGGTCGGCCTTGACCCCGGTCCACAGCAGTACATACGCGACGAAGAGCACGATCAGGGTGCCCGCCGTCAGGCACACCTCGCTGAACGTCCGTACGACCAGGCGCAGTACGACGCCAGGACGAGCCCCTTCACGGGGTGGGTGCCACCGGCTTCGCATAGTGGAGGTCCACTGTGCCGGAGTAGCCCGGAAGTGTCAGCGCCCTGTGCTCCTCCACTTTCCAGCCGAGCCCGTACGCGTTGACGTACAGCTGGTAGTTCTGCAGGGCCGGGGAGGCCGCCATGGCCTTGCGCAGCGCGCCCGGGTCGCCGACCGCCGAAACCTTGTACGGCGGCGAGTAGACCCGGCCCTGGAGGATCAGGGTGTTGCCCACGCAGCGCACCGCGCTGGTGGAGATGAGCCGCTGGTCCATGACCTGGATGCCCTGCGCTCCGCCCTGCCAGAGGGCGTTGACGACGGCCTGGAGGTCCTGTTGGTGGATCACCAGGTCGTTGGGCTGGGGCTCGGGTACGTTCGGGATGCGGGCAGTGGCATTGGGCGGGGCGTCGTCGAGGGTGACGGTCAGGCCCTTGCCGGTCAGCTCCTCGGTGCCGGACGCCGTGCGCAGGGCGGCCAGCTTGGCGTCCTCGGCCTTGGTGCTGCCGTCGTCGCGCTCGGCGAGGGCGTCCACCCGGCGGCGGACCGCTCCGGTGCTCTCCTCCAGCGCCGCGTTGTTCTGGCTGCGCTCCTCGATGAGGTCCGAAAGCTTGAGGAGTGAGGCGTCGGTCCGGATGTTCGTACCCTTGGAGGTGTTGAAACTGGTGACGAAGAGCAGCCCGGCCAGGGCGAACACCGCGGCCGTCAGCAACCGGACCGGTCTGGCCCGGCGACGGGGACCCGCGGAGGAGTCGTCGGAATTGCTCAACGTACCCTTCTCCTTCAACGCCACAGGTCCACTACGCTAACGGACGCCCGGGGCAGGCAAGGTCCCCAGCCCATCGACAGGAGAGCCCCTCGTGCCGAAGTCACGTATCCGCAAGAAGGACGACTACACGCCGCCGCCGACGCGGCAGCCGCAGAGCATCAGGCTGACGAACCGCAGCTGGGTCGCCCCGGTCATGCTGGCCCTCTTCCTGATCGGACTCGCGTGGATCGTGGTCTTCTACGTGACCGAGACCCAGCTGCCGGTCGAGTCGCTCGGCAATTGGAACATTGTGGTCGGTTTCGGATTTATCGCGGCCGGATTCGGCGTATCCACGCAGTGGAAGTAGCACCGATCGCCTTCTGACGGAAGCTCTCCCCATGAGTTATCCACAGCGTCATCCACACCTGAGGAAAAGACAGAAGATCTGTGGATAACTCTGTGGAGAGTTGACGCCGGTGTGATCAGGTGAGTTCTCCGGTCCGGAGCAGAATCAGGCCTGCCACCAGCAGGAATACCGCCACACAGGTCCCCCATTGGATGAGTGTCCGGTTGCGGCCGGCGGTGGGCCTGAGCATGCCAAGGCCCACCAGGGCCCCGGTGACCAGGCCGCCCACGTGGGCCTGCCAGGACACATTGAGGCTGCCGCCGAGCGGCACGAAGGTCAGCACCAGCATGAACACGAGCATGACGATCACCGGACGCATCTGGTAGCGCAGCCGGCGCACCAGGACGACGGTGGCGCCGAGCAGGCCGAAGACGGCGCCGGACGCGCCGAGGGTCGGGGTGTTCGGCGGGGTCAGCAGATAGACGAGGGCGCTGCCGCCCAGCCCCGAGAGCAGGTAGACGGCGAGGTAGCGGGACCGGCCCAGTGCGGCTTCCAGCGGGCCGCCGATCACCCACAGGGCCATCATGTTGCCGATGATGTGCCACCACTCGACGTGCAGGAACACCGAGGTCAGCAGGCGGTGGTACTGGCCCGCGGAGACTCCTTCGACCGGGGCCCCGAAGAATTCCACGTACCGGCCGAGCAGCTCGAGCTGGACCACGAGGGCCGGAGCGGCGAGGCCCGCGAAGAACACGGCGGCGTTGATGCCGATCAGGACCTTGGTGACGAGGTGGGGGTCGGCGGCGACCACTCCGCCCGCGAGGGTGCGCGGGGCGTTCGCGGTCGGGCGGTGTCCGGTGCCGGAGCCCTCGCGGACGCATTCGGGGCACTGGAAGCCGACCGAGGCGCTGATCATGCACTCGGGGCAGATGGGGCGCTCGCAGCGGGTGCAGCGGATCCCCGTGTCACGGTCCGGGTGGCGGTAGCAGCCCGGCAGACGGTCGGTGTCCATCGGTTCCTCGATCAGCGGCGAGGCAGGGGAACGCCCCGCCGGTCCGGTATGCATGCAGTACGGACGGACGGGGCCGAAAGGTTCCCGGGGACCCGGTCGCAGGCGCCCCGGGGCCCGGGGTCGCTTCAGCGCTTCTCGATGACGACCGACTTGATGATCACGTCGTCCAGCGGGCGCTCGGTGCGCGGGTTGGTGGCCAGGCCGGCGATGGAGTCCACGACCTTCTGGCCGGCTGGGTCGGTGATCTCGCCGAAGATGGTGTGCTTGCGGGTCAGCCAGGCGGTCGGCGCGACGGTGATGAAGAACTGCGAACCGTTGGTGCCCGGGCCCGCGTTGGCCATGGCGAGCAGGTAGGGCTTGGTGAAGGCCAGGTCGGGGTGGAACTCGTCGGCGAACTGGTAGCCGGGGCCGCCGGTGCCGTTGCCCAGCGGGTCGCCGCCCTGGATCATGAAGCCGCTGATGACACGGTGGAAGACGGTGCCGTCGTAGAGCGGGTCCGTGGTCTTCTGGCCGTCGGTGGGACGGGTCCATTCGCGGCCACCCGTGGCGAGCTCCACGAAGTTCCGGACGGTCTTCGGGGCGAAATTGGGCAGCAGCTCGATCTCGATGTCGCCTTTGTTGGTCTTCAGGGTGGCGTAGAGCTTCTCGGCCACGGATCTGCCTTCCATAGTCATCACTGTCGGTCCAGATAGTCGCACGGAGCGCTCCGCGGCACAGAAAACCTCCACCCGTATGCCCTGTCACGCATGCCGGTCCGCTGTATGGCAGGCATGATCCGACAAAGGGTGGAAAGGTGAACTGTGTCCGCCACCGAAGAGGAGGATCCCGTGACCCGTAAGGACAGCGTGCGCCTGGCCGCCGAGAGCGCCAGGGATACGGTGAAGCACGCGTCGGATTTGGTGGCGCCATACGCAGGAAGCGCCAAGGACGCGGCCGTGCACTACGCGCAGGAGGCGAACGTGCTGCTGGCGCCCAAGGTCTCGCACGCGGCCAACGAGGCCGCCCGACAGGCCCGAATGACGTACGACAGCCATGTGCATCCCCGGCTCAGGGCAGCGCGCACGCACGTGCCGCCGAATGTGGACCGGGCGGCGACGAAGGCGGTGCGGGAGTCGCGCCGCGCGGCGCGCCGGGCGGCCGACTACACGCAGCCCCGGATCGAGAGTGCGCTCGCGGCTGCCACGCCGGTGGCCGGGGAGGCCGCGTCGCGCTCGACGGCGGCGCTCGCCGCACTGCGCGGGCAGGTCACGCCGAAGGAGATCGAGCGGCTGGTGCGGCGCCACGAGCGGCGGGCGCGCATGGGCCGGGTGTTCAAGGGGCTCGCCGTGGTCGGCGTACTGGCCGGCGGCGCGTTCGCGGCGTGGAAGTGGTGGGACCAGCAGTCGAACCCGGACTGGCTCGTCGAGCCGCCGGCGGCCACCGAGCTGTCGTCGCAGGACGCCCCGTCGAGCTTCGACGACGAACTGGCGGCCAAGGAGCGCGAGTCGGGGTCGGAATCGGGGCCGGGGTCGGCTGCGGAGGACAAGCCGAGCTGACCGCGGCGCCCGTCGCCGAACAGCCGAAGGGCCCGGATCCCTCAAGGATCCGGGCCCTTCGGCTGTCCCCCTGCGCTCGGGGGAACAGGTGCTCAGGGGAGGGTGAGGACCATGCCCGGGCGGATGAGGTCGGGGTGGGAGCCGATGACGCCCTGGTTGATGGCGTAGAGCTCCCGCCAGCGGCCCTCGTTGCCGAGCTCGCGGCGGGCGATCGCGGAGAGCGAGTCGCCGGGCCTGACCGTGTACGTACGCCTCTTGGCGGTGGCCGCCGGCTTGGGGGCGGCGGGGACGGCCTTGTGCGCGGCCGAGGCGGGCGTCGGGGTGTGTGCGGCGCCGGGCGCCGCGGAGGCGGGCTCACCGGGCTTCGGCATCGCGGCGGGCTTGGGCGTGGCGGGAACGGCCTTGTGCGCGGCCGAGGCGGGGGTCGGCTTCGCGGGGGCGGCGTGGGCGGGCTTGGGCGGCGCGGCCGCCGCCATCCGCTCGGCTGCCCCGCGGGTGGCCGGGGCGGCGTCGGCCGGGCGCGCGGCGGGCGCCTGCTGCTCGATCTGCTCCTTCGCCTTCGCGGCGGCGTCGTGCGCCTTCTTCTTGTCGGACTTCAGGAAGTCGAAGAGTCCCATGTCTGTACGCCTCCGGCGTGGTGTTTCCCCCTGGGCTTGTGCCGTTCCCACTGTCGGCCACCGGGGGCCCGGCGGCCCTGTGACGGGGCCGTCCGGGGGACACCACCGCGGGGGAGGCCGCCGTCACGGGCGGGCGCGGCGGGCAGGGCGGGGGCCGTCGGAGGGGGTCCACCCTCGCGGCCTCCCGTACGGAGTCCTCGACCCGGGCGGCCAGCACCCCGGCCGAGGCGCTCACCAGCGGCTACCACCTGGCCTTCGCCATCGGCGCCGCACTCCTGCCGGCCGCGGTCGCCCTGGCCGCGACCCTCCTGCGGGCCGGTGTTTCACGTGAAACACCGGCCGGCTGACCGGGACTACACCGTCACCGAGGCACGGTCCGTGACGAAGAATTCGCCGGCAGCGCGCAGTGCCTCGGCATCGTCGCGGACCGTGCCCGGTGCGTTTCCGAGGCCGAGCAGCGAGCCGCCCCACTGCATGCCCATGTAGGCGGCGCAGTTGCGCAGGGTGCCGATCAGCGGGTCGGCCATCGACCGGTCCTCGGAGGACAGTGCGGTGATGCTCCACATGGTCTTGCCGCCCATCCGCGGCTTGAAGTCGAGGCCGGGCACCCGCATCCAGCCCGACCAGTGGTCGAGGTAGAGCTGGGCGCTCGCGGAGAGGCTGTACCAGTAGAGCGGCGAGGCGACGACGAGGTCGGTGGCGGACAGCGTGGCGTCCAGCAGGACGCGGGAGTTGCCGACGGGCTCGGGGTAGATGCCGGGCCCGTCGTGGCGCCGGTCCTCGAACGCCGGGACCGGAAGGTCCTTCAGGCGGAGCCACTCCTGCTCCACGCCGTCGGGCAGGGCCGCGGCCGCCTCCCGGGCGAGGGTCTCGGTGTTTCCGTCCAGGCGGCTGCTCGCCAGCAGGAACAGGAACGTGCGGCCGCTGAACTGATGTGTCGTGGTCATACTCTGCTCTCTTCGGTCATGGTGTCGTGGACCAGCACGGCACCCGTGCCGGTCAGCGGCCTGGCGAACGCCGCCAGCACCGGTCCGTGCTGCGGCAGGTCGTACACCGCCCAGCGGCCCGGTGCAACGCGGTCCCCGTCGGCCCGCCGGTCCGGCCCCTCCCGCCCATCCTGCTCCCCCGCGAGCTCGACGTGTACGGGTCCGGAGCGGCCCGGGTGCACCAGCACCCGGTGCGGCGCGGTGGTCAGCGGCAGTCCCGCCGCCTTCATCACGGCTTCCTTGCGGGTCCAGGCCCGGACGAAGGCGGCGCGGCGGACTTCCGGGGACAGGGCCCGCACCTGGAGCTGCTCCTCGGGGGCCAGGCAGCGGTCGATCAGCCCCTCGGTGTCGAAATCCCGGACGTGTTCGAGATCGACGCCGACCGGGTCGTCGACGGATACCCCGAGCAGCCAGAACTCCTCGGACCGGGCGACACTCAGGAAGACCTGGGGTCCGGAGGCCGCGATGAGGACCAGATGCCGGTGGCGCAGCCTCCCCCGGTGCGCCGGGCCGGTGCGCCCGAACCGGATCTCCCCGGGCTCCACGTCCGCGTAGGCGGCGAGGGTGCGCCGCACCGCCGCCCAGGAGGCAGCGAAGCGTCGGCGGTCCTCGTACCGCGAGAAGCGCAGACATCGGCCGCGCTCCTCCTCGGAGAGCAGCTCCATGTCCTGGCGCAGGACGGCCCCGCGGTCGTCGCCGAACCACACATGGGTACCGCCGCGCTCGGGGAGCGCGGACGGGGCCGGACAGGCGGTCACACGGCAGGACTCGGAGGGGGGACCGGGCGCGGCACCGTCTGCGGGGGCGGCAGTGGGGGCGAAGTACACCGCGTCACCCCTCCCCGCCTTCGTCGCACCGCCGGGCCCGTATCGCCCGCGCGACCTCGTCGCGCGCCTCCAGGACCAGCCGGCGCAGGGCCGCGGGGACGTCGGCAGCCGCCAGGAAGGCGTCCGCGGCGGCCACCGTCCGCTCCGCGACCGCCCCGGAGGGGAAGGCCTCGCGGGCGAAGCGCTGGGCCGTGCCGCCGGGCGCCTCGGCCCACATCCGTCCGACCTCGGCGAAGTACGGAGCGGCGAAGGGCTCCAGGAGCCGGCGGTGGTCCGGCTCGGCGAAGCCCTCCAGGGTGGCGCGCAGCAGGCTGTTGGGGAGCTCGCCGGAGACGATCCGCTGCCAGGCGGCGGACTTGGCATCGGCCTCCGGCAGGGCCGCCAGGCAGGCGACCGCGTTGCGTTCGCCCGCGGCCGAGGGGTCACGGCGCCGCTCGGCGTCGATCTCGGCCGGTCCCGCCGCTCCGCAGACCACCAGCCGCCGCAGCAGCGCCCAGCGCAGGTCCACGTCGACGGCCAGGCCGGGGACGGTCCGTACGCCGTCGAGGATCTCGCGGAGGGCGGTGAGATGGGCAGGGGAGGCGGCCGTCCCGAGCAGGGCCTGCAGGTGCACCAGTTGGAGGTCGGATCCGGGCTCCGCCGCGGTCAGCGCCGTGTGGGCCGCGTCCGCCAGCGCCTCCAGGCCGGTGGCCCGCCACTGCGGGGAGGCGAAATCGTGGAGGGCCTTGCGGGCCTGGTCCACGAGGGTCTGCGCCAGGGTCGCGTCGGTCACCGAGCCGAGGTGGGCGGCGACGAGCCGGACGTAGGCGCGGGCGGGCAGCTCCGCGTCGCGCGTCATGTCCCAGGCGATCGTCCACGCCTGGGCGGCGGCCAGCGGGTCGCGGATCTCGCCGATGGCCCCGAGCACGGTGCGCAGGGAGCGGTCGTCGAGCCGGACCTTGGCGTACGTCAGGTCGTCGTCGTTGAGCAGGAGCAGGTCAGGGCGGGCCTCGCCGACGAGTTCGGGGACCTCGGTGCGCTCGCCGGTCACGTCGAGCTCGATGCGGCGGCGCCGTACGACACCGGCCGGGCCGCGGTCGTAGAGGCCGATCGCCATCCGGTGCGCGCGGAGCACGGGGCGCTCCCCCGTGCCCTCCTGCACCAGGGCGCAGGAGACCACGCGGCCGGAGGCGTCGAACCGCCAGTCGGCGCGCAGGGTGTTGACGCCCGAGGTCTCCAGCCACTCCTTGGACCAGGCGGCGAGGTCGCGGCCCGAGGTCTCCTCCAGGGCGGCCAGCAGGTCGGGGAGGGTGGTGTTGCCCCACGCGTGGCGGCGGACGTAGTGCGCGACGGCGGCCAGGAAGTTCCCGCGGCCGACGTAGGCGGCCAGCTGCTTCAGTACGGCGGCGCCCTTGAGGTAGGTGATCCCGTCGAAGTTGACCTCGGTGGCGGCGATGTCGGGGATGTCCGCGGCGATGGGGTGCGTCGAGGGCAGCTGGTCCTGGCGGTACGCCTCCGCCTTGCGGAGGTTGGCGAAGGTGGTCCAGGCCCCGGTCCACTCGGTGGCCTCGGTCTGGGCCAGGAGGCCGGCGTAGGTGGCGAAGGACTCGTTGAGCCAGAGGTCGTCCCACCAGCGCATGGTGACGAGGTCGCCGAACCACATGTGCGCCATCTCGTGCAGCAGGGTCTCGGCGCGCCGCTCGCGCAGCGCGGCGGTGGCCCGGGAGCGGAAGACGTACTTCTCGCTGACGGTGACGCACCCGGCGTTCTCCATCGCGCCGACGTTGAACTCGGGCGCGAAGACCTGGTCGTACTTGCCGAAGGGGTACGGGGTCCCGAAGACCCCGTGGAAGAAGTCGAAGCCGCGCTTGGTGATGTCGAAGAGGACGTCGGCGTCGAGGTGTTCGGCGAGCGAGGCCCGGCAGAGCAGGCGCAGCGGGATCGTCCGGCCGTCCTCGGCGCGGTAGCTGTCGCGCACACGGTGGTACGGGCCGGCGACAAGCGCCATGGCGTAGGTCGGCAAGGGCTCGGAGGCAGGGAAGTGCCAGGTCGCCGCACCGGCGGGCCGCTCGGCGGCTGTCGCTCCGGGCGTGTTGGAGGCGACCTCCCAGCCGGCGGGGGCGTCCACCGTCAGTTCGAGGCGGGCTTTGAGGTCGGGCTGGTCGAAGCAGGCGAAGACGCGCTGCGCGTCGGCGGTCGCGAACTGGCTGTAGACGTACACCCGGTCGTCGACGGGGTCGGTGAAGCGGTGCAGTCCCTCGCCGGTGCGCGAGTAACGGCAGTCGGCCACCACCCGCAGCTCGTTGCGGGCCGCGAGGCCGGGCAGGGCGATCCGGCCGCCCTGCACGGCGGTGTCCAGGGCTGCGCCGTTGAGGAGGACCTCGTGGACGACGGCGTCGGCCAGCTCGATGAAGGTGGCCGCGCCCGGCTCCGCGCAGCCGAACCGCACGGTCGTGGTGGAGCGGAAGGTGTCGGGGCCCCCGGTGAGGTCGATGCGGACCCGGTAGTCCTCCACCGAGAGGAGGGCGGCGCGCTCCCGCGCCTCGGCCTGGGTCAGATTCCCTGCCACGCGACGTCCTTCGTGAGCGCGGCCTCAGGGCTGCCGGCCGGGGCCTGCGGCGCCGGATCCGGAGTGTGGAAGACGGTGGTGGTCTTGAAGGTCCCGGCGCGTACGACGCCCGCGGAGTCCTCCAGGGCCCGGATGTAGGAGCCGGCGTATCCGGAGGGCAGCAGGAACAGGCCCCAGGTCGGGGTCCACTCGCGGAGCTCGCCGGTCTGCGGGTCCACGACCTGCTCGGGGCGCGAGCCGACCCGGCGCTGGACGATGAAGCCCCCGTCGGCCGCCGCGTCGAGCGCGTCCTTCCACTCCTGTTCGGTGCTGTCCCAGCCGGCGACGATGCCGGCGCCGCCGTAGTCGGCGGTGGGTTTGAGGATCAGCTCCGAGCGGTGGGCGCGGCAGTGGTCGACCAGCTCGGGGGTGAGGAGGCGGGTCCACGGAAGGATCCGGTCGATCAGCCGGGACTCCTCCGCCGAGAGACCCTCGCGCATGCGGGGGTCCGACATCAGGGCCATGGCCCCCTTGTTGCCGAACAGCGCGCTCTGCGGGGTGGTCCACAGGACGACGCGGCCCTCCTCGTGGGCCCGCAGGACCGGTTCGAGGGCCTGCGGGCCGGCCGGGTCCTCGACGATCTCGTTGGGGGTGAAGTAGCGCAGCACCACGTCGATCTGCCGGCCGTGCAGCCGCAGCCGGCCGCCGGTCTCCTCGATCTGCCCGATCTCGCCGATGACCAGGTCGATGCCGCAGCGGTTCATCATCTCCGCGAAGGACCGGGCGAGGTGGGTGGAGCCGCTCAGGCCGCCGTTGGCCTCGACGTACGCGACGACGGGCTCCGCTCCGCCGGTGAGCGGCAGCGCGATCTCGCGCAGGGTGCCGGCGAGGCGCTCGCCGGTGTGGACGTAGCCGATGCCGTGCTCCTCGGCGAAGGCGGCGAAGGCGGGCACTTCGAGCAGGGTGCGGGCGAGTTCCGCGCGGTCCGTGCCGCCCAGGCTGCTGCCGACGTTCAGCTCGAAGAGCTTGAAGGACTCGCCGTCGTGGCTGAGGTCGGCCCGCCCGTAGAGGGCGGGACGGTCGGCCAGCCGGCTCATGACGGCCGCGCGGGCCCGGTCGATGCCCAGGGCCTCGCAGTAGCGCCCCAGGTCACCGCCGTAGAGCCGGTCGGGCATGGAGAACAGCAGCTCGAAGAACGCGGCGAGGTCGGCGGCGGTGGAGCGGATCTCCGCCTCGGGGACGAAGAAGGGCCGGGGCAGCAGCACCTTGCCGAAGGCGTTGTCGAAGGCGCTCGGCAGCCGGGCGTCGCGGACGGCGTCGAGCAGGCCGCGGTCGCCTTCGAGGGAGCGGCGCAGATAGGTCTCGTTGACAGTCATGTGGAATGTCCTTAGGGGGAGGTCGGCGGTCGGGTGGTCACAGCGCCGGCTGCGCGACCTTGTCCGCTTCCAGTCGGGCGTTCTCCTCGGCGCGGGCTTCGACGGCGCCGGTGAGGCGGACCGTCACGCCGGCGGTGAGGAGGCCGACCACCGCGCAGCCCCACCACAGGGCGGCGGGTCCGGCGGTCGTGAACAGGCCCACGGCGATGAGGGGGGCGCCGAGCCGTGCGGCAGACCAGGCCCAGCTGACGGCGCCCTGGTAGCGGCCGCGGGCGTCCTCCGGGGCGATGTCGGTGACGATGGCCCCGGCCACGACCCCGTTGATGACCTCGCCGATCGACCAGACGACGACGGTCACCACGTAGTGCCAGGGCTTCTGGGCGAGCCCCGTGCACGCCACGCCCACGCCGATCAGCACCCAGGACGCGGCGAGCACCTTGATCCGGGGCATCTTCGCCACCGTCCCGTAGAGCACCGGCTGCAGCGCGATGACGATGACCGCGTTGGCGACGCCGACGAGTCCGTACACCGCCGCCGAGAGGCCGTCCGTCTGGATGGCGAGCGGGATGGCGAACTCGGTCATCGTGTAGATGGTGGTGCCGAGCACGCTGACCGTCAGGTAGCCCACCATCAGCCGGTCGCGGAAGACCACCGCGTAGCCCACACCGCTCCGGGCCGTGGAGCGCGCCGGCCTCGGCAGGTCCTTGGGGATGCCGACCACGACGATGACGGCGTAGACCAGGCAGGTCAGGCCGTTCAGCACGAACAGCAGCCAGAAGCCGCGGCCTGCGAGGTAGCCCGCCCCGGCGCTGGCCACCGCCGTGCCGATGTTGAATCCCCAGTGCAGGAGGCTGAAGGCCTTGCCGCGCAGTTCGTTGCCGACCACATCGCCCACGAGCGCCGACGCGGCGGGCCGGTAGATGCTCGTGGTGAGCCCGAGCAGGGCCGCCGCCGCGCCCAGGGTGAGCGGGCCCGGCGCGGCGAACAGCGCTCCGAGCCCGGCGGGGGTGGCGACCAGGCCGATGATCACAGCGAACCGGCGGCCGATCCGGTCGGCGATGGCGCCGCCCAGGAGCGGGCCGAACAGCCCGCCGACGCCGAGCGCCACGACGATGCCGCCGGTCTGCGCCGTGGTGATGCCGCGCGAGGCCAGGTAGAAGACCAGGAAGGGCACGACCATGTTGCCGACCCGGTTGGCGATCATTCCGGCGAAGATGATCCAGAACGGCCGCGGAAGGCCTCCGAAGTTGGCTGACATCGCTGATCGCAGACGTGTTGGACTACTCATTTCGCATCCTTGGGTGGGGTGACCGAGGCGGCCTCGGGTTCGTCGACGTACGAGGAATCTCAAGCGGGTTGACAGCTTCCGGTCCCGGTCTCCTGGCACACCCTGCCGCAGCCGCCCGGCCGGGGACCAGGCACGGCCCGGTGGGGAGAAGTCGGATCCGACTTGTCCGCAGCGGGGTACCCAACGGCCACCGCGTGCCCGCCGGGACTCGGCGCGGGCACGCGGTGGGAGGGGCCTTGACCCGGCCGGACGGGCCGGGTCGGACGAGCGGGCGGCCGGGCCGGGCCGGCCGGCCGGCCGGCCGGCCGGGATCAGTAGTGCAGCACGCCCGCGGTACGGGTGTTCTTGTACGCGGTGACCCCGATGACCGGGCTCTCGAAGGCCGGCACCGCCCGCGCGTACGCACCCGCGTAGCCGCCCGGCGTGTAGAAGAGCCCCCAGGCCGCCTGCCAGGCCTCCTCCTCCCCCGTCTCCGGGTTGACCACCGGCTCAGAGCGCGGCACGACGCGCTCCTGCACGATGGCGCCCTCGGCCACCCCCCGCTCGAGGGCCGCCTGCCACTCCTCGTCCGTGCTGGTCCATCCGGCGATGACACCGACCCCTCCGTAGAAGGCGTTCGGCTTGAGGATCAGCTCCTCGCGGTGCGCGCGGGCGTAGGCGAGCAGCTCGTCGTGCTCGGGCGAGGGGTCGGCCTTCAGCGAGCGGGTCCACGGCAGCACCCGGTCGATGAGCTCCAGCTCGGCCTCGGTGAAGGCGGCCCGGTGGCGGGGGTCGGACAGCAGCGCCAGGCAGGCCTTGTTGGCGAAGAGGTTGCTCTCCATCGGGGTGAAGAGGAAGACCGTGCCCGCCTCGTGGGCCTTGAAGATCGGCTCGACCAGGTCGGCTCCGTGCGCGTCCTCGATGATCTCCTCGACGGTGAAGCAGCGCAGGATCACGTCGACGGGCAGCTCGCCGAGGTGCAGCTTGCCGTCCCGGTCCTCGACGTCGCCGACCTCCGCGACGTGGAAGTCCACGTCGAAGCCGCGCATCACGTCACGGAAGGTGTTCCAGTGGCTGGCGTAGTTGGCCAGCCCGCCGGGGCCTTCGAGCAGCGCCACCACGGGCCGGCGCCCGGGCAGGGCGATCCCCTCGCCCGCCGCGACCAGGGTCTTGGCCACCTCGGCGCCGGTGTGGGTGTAGCCGAGGCCGTGCTCCTGCGCGAAGGCCGCGAAGGGCGCGGAGTCCAGCAGCGCCCGGGGGATCTCGCCGGCCCGGTCGGCGCCGCCGACCTCGCTGGCGATCCCGATCTCCAGCAGCTTGAAGGACGTGCCGTTGTGGTACATGTCGGCGCGGCCGTACCGGGGCGGGGTGATCCCCCCGAGCCGGATGATCAGCTTCTTGCGCTGCTCGTCGATGCCCAGGGCCTCGCAGTAGCGCTCCAGGTCACCGTCGAAGAGCCGCTGCGGCAGCGAGGTGATCACGTCGAAGAGGGCGAGGACGTCGTCCGCGAACGCCTCGATCTGCGCCTTCTCTATGAACAGCGGCCGCGACAGGTACGAGCCGGTCCAGTTGGCGAGTGCGGGGTCGCGCTCGACCTCGGCGATGATCGCGGGGAGCGGGCTGCCCTGCGCCAGGCTCTCCTTGTTGTACAGCTCCGTGATGCGGTCCGTCATGGCGGACCTCCCTTTTCTGCTCGGTCGTCGGCTGGATGCGGTGCGGCGGCGGCTGGTCGTCAGTCGACGACGTGCATGCGGGTGAGGTTCGGTACGAAGTACTGGGCGCTCAGGAACAGGCCGCCCACGCGGGGGCCGAAGAGCGTGAACTGGCGCTTGTAGTAGACGGGGATGACCGGCGCGTGCTCCTCCATGAGGCGGCGGTCGAGCTCCGCGTACCCCTCGGCGACGGCCGCGCGGTCCGGCTCCTGGCCGAGCCGGGCGATCTCCCGGGTGATCTCGGCGTCGTCGAAGTACGAGAGGTTCATGTTGCCGCCGTCGGTGATCCGGTCACCGCGGAAGAGGACGTCGAAGACTCCGGAGGCGTCCGGGAAGTCCGGCCCCCAGACCCCGTAGACCAGGTCGCAGTCGTTGTCCGGGTTGCCCATCAGGCTGTAGAAGGCTCCCTTGTCGACCGGCCGCAGCACGATCTCGAAGCCGGCCTTCTCCAGGGCCTCCTTGACCGCCGGGGCGACGGGGGCGTTCGGGGCGGTGTCCGGGTAGGCGAAGACCAGCGGACGCAGCTCCGTGTCCTTGAGCAGCTCCTTGGCCTTGACCGGGTCACCGTGCGGACCCGAGGGGAAGACGTCGTGGTGGCGGTAGCCGGGGACCATCGGCGCCAGGACGGTGGTGGCGGGCTCCGCGGCCGCCCGGCCCCCCGCCAGCTCCACCAGCGTCGCGCGGTCGAAGGCGTAGTTCAGGGCGCGGCGCACGTTCAGGTCGGTGACGCGGCGGGTGTTGATGTAGGTGTACTGGAGGTAGGCGGTCGGGCCGGCGATGACCCGGGCCAGCAGCGCCGGATCGGACTCGACCTGGGCCACCCGGTCCTCGGCGACGTCGAAGGTCGCCACCGACAGGGCGTCGTCCCCGGTGGGCTCCAGCAGCCGCTCGGTCTGCTCGTCGCGGGCGACGCCGAACTGCCAGAGGATCTCGTCGGGGTACTGGCTGCGGATCGGGTCGGTCGCCGGGTCCCAGTGCGGGTTGCGCTCCAGCAGGTAGTGGTCGCCGGGCACGAACTCCTTGACCCGGTACGGGCCGGTGGCCAGCCAGGAGGTCTCGTACGCCTCCCGGGTGTCGCGGTCGGCGGGCACGGGCGTGGTAGTGGTCGTCGTCGCGAGGAAGGGGAAGCCGGGCTGCGGCTCGGGCAGCGAGAAGACGATGGTGCGGTCGTCCGGGGTGGTGACGCCGGGGGCGGGGGTGCCGTCCTCGTAGGGGCCCTTGTACGCCCGCCGGGGGTCGAGGGCCTGCTGGATGAACTGGGGTCCGTAGACGCCGTTCGAGGAGAAGGAGCGGGCGACGGCATGCGCCACGTCGTGGGAGGTGATCGGGGTGCCGTCCTCGAAGCGGAGCCCCTCGCGCAGGGTGTACGTCCAGGTCAGACCGCCGTCGGTGGTCCGGCCGGTGTCGGTGGCGAGGTCGCCGACCAGCTTGCGGGGGCCGCCGTCGTGGCTCTCGATGTAGCCGGTGAGGGTGCGGTGGAAGATCCCGGTGGCCACGCCCAGCGTGGTGCCGATGTACATCTGCGTCGGGTCCACGTGCTCCGGCGGCGCGTCGGCGAGGAGGATGACGCGGCCGCCGCGGCGGGCCCCGGGGACCGCGGGGGCCGGGGTGGGCGTCTGGCCCAGGTGGTCGATCTCGAACTGATGGGACACGTCGGAACTCCAGAGGGAAGGTGATGGAGGGACGGAGAAGGGGGTGGGAGGGGACGGCCGGCAAGGCCGTCTTCGGGCCGCCGGCGCCAGGAGGGGTGAGCGGGGCCCCAGCGGCCGAGCCGCGGGCGGTCCGGTCCAGGCCAGGCCGGTCCAGGCCGGTCCAGGCCGGTCCAGGCCGGTCCAGGCCGGGCCAAGCCGGGCCAAGCCGGTCCAGGCCGGGCCAAGCCGGGCCGGTCCAGGCCGGACCGGACCGGTCCGGTCCGGCCGCCGGGGGACCGGCCGCCGGGGGACCGGCCGCCGGGGGACCGGCCGCCGGGGGACCGGGTACCGGGGGACCGGGTACCGGGGGACCGGGTACCGGGGACCGCCCGCCGCCCCGCGTGGGAACCGGCTCAGGCGGTCAGGGCCGCCGGGAGGTTCAGGGCGGACAGCACCGCCGGCAGGTCCAGGCCGAGCTGGCCCATCACCTCGTGGTGGTCGCCGCCCTGGACGGGCCAGTCGTGGCCCGCGTTGACCCCGGTGACCCGGCACTGCGGCAGCAGCAGGGCGAGCGCCTCGGCGACCCCGCCCTCGGCGCGGTGCTCCTCCACGACCACGAAGTGCGTGTGCCGCTGCGCCAGTTCGGCGGCGGCCGGGGCCAGGTGCGCGTGGTCCAGGTGGGCCAGGTGCGCGTGGGCCGTCTGCGGCCGCACCGTGCGGGCCGCCAGCGCGAGCCGGGTGCCCTCCTCGCCCACCGACACCAGGCAGGGCTCCCCCGGCTCGCCGGGGTGGTCCCAGTTGACGAGCGGAAGCGCGTCGCCGTCCCAGGGCAGGCTCTCGTAGCCCGCGTTGCGGCCGGTGCGGATGTAGTGCGGACGTCCGGACTCCACCGCGGTCCGGATGACCGCACGCATCTCCGCCTCGCCGTACGGGGCCGCGATCGTGACGCCCGGGATGCTCCGCAGGACCGCGAGGTCCTCCAGGCAGTGGTGCGTGGTGCCGAACCAGGCACCGGACACCCCGGCGTACGGCGCCACCACCGTCACGCCCGCGCCGAGGTAGCCGAGGGTGAGCTTGAGGCTCTCGGCCGCCCGCAGTGCGGCGAAGGGGGCGAAGGTGCTGACGAAGGGCTTGTAGCCGGCGGCGGCCAGCCCGGTCGCCATGTCGACCATGGCGCCCTCGGCGATGCCGATGTTGAAGAACCGGTCGGGGTGCGCCGTCTGGAACGGATGCCCCTTGCCGCCCAGGTCCGCTTCGAGGCAGACGATCGCGGGGTCGGTCTCGGCCAGCCGGGTCAGCTCGTCCCGGTAGGCGTCGCGCCCGGACAGAACGGTCATCGGATCATCCGCTTCCACTTGGCGGCGCGCGCGGCGTCGATGGTGACGTAATGGGATCCGGCCTTCCCCTCCACCGGGGGTACGCCCTTGCCCTTGACGGTGTCGGCGATGACGGCCAGCGGCCGGACGGCCCCCGCGCGGTCGCCGCCCAGCACCTCGCCGAGCGCGGTCAGGTCGTGCCCGTCCACCTCGGCGGTCTCGAAGCCGAAGGCGGCGAACCGCTCGGCGAGGTTCGGCAGCGGCGAGATGTCCCGCACCAGGCCGTCGTTCTGGCCTCCGTTGCGGTCGACGACCAAGACGAAGTTGCCCAGCCGCTGCGCCGCCGCGACCTGGCAGGTCTCCCAGACCAGGCCCTCCTGGAGCTCGCCGTCCCCGGCGATCGCGATGCCCAGGCCGCCCTGCCCGCCGATCCGCCGGGCGAGCGCCCAGCCGGCCGCGTACGGCACCCCGTGGCCGAGGCTCCCGGTGGGAAAGCGCACGCCGGGCACCTTGGGCCCCGGGTGACCGGTGTACGGGTGCCCGGGCTGCCCGTAGAAGGGCGCCGGGTTCTCCGCCAGGATGCCGCTGACGTGCAGGGCCGCGTACAGGCCGGCGGCGGCGTGCCCCTTGCTGAGGACCACCTCCGTGCCGTCGTCCAGCGAGGCCCGGTGCAGCGCGGCGATCAGGATGTCGAGCACCGACAGGCTGCCGCCGAGGTGGCATCCGCGCGGGCTCGCGGCCATGTCGACGACGAGTTTGCGGGCCTCAACGGCCCGTCCGGCGAGGTCCGGGGCGGTTTCCAGCAGGGCGGTCACGAGCGGCTCCCTTCGGAGAGCGCGAACCAGCGGGCGACGGCGTCCGCCAGCACGGTGCGGGCGGTGCGGTGGTCCTCGGCGCCGATCCGCTCCACGTCGGTGTGGTCGAGGGTGGAGTCGCCCGGTCCGTAGGCCACCATGGGGACGTTGCGCCAGGTGGTGGCGAGGGTGTTCATGTCCGAGGTGCCCTTCTTCACGACGTAGGTGGGACGGATGCCCGACTGCCCGAAGGCGCGGGTGAAGACCTTCACCAGCGGGCTGGTGCGGCCGCCGGCGTGGCCGGGGGTGGCGCGCAGCACCTCGATGGCGACCCCGGGGCCCGCCTGTGCGAGCGCGGCCCGGCGCAGTGCGTCCAGGTCGGCCAGGGGCGGGATGCGGAAGTTGAGGATGCCGGTCGCGCTCTGGGTCTCGCGGCCCGCCGCGCAGTGGATGTCGATGACCGCGCTGAGGGCGTCGGAGGCCTCCTTCAGGACCGCGCCGCGGATCTCCTCCAGGGTGCGGATCAGCGCGTCGGGCGCCGAGACGGCGTCCATGCCGGCCGAGTGGCCGCTGCTCACCGAGGCCGTCACCCGCAGCTTGAAGAGCCCGAAGTAGCCGAGCGTCAGCTTGTGGGAGCCGCTGGGCTCGCCGATCACGACGGCGTCGGCCGGGTAGTGGTCCCGGGCGTGGAAGGCGCCCTTGGAGGAGGAGATCTCCTCCTCCACCGCGCCGACCACCCGCAGTTGTCCGTCGGCGGGGACCTCGGCGGCGGCCAGCACCTCCAGGAAGTTCACCAGGCTGCCCTTGGCGTCCACGCTGCCGCGGCCGTGCAGTTCGCCGTCCCGCCACTCGGCGGGCCACCGGTGGGGCACGGTGTCCAGGTGTCCCAGGAGCAGCAGCCGGCGCCCGCCCGTCCCGCGGGTGGCGACCAGGTTGCCGGCTTCGTCGATCTCCGCGTCGATGCCGCGGTCCCCGCACCACTGGCGCAGGTATGCGGCGAGCTCGTGCTCGTCCCCGGAAACCGAAGGGACGCCGACCGCGCGGCCGAGCAGTTCCAGGTCCCGCGCGGGCGCCTCGGTGCGCCAGAAGCGCGTCCAGCCGTCCGGGTCCGCCATGGTGTGCGGTCCGGTGATCGCCACGTCCGCGGCGCCGTCCAGGGCCAGTTCGGCGGCCCGCACCTTCTGCCGCATCCTGCCGCCCGCGTACGGGCCCGCCTCGCCCCGGTGCGCGTGGCGCAGGGTCGAGCCGGGGACCTGCGGGTCGGTGAGGAGGCCGGCCGTGCCGGTGACCAGCCGCAGGTGGTCGGCGTCCAGCGCGTTGGAGAGCGCCGCCGCCAGGACATCGGCGTCGACGTTCAGCGGGGAGCCGCCGTCCCGGTCGCGGACCGGCGGGGACAGGCACACCACGTCGTAGGCGTCGAGCAGCGCCGTCAGCCGTACGGCGTCCACCTCGTCGGGGACCCCGGCCCGGTGGTCGCGGACCACCGTGGCCTTGCCCGACGCGGAGACCGCCTTGAGCGGCCGGTTGGCCTTGCCGGTAACCAGGCCGCCGCGGGCCGCGACCGCCGTGAAGACCGTCAGGCCGAGTGCGCGCAGGCCCTCCTCCACCGCCGGGAGCGTGACCCTCTCGTACGCGTCCACGAGGTGCGGCATCTCCTCGGGCGGGCAGTAGCGCACCGAGTCGCCGTTGGCCAGCCGCAGTTCGGGCATCGGGCGGCCGATCGCCCCGTAGTGCCTCTCGATGCCGACCGCTCCGCCGGCCACCAGCAGCACCCGGGCGCCGCGCCGGACCAGCCCGGCCAGTTCGGCGTGGATCGCGCCCCGGTCCAGGGTGGCGCTGCCGACCTTGACCACGTACAGCGGCTTCACGGCGACACCGCCGTCCGCGGCAGGCCCGCGCTCTCCTCGAAGCCGCTGACCAGGTTCATCGCCTGGATCGCCTGCCCGGCCGCGCCCTTGATCAGGTTGTCGAGCGCGGCCACCGACACGCACTGGTCGCCCTTGACGGCGATCGCGACCTCGGCGACGTTCGAGCCGACCACGGCCTTGAGCATCGGGAAGTCCTGCGGGGCCTTCGGCGCCGGGCGGACCCGTACGAAGGGCTTGCCCACATAGGACTTGGCGAAGGCCCGCTTCACGTCCAGGGAGCCGACACCCTCGCGCAGCGTGCTGTACGCGGTGACCATGATGCCCCGCGGCACGTCCAGGCTGTGGGTGGAGAACCGCAGGTCCGGGGCGGCGCCGGCGTACTCGGCCAGTGCCTGGCGGATCTCCGGCGTGTGCCGGTGGCCGTGCAGCTTGTGGACCCGGAAGTTCCCCGACCGCTCGGCGGGCTGCTCGCTGCCGCCGCGGCCGCCGCCGGTCGAGCCGGTCTTGGCGTCCACCACCACGGCCGGATCCACCAGCCCGTGGGCGAACAGCGGGTACAGGGCGTAGATGGTGGCCACCGCCATGCAGCCGGGGAGGCTGATGAACCGGCTCTCGGGCACGCTCGGCGACAACTCGGGTATGTAGTAGGCGAACTCGTCGGCCGACGGGTTCGCTGCCGTCTTCGGGTAGTACTCCGCCAGCTCCTGCGCGTCCTTCAGCCGGAAGTCCCCGGCCAGGTTCAGCACCCGCTTGGCGCGCTCGGCCAGCAGCGGCATCCGCGCCGGCAGGGTGCCGGTGGGCAGGCACCCGAAGGCGACGTCCACGGCGTCCACCTGCTCGAGCTCCGCCAGCGGGCGGAACTTGAGCCCCGCCGCCCCCGGGTGGTTGCGCAGCCAGGGGTGGACGGCGCCGACCGGCGTACCGGCGCTGCGCTCGGCGGACAGGAAGGCCAGTTCCACCCGCGGGTGGTCCAGCAGCAGCCGGATCACCTCGCCGCCGGTGTAGCCGCTGGCCCCCGCGACCGCGACACGGATCTTCTGCTCAGCCAAGGCGGGCCGCCTTCTCATACGGGCGGCGGTACGAGCCGTCCGTGACCAGCTTGCGGATCGCGTCGGGCCGCCGGGCCACCTTCGTGAAGGCGTCGGCGTAGCGCAGCGCCCGCTCGTACTCGACGGGGGCGCGCAGCTCGCGGCAGAGCACCAGGGTGCTGTCCAGCATGCCCAGCGTGACCGGGAAGTCCTCGGGCCGGTGGTCGCGCACCGCCTCCGGGTTGAGGGAGAAGGGGTAGCCGTTGCCGAAGCCGCCACGGTGCCGGAAGGGCAGGTGGCACGGGATCGGGGTGTTCTGCCACTCGCGGGCGGGGACCCCCTCGGCGACGAGCAGCTCGTGCACCGCCTCCTTGACCGCGTACACCGGCAGGTCGCCCAGGCCGATGGCGTCCGGGGTCAGGGTGATCCGGTACATGTTGTACGCGTGGGTGTGCCCCTGCGGTACGTACGGCGCGTGGAAGAGGCCGGTCCCCTCCAGGGCCTCGCCGAGCAGCGCGGCGTTGCGGGCCCGCACCTCGTCGTAGTACGGGAGCCTCTTGAGCTGGCTCGCGCCGAACGCGGCGGCCACCCAGGACATCCCGTAGTCGATGCCGTGCCGCTCCAGGTAGTCCACGGCGCGCTGGTGCGAGGCGCCGTCCTTGAAGAAGGCGATGCCGCCCTCGCCGCCGAGCGGGAAGTTCTTGTCGGCCATCAGGCTCTGCCCGGCCGCGTCGCCGAAGGAGCCGGCGACCTGGTCGCCGATCTTCGCCGAGTGGGCGTGCGAGGCGTCCTCGACGAGCGCGATGCCGTGGCTGTCGGCCAGCGCCCGCAGGGCGGGGACGTCGGCCGGCAGGCCGTGCACGTGGACCGGCATGATCGCCCGGGTCCGCCCGGTGATCGCGGCGGCCGCGGCGGCCGGGTCCATGCAGTACGTCTTCGGGTCGATGTCGACGAAGACGGGGACGGCATGGGCCGCGACCACGGCCTGCGCGGTGGCGATGAAGGTGAAGGCGGGCACGATGACCTCGTCGCCCGGCTGCACGCCCGCCCCGACGAGCGCCAGGTGCAGGCTGGAGGTCCCGCTCGCGGTGGGCAGCGCGTATCCGGCGCCCACGTAGGAGCGGTAGGCCTCGGCGAAGTCGGCCACGACCCGTTCGGGCTTCGCCCGCTGGGCGAGCATCAGGTTGAAGACGTCCTCCTTGGTGATGACCGGGAAGACGGTGCGGCGCAGTTCCTTCGGGATGATCGCCCCGCCGCCGAACGCGGCGAGCTCGGCGCCCGTTTCGGCCGGATCGGGCAGGGGCAGGGGCTTCGCGGGAAAGTCGGTGATCACGTCGTTGCTCCGGAAGGGGTGAGGGGCGGGGCCGCCTGGCTGAGCGCCATCCGGGCGCAGGCCGCCACCAGCGGGCTCAGCCGGTAGTTGAACTGGACGCCGGGCACCAGGTCGGCGGACTCCTCCTCCTGCGTCCACATGGTCCGCAGGTCGTAGGCGCCGAAGATCTTCAGCCGCTCGGCCCGGGCCCATACGGCCGGGTCGTCGGTCAGGACGGCCGCGGCCGGCCCGAAGCCGAGCCCGGTGAGGTCCACGACGAGCGCGGGGGCCTGCGCGGCACGGGCGAGCTCGCCCAGCCGGTGGGCGTTCTCCGCGTCGAGCGCGATGTGGTCGAAGGCGGCCGGGCCGTCCCCCTCCACGGTGATGCCCAGCCAGGCGAGGAACGCGAGGTCCCGCTCGCCCAGGCCCGGCCGGCTGATCCGGTCGCCGTGCCCGATGCCCTGGCCGGCCAGCGCGGCGTGCACCGCGGCGCTGCGGCTGTTGAGCAGGACCGCCTTGGCGTAACCGCTCCGCTTGGTCAGGAGCCGCTCCAGGCCGGGCAGTTCGCGGTCGCTCTTCTCGATGCTCATGACCACGCCGGAGGTCATGACCCGGGTGAGCACAGTGGCGGTGTCGAACAGTTCCATAGGTTTCCCTCCGTTTCACACGGTCTGCCGGGCGGTGATCCGCCCGTGCTTCTCCGCCGCGTACGCCGCCAGCAGGCCGGCCACGTTCACTCCGTGCTTCGCCGAGGAACGGGCGAACTCCGGATTGGCGTTGACCTCAAGGACCATCAGCTCGCCGGTGGAGCGGTCCTCGACCAGGTCGACCCCGTAGAAGCCGTCGCCCAGGGCGTCCACGACCTGCGCGCAGCGCTTCTCGATCTCGTCGGTGATCTCCACGCGCAGCACCTCGGCACCCAGGTGGGTGTTGGTGCGCCAGTCCGCGGAGACCCGCTGGATCGCGACGACCGGGGTCCGGCCCACGACCACGACCCGCAGGTCGTGGCCGGGCTTGTCGATGTACGCCTGCACCAGGACCGGGAAGAGCTTGCCCGCCGCGTCGGCGGACTCGCGGCCGCCGACCCAGGCGTCCACGCACTCCTCGTCCGTCATCCGGGTGACCCCCCGGCCCCAGGAGCCGCTGACCGGCTTGATCACCGCGGGCCAGCCGAGCTCCGAGACCGCCTCGCGGACCTGCTCGTAGCTGAACGCGTGGCGGGAAACCGGGTGCGGGATACCGTGCTGGGCGAACAGCAGGGCCTGGAGGCCCTTGTCGTTGCACGTCTCGATGGTCGCGGCCCGGTTGAGCGTCTCCACGCCCACGTACTCCAGGCGCCTGGCCACGCCGATGGCCTCGCGGTGGGACAGGTTCCTGATCAGGGCGAGGGCGGGCGGGGCCGTGCGCCCCGCCACCACCCGCCCCACGTCCTCCAGCAGGGCCGTACGGACGCTCAGGCCCTCGGCGCGCAGCGCCTCCAGCAGGAGCTTCTCGTCCGGCCGCAGCATGGTGACGCCGAGCAGTACCTCGGATTCGGGGAGGGTCACTCGCCCCAGTCCTCTTCGACCTCAGGTGCGAGCTCGACCCGCACGGTCGCGTCGGTCTTCTCGACCACCTCGTGCTCCTGGCCGCAGGCCCCGCACTCGGCGATCTCGCCCTTCTCCCAGTCCTCCTGGACCTCGAACTCGGTGTCGCACACCAGGCACTTGGGCGTTTCGACGGCAGTGGTCATCTCTGTCTCTTCCTCTCTCGGTGGGTTCTGTGCCCTCGCCGCGGAACCGGGTTCACACCGGGTCCACGTCGAAGGTCACGAGCTCGACGGCCCGCTTGGTCACCAGGTCCGCATCGGTGTCCAGGGGGGCGTCGACGATCACGGAAGCCGACCGGTGGCCGGAGTCCCGCTGGCTGCCCAGCAGGTCGCCGGGGAGCCGGCCGACCAGGACGGCGCGCGGCTCCGCGGGGGCCTCGGGCCCGACCGGGGCCAACAGGGGCCAGCGGTCGTCCCGGCTGGGCCAGGACACCTCGACGCCGTCCGCGGTGATGTCCCGCAGGACGCCGTGCGGGTGGTCGAGGAAGTGCTGGCGGGCCCTGCGGCGCGGGGCGGGGTAGGAGGCCGGCTCGCCGAGCGCGAGGTCGAGCATCACCGGCTCGAACGGCTCGCCGGTCGCCAGCTCCCACAGGAAGGTGATCGCGTCGCCGGGCAGCCGCGCGGCCACCTCCATCAGCACGACCCCGTCGGCGGTCAGCCGGTACTCGGCGTGCGTGATGCCGTCCCGTACGCCGACCCGGCGCAGGACCTCGGTGTTCGCCGCGATCAGCGCGGCCTCCTCCTCGGGCCCGAGGGGCGCGGGGCTGGTGTGGGAGAGCTCGGTGAAGAAGTCGCTCTCGTGCTCGTTGGTCTCCTTGCCGGTGACTCCGGACCAGAAGACCTCGCCGCCCTGGACGAGGGCCTCGACCGAGAACTCCCGGCCGACCACCCTCGCCTCGACGAGGGAGATCTCGTCGTCGCCGAACACTCCGAGCGCCTCGGTCAGTTCGGCCTGGTCGTATACCTGGCGCACGCCGGAGCTGTAGAAGCGGCCGGCGGGCTTGACCACCGCCGGGAACTCCTCCTGCGGCAGGGCGAAGCCGGCCCGCTCGGCGACCGGGACCACCTGCCAGCGCGGCGAGAACCCGGGGACGGCGGTCCGCTGGAGCAGTTTGTTGCGGCAGATCACGGCGGCGGCGGAGCCGGTGCCGGGCAGGCCGAGGCAGTCGGCGAGCAAGCCCACCGGTTCCACGAACACCTCGCCGACCGAGATCACGCCCCGTACGTCGTACGTGCGCAGCAGCGGCTGCACGGCCGGGATCACGGTGGCGATCCTGGCGTCGGCGACCTGGACCACCTCGGTCAGGCCGCTCAGCGGGTGGGAGGCGTCGGCCCGGGCCGCGGCCAGCCGCTCGAGGTCGGTGTCGGTGCTGACCACCGCGAGGGCCGCCAGGCCACGGGTCCTGGCCTCCTGGATCAGCCGGCCCTGGCGGGCCAGGACGACGAGGTCGCCCATGAACAGCACGGCTCCGGGCAAAGGGGACGATTCTGAGGGCACTTGCGGGCACTCCTTGGGTTCGTGGGCCGGTCCGGGGCATGGCGGAGCCCGTCGGCACGGCGGGGCGGTGGGGCGGTGGGGC
>NZ_JAGGOZ010000027.1 GCF_018614075.1 Streptomyces sp. ISL-94 | reverse complement strand
TCTCGTACACCACGCCGTAAGCAATCCCACCCCTGATCCCGAAGCCGCAAGGCTCCCCTAGCCACGCCCCGAGATGGAGCCCCCGTGCACGACCCGCACCACCCCGATCCTGCCTCCGACGGCACTGGCATATTGGGCGCGAAGTTGCCTACACCGAAGAGGCGTTGGCTCCGCGCGTTCGGACGGGATGCCCCTGGCGGAGCCAGTAGTACCCCGAGTCCGACTCAAGGCCGGTCTTCGGGGGTCTCCGCCCCGGGGGTGGCGGAGACGGTCCAGCGCCAGGGGGCGCCGGACCGTGAGGTCGGGTCCGAGGGCGGCCCCGACCAGGACACGCTCCGCGCCGTCCAGCGCGAGATCCTCCACGCCGAACGCAGCGCCCAGCCCGCCGCCGGCGAGCCGACGGTGAAGACCGTCCAGCCCACGATCCGCCGCTTCACCGGCAACAAGCGCGGGGACCGCGTCGGCCCGCTGCGCTTCACCGACGACGAACGCCCCCGCCTCCAGGAGGCCGCCGCCGAGCACGGCTACAAGGGCATATCCGGCTTCGCCGCCGACATCGTCCTCGCCTTCATCAACGGGCGGTTCACCGCCAACCTGCCCCTGTCAGAGGACCGGCGCCGCACGCACGTCTTCCGAGCCCAGGTCCTGCGCCAGTGCAACCGCATCGGCGTCAACATCAACCAGATCGCCCGCGCCCTGAACAGCGACCTCACCCCGCCCGACATACGCCAGCGCCTCGACGAGCTCCACGACCTCCTCGTCATGATCGCCAACGCCCTGCGCGAGCCGGCAGACCCGAGGGAGGCCTGACGATCGTGATCGCCGCTATCAAGCCCTCCGGTGCCAACACCCGCGGACTGCTCGCCTACCTCTACGGCCCTGGCCGACACGACGAGCACACCGACCCACACGTCGTGGCCGGCTTCGCCATGCTCGCCATGCCTGACCCCGGCCGCGACGAGAACGCCACCCTCACCCAGCTCGCCCGCTACCTCGACGAGCCCGTCCAGCTCCGCAACAGCGAGTTCGGCAAGAAGATCACCGACCACGTCTGGCACTGCCCCCTCCGCGCCGCCCCCGAGGACCGCCACCTCTCCGACGCCGAGTGGGGCGAGATCGCCCAGCGCATCGTCGCCGCAGCAGGCATCGCCCCCGAAGGCGACGACCTGGCCTGCCGCTGGATCGCTGTACGCCACGCCGACGATCACATCCACATCCTCGCCACCACCGTCCGCGAGGACGGCCGCCGGCCCAAGCTCCACGACAGCGGCATCCGCGTCGGCGACGCTTGCCGCGAGATCGAGAAGGACTACGGCCTGCGCCGCCTGAAGAAGGGCGACCGCACCGGGACCCGCGCCCCCACCCAGGCCGAGATGCACAAGGCCCAACGGCTCGGCTGGGAGCAGACCAGCCGCGAATGGCTCCAGGACCGCATCCGCGCCGCCATCCCCCACGCCCACACGGCCGAGGAACTCCTCGCCTACCTCGAAGCCGATGGCATGGCGGTCAAGGCCCGGCGCGGCCCCTCCGGAGACCTCCTCGGCTACGCCGCAGGCCGCCCCGGCGACCTCAACAAGGAGGGCGAGCAGATCTTCCACCCCGGCGGGAAGATCGCCCCCGACCTCACCCTCCCCAAACTCCGCGACCGCCTCGAAGGCGGCCAGCCGGAAGAACACCCCACCGCCCGCCGCAACCAGCCCGCCACAGCCTGGCACCAGGCCACCGAAGCCCTCGATACCTTCCGCACCGACCTCACCGACGACACCCACGCCCAGGCCCACATCACTGCCCTCGGCGAACTCCTCGAAGCAACCGCCCAGAACGCCCCCACCCACCTCCGCGCCGAACTCCAGGCGGCATCGAAGGCGTTCGCACGCGCCCAGCGCTCCCAGATCCGGGCGGAAGACCGCGCCGCCCACGCCATCCGCCATGCGGCCCGCGACATCGTCCACACCGCCACCGGCCCCGACGGCAGCGCCCTCGCCGCCCTCATCGCAGCCCTCCTGTGGGCCGGCATCATCGCCGGCCGCTGGCACGAGGCCAAGGGCAACGCCCACCAAGCCGACGCCGCCCGCCAGACCCTCCACCACCTACAGGCAGCCGCCGTGCAAGCCCTCACACCCACGCTCGTCGTACTCGAACAGCGCCAGCCGAGGGAGGAAACCCGCCGCGCCCTCGCCCACGACGTACGCGCCGCCGTCCCCGAACAGGCCGAACGGATCCTCACCGACCCCAGCTGGCCCGCCCTCGCCGCCCTCCTCGCCGACGCGGAGGCCCGAGGCCACCAGCCCCATCAGCTCCTGAAGGAGGCCGCAGCCCAACGCGAACTGAGCACAGCCCGCCAACCGGCCCGCGTCCTGATCACCCGCCTCCAGCACACCAGTCGCAACCCCAGCCCCAACCCCCGCGCCGAAGCCGCCCGCCGGCGCACCACGGCATCGTGGACCGGCCAGCCTGGACACGGCACGCAGCCGCCCACCGTGCCCGCGACCCCGCCGAACCGTCCCCGACGTTGAGCTCCAAGCGCCGCACTCGGCGCCCCGCGCTCCGCCCTCCGCCAGTCGGGGCCCTCCATACAGGACAGCCCGACCAGTCGACGTGGTGCACCGATACCAGGGCGATAGTCGGGACGAAGCGCACATGCGAACCCGCTCCTGCACGCACGACAGGGCCGAGAGATATAGCCGACGATCCCCGGTCAGCCAAACCGGGGATTCTCCAGACCATCGATACAGGTACCGAACCCACCCCCTTGAGGAGCACTTCTATGCCCGCAGTCACCCCTCGCCCTGAAGTCATGGCCCTGCTGTTCGATACAGATTTCAAGTGCCCGGCGGATTCCCTCGTCTACCGCCACCTCGACGGACGCCTCTTCACCGAGGAGGAGCAGACCATCGTCCGTAACGCCACCATCGAAGAACTCCAGGCCGCAGGCGTACACGTCCACAACCCCGAAGCCCAAGCCGAGGCAGAGGAAGCCGCGACCACACTGGCAGAGCTCCTGCTCAAGTACGCCGTCAAGCACCACGGAACCCTCGCCGCCCTCATGACCGACGAAGATCTCATCGAGTACGACCGATTGGGCGTCATCGTCGCTGCGGGAGCCGACGGCTTCCTCGCGCACGAGAGCTGAGCACAGAGGCAAGGCCGCATCTAAAGGCGACCGGCGGCTGTGTCATCCCGGCCGCCGGTCGTGTTTTCCTGCTTGAGTTTTTGGCAGGGGCATCGGTGGTGCGGTCTACCGGCGCAGCTCTTCCTCGATGAGGTGCGCGATTCTTGGCCACGGAACACGCAGGGCGCTGAAGAGAGACCAGTAAGCGAACATCTCGCGGACGATGGCGCTGACGCCGAGGTGCGCAACACCGGAATCAACCGCGCTAATGACCCGCCGTGTAGCGCCCCCAGCCCCGCGGGGTTTGGGATTGATCCCATGGCCAAGGAGGAGCGTGGCGGTGCGGATGGCGTCCAGCATCGCTGGAGGTGCCGCGTCAGCGAAGCGCCCATAAATCAGGTCGTGCCAGTGTTGCTGGGTGCGTGCCCAGGCGAGGCGTTCCAGGCCCGCGCCGAGGTCCACTGCCATGCGGGTCGGCTCATCGACGTTCCACAGGAGGACTATGTCGCCAATGCCGAGGTCGAGGTGGCGGAAGTGCAGTGTGATGCCTGCAACCTCTCGCCGCCGCCAGGGGGTGAGCGTCCCGTGGACGCTCACGTGGCGTGCGTGGAAGCCGAGTTGGGATAGGACGGAGAGCCAGCCGTCGAGAATGGCCCCGTATTCGTCAAGGCGTTCGATGGGCTGGACGTGGGAGACGTTGACGAAGGAGGTCAGGAAGCCGTCGCACAGATCACCCAACGCGTCGCGTTCCCCCGTGAAGCGAACGACGGGCTGGGGCAGGAACCCGCAGCGGTACGTCCGGGGCTTGCCGTCTTTGAGGAACGGGTCGAGTGCCTGGACTGCCGAGATGGTGAGCTCTGTGTCGCGTCCCCAACGGAGCGGGAGGCAGTCGTCGCGTGGAACGCCGATGTCGGCGAAGGCGGTCTGGAGGCTGTGGAGGAGTTCCTTCCACGAAGGCGGCCGGCGTGGCGGGTGATAGGGGGTGCCTCGATGCGGGTGCTGGATCTCGACGCGGGGGCCATCTGCGGTGAACTCCCAGTGGGGGCCTAACGCAGTGCGGAGCACGTGGGGAATCCGCAAGGCCAGCACGTCGCCGACTGCGGTCAGCACGATCGGGCTGCCATCGCCGAGAAGTGCCGCGCGGGGTCGAAACGGTGCATGCCGATCTCTTGGACCTGACCGTGGTCGAGTTCCTCAGCCTGCTCGATGGCATGGGCCAGCTCGCGAGCCGCGGCCTCGTCGTCCTCGTGCGGGTCGGCCACGGTGATGGCGCCGGTCTTGTCACACAGGGCGGCTTCGGCGCAGGTTCCGGTGCGCCAGGTGAGGGCGGCCATCGGGGTACCGGCGCGGAGGGACTCGCCGAAGACAGCTGCGCCGGCCTCCACATAGGTACGGCCGTACGTGTAGACGAAGACCGAGGCGTCGCGGACGGCGGCCGTCTTGGCGGGGCCGCCAAGTTCGCCGACCCACTCGACGTGGCCCGCGCTGAAGAGGCGGACGTGGCTCTGCACGTAGTCGTGATTGAAGACCGGGCCGACGATGCGGATCTTCCGGCCCAGGATCTGAGCGGCGCGTACGGCCAGGTGCGGCGCCTTCTCGGCGTCGATGCGGCCGAGCCAGACCAGATCCTGTCCTGCGACGGCCGGCGGCTCCTCCTCGTTGAGGCCGAGGTGCACGGCCAGCTCGGAGATCGGCTGGTGGTCGGCGTACCGCTCGATCATCTCGGGCGAGTAGCAGTAGAGGCGGGACCGCTTGCCGTCGAATGCGGCGGGGGCGTGCTGGAAGACGGGCGAGTGCTGGAAGGTGGCGACGTCGCACTCCAGGGCGTTCCAGGTGCGGGTCCAGGCCGGGAGCGAGGGGTACTCGTGTCCCACGACCAGGAGGTCGTACCCGGTGTCTCGGAGCTCGCGCTCGGCGAGCGATCCGGCGGCGATGTCCTCCAGGCGGACCGGCTTGCGGACCCAGTCGTTCTCCAGGTCCGTGAGCCAGCCCTGCCCGAGGAGGTGTACGTCGGCGCCTGCGGCCCGGGCGCCTACGGCGACCGCCCACAGCCATCGTTCGATCCCGCCGTACCCGGCGGGTGGAAAGGCGTAGCTACCAGGGAAGTCGCAGACGCCGACGAGCACTTATGCCTCCGGTGTTCCGTCCGCCGAGATACGGCGGAAGCCGAGGTACGGGAAGAGGGATTCGGGAAGGACGAGGGAGCCGTCCTGCTGCTGGCACTGTTCGAGGAGCGCGGCCAGAGTTCGGCCGATGGGCAGGCCGGAGCCGTTGAGGGTGGCGACGAGCTTGGGCTTGCCGTCCTCGCCTCGGGTGCGGATGTTCGCGCGGCGGGCCTGGAAGATGCCGAAGTTCGAGATCGAGGAGATCTCGCGGTACGTGTTCTGGCTGGGGATCCAGACCTCGATGTCGTAGGTGAGCTGGGCGGAGAAGCCCGTGTCACCGGCGGCCAGCTTGACGACGCGGTAGGCGAGGCCTAGCTCCTTCAGGCACGCCTCGGCGTGGCCGACCATCGTCTCCAGCGTGGCGTCCGCGTCCGCCGGGTCGACCATCTGGACGATCTCGACCTTGGCGAACTGGTGCTGGCGGATCAGGCCGCGGGTGTCGCGGCCGTACGAGCCCGCCTCGGACCGGAAGCACGGAGTGTGCGCGGTGAGGGCCAGCGGCAGGTCGGCCGGCGGGATGATCTCGTCGGCGTAGAGGTTGGTCAGCGGGACCTCGGCCGTCGGGATGAGGAACAGCTCGCGGTCGGCTACGCCGGTCTTGAACAGGTCCTCTTCGAACTTCGGCAGCTGTCCGGTACCGGTCATCGTCTTGCGGCTGACCAGGTACGGGACCGCGTGCTCGACGTACCCGTGACGGCGGGTGTGGATGTCGAGGAAGAGCGTCGCCAGGGCGCGCTCCAGGGCGGCGCCCGCCCCGCGGGAGACGACGAACCGGGGACCCGACAGCTTCGTGGCTCGGGCGAAGTCGAGCATGCCGGTGCTCTCGCCGAGGTCGACGTGGTCCTTCGGCTCGAAGGAGAAGGCCGGCGGGGTGCCGACGCGACGGACCTCGACCGCGAACTCGTCGGAGTCGCCGTCCGGGGCCGAGTCGTCGGGCAGGTTCGGGATGGTCAGGAGGAGCTCGCTCAGCTCCTGCTGAACCTGCTCCTGCTCGGCGTCGATGTCCCGGATCTGGTCCTTCAGCTCGCGGGCACGCTCCTTCAGCTTGGAGATGTCGCCGCCCTGCTTGGCCGTCTGCTGGACCTCGCTCGCCACCCGCTTGGCCTGCGCCCGCAGCTCATCGGCTGAGCGGATGCTCTGGTTGCGCCGGGACTGGAGGTCTTCCAACCGGGACAGGTCCAGGGAGTAACCGCGACGAGCGAGCCGACGAACTGCTTCGGCACCCATTTCAATCAGGGCGCGGGCGTCATGCATGAGGAAGATCCTTTTTATCCAGCGAGTGGGGTGGGGATACCCCATCGACGTTAGCAACCGTCGACCCCTCGCTGATCCGCGATATCTCCGCGTCACTGGCGCCGGTGATCTCCCTTCCCACGCTCGAATCAAGATCGTCCAGGAGTGCCGTGATCAGAATGGGCAGCTCGTCATCGGGAATGGTGACCGGCTCGACGTACGGGGCCTCGGGGAAGAACAGCGGCATGGCTTCTCCCGCGGCGCGGTCGCGATACCAGAGGAGGACCGAGACCAGCAGGCCGTGGCCGACGAGGACCCGGGGCCCGGGCCGCTCCAGAGCCCCGAGTACTCCGGCGAGCATCCGGCGGATGCCCTCGCGCTGGGACTCGGAAGCGCCGGGTGGGCGCTCGCCGGCGTCGTGCGTGTCGAGCCAGACGGCGTATTCGAGGAAGGGACTGCTCTCGAATTCCCCGTAGTCCAGTTCGTTCAGCCGGGCGTCGACCACGAGCCCGGCGGACGGTACGCCCATCAGTAGTGAGGTCGTCTGGCGAGCTCGCGGGAATTCGCTGGTCAGCCAGGTGGCCACTGAGTGGAGGGGGAGCGTGGTCCAGGCGCGGCGCAAGGAGTGCCGGCCTTCCTCGTTGAGGTGGATGTGCTTGGTCGGGTCGCCGTTGACCAGGTAGCGCTTGCTGTAATTCGTCTGGCCGTGGCGGAGGATGTACGTCGTCATCGGCCGCTCCCTGCTCCCGTAGCCATCAGATCGGACAGGACCGCGGCGATCTTCGGCTCCGCGGGGTCGTGGATCTCCCTGTAGTAGAGGAGGCCATCGACAGCGAGGGCCCTGCACCACGGCAGGATCTCCGGTACGGGGATACGGGAGATCCGAGCGGCGGTGGCCAGTCGATCGACCAGCCCCTGTTCGAGGTCGTAATAGACGCTCCAGAAGGCCCAGTCGAAGACCGCGTCACCTTCCACAGGGTGTGGATCGATCAGGCGCGGTTGCCGCCGCGCGTCGAAGATGACGTTCTCCGCGTAGAGGTCAGCGTGCAGGACAGTCGTCCGGTCAGGGGCTTGGCTGAGGCCGGCGAGCCCGTGGCACGCCTGCTGCACGAGTCCGTCATGGGTGCCGAGGTCGAGCGCCTGCGCTCGTCGGCGGATGCGAGGCAGAACGACCTCGCGCAGGAAGTCGGTCAGCATGGGCACGCCCGATCCGGGCCTCCGGCGGCCAAGGGCATGGAGCCTGTGGATCGCGCCAGCCACCGACTGCGTCGCCCGCGCGGGGCGGTCGGCGCCCCCGGGCCGTCCGCCGACCAGCTCCAGGGCCGCCGCCGAGAGGTCATCCGCCGCTTCGGCTACGTTCGCGGTCGGGCCGCCGGCCCATACCCGTAACGCGGTGATCTCGTGGCGGTAGCGGACTGGGTCGACCCAGGCCTTCAGAACCAGCTGGTTCCCGTTGGGTGCCACGGCGAGCGCGACCGCCGAGGCGTGTCCGGCATCGTGGTAGTCCCTCAGCGAGAGGTCCCACCGCTTCGCCGCCTCGGTGAGGAGGCCCGGGGCGACCTCCAGCCATTCCTGGACCGACGGGCCGTAGTGCGCGAGCAGCCGCTCCCGACACCCCGAGGGCACATCTCCGAGCGTCTGCGTCGCCATCAGCTCAGCACGATCCCGTCGGAGACCAGCTCGTCCGTGAGGGCTGGGAAGCCCTCCAGAGCCTCGGCCACGAGCGCTTGGACCTTGTCGGTCTCGACGTCCGGGGAGGACAGCCGGACCAGGATCCGCCACGGCTGGTCGAGGCGCTGGCCGGTGGTGCTGACCAGGTGCACCTCCGCGTGTCCGTCGGTGGCCTCGTGCAGCCGTTCGGCCAGGCGCTGGGCGGCGATGTTGTAGAGCTTGCCGACGTGGTAGACGGGGTTCTTGCCGTTGGCGCCTTCCAGGTTCATCGGCCGCAGCGGAGTGATCAGTCCGTTGACCCGGTTGCCGCGGCCGACGACGCCCTCGTCGCCGGACTCGATCGAGCTGCCGGTGTACGTCAGGTAGAGCTCGTCCTTCTCCGGGACGTCGCGGGCGTTGAGCCGGAAGCGGGCCTGTGCACCGGGGAGGCGGAGGCCGGCCATGCGGTGGCACTCGGCGAGGACGCTCTCGGCGTTGCGGACGTACTCGGCGCGGCTGCCGACGTGTCGTGACTTCTGCGGGACGCACAGGACGACATCGGCCTTGTCCCCGTCCCAGTAGCCCATGAGCTTGACGTCGGATCCGCACCAGGCGTGGGAGAGGGTGAAGTCGCTCTCGCCGGAGAAGTGGTTCACCAGCTCGCGGACGAGCGACTCGAAGGCGTTCTCCGGGGCCCAGCCGGTGCCGAGGGAGGTGTCGTTCGAGAGCCGCACCCGACGCTCTCGCAGGTCGTCGATGGAGCGTGGGTTGAACCAGCGGGTGCGATCCGGCACCGCGTCGCCCGTGAGGACCGCGCCGGGGCTGGAGTTGCTGGTGATGTTGAACGTGATGTCGAGGTGGTCCGACACTTCCGGGAGCCGCTCGGCGAAGAACGCCCTGACCTCGGCCTCGACGATCTCCTCGACGGGGATCGTCTCGCCTCCGCACATCGGCGCGGCCCGCCCGTTGACCAGGACGCGGACCGGGGCCGTCATCCGGCCGGCGCCGTAGCGGACCTCACTGGCCCCGCCGAGGAGGGCGAGCTTGTCGAAGTTGTGGTGCAGCACGGCGCCGAAGCGCTGCACGGTGTGCTGGCTGTAGGCGCGGGACAGCCGCTCGGCGAGGTGGTCGGCCAGGGTGTCGGGGTGGCCGAGTCCCTTCCGCTCCACGATGGTCGTCGCGTCGGGCTTGGTGGTGCCCGTCTCGATGGACAGGAAACCGCCCTCAGTCGTGATGGTTTTGCGCATGACAAACTCCGATCTCTGCCTGAAGAAGACGGGTGGGACGGATGAGCGTCATTAGCCAAAGCCGTTTGATGCAGGTTGAGTTGCTCGCATTTTCCGGCGGCGTTCTCGGCCTGTTGCGACAGTAGCCAGGGCGCCCCGCGACACCCCGGAAAATCCTTCCGGGGTCCACTTCGGGCACGAGGTGATGATCAGGACATGCGAGGGATGACAGAGAACCTGACCATCGGGGAGCGCGTTGCCTGGTACCGGCGGCGGCGCGGCCTCTCCCAAGAGGTCCTGGCCGGCCTTGTCGGCCGTACCACGGACTGGCTGAGCAAAGCGGAAAACAACCGGATCGAGCTTGATCGCCTCTCGGTGATCACCTCACTCGCCGACGCCCTCGACGTCTCCCTCGGAGACCTACTCGCGGAGCCGACGCTCATGGAGTGGTCGGCCGACAGCGGCCACCGCACGGTCCCCGCGCTACGCGAAGCGCTGATGGACTACAAGCAGCTCACGCCCCTGCTGAGCCCTGCACCCGATGACGAACCACCTGCCCTACAGGACCTTCGCGCCAACGTGGGCGACGTCCTCGACGCCTACCAGGCATCTCGCTACGGCTTCGCCACCCGACGTCTTCCCCTCGTCCTGGCCGACGCGCTCGCCGCATCCCGCGCCTACTCGGGGCACGAGGGGGAGGAGGCACATGCTCTGCTCGCCCTCGCCTACCACGGAGCAGCCATGGTGCTGGGGAAGGTCGGAGAGCCCGAATTGGCATGGATCGCCGCTGACCGCGGTCTGGCAGCCGCGCAGCACAGTGGCCGAAGCGAGGTCACAGGTTCGCTTTTCCGAGCGGTCACGCACTGCCTCCTGGCCACAGGACGCTTCACGGCAGCGGTCCAGCTCGTGAACGACGCGGCAGCCGTCATGCAGCCGGAACTGGGCACTGCAAACGACGAGTACCTCTCGGTGTACGGCACGCTGTTCCTCACCGGGGCGATGGCCGCCGCACGAGCAGAGGACCGGGCAGCTACGCAGACCTTCCTCCGAGAGGCTGACGAGACCGCGCAGCGCCTCGGCGCCGATGCCAACCACATGTGGACAGCCTTCGGTCCGACGAACGTCGCGATCCACTGCGTAGCCACCGCCGGCGAACTCGGCGACATCCAGATCGCCGCGGACCTTGGCGCACGCATCGACACCAGCGGACTGCCAGTGGAACGGCGCGTGCGGCACAGCCTCGAAGTTGCCAGGGCGCTGAGTGCCTGGAACCGGACCGACGAAGCCCTGGCCGTACTCCTGGAAGCCGAACAGGCCGCCCCCGAACAGGTCCGTCACCACTACATGAGCCGAGAGCTGGTCATCGGCTGGATACGCGGTACCCGAGGTCGGCCCTCCCATCCCGTGGCCGACCTGGCGCGCAGGCTCCGCATCGTCGCTGGCGGCTAGAGTCGAATCCGTGAGCGAGAACGAGCATGAAGCGAAGATGGCCCACCCCCGCATGGCGGCCGGCGCTCTCTTCTTCGACGAAGCTGATCGAGTCCTCCTCGTCGAGCCGTCGTACAAGGACTACCGAGACCTTCCCGGCGGATACGTCGAACAGGGCGAGTCGCCCCGACAGGCCTGTGTGCGCGAAGTCCACGAGGAACTGGGCATCACGCCCCGCATCGGCCGCCTCCTCGTCGTCGACTGGGCGCCGAACCCGGGAGAGGGAGACAAGGTCCTCTACCTCTTCGACGGCGGCCTCCTAAGCGCAGACCACCGCCAACAGATCGCACTCCAAGCGGACGAGCTCCGCGGCTACGACTTCCACGGCGCAGAGCAGGTGCCAGGCCTCACCATCCCCCGCCTCGCGCGCCGAATCGCCGCTGGGATCCAGGCCCGAGCGAACGACCTGACCGCCTACCTGGAGCACGGGCAGTCGCCGGAATAGGGGACGCTTCGGCGACCCGCCGGCCAAGCAGCTGCTATCCGGGGCCGACAGGAAGCTCTTGGCGACATCCTCGCCGCCGAGATCCGATCCTCCCTCACGTACTCCCAGCCCCTGCTACCCGAGGCCGGCTGCGAGATGAGGCCGCATGACGCAACGCCGATTCCTGCGACTTGCACGTGATCTCTCTGCGCCGACCTCGGGGCAGGCGCGAGAATCGTGTTGTGAACGATGAAGCGCTGGATCCTCATGATCGCCAACTCCTTCAGACCATCTATAAGCTGATGAGCCAGCGGGGTTCTTGGCCTACCTTCACGGCCGTCGACCTGCGGGCGGACCGCGAACTGGGGATCGAGGACGCCCAGGCTGCCTTGGTTGCGATCAGCTCGCGCTACATCGCAAGGCCCTGGAATGCCCATGGATACTCCGACAACGATGAGGTGCGACTCACACTTCGCGGAGTTTCTGCATGTGAAGGAGGGCCGTCCGATCTTTCCTATTTGAGCAACTTTGTCAAGTGGACGGTCGCCCTCGAGCAGCAGGGGTCTGATGACCCGGAGAAAGAACTCGCCGTATCCAGTCTGGACTTTGCTGCGCATCTGGGACGGTCCCTGAGCTCGCCTGGCGGTGATTCGGCCGTACCGGCAGAGGAGGTCGTACAGACACGTGACTTGATGAACCGTCTGTTCGCTCTGGCGGATCAGCTCCCACGATTCTGGACAGGAAGCAGCCGAGCAACGGGCAGCCCGTGGCAGTGGCAGCTCAAGGTGGATCGGCGTGGGGCGCGCCCTTATCGCCGAATCCAGGGCGTGCAAGAGTTGCTGGACTTCGTCGATGAGCAGCGCCCTCGCCGTGCCCAACCACCCGCGAAGCGTGTGGCCCCGGTCAGCCCGGACTCCAACACAGTCAGCCGTCCTGCAATCCCTGCAGTGGACGGTGAGTTGGCTGTGCACTTGACGCTTCTACGTCCGGAGGTCGTTGATGCATGCGAAGGTCTTCTGCGAACGGACCGGTTTGACGACGCCATCTTTGCGGCTTTCCGGCGGCTCGAACATGAGGTGCAGCAGCGTCTCGGTAGCGCTGCCATCGGCAATGAGCTGATTACCTCGGCCTTCAAGGAGATGAGCAATCCGATTCGCATCTCCGACCGCACGCGGGACGCTGACCGTCTTGTCGAGCTGTTCGCCGGCGCGATCGGTTTGTTCAAGGGCGACCGTTCTCACAAAGATCGTCCCCTTTTGCCCTGCCGGTCGCGCCGCGAGTGCTTGCGTCTTCTCGCACACGCCAGTTCGCTGCTGGACCTACTGGATCGTGACATCGACCGAGCCCCCGCGGTACGCGGGTATCGCCATGATCAAGGAACAACGCTGACCCTCTGGGTCGAGCGTGCCGGGAGTCAGGTCGAGGTGTGGCTCGACGAGAAGCTCAAGCTCGACAAGATCAGCTACCAGACTGGCACCCTGACCGTCGATGTGGGCGGGGTCCCCCCGGGCGAGCACCGCATTCACCTGGTAGACGGGACCCGTCAGGGGCCGGCCCAGGTTGTATGGATCACGCTCGCACCGGGCGAGACGAATTGGTACCGCGTCGTCGAGGTCAACGTCCCCTTGTTTGCATCGGCCGATGGCCGACGCCAACTCGATTGGGCAGGTGTGCGCTTGGCGACCCTCGAAACAGGAGTCCCGGGCGAGCGGATCGTGCCGACAAGGGAGACATACCAGGTTGGCCACTACGTCGCCTGGCACTGGGCTGCATCCGACCCCGGAATAGGACCAGCCTGGGTGCGTAGCCGTCTAGGTGACCAGCTACGAAAGGTCTGGGACGACAGCGGAATCTTCGATGGGCAGCCTGTTGCACCTGCCCACCCTGAACGCCTGATGAAGATCAGTATCGAACCGTCACACCTGTTGCTGCGCGGCCAGAGCAAGGCACCAGTGCGGGTGCTGGGCCATTACACGGATGGCACTGCTACCTGGACGGCACCGATCGACGATCCGCAAGTGACGTCAACCAACGAGAAGGTCGTGATCTTCAAGGGCGGCGCTGTGTTCGCTAAGGACCCTGGCACCAGCCTGCTCCGTTGTCTTCACGACGGCTGCACCGCCGAGGCGAGTGTGGAGATTGCGGCTCACCCGAGTGACACCATCACGGCCTATCTTGCAGGCTTGCCACCAGTTGCTGGCATCGCCTGGACGCCGAACGGTTTGGTGGTGAGCACGAGAGGTCAGCAACTGTGGCGGGTTGGAAAGGATGGCGTCTATCGCCTGGTCGCCATGGTGCCCACCCGCCTCCTGCCCAGCCTCGGAACAGACTCGATGGCAGCCCGGGAAGACGGAGAGCTCGCCGTCCGGCTAGTGGACCGGCCTTGGATCTTGGTGCTCCACCACAGTCACGATTACCGCAGCAGCAAGCTGATTAGGCTCCAAGGAGGTCCCGCCGGCACGCCGATGGCCTTCACCTGGCATAACGATGACCTCATCGTAGCCATGTACACCGGTGCCTTGCAGCGGGTGGGGATGGACGGCAAGGCCACGCCGTTCGCTTCCGTGCCGGGGCATCCCATCGCTCTTGCCCGCACCTCGACATCGCTGTACGTGCTCTGCTCGCCAGAGGCAGGAGATCCACCTCAGCAACGGCGGAATCGGCTGTGGCAGCTTCGGCTCGACGAGCCGACCTCCGCCCCCGTGGACCTCCTGGATGGCAAAGTGCTGGCCGGTCTCAGCGGGGTTGCTGTCACGGCCGCAGGGATCGTGCTCAGCGACTTCGAGTCCGGCAGGGTACTTGTACTCGGAGACGGTCTGGTCCAGACACTTGCCTCCGGACTCCAGAACCCGAGCCAACTTGCCGTTGGGGATACGGGAGACCTGTACGTAGCCGAGTTTGGCGCGGGTGGCGTGCGGCGCATCCTCGCGTGATCGACTCGTCACCCTAGGGCTCGCACACGCGCAGAGCTGGTAGGGCACCGCGCTGTCCACCTAGCATCCGTTCGGACACGGAGAAGCCTGCGAATTGCGTAACCTAAGGCGTTGCACGTGGATCGGATCATGGAACACGCACACTCACGTGCGACGGACGGACGGGGTATATGGACGAGCGGCTTCGGGACCTCGCCAGGCGGTCCCCGAACTTCGGTGTGCTCTTCCAGTACCAGCCGCTGCTGGCACTCTACGGAGCGTTGGCAGAGGCGACGGTCTTCACCAACCCCAACGCGGCCCTGGTCCAGGCTGGGCAATTCGGCGAGGTGCTTGCCGAGGAGCTCGTCACTCGGGTAGGCCTGCGGGTCGACGGCGATAGGCAGTTGGACCGCCTGAACGCGCTCACCCGCGTCGGGGCATTCACGCCGGAGGTGCGTGCTGCCTTCGACGACCTGCGTACGGCGCGGAACAGCGCAGCGCATCAACACCTGTTCGACACCGTCCGAGCTCTCAGGGCCGTCGAGACTTCGTACGAGTTGGGCAACTGGTTCCATCTGGCGATCTCCGGTAAGCGCACTGTCCGTGCCTTCGTCCCGCCGACGCAGCCCGCAGCTGGCCAAGGCGTCACGAATCCGGTGGAGATCGCCGAACTTCGAGAGGCACTAGAACACCACCGGCAGGCCCTGACCCTGTCAAGGACGAGGTTGGAAGAGACCCGTCAGCAACAGGAAGGGGCCGAGCGTCGAGCCCAGGACGAGGCAGCACAGCTCGTCGCGAGCGCGGCTGCTCACCAAGCTGACTTGGCCTCGCGGATTGAGCAGCTCGAAAGCGAGATCGACGCTCTCCGATCCGCTCAACAGCGGGACTACGAACAGGCGCGGCGACAGCCGACACCTGTCGCGCGGGCCGCGCGTGAAGCGATCGTGGAGCGGGCTCAGCGGCCTAAGCCGCTGAATGAGATCCAGGCTCGCGAGGTCATCGACCAGATGCTCATCGACGCGGGTTGGAAGATCCAGGACCGTGAGGACCTCAACCCGCTGGCGGGCCGTGGCGTCGCCGTCCGAGAATTCACCGTGGCCACCGGGCGTGCCGACTATGTGTTGTACGTCGATGGTTCGATCGTCGGTGTGGTCGAGGCCAAGCGTGAAGGCGAGGTACTCAGCCGGGCCCTGGCCCAGAACGACCGCTACGCCCGCGGTGTGCTCAAGGAATTCCGGCTCGCGGTATGGCGAGAGGATGAGCCGTTCGCATTCCGCTATGCGACTACCGGCTCGGAGACGTACTTCCTCAACCGGCTCGATCCGGACTCGCGCTCCCGGCAGGTCTTCGCATTCCATCGGCCCGAGACCGTCGCGACCTGGATGCGCCGCTCGGATAGCTCCTCGCAGGCTCCGACGTTTCGCGCCGCTCTGAGGTCCCTGCCTGAGTTGGAGACCGGAGGTCTTCGGTCGGCACAGGTTGAGGCGATCGAGGGACTGGAAGGCTCACTTGCGGAGGACCGCCCCCGTGCGCTGATCCAGATGGCCACCGGCGCCGGCAAGACGTTCACAGCGGTGACGCAGACCTACCGGCTGCTGAAGTATGCGCAGGCCAAGCGGGTACTTTTCTTGGTCGATCGGAACAACCTGGCAAAGCAGGCTCTCGCCGAGTTCCGTAACTACACGACCCCCGACGACGGCCGGAAGTTCTCCGAGCTCTATGGAGTGGACCGCCTGGGGGCGGCCGGGCTGCAGGAGACCTCCTCGGTGGTCATCTGCACCATCCAGAAGATGTACTCGCTGCTGCGCGGGCAGCCCTTGGTCGACGATGACACTGCGGACGACCTTGAGGATGAGGTCGGCGACTCTGTCGAGAGTGAGCGACCGGTCGAGGTCGCTTACAACCCGGCCGTCCCAATCGAATCGTTCGACCTGATCGTGGTTGACGAGTGCCACCGCTCGATCTACGGGCTGTGGCGTGGTGTCCTGGAGTACTTTGACGCCCACCTGGTCGGGCTCACGGCTACGCCGACGCCGCAGACCAAGGGATTCTTTAATCAGAATCTGGTCTCCAGCTACTCATTTGCCAAGGCTGTCGCCGACGGCGTCAACGTCGACTTCGACGTGGTGGAGCTGCTTACTGATGTCCACGAGGAGGGAGCGACGATCGAGGCGGGAACTACGATTCCCATACTCGAACGGGCATCCCGGCGGCGACGTCTCGAGGAGCTCGAGGACGACTTCTCGTACTCCGGCAAGCAGCTCGGCCGCAACGTCATTGCCGAAGACGATATCCGCACGGTCTTGCAGACCTACAGGGATAATTGGCAGCGCTGGTTCCCGGGCCGCAAAGAGGTTCCGAAGACTCTGATCTTCGCCGTAAGCGAGGCTCATGCGGAGGAAGTACTCCGGCAGGCGAAGGAGGTCTTCGGCCGCGGCGACGATTTCGCCTCGAAGATCACCTACAAAAGCAGGCAGAACGGTCAGAACCCCGACGATCTGATCAACGAACTGCGCAATTCGCCCCAGCTGCGCATCGCGGTGACCGTAGACATGATCGCCACGGGGACTGACGTTCGCGCCCTGGAGTGCGTGATCTTCATGCGCTCCGTCAAGAGCGCCGTGCTCTTCGAGCAGATGAAGGGGCGTGGGGCACGGTCGATCGATGAGACCGAGCTACGCGAGGTCACCCCGGGAGCCGACGAGTCGGCAGTGCCGGTGACCAAGGACCGCTTCCTGCTGATCGATGCCGCGGGCGTCACCCGTTCCCAGCTGGTCGACGCGGCTCCGCTCCCGACGACTCCCGGGATGTCCCTTCGGAGGCTGCTCGACAAGGCAGGCTCTGGAGCGATCACCGCTGAAGAGACAGACGTGCTCGCGCGGCGACTCGGTCGCCTTGGCAAGCAGCTGACCAACGAGCAACACGAGACGATCGCCCACTCAGCCGGCGGACTCACGCTGGTGACCATCACTCGGTGGCTGACCGATGCCTGTGACCCCTTCCGCCAGGAAGAGGTCACCCAGAATGAGGGCCCGGAGGCTGCACGCCGATTGATCCGCGATGCAGTCGCGCCGCTTGCGGATTCCGATCTCCGCAAGGTGATCACCGGAATCCGGCGCGACGAGGATCTCACCATCGATGAGGTGACAGTCGCCACGATCACCACTCTCCGTGAGGTCCCCCGTGAAGAGCGGGCGCGGAAATACATCACGGATTGGCACACCCTCCTGGACAGTCGGCGTGACGAACTCACCGCGATTGAGATCGCGCTCGGCCAGCAGCGAGTGGCGCCGGAGGCCGCCTACGCAGCGCTGCGAGAGCTCGCTGCCTACATCAAGCGGCCGCAGTACGACTGGACCCCGCAGATACTGTGGCAGGCGTACGAGGACCTGGGCCGCGCGACGTTGCGACGCGGGAAGACCGCAGGTATCCCAGATCTGATCTCACTCATCCGCTACGAGCTCGGCGCGGAGGCGGAGCTCCAGCCCTACCAGGCCTCTGTTGAGCAACGCTTCGCCGGGTGGCTCCTGCGGCAACAGCAGGCCGGCGCAACCTACAGTAGGGACCAGCTGTGGTGGCTGGAGCGGATCTGTGATCGGGTCGCCAGCGACATCGGCGTTGAGGTGGATGCGCTCCGCGACGAGCCTTTCATCGAGCGCGGTGGTAGCCGCGGCTTCATCGCGGCGTTTGGCGGGGATGCCGGGACGGCGCGGAAACTGCTGATGGAATTGAACCAGGAACTAGTGTGAGCGAGAACGAGCAGCGGAACCCACTTCCTCCGGGGTGGGTATGGGCTTCCATCGGTGAGATTGCCGAAGTTAGCGGGGGCATCCAAAAGCAGCAGAAGCGTCGTCCGGTGGAGAATAAATTCCCGTTCCTCCGTGTCGCTAACGTGGGTCGAGGTTCGCTGAATCTCGCCGAGGTGCACGAAGTGGAGCTGTTCGATGGCGAGATCGATCGGTATCGGATCGAAGTTGGGGATCTCCTTGTAGTCGAGGGGAACGGGAGTCCGGATCAGATCGGGCGAGCCGCCAGGTGGCGCGGTTCAATTAAGGACGCAGTCCACCAAAACCACCTTATTCGCGTGCGTCCGAATAAGGAGATCTCCCCGATCTATTTGGAAGCCGTGTGGAATTCACCGGTCGTCTCCGCTCAACTTTTGGAAGTCGCGCAGTCCACGAGCGGGCTGTATACACTCAGCACCACAAAAGTAAAGCGGGTGGTCATTCCCCTCCCGTCGCTAGCAGAGCAACAGCGAATTCTTGACACTCTCGAAGATCATATTTCACGCCTCGATGCGGCGCAGGCCCTGGTCGGCCGGTGCTCTGCTCGCCTAGGCAGACTTCGCGACACGGTATCGAGCCCGATCTTTGGATACGCGGTAAACGCAGATTCGGAAGCTGCCTCCTTCCTGCCCCCAGCGGGCACTATCGATGACGATCTTCCGCGCGTGCCCCTGGGCTGGAGCTGGCGTCGCCTCGAGGACGTAGCGGACGTTGTTGGTGGGGTTACCAAGGACAGTAAGAAGCAAAGCGATCCCGATCTCCCTGAGGTTCCCTACCTCAGAGTTGCCAACGTTCAACGTGGCCGGCTTGACCTGAACCAGGTTTCCATGATCAGGGTCCCGGAAGGCAAAGCTGCGGCGCTGGCTCTTCAGCCCGGTGACGTTCTGATGAACGAAGGCGGGGATCGCAACAAGCTCGGCCGCGGTTGGATTTGGGAAGGTCAGATCCCTGGGGCTATCCACCAGAATCACGTCTTTCGGGCGAGGGTGCGCGATGGCGAGATTGACCCCAAGCTGTTGTCCTGGTACGCCAATAGTTCCGTGCGTTGGTTCGAGCAAAACGGAAAGCAGAGCGTGAATCTCGCTTCCATCAGTGTCTCGAAGATTAAGAAATTTCCCGTTCCTATCCCTCCTGTAGCCGAGCAATCGCTAATTGTCGAGCGCGTGGAGGACGATCTCTCTGTCATGGATAACGTGCTCGAAGTCATTGCTCGCTCCCACCGGCGCTCTTCTTCGCTCCGCCGGGCGCTCCTGGAACGGGCCTTCTCCGGGAGGCTTGTCCCCCAAGATGCAAACGACGAGTCGGCCTCAGCCTTGCTTGCCCGTATCGAGGCTGAGCGTCAAACGGTAGTGGCCAGGCCGGCCCGCCGCCGCGCCACACAGCGCACCCGCATTACTAACGCCCAGCAGGAGCTCGACGCATGACCACCGCCGCTTCCCCCCAGACTGGTGCACTGGTCGCCAAGCTCTGGAACTACTGCAATGTCCTCCGTGACAACGGACTGTCCACCATCGAGTACGTCGAGCAGCTCTCATACCTGCTCTTCCTCAAGATGGCCGACGAGATCGCTAACGACCCTTTTGCGGACGACCCCTCCGCCGCGAAGATCGTCCCTAGCGATCACGACTGGCCAGCGCTGGTTGCCAAGACCGGTGCGGCCCTCGAGGAGCAGTACCGCAACACCCTCACGGAGCTCGCCAAGCACCCCGGTACCACTCTCGGAACGATCTTTGCCAAGGCGCAGAACCGGATCACCGAGCCTGCCCTCCTGCAGAAGCTCGCCGTTGACCTAATTGGTGCCCAGGACTGGACCGGCACGGGGACAGACCTCAAGGGCGACGCATACGAGGGCCTCTTGGCCAAGGGCGCCGAGGATACTAAGACCGGCGCTGGTCAGTACTTCACGCCCCGTGTGCTAATCGACGCCATGGTTGAGGTGACCCAGCCCACGCTGGAGGACACGATCACAGATCCTGCGTGCGGCACCGGCGGCTTTCTCATTGCAGCTCGGCAGTACATCCGCAAGCACTACGGCAGCAGCATGTCTCGTGAACAGCGACTTGCCCTGGAGAGGAACATCTTCGGCACGGAACTGGTGCCCGGGACTGCTCGCCTGGCCGCTATGAACATGCTGCTTCACGGTATCGGCCGAAGTGACGGTCCCTCCCTCATCAAGGTGGAGGATGCCCTCGCTAAGAAGCCGTCCCGACACGCCTCGCTGGTCCTGGCTAACCCGCCGTTCGGGAAGAAGTCTGCGATCACGGTGATCGGCACCGACGGAAAGTCTGAGCGAGAGGACATCTCCTACGATCGCAACGACTTCCGCGCGAGCACCACCAACAAGCAGCTCAACTTCCTCCAGCACATCATGTCGCTGATGGCGATCAACGGTCGTGCTGCTGTCGTCCTGCCGGACAACGTTCTCTTCGAAGGCGGGGCAGGCGAGAAGATCCGCCGCCGCCTGTTGCAGGACTTCGACCTGCACACCATCCTGAGGCTCCCCACTGGCATCTTCTACGCCGGCGGGGTGAAGGCCAATGTCTTGTTCTTCGACAAGAAGGCCCCGCGGGCCGACGGTAGGCCGCACACATCTACGGCCTGGGTCTACGACCTGCGTACGGCGAAGCACTTCACACTCAAGACGCGCCCTCTCCGCCAGGCGGACCTCCAGGAGTTCGTAGACGCCTACCTTCCTGGCAAGCCCCATGGTGAGCGCGTCGAGTTGGAGTCGGGGCGCTTCAAGCCCTTCAGTTACGACGAGCTGATCGCCCGGGACAAGGTCAACCTCGATATCACGTGGATGAAGGATCCCGCTCTGGAAGACGCGGACAGCGGACTGCCGCCGGGCGTAATTGCTCAGGAGATCGTCGAGGATCTGAAGGCCGCGCTGGCCGAATTCGTTGCCATCGCCGAGGCTCTGGGCGTGGATCCGGACGATCTAGCGGAGGGCGACGAGGCAGCCGAGATTGCTGTCTGACGCATCTGCAGATGCAGCCTCGTGGGCGCTCTTTGCGTGAGCGGACGGGCTGGCGCAGGGTGGATTGGGCGGCAGGCCGGGGCCAGGCCGCACCTTGCTGACCTGGGGAAACAGGGAATCCCGTGGCATGGCCCGGCACCACACGGAATGATCTTGTGGGGCCTCGTAATGCCTAGGTCTCCGTTTGGATCACGAGGCCGGGTCCCGTCTCTACCCAGCCGCGCCGGTCGGCCTCGTCAAGCGTCCTGCCCTTCGTCATGCACGGCCAGCTGCGTTCGTAGACGCTCAGCCTCGGCCTCGGCCCTGCGTAGTCGGCGCTCCAAGGCAATGCGGGCCGGCGGTGGCGGGCATTCGGGCTTCGGCGCTCCGTTGCGCGGAATGAGCCAGCCCACGCGCTGGTACGCGACAATCATGCGAGCGTGGGGGCACGTGTAGCACGGCCGTTCTGGGCTCGGAATCGGCCAGCCTGCCGCCAGCATGCGGCGGGTGTGCTCGTGTTGGGGTTCAGGTTGAAGTGTCGGGCCCGATGCCCATAGCCGCTCGTACTCCTCGGTCATCTCCTTCACCCGGGCAGCGTCCGCCACGCGAGGCCCGTATTCGGGCTTCCATTCGAGGTTTGGCGCTACGACCTCTTCGATGTGCCCGCAGTCCAGCGTGACCCTCCAGAATGCCGATGTATGAGGTTCGTCGTGGCGTAGCACTGTCCACACTTCGGCATCGGCCCATTCGGGTGGCTCTACTGGGTCCGCGGGGAAGTTCACCTCTCGGCGATCTCCCCACTCAAGGATGTCGCGGTACGGGGCGTGACCGGATTCATCGTGCCAGCAGTACAGCTGTCCCGGCGGCAGTGCTTCGCCATCCCCGGGAGCACGCCACTGCCTCTCGCTCGGCGGGGTGCGGTCGCCCGGTGTCAGGAGCTCGGTGATGCAAGCGCAATCAAGCTCAACCCGCCATCGGTAGTACTGGTCCGGATCCGGTGCGAGGAACGGCCACAGCACGGGAGGGACCCCTCTGCGGCGATCGGCGTTGGACTTCTCGTACTCGTGCAGGACGTCCGTACGCCGTCTTGCCCGGCCGGGAAGTCGGCGCGATACAGCGGGTGGGCGCACACCTTCAGCGGGTTCTGCCACGTTCAGGTCCTCTCGCCGAGTGGCACGCTGCTGCCGACGCTAGGACTTTGAGATCGGACTGCGATGGAAATTGCACTCGCTTCCCCTGAAGGGAGGAGGGGAAGCTGCCGGTGCATTGTCTACGCCCTCGCCATCCGAGTGGATCGCGAGTGATCACGAGCGTGACCACGTCGGCTGCTGGGGCTCAGCGGGGAGCCGATCTGCTCCCCGGTGGGCCCCCTGGAGACGTCCCCAGAGCGTTCGAGAGTGAGGCGCTGACCAGGGGAAATGACGTTCTCCGAAGTGGGGATCTTGGGTGGACTCCATTCGGGACGAAGGAAGCGTGAGTTCACGACGCCAGTTGTCGCAGGCGGTCGGTGGCCTCGTGGAGGACGTCGTCTTGCTTGCAGAAGGTGAAGCGGACCTGGCTGCGGCCGGCGTCGGGGTCGTCGTAGAAGACGGAGTTGGGGATGGCTACGACGCCGCAGCGTTCGGGGAGGGCGCGGCAGAAGGCGTAGGCGTCTTTCTCGCCGAAGGGGGTGATGTCGGTCGTGATGAAGTACGTGCCCTGGGGCTGGTAGACCTCGAACCCGGCCGCGCGCAAGCCGTCGCCGAGCAGGTCGCGCTTGCGTTGCAGGTCGGCGCGGAAGCCGTCGAAGTACGCGTCGGGCAGGCGGAGCGCCTCGGCGATCGCGTACTGGAACGGGCCGGAGCTGACGTACGTCAGGTACTGCTTGGCGGTCCGGACCGCGGAGACGAGAGCGCCGTCCGCCATGACCCAGCCAACCTTCCATCCGGTGAAGGAGAAGGTCTTGCCAGCGGAGGAGATGGAGACGGTGCGCTCGCGCATGCCGGGGAACGTCGCCATCGGGACATGGGTGGCGCCGTCAAAGGTCAGGTGCTCGTACACCTCGTCGGTGACGACGAGCAGGTCGTGTTCGACAGCGAGCGCGGCGATGGCGCTCTGCTCTTCGGCGGTGAGGACCATCCCGGTCGGGTTGTGAGGCGTGTTCAGGAGCAGCAGGCGGGTCCGGGGGGTGATCTTCGATCGCAGTTCGTCCAGGTCTGGGCGGAAGGACGGGGCGCGCAGGGTGAGCGGTACGCGCTTCGCACCGGCCATGGCGATGCAGGCGGCGTAGGAGTCATAGAAGGGTTCGAAGGCGATCACCTCGTCGCCCGGCTCCAGCAACGCGAGCATGGTCGCGGCGATCGCCTCTGTCGCCCCCGCGGTAACCAGCACCTCCGTGTCCGGGTCGAAACTCAGGTCGTAGAAGCGGCGCTGGTGGTCGGCGATCGCCTGGCGCAGCTCCGGGATGCCGGGGCCCGGCGGGTACTGGTTGCCGCGGCCGTCGCGCAGCGCTCGTACGGCAGCCTCACGGACTGACTCCGGACCGTCCGTGTCCGGGAAGCCTTGGCCCAGGTTGATCGCGCCCGTCGATGTCGCCAGTGCCGACATCTCCGCGAAGATCGTCGTCCCGAGTCCGTCCAGCCTTCGGTTCAGCAGTGGTCTGGCGCTCATGTCTCCACCGTTCTCACTCGGGTACCCGGCGATTCTCCGGAGACCATCCTGACTCATCGCCGGTCTTGCCATCGCGTGTTGCGGGGACCGCAGTGGGGCGAGGAGTGAAAGCGCCCTCTTCTCCTTGCTCTGCCGCCGGCTCCCGGAGGACCCCGGCCTTTGCCGAGATGTCGCGCAGGAGTGCGTCCCGCAGGGCGTGCAGCGTCGCGATCTTGGAGATCAGGGGTCGCGCCACGGCGTGCAGGGGCTCGGCCATCGAGTGGAACCGGGTGCGCGTGAACTGGTCTGGCCAGGTGACCTTCAGGCGCTTGAGGGCGCCGGCGGAGATCTCTCGGGCGTTCCCACCCTGCGTCATCTGTGTGATGTCGCTGCCCCGGCTTCTGAGTTCGTGAAGCAGCCACCAACTGTCCCTGTCCTCGACGGGCCGTACCGCCACGACACCTCTGAGGGGTGTCGCCGGGCGGCGCGTCACAACGATGTGGGCGCCGTCGGGACGGGTGCTCAGCATGAAGGTTCCGGGAGGATGCGCCTCGCCGGCGTCCTCTGGGCTTCGCAGGCGGAACCTCTCCACATGGGGCACGGGGAGGTCGAAGAGGTCTCTTGGAACGATCGCGTCGACGGTGTGTCCTGACGGCATAGGGGGGAGCGAGCGTTCGGAACCTTTGCCCGTCTTCAGTTTGGCGACCTCGGCGAGCGCTCGTGTCTCCCAGGATAGGTCCGCCGACGCCCAGTCGTCGTGAAGGGCGTCGGCCAGTTCCAACGCCTTTCGCGCGGTTTCCTTGTAGAAGGAGGCCATCTCCTCGATGAGGCCGAAGGCCCGGTGGTACGCGGTGATGACGTCCGGCGGGGGGAGCGGAAACAGCATGCGGCGGAGGGTGTCGAGGCTGACGGTGGGCTCGACGTGCGCCGTCACGTCCTCGTCGATCCGGGCCTTCGCCGTGGGCGTCTGCAGCCAGATGCGCAGCCACCGCACGAGGTGCGGATCGGCACGGATGATGCCGACCGACCTGGTCGCTGTCCACCCCGCGTGCTCGGCGGTGACCAGCGCGGAATCGCCCACCCGCCTGACGAGTACCACGGCCAGGTCGCCCTCCCTGAGGGTTGCCCGGGTGGGCGGGGATTCGCCCGGCCCGCGTTGATTGGTCCGGGGCGCGAGGATGACGCCGCCCTGGACGAACGTGGAGCTGACGACTCCTGGAGTCTGATCGGCGGCTCCGTCGTCGAGGAACCCGGAGGTGGTGTAAATGTCCCTACGGGCCCGCTCGATCTCGATGGAGGTGGTCGGCCAGGCCGCCGTACCGGAATTGACCTGGTGGGCATTTGCTTCCATCAGATCTCCTCCAGGATGTCCAGCAGCTGGAGTTCCAGTTGGCCCATCCGGTCGAACTGATCAGCCAGTTCGAGCTTGAGCTGCTCGATCCGGCTCCGCGTGTCCCGTGTGGGACCCGGCGGCTCCACGGCGTACGAAGTCGGCATCAAGCTGTACTCGTGGTCAGCGATCTCCTTGGTGGAACAGCTTCGGGACCAGCCAGCGGCGTCGTTGTACGGCGTCGCCGCGGCACCGTTCTCGGGTAGGCCACGCCAGGCCGCGAGGGTGGTCAGGATCAATGCCGTGTTCTTGTCGCCGAGCCTCCGTGCTCTCGACTCCGGGACCGGTTCGACGGCTCGCCGCGCGTTGATGAAAAGCACCTGTCGGCGGCGGTCCAGGACACCCCAGCCGGGGCGCGCGCTCTTGTCCCTGTTGAGCACCCACAGACAGGCGGTGGCTTGGGTGTGACCGAACACGCGAGGTGGCAAGGCGATCACGCATTCGACGAGATCATCACGCAGGAGGCGCTCCCGAAGCCTTCGGGGGACGGGCAGTCGACTGTTGGCCACGGTGTCGGCCATCAGGAAGGCAGCACGTCCGGCCGGAGCCAGCGCATGCGCGATGTGCTGAATCCACGCGGAGTTGGCGGATCCGGGGGACGGCGGTTCCTCCGGCCATCGGGGATCGACGGGGACCGGGGGCGCCGGCCGGCGGACGCTCCGCTCCTTCTTGTCCTCCGGCACCCAGTCACGCTGGTTGAAGGGGAGGTTGGCCAGGATGATGTCGTGGGGCTCGAGTTCGGGCTCTGCGAGGCTGTCCCCGGGCGGGAAGACGTGGGCGGTGATCCCCCGCACGGCGAGGTTCATGCGGGCCACCTGCGAGGTGTGGACGTGCTGCTCCTTTCCTTGCAAGGACATGGTCGGGTCCAGCTCGACTCGGTCGCGGACATAGCGGTGACTCTCGACGAGAAGTCCCCCTGAACCACAGACCGGATCCAGCACCCTGTGCCCGTCGCGGGGGACGGCCGCACCGACAATGAGGCGTGTCATGTCCTGCGGCGTGAAGTAGTGGCTGCCCTCTGCCTGGTCCACCGAGAGGTCCCGCAGGCACTGATCGAGTAGTGGCCCGACCCGCTGGGTGGAGCCGATGATCTGGACGAGCGCGTGCAGTGTTCCTTCGGAACCTTGGGGCGGAACGGGCATCAGGCTCCTGGTGCCCGTATCGACACCCTGTACGTCGGGCGCGGGAAGCCAGTGGGCCAGACACTTGCCCACGGCAGCGCGGATTCCCGAATCGCGCCCTGCAGGCTGACTCAGCAACCACGACCAGGTCGGCACGCTGGTGCCAGGAGCGGCGTGCGCCCTCCGGCTCAGGTAGAGCAGTCCGAGGACGAGGCGAGTCGCGTCGGAGGCGTTCATCAGCCGCGAGAGGTGCGTGCGGTGTCGACGTACCTTCACGAGCACCTCGTCGAGCGAGGAGGGGGCCTCGGCCTGCACGCGCCCTCGCAGGGCACCCGTGTCGCTCACGCGCCCACCACACCCAGGGCGCCCATGACCACGATGAGGAGCGACAGAGAGCCGGCGAAGGTCACTGCCCCGGTTTTGAAGGCCGTTGAGCGACGCCCTCCCGAGACGAGGGTCACCAAGCTGCCGGCCTGAGCGGCGACAAGCGCCACGAGGATCGCGATGATCACGTACATCAACTTCAACTGCATGTGGTTCCTTCCTGATGCCAGGGCGATCGTCCGTATGGACGAGTGGGCCGGTGATCCCCGGCTTCAGGAAGGACAGTAGAAGACGTGGGCCTCGCGCCGGTGGGTGCACGCTGTTTGGGATTTCCTATACGCGCGCCCGGAGTTCAAGCACTTGCGGCAAGTGCACGCCGTTTGGGATACAAGGCAGCCACGTCGGCGAGAGGGCGCGTTCGGGCATCCGCCTCACACCCCAAATAGGTGGCTGAACAGGGCTTGACCCAGCCGACCTTCCAGCCCGTGAAGGAGAAGGTCTTCCCAGCGGAGGAGATGGTGACCGTGCGCTCGCGCATGCCCGGGAAGCCCGCCAGGGGGGTGTGGACGCCCTCGAAGACGAGGTGCTCGTACACCTCGTCCGTGATGACGAGGAGGTTCCGCTCGACGGCGAGCTCGGCGATCGCGGCGAGCTCCGGTGCGGTCAGGACGGTGCCCGTGGGGTTGTGCGGGGTGTTCAGCAGGAGCAGGCGGGTGCGCGGGGTGACGGCGGCGCGCAGCTCGTCCAGGTCGAGGGCGAAGGCCCCGGCGCGGGGGCGCAGGGTGACGGGGACCCGGACGGCGCCGGCCATCGCGATGCAGGCGGCGTACGAGTCGTAGAAGGGTTCGAGGGCGATGACCTCGTCACCCGGTTCGAGGAGGGCCAGGAGGGCGGCGGCGATGGCCTCCGTGGCGCCGGCGGTGACCAGGACCTCGGTGCCGGGGTCGTAGGGCAGGCCGTAGAAGCGCTGCTGGTGGGCGGCGATGGCGGTGCGGAGCTCGGGGATGCCGGGGCCGGGCGGGTACTGGTTGCCGAGGCCGGTGAGGACCGCGCGGGAGGCCGCCTCGGCGATCTCCGCGGGGCCGTCGGTGTCGGGGAAGCCCTGCCCCAGGTTGATCGACCCGGTGCGGGCGGCCAGCGCGGACATCTCCGCGAAGATCGTCGTGCCGAAGGCCGCCAGCCGGCGGTTCAGGAAGGGGCGGTCGCTGGGGCGGTCGCTGCTCACGGGTGCGCTCATGGGCGCCATCCTGCGGGGAACCTCTGGACTTGCTCAAGTGTGCTTTGGGCCGCGTGGCCTGCGGGCATCCCCCTTCCACGCGGGACGCGGGGATCCCGTTCCCCCGGGAAGACCGGGGTGTGAGAGAGGGGCGGACCGCATGTTCGTCTTCATCGTGATCGGGCTTCTCGTCTTCGCGTTCTTCGTGACGCTGGTGGTCCGTTCGTTCAACAGCGGTTACACCGGCAGCCCGCGCAAGCGCAGCTGGTGGGAGGGCGGGGGCGGCGGCTCGTCGTCGTGCGGATCCTCGTCCTCCTGCGGATCCTCCTCGTCCTGCGGCGGATCGTCTTCCTCCTGCGGAGGCGGGGGGTGCGGTTCCAGCTGACACGGGGCAGCCGGCACCGCGTGGAGGGGGGCGCCCGACGGTCTGGATTCCGTCGGGCGCCCTCTCGTTCGCCCATGCATCACGACGCGCGGGACGCAACCTGTTGAACACCTGAACTGCGAAGCCCCCGGGGGGATGTAAAGCCCGTCAAGTTGGGTAAATGCGCTGTGAGTGCCGTGCCTTTCATGATTCCCTCGGTTGAGTAGACCAGTCCCCGGACCTCCCGGGACTTCCTGTGGACCCGTGCCGGTGACCCCCCACCCGTTGACTACCGCTGGCGGGCCCCGGCCCATCTCCCTCGCGCGTTTGCGGAGCCGACTCATGCTCACGACCCTCCAGACCACCTATACCGACACGCGTGCCGCCGATCTCGCCTGGGCCCTGGGTCGGGACCGGCTGCCCGCACTGGCCGTACTGAACCTCGAACTTTCGGGCGCGAAGGTGGAGTTGCGCCTGCTCGGAGCCTCCCACCAGGTGCTCCTGGAGGAGGGTGAGGTGCTCTGCTCGGAGACGGTCGCCTGCATGCCCGGCAGCAGCACGCCGCTGCCCCTCGGCGTGGCCAAGCGGGTGGGCGACTGGGAGTACGAGTTCGCCGCACGGGTCGAGACCTTGTCCCGCGGATCCTTCGCGGGCCGGGCACAGGAGTTGCTCGCACTGGTCGCCGACCACCCGAACGGGCTAGCGGGCACCTTCCCCGGCAGTCCGCACGCCTTCACCGCCATGCTGGCGCAGCGCTACGAGGGCCAAGTGCGCTGGCGGACCTGGCACGCGTACCCGCAGGAGGGCCAGCTCGTGGCCACCCGGACCCGGGTGGGCGTACGGATGGGCGCGGCCGCGGCGGCCGCCGCACGGGAGTCGCCGGCGCTGCGGTAGGGGGTGTCCGGCCCTGTGGCGCGGGGCCGGGGCGCCCGGGGGTCTCGCGGGCGCGAATGTTCCTGCCTGGTTACGCCAACTGGCCTCATCAGTACGCCTCTTGAACCCATGTGGGTGACCGGATGCGGGTGGGTGGTGACGTACGGTTCGCTTCATGATCGACCGTTCCGTCCCGCGCCGGGTGCTTCCGACTCCGGAGCCGCGGGGCGCCGCGACCGTCCCGGCCGCCCTGCCCGTACGGCCCCGGACCGGCCGACTCCTCGTCCTTGCCACCGTGTTCGTCTGCGCCGCCTGCGGGCTCGTGTACGAACTGGAGCTGCTCGCCCTCGGCTCCTACCTCATCGGCGACTCCGTCACCCAGGCGTCGGTCGTGCTGTCCGTCATGGTCTTCGCCATGGGCGTCGGCTCCCTGCTCGCCAAACGTCTGCGGAACCGGCCCGCCTTCGGCTTCGGCGCCATCGAGGCCGGAGTGGCCCTGCTCGGCGGGCTCTCGGCCATGGCGCTGTACGCGAGCTTCGCCTGGCTGGGGGAGTCCCGGCCCGCCCTCGTCGCCTTCTCCTTCGCCATCGGGGTGCTCATCGGCGCGGAGATCCCGCTGCTGATGGTCCTGATCCAGCGCATCCGCAGACAGGACGCGGGCGGGGCCGTCGCCGACCTGTTCGCCGCCGACTACGTGGGCGCCCTGGTCGGCGGCCTCGCCTTCCCCTTCCTGCTGCTCCCGCTGCTCGGCCAGCTCACCGGGGCCATGCTCACCGGCACCGTCAACGTGGTCATCGGCGGCGGGGTGGTGCTGTGGCTGTTCCGCCGCGACCTCGGCCGGCGCGAGCGCCGGATGCTGATCGCCGCGAACGTGACCGTCCTGGCCGTCCTGGCCTGCGGGACCGTCCTCGCCGACGACTTCGAGCGGTCCACCCGCCGCGCCGTCTACGGCGGGGAGGTCCGGGTCGCCGTCCAGACCGGGGTGCAGGAGCTGGTGCTCACCGGGCCCACCACCGGCTCCCCGCGCTCCCTCGACCTGTACCTCGACGGGCGGCTGCGGGTCAGCGGCTACGACGAGTACCGCTACCACGAGGCCCTCGTCCACCCCGCCATGACCGGCCCGCACACCCGGGTCCTGGTCCTCGGCGGCGGCGACGGGCTCGCCGCCCGCGAGGTGCTGCGCTACCGGGACGTCGCCTCCGTCACCATCGTCGAGCTCGATCCCGGGGTGGTCCGGCTCGCCCGCACCGACCCGATGCTGTCCGCGCTCAACGCCGGGGTCTACGGGGACCCGCGCCTCGGGATCGTCACGCAGGACGCCTTCCGCTGGCTGCGCGGGCCGGCCGCCCGGGGCCGGTTCGACGTCATCGTCTCCGACCTCCCGGATCCCGGCATCACCCCCAGCACGAAGCTGTACTCGCAGGAGTTCTACGGGCTGGCCGCGCGGGCCCTGAGCCCCGGCGGCCGGCTCGCCGTGCACGCGGGGCCGCTTGCCACGCGGCCCCGTATGTACTGGACCGTCGAGTCCACCCTCCGTGCGGCCGGGCTGCGGACCGCCCCCTACAGCGCCGGCGGCCGGCTCTCCGGCTTCACCGCCGGGCCGGACCGCACGCCGCACGGGGCGACCGGCACACCGCCGCAGGACTGGGGCTTCTTCCTGGCCGCCCGCGAACAGGTGCCGGCGCTGAGCGTGGACCACGACACGCCGGGGCTGCGCTCGCTGTCGACCGGCTCCCTCCAGGACGCCGCGCGCGACGCGGAACGCACCCGGATGACCGGACTTCCACCGTCGACCCTGCCGCACCCGCGGTATTCGTGACCCGGTGCCCTCTCGTCGGTAGGCTCGGCCGCATGGAGCATCAGGTGTTCGTTCCGGTACCGGCAGACAGTCTCCGCGCCGTGCTGCGCGACCCCGTCCGGGTGGCCCGGTGCGTGCCGGGACTCCAGCAGGACGCCGACACGGACTCCGGGCCGGTCTCGGGCCGGCTGAAGGTCCGGGTCGGCGGCAGCACCGTGACCTACCGGGGGGCGCTGACCGTCACCGAGCGGGACCCCGGCCGCTTCGACCTCGACGGCGAGGGCACCGAGGTCCGGGGGAGCGGGACCGTCACCCTCTCGCTGGTGCTGCGGCTGCTCCCGCGGGAGGACGGGACCCGGCTGGACTTCACCGCCGGGGGCACCGCCGAGGGCCGGGCTGCCGCCTTCACCGCCGAGGCCACCGCCTCCGCCGTGCGGCGGCTGCTGGACCGGGCCGCCGAACTGCTCGCCGCGGCGGCCGCGCCGGGCCCGGCGGATACGGCGGCCGCGCCGGGTACGGCGGATACGGCGGATGTGGCGGATGCGGCGGATACGGCGGCCGCGCCGGGTGCGGCGGATGTGGCGGATGCGGCGGATGCGGCGGATGCGGCGGCCGCACCGGGTGCGGCGGATGCGGCGGATGCGGAGCCGGGGCCCGGCGGGCTCGCCGATCCGGTGGCCCAAGCCGAGGAGGCGGAGGAGGCCGGGGACGCCGAGGGCTCCGGGGGCGCGGGGTCCACCGAGGACGAGGTCACCGAGGTCACCGCGTCCGTCTTCGACACCGAGGTGCCGCCGCCCTCCCTGGACCCCTTCCTGTCCAGTGAGTTCGACGAGCTGGACGGGCTCCCGCGCCCCCCGGCCGAGGCCGCGCACGCCCGCCGCACGATGATCGGCCGCAGCGCCGAGGAGGTGGACCACGCGCCCCCGCGCGGCCGCTACGCCCCGGTTCCCGCGCCCACCGCCACCTCGGCCGCCGACAGCCTGCGCTGGATCGCCCCGGCGGCCGCCCTCGCCCTCGCGTCGGCGGTGGTCCTCGGCCGTGCCCTGCGCCGCCGCCGCTGACCGGCCGCGCCGTTAGGGTCGACCGCATGAGTACGCAACTGAGCGCCGGTGGCGCCGAGGTGATCGTCGACCAGGAGAACGGCTGCCGGATCAGCAGCCTGCGCATCGACGGGACCGAGCTGCTGCGCCAGGGCCCGCACTACGGGTCCTTCCCGATGGTCCCGTGGTGCGGCCGGACCGAGAACGGCCGGTTCAGGGACGGCGCCACCGTCCACCAGATGCCGGTCAACCACCCGCCGCACGCCCTCCACGGCTTCGGCCGCGAGGCGGCCTGGCGCCTGGCCCGCGCCACCCCTACCGAGGCGGTCTTCACGTACGACCTCGGCGAGCCGTGGCCGTACCCCGGCCGGGTCACGCAGATCTTCGAGCTGTCCGAGGAAGCGCTCACCCTCACCCTGGGCATCGAGACGTACGGGGACTCCTTCCCCGCCCAGGCCGGCTGGCACCCGTGGTTCCGCCGGAACCTCGGAGCCGGCGGCGAGGACGTGCGCCTCGGCTTCGACCCCGCCTGGCAGGAGGAGCGCGGCGCCGACCACCTGCCCACCGGCCGCCGCATCGGCCTGAAGCCCGGCCCCTGGGACGACTGCTTCGGCATGCCGGACGGGGTCGACGTGACCCTGACCTGGCCCGGCGCGCTGGAGCTGAAGGTCGCCAGCCGGTCCGAATGGGTGGTCGTCTACGACGAGGAGGCCGAGGCCGTCTGCGTCGAGCCCCAGTCGGGACCGCCGAACGGGCTGAACACGATGCCGCGCCTGGTCACCCCCGTCGACCCGCTGGAGATCTCCAGCACCTGGACGTGGCGGCGGCTCCCGTAGGGCCCCTTAAGCTCAGAGGCATGAGTGACGTCAACGAAGTAATGCCGTCAGGCACACGCGATGCGCTTCTGCAGCAGATCAAGGACAAGGCCGTCGTGCACGGCAAGGTGATCCTCTCCTCCGGCCGGGAGGCCGACTACTACATCGACCTCCGCCGGATCACCCTCGACGGCGAGGCGGCCCCGCTGGTCGGCCAGGTCATGCTCGACCTGACCGCCGAGCTCGACTTCGACTGTGTCGGCGGCCTGACCCTGGGCGCCGACCCGGTCGCCACCTCGATGCTGCACGCCTCGGCCGCACGCGGGCAGCGCCTGGACGCCTTCGTCGTCCGCAAGGCGCAGAAGGCTCACGGCATGCAGCGCCGCATCGAGGGCACCGACGTGAAGGGCAAGCGCTGCCTGGTCGTCGAGGACACCTCCACCACCGGCGGGTCCCCGCTGACGGCCGTCGAGGCGGTCCGCGAGGCCGGCGGCGAGGTCGTCGCCGTCGCCACCATCGTCGACCGCGGCGCGGCCGACGCCATCGCCGAGGCCGGGCTCCCGTACCTCACCGGCTACCGCCTCGAGGACCTCGGCCTGTCGTAGAACGGCAGGATCCCGGCCACGCACACGGGGTGACGAACGGCCTCGGACCTCCCGGAACAGGTCCTGACCTGCTCTTATCCGGGCTGCCGGGATGTTTCACGTGAAACGTCCCGGCCCGTTCGGCTCGCACTGTGGACAGCAGGGGTGGAGTGTCGGGCGGAGTCTGGAAAGATAGGCGCGACGGTGACGTCGCCCCCAGGTCAGGGCCCGCAATAAGCACACTCCCCGCACATCCAAGGAGCGGACAGATGCCCATCGCAACCCCCGAGGTCTACAACGAGATGCTCGACCGGGCGAAGGCAGGCACGTTCGCCTACCCGGCCATCAACGTGACCTCGTCCCAGACCCTGCACGCTGCGCTGCGCGGCTTCGCGGAGGCCGAGAGCGACGGCATCATCCAGATCTCCACCGGTGGTGCGGAGTTCCTGGGTGGTCAGTACAACAAGGACATGGTCACCGGCGCAGTCGCCCTGGCCGAGTTCGCGCACATCGTCGCCGCCAAGTACGACATCACGGTCGCGCTGCACACGGACCACTGCCCCAAGGACAAGCTGGACGGCTACGTCCGCCCGCTGCTCGACATCTCCGCCGAGCGCGTCGCCAAGGGTCTGAACCCGCTCTTCCAGTCGCACATGTGGGACGGCTCCGCCGAGACCCTGGCCGACAACCTGGCCATCGGCCAGGAGCTGCTCGCCAAGGCCGCCGCCGCGAAGATCATCCTCGAGGTCGAGATCACCCCGACCGGCGGCGAGGAGGACGGCGTCAGCCACGAGATCAACGACGAGCTGTACACCACCGTCGAGGACGCGATCCGCACCGCCGAGGCCCTGGGCCTGGGCGAGAAGGGCCGCTACCTGCTGGCCGCCTCCTTCGGCAACGTCCACGGCGTCTACAAGCCGGGCAACGTCGTCCTGCGCCCCGAGCTCCTCAAGGACCTCCAGGCCGGCGTCGGTGAGAAGTACGGCCAGGCCGCCGGCAGCCAGCCGTTCGACTTCGTCTTCCACGGCGGCTCGGGCTCCACGGCCGAGGAGATCGCCACCGCGCTGGAGAACGGCGTCGTGAAGATGAACCTCGACACCGACACCCAGTACGCCTTCACCCGCCCGGTCGTGGACCACATGTTCACCAACTACGCCGGTGTCCTGAAGGTCGACGGCGAGGTCGGCACGAAGTCCAAGTACGACCCCCGCACCTGGGGCAAGGCCGCCGAGGCGGGCATGGCGGCGCGTGTCACCGAGGCGTGCGCGAACCTGCGCTCGACCGGCACCAAGCTGAAGTAGTCCCGCGGCACTCCGCGGCACTCCGCGGCACTCCGCGGCACTCCGCGGCGAAGGGGCCGGCCCCGTCTCACGACGACGGCCGGGCCCTTCGGCTTTCCCTGAATCCCCCCGTTCCCCGCGACGCCCCCCGACGCCCGGGAACCCCTTACCCCGTCATGCCGTCACGCCGTCATGCCGTACGGCAGTGCATCGACCACGCCGGTGCCGACGAGGGCCTCGAAGACCTCCTCGCCGTTCTGCGTGCCGGCGACCTTGACCCGGGCGCGGCCGATGCGCTCGGCGCGGATCCAGAGCGGCGCGCCGAACTCCGCGTACCGCTGGTACGTGCTGGTCACGGAAACCGGCAGGACGGCCGGGGCCGCGGTCAGTGCCACCGCGGCCTGGCGGGCGGCCTCCAGGAGCACCATGCCCGGGAGGTGGTCGCCCGGGTGGTCGAAGAGGACCGGGTGCCGGGTGTCGTACCGCAGCTGCCAGGTGGCGCCGGTGCCCTGCTGCGGCGCGGCGGCGAGCACCACGTCGAAGGGGGAGACGCGGCCGACCTGGGCCGGCTGGAGCGGGTTCGCGGGCAGCGAGGGCTCGGGCCGCCGGTCCAGCTGTCCGGCGCGCAGCCGGCGGTACACGGCGGGCGACGCGACGTGGTAGCCGACGTCCCCGGTGGCCACCACAGCATCTCCCTGACGCGCCGTTACCCGGTAGCGCAGCGCCTGGAGTTGGCTGCCGCGGCGGCGCACCTCGGTGCAGACGACGTCGAGGTCGAGGCCGGCGGGCGTGTCGCCTATCACCAGGTTCTCGGGGACGGTCGTGTAGTCGAGGCCCCACAGCAGGAACTGGTGGCCGAGCGGGACGTCGAAGGCCTCGTGGGCGACGTACGAGCCGACCTGGCGGATGGTCTCGCAGATCAGCATCGGGTCGTAGTGGGTTCCGGCGATCGGTGCGAAGAAGCTGTGGCCGCGCGGGAGCTGCGCGGTGACGTGGAACCGGTCCTCGGCGGGACGGCACATGCCCGTCAGGAAGACCTCGGCGAGGGCCGCGCGGTGCACGAGCTCGCGGGGGACGGTGGTGGTGAGCCCCCCTTCCTGCCGGCCCGGGCACCGGCAATCGCCGGTGGGGGAGGTCACGTTGGCGAGGACGTCCGTCGGTTCCAAGGTCGTGATCATGAAGTCCCTCGAGATCATGGCCGAAAGCCGAGCCGCACTACTTGCCTTACGCAAAGTACGTACTTCCGGGTTTGCTTGTCAGAGAGAGGATTACCTGATCACCAAGGACCTCTGGGTCTGAAAGTGACGCAAACCACACCACGGGGAGTAGTGGAATGGCTGCCTCCAGTAGGCATTCTCGCAGGTCAGCGGCTGGCAAAGGCGGTCCGGGCGTGCGGCGTTGGTTTTCGGCCGACGGCGGGTTTGTGGGGCGGCGTCGGGTATCTTTTTGCTCAGCGGCAGCCGCGTACCCGGGAGTATTTTTTGGGGGCCCCCGGACGCCCACGGCTACCGCGTCTCCTCAGCGGCGCACCGCGTCCTGCCACCGCCCGGGCCCCCGCCGATTGGAGACCGATGCACGCCCTCCGGCACGTCCGCCCGCTGGAGCACCTGCGGCTCGCCGCCGTGAACATCGACGGGGTCCTGCTGAACGACACCTTCAGCCCGGTGATCCACCACTTCGTCACCAGTCGCGGCGGGACCTACGGCGCGGACGTGGAGCGCGCGGTCTTCTCGCAGTCCCGGACCACGGCCGCCCGGGCGCTCGGCGCCGCCGCCGGGCTGGACTGGACCCCGGAGAAGGTGCTGGAGGTCTACTTCGAGGAGCGGGCCGCCTACCTCGCCGAGCACCCGCTGCGGGTACTGCCGGGCGCGGAGGCCCTGCTGCACCGGCTGCGCGCCCTCGGCCTGCGCACCGTCTGCTACGGCGGCCTCGACACGAGCCACTTCGACGCCTGCCTCGGCCACTTCGCGCACCTCTTCGACGAGCCGCGCTACATCTGCACCAACGACTTCCGCCCCGGCATCCGCGAGATCACCGTGGACGCCTTCGGCCTCGACTACGACCAGGTGCTCTTCATCGACGACGTCGCCAGGGTCTCCGAGGCCGCCCGCGACCTGCGGGTCCCCTTCATCGGGCACCCCAGTCCCTTCGAGCACGGCCACCAGGGGCATCTCATGCGCGAGGTCGGCGTACGGCACCTGGTCCGCTCGCTCGACGAGATCGACGAGGACCTGCTGCGCGTGCTCGACGGGGAGGCCGCCGCCGGTCTCGCCTGGGCCGCCTGACAGCCGTAAGCCGGTATGCCGGTAAGCCGGTATGCCCGGGAACCGTCACCGCACCGTCGTAAGAAGGAGAGTCATGGCAGGGGAGCGCATGCTGGAGGGCAAGGTCGCGCTGATCACGGGCGCGAGCAGCGGCATAGGCGCCGCCGCGGGCCGGGTGTTCGCACGCGAGGGAGCCCGGATCGTCCTTGTGGCGCGCCGCGAGGACCGGCTCAAGGAGCTCACGGGGGAACTGCGCGCCGCCGGAGCGGACGTCGAGTACGCCGTGGCCGACGTGACCCGCCGGGAGGACACGGCGCGCGCCGTGGACCTGGCCGTGAGCCGTTTCGGGCGGCTGGACTGCGCCTTCAACAACGCGGGCTGGGGGACCGGCCGCACGCCGCTGCACGAGATGGACGACGAGCTGTACGACCGGATCATGGACGTCAACGTGCGCGGGGTGTGGAACTGCCTGCGCGACGAGATCGCCGCGATGCTGAAGACCGGCGGCGGCACGATCGTCAACAACAGCAGCGTCGCCGGCCTGCTGGCCACCCCGGTGGCCGCGCCCTACGTGGTCGCCAAGCACGCGGTGATCGGCCTGACCAAGGCCGCCGCCGCGGAGTACGCGGCGCAGGGCGTCCGGGTCAACGCGGTGGCCCCGGGCACCACCCGTACCGAGGTGGTCGAGGAGTGGTTCGCGGCCGTACCGGGCATGGAGGAGCGGCTGCACGAGGCCACTCCGCAGCCGCGCACCGCCGAGCCGGCGGAGATCGCCGAGGCGGCCGCCTGGCTGTGCAGCTCCCGGGCCTCCTTCGTGACGGGGGTGACGATGCCGGTGGACGGGGGCTTCACGATGGTGTGAAACTTTACTCATCAGTACGTACCCGGGGGCATGTATTGCCGGTCGATCGGGGGCATGGAGAGGGACAGGTACACATGAGGACGGAACGACCGCAGGCGAAGCAGGACCGTGCCGTGCGCACCCGCCAGGCGATCCTGGAAGCCGCCGCCGTGGTGTTCGAGGACCGCGGCTACGACGCGGCCAAACTGACGGACATCGTCAGACTCGCCAACGTCACCAAGGGCGCGCTCTACTTCCACTTCGACTCGAAGGAAGACCTGGCCCAGGCGGTCATAGACGCCCAGGTGGGGATCGACCCGGCCTTCACCCCGCAGGAGTTCAAGGCGCAGGAGTTCGTCGACATCGGCATGATCTTCTCGCACCGCCTCCAGCACGACGTGCTGATGCGCGGCAGCGCGCGGCTCACCCTGGAGCAGAACGGCCGGGCGCTGGACCGCGCCGCGCCCTACCAGGGGTGGATCGACCTGCACACGGCCCTCCTGGGCGAGGCGAAGGAGCGCGGCGAGCTGCTCTCGCACGTGGATCCGGCCGGGCCCTCGCGGCTGATCGTCGGCGCCTTCGCGGGCCTCAACGTCATGTCCCAGACCCTGGGTCTGGACTTGGACCACGAGGTGTCGGCGCTCTATACGAGCGTGATGCCGAGCCTGGTGGTATCGGCGGTGGCGATCCGGCTCGACACCGCGCCCGGCCGCGGCGGCAGGGCGCTGCACGGCCCGAACGGCGCCCACCTGTGCGACTGTTCGGACTCCCCGCTGGCCGCCCGCGCCGTCGAGACGGCCATCGCCGGCTGATCCCGGCCCCGCCTCTCCTCCCTCACGGTCCCCCGCCCTTCCCGGGCGGGGGACCGCGTGTTTTCGGGGTGTGCCGGGCGTCACCGGCAGGGCTCGCCGTGATCGGTAGCCAAAAACAAAATCCCGGGTATTCTTTTTTCGGGTTCACGCTGACCGGACCCCTGCCTTGCCTTGCCCCTGGGAGAAGACTGTGGAGATTGACGTGCTCGGAGGGCTGGAGGTCCGCGAGAACGGTGTTTCCCTCGCGCCCGCCACGCCGCCCGCGCGACAGGTTCTGGCCATGCTGGCCGCGCACGCCGACCAGGTGGTGCCCGTCGCCGTCCTCGCCGAGGAACTCGCCGTGCTCGTGCCGCCGGAGCACGCGCGCGCGGCCCTGCACTCCTGCGTGGGCCTGCTGCGCCGGCGGCTCACCGCGGTCGCCGCCCCGGGTGGGCGCCGCACCGCGGAGTCGGTCCTGGTCGAGACCTCCGGCGGATATCTGCTCGACACCGGCGACGGGCGGTCTGACCTCCATGAATTCGCCCGTGAGGCGGGAGCCGGATGCCGCGCCATGGCCTGCGGGGACCACGAGTCGGCGGCGCGCCGGCTGCGCGGGGCGCTGCGGCTCTGGAAGGGCCCGGCCTTCGACGGGGTGACCCCCGGGCCCCGTCTCGGCGAGCGGATCGCGGACCTGGAGGCCACCCGCAAGGCGGTCGCGGAGCAGTGGGTGGAGGCCGAACTCGCCCTCGGGCGGCACCGTGCACCGAACTCCGGAATGGCCGAACCGTCCCCCTTCCCCGGCCTCCGGGGAACGGACTCCGGCTGGGGCCGGCTCCGCGGGGCGGTCCCGCCGGGGGAGGCCCCCCGTACGGCCGCCCGCCCCGTCCCGTACCCCTCGTGCGGGGCCCGTGCCGCCTCCCGCGAGCCCGCCGGGAGGGGCGAAACATACCGGGAGCCGGCCGCCGTGCTCCGCGCGGACTTCGGACGCGGTGCCACGGTCACCGCCAGGGCGCTGCGCCGCTCCCCGCTGCGCGGAGCTCCGGCGCCCTCCCTGGCGTGACCGGGCGGCCCGCGGTGTCGGGTCCAGCCTGAGGGCCGCCCCCTGATCGGCCCCCCGGGAACCCCCGCCCCGGGGGGTCTTCGCCATGCCCCGAACCCACGGGACAGGCGCGCTCGCCGTGCTGGAACTCCTCGACGGGCCTGTCCGCCGCAGCCGCCTGACGCTCCATCACCGACTCAACCCAGCCCTGGCGTCTGAGGCGCGGGTGCGGGGCGCACCTGTTCTTGTTCCGGCGCCTGGTGCAGGCAGGCGGACCGTTCCAGCCGCGGCGGCGTGGGAGGCGCGGGGTTCGGGGCGGAGCCGCGGGCGGGCCACCGCCGATCCCCGTAGCGGCCCGCCCGGACAGGGCCCTGGCACGTTCAGGGACACGCCCCCACCCCCGTCGGCCAGACTAGGGACATGTCCATTCACCAGAACCTCCTCGGGGGCCCCGCCCCCACCCACCTCCCCGACGAGCCCGGCCGGGAGGCCCTGGCCGCCGGCACCCCCGCCGCCGAGGTGGCGGCCGCGCACCCCACCTCCTCCCTCGCCTGGGCGACCCTCGCCGACGAGGCCTTCGCCGCCGGCCGCACGGTCGAGTCGTATGCGTACGCCCGTACGGGCTACCACCGCGGTCTCGACGCCCTGCGCCGCGCCGGCTGGAAGGGCCACGGCCCGGTCCCGTGGGAGCACGAGCCGAACCGCGGCTTCCTCCGCGCCCTGCACGCCCTGGCCCGCGCCGCCGAGGCGATCGGCGAGAAGGAGGAGTACGAGCGCTGCTCGACCTTCCTGCGCGACTCCTCCGAGACGGCGGCGGACGTACTGAACGCCTGAGGCAGCCACAAAGCGGAATGTGACGTACCCCACTCCCCGCTGGAGCCCCGACCCACCCGTGTCTTACGATGCGGGCAGGGGACCGGGGCTCCACTCACCTCACCGGAAGGAGCGGACCGCTACCCGGAAGCACGTGTCGAGGAGACAGCGATGTCGAACACCCTTGATGCCTCCGGAGTCGGCGGTTCGGACACCCCGAACCTCGACTTCGCCGGCACGACCCCGTACGAGGACTACGTTCAGGCGGACGTCCTGACCCACCTCCAGCACCTCCGCTCGGACGACCCGGGCGAGATGGTCTTCCTGGTGACCACCCAGGTCATGGAGCTGTGGTTCACGGTCATCGTCCACGAGTGGGAGACGGCGGCGGAGGCCCTGCGCAAGGACGACCTCCCGGTCGCCATGGACGCGCTGAAACGTTCCCTCCGCGAACTGGAGGCCTTGAACTCCTCCTGGCGCCCCCTCGCCCAGCTCACCCCGGGCCAGTTCAACGCCTACCGCTCCGCCCTCGGCGAGGGCTCCGGCTTCCAGTCGGCGATGTACCGCCGGATGGAGTTCCTGCTCGGCGAGAAGTCGTCCTCCATGCTGGTCCCGCACCGCGGCGCGCCGCGCGTCCACGCGGAGCTGGAGAAGGCGCTCCAAGAGCCCAGCCTCTACGACGAGGTCCTGCGCCTCCTCTCCCGCCGCGGCCTCCCGGTCCCGGCCGCCGTCCTGAACCGCGACCTCTCCCAGCGCTACGAGTCCTCGCCCGAGGTGGAGGCCGTCTGGACGGCCCTGTATGCCACCCCGGACGAGCACCTCGACCTCCACCGCCTCGGCGAGGTCCTCACGGACGTGGCCGAACTGGTCTGGCGCTGGCGCAACGACCACCTGGTCGCCACCCGCCGCGCGATGGGCGCGAAGACGGGAACGGGCGGCTCGGCCGGCGTGGCCTGGCTGGAGAAGCGCGCCACGAAGAACGTCTTCCCGGAACTCTGGACGGCGCGCAGCCATGTCTGACCCGACCACGCCCCCGCGGCCGACCCCGCCGGCCCACCCGGCCGGGGCAATTCCAGCCCCGCCGGCGTTTGAGGCGCGGGGTCTGGGACGGAGCCCCCGTGGCCCCCGCCCAGCCGACCTGGCGTCGAGGGCCGAGGCCCTCGACGCGGCCGACGACCTCGCCAAGCTCCGCGCCCGCTTCACCCTCCCCGACGGAGTCGTCTACCTCGACGGCAATTCCCTCGGCGCCCTCCCCGCCACCGTCCCCGACACCACCGCCGACGTGGTCCGCAGGCAATGGGGCGACCTCCTCATCCGCTCCTGGGACGAGAGCAACTGGTGGACCGCCCCCGAGCGCATAGGTGACAAGCTCGCCCCCCTCATCGGCGCGGCCCCCGGCCAGGTGGTCGTCGGCGACTCCACCAGCGTCAACCTCTTCAAGGCCCTGGTCGGCGCCGCCCGCCTGGCAGAAGCGGCGGCCCCCGGCCGGACCAAGCTCCTGGTCGACGCCGCCACCTTCCCCACCGACGGCTACATCGCCGCGTCCGCAGCCCGCATGACGGGCCTCACCGTCACCCCGGTGGACCCCGCCCACGCGGCCGACGCCATGGGCCCGGACACCGCCGTGGTCCTCCTCAACCACGTCGACTACCGCTCCGGCCGCCTCCACGACCTCCCCGCCCTCACCGCCGCGGCCCACGCCGCCGGGGCGATCGTCGTCTGGGACCTCTGCCACTCCGCCGGAGCCCTCCCCGTCGGCCTCGACGCCCACGCCGTCGACCTCGCCGTCGGCTGCACGTACAAGTACCTCAACGGCGGCCCCGGCGCCCCCGCCTACCTCTACATAGCCGACCGCCACCAAGCCGCCTTCGACTCCCCCCTCCCCGGCTGGAACGGCCACGCGGACCCCTTCGCGATGACCCCGGACTACGTCCCCACCCCGGGCGTGGCCCGCGGGCGCGTCGGCACTCCGGACATCCTGTCCATGCTGGCCCTGGAGGCGGCGCTCGACGCCTGGGACGGGGTTTCCGTCGAAGCCGTCCGCGCCAAGTCCCTCGCCCTGACCGACTTCTTCCTCGAATGCGTGGCGGCGTACGTGCCCCCGGGCACGGTCGAATCCGTCACTCCCACCCTCCACGCCCACCGCGGCAGCCAGATCTCCCTGCGCACCGACAACGCCCGCGAGGTCATGGCGGAACTCATCTCCCGCGGCGTCATCGGCGACTTCCGCGCCCCCGATGTCCTGCGCTTCGGCTTCACCCCGCTGTACGTCGGTTTCGCCGACGCCGAGCGCGCCGCGCGCACACTGGGTCACATTTTCGGGTGACCCGGTAGCGAAACGTCACATCGCCGGGCGGGCGGGGCTACGGCTCCGCCCGCCTTCCCGCATCCCGGACCCCGCACGGAACGCCCCGTTCCAGCCTGATACGGTCCCGCTCTGCCGGTCCCCCGGAACATCTGTCCCCGCTGTCCCACGCGTTACCGAGAGGTTGAGCCGATGACGGACCCCGCCGCCGTGGAACGGGACGCCGCCGAGGCCGCCTCGGCCTTCTCCCATCCGGCGGTCGCGCCGGACGCGACCGCCGCGTACGGGGAACACCCCGACCAGGTCGTCGACTTCTACGCCCCGCGCGGCGAGGCCCAGGACCCCGCTTCCGCCCCCCTCGTCGTGGTCCTGCACGGCGGCGCGTGGCGGGCGCCGTATGACCGGCAGCACATCACCCCCCTCGCGGGCTTCCTGGCCCGCCAGGGTTTCGCCGTCGCCAACGTCGAGTACCGGCGCGGCAGCTCCCTCCCCCGCCAGAACGCCGACGGCCCGGTCGCCGGGCGCTGGCCGGAGACCTTCGACGACGTGGCCGCCGCGATGGACGCCCTGCCGGGCCTGGCCGCGACGGCCCTCCCGGCCGCCGACGTCCGCCGCACCGTCGTCACCGGCCACTCGGCCGGCGGCCACCTCGCCCTGTGGGCGGCGGCCCGCCACCGGCTCCCGTACGAGTCCCCGTGGAGGCTGCCTTCCCCGCCGCTGCTGCGCGGCGTGGTGGCGCTGGCCCCGATCGCGGACTTCGCGGTGGCCGAGGAACTCGGCGTCTGCGGCGGTGCTTCCGCCCAGCTGCTGGGCGGCCCCGAACACTTCGCCGCCCGCCTCCCCTATGCCGACCCGGCGTCCCTGCTTCCTACGGGCATCGCCACCGCGGTGGTCCAGGGCCGCGAGGACATCGTGGTCCCGGCGCGGGTGGCGGAGTCGTACGTGGCCGCGGCCGCGAAGGCGGGGGAGATGGTCGGCCTGACCCTCCTCGACGGGGTCGGTCACTTCCCGCTGATCGACCCGGCGGCGGACGCCTGTGCGGTGGTCTCGGAGGAGATCTCGCAACTGGCCTGGTAGAGCCCGGCGGCCCGGTACAGCAACAGCGCGTGGACGAACCGGTCCTCGCCGCGCGGCGGCCACCGCCACCCGAGCGGCCAGCACCCGTCCGCCTCCGGGACGGGCACGTAGCTCGTCCGGAACGCCCCCGAGGTCAGCCGCGTGAACCCGGTCGGCCAGACCCGGTAGGCGGCGCCGCCGACCGGGATCAGGAAGTACGTCGGCCGCCGCCCGTTGGCCTGTGTGATGATCGGCCCGGGGTCACCCCCTGTGAGCGTCCCGAGCAGGTCGGCGAGGTCCCGTCCCGTGTCACCGTCCACACGTACTGCGTCAAATAGCATTCCTGCCTTGCGCATTGAGATGCCGACAGTTGGAACCCAGCTGGGCGTACGGGAGTTGGCCCCGTCACTTTCAGTGTTCATGGGTCAAGGGTGGTGGCTCAGGTCTACCGTTTTCCAGAGCGCGGGCTCGACTGCCGAAACGGTAGGAATTCGGGCTGCGCTGGTTGAGTTCGGTTGAGTTCGGTTGAGTCCAGGGGTGATCACTTGGCGAAGTCGGCCAACAAGGAAGCGGCGGGTGGGGCAACCCGCCTCGTGTCGCATCTGGCGAAGGCGTTCAGAGAGCGGGAGCGGCTGACCCAGAAGGAGCTGGGCGAGATGGTGGGCTACTCGGCGGCAGCCATCAGCGCGCTGGAGACCTGTGCGCAGCCGGCCAGCGACGAGATGTTGGTCAAGCTGGAGGCGGTGATCGGGGCGGGCTCGGGTTCTTTGAGGTGGCACGGGAGCTGGTTCAGCTGGACACGTTCCCGGAGTACTTCCAGGACTTCTTCGTGCTGGAACAGGAAGCTCTGAGCCTGTATCTGTTCGAGACGCGGGTGATCTACGGAATCTTCCAGACCGAGGACTACGCCCGGGCTCTGTTCGCGGGCGGCTACCCGGTCCTCTCGGAGCAGCGGATCGAGGAGCTGGTCGAAGGCCGGATGGCTCGGACGGTGCTTTTCGACCGTGACCCTTTGCCGCTCATCGAGTTCATCGTGGATGAGGCGGCGTTGCTCCGGGGCATCGGAAGCAGGGCCGTCATGCGTGCCCAGTACCGGCATCTGATCGCCCTTGCGCAGCGCCGCAATGTCACCGTCCAGGTGGTCCCGCTCGACTGTGGGTTCTCGGGCGAACATGCGGGTACCAGCGGAGGTTTGGCTCTCGTCGAAACCCCTCGGCATGAACGGCGGGTCTACATGGAACAGCAGGACGAAAGCCTGTTGCTCAGCAATCCGGCCAAGGTAAGTCTGTACTCCCAGCGGTATGCGAAGATCCGCGCACAGGCCTTGGGCCCACGTGAATCGCTGGGCCTTATCGAGCGGTTGGCAGGAGAACAGCAATGAGCAGCACCCTGCGGTGGTTCAAGTCCAGCTACAGCGACTCCAGTGGCGGCGCCTGCATCGAGGTGGCCTATGACTGGCAAAAGTCGAGCTACAGCAGCCCCAACGGTGGCGACTGCGTCGAGGTGGCAGGGTGCCCGCACGCGATGCACGTGCGGGACTCCAAGAACCCCGGCCCCACCCTCACCCTGGCCGGCAAGGCCTGGGCCGACTTCGCCGGCTGGGCGGTCTCAGGCCCACTGCTGCTCGGCCAGTGAGAAGACCGGGGTCGGCTTGCCGATGACGGCCAGGGCGATGAAGAAGTTGATCTGGCCGATCGCGATGATCAGTGTGGCGAGGGCCTTCTCGTCGTAGTGCTTCGCCACCTCCGCGTACAGCTCGTCGGTGACGCGCTCACGCCCGTGCGGGGCCGGCTGGAGGGTGGCCTCCACCAGGGCCAGCGCGGCGCGCTCGGCCGGGGTGAAGTACGGGGCGTCCTGCCAGGAGGAGACGGCCGTGATGCGGTCCTCGGACTCTCCGGCCTTGCGGAGGAAGCTGGTGTTCAGGATCGTCAGGTACGTGTTGCCGACGATCTGCCCGGCGCGCAGGTGGACGAGGCTCATCGTGACGCGCGGAACCGAGCGGTTGCCCGTGGCCCGGAAGAGGGCGGCGCTGATGTCGGCCATCTCGGGGACGAACTGGGTGGGGTCGGCCATCCGGGGGGCGGTGTTGATCTCCATGGTTGTCGTCTCCGTGGGTGGTGGCCGGTGCCGTCTGCGTCGGCCTTCACTGCACTGACGGATGGGTGCACACAGATGTGACAGGTTGCCGGAAGGTTTTTTCGGTGACGTCCGCCCGGGCCCTTCGTTGAGTACGGCATGAAGATCAAGAGCATGCTGGCCGCCGGCGCCCTCGCCCTGGCCGCCGTCTCCGCAGCCGCCCCCATGGCCACCGCCGCCGAGGCGGACGACACCTCCGGCATCACCGACACCGTCGCCGGCCTTTCGAGCGTCGACGCCCTCGGCACTTTCCCCTTCTCCAATGACGAGACCTGGGGCGCCGAAGAGTCCCCCAACGCCCTGTCGGACCTCTCGGACTTCACGGACAGCCTGCACGACGCCGCCCGACAGGCACTCGAAGACGGCCAGTAGCCCCCGCACCCCGACGGCCCCGGCCCCTTGCGTCACCCGCAGGGCCCGGGGCCTAGTGCTGTGACCGCATAGGTTCGCCGGGTTGGCGGTTGGAGCGCGCATCGATGCGGTCACAACACTGGGCTGCTTCCCCCCTCGCATCAACGGGCTCCGCCGGGACAATTGGCCGACTTCGCCTGCACGTAGGTGGCTTGTGCCATGATCGGGCCTGTGGGGGACACATTAGGACCCGGAGCGACGCTGGCCGGTGGCCGCTACCGGATCGATGCGAAGCTCGGCAGCGGCGGCATGGCTGTGGTCTTCCGGGCCTACGACACGAAGTTGGCCCGGATGGTGGCGCTCAAGGCGATGCGGACCGGCCTGTCTTTCGACGACGGGTATCCGGCCCGGTTCCGGCGTGAGGCGCAGGCCATGGCCGCCATCAGCCATCCGCATGTGGTGGCGGTCCACGACATGGGGGACGAGCCCGTCCCGTACATCGTGATGGAACTCGTCGACGGCCCCAGCCTCGCCGATCTGCTGCGCGCACGGCGCGCCCTGCCGGTGGCGCAGGCTCTCGATCTCGCCTCGCACGTGCTGGCCGGGCTCGCTGTGGCCCACGCGCACAAGTTGGTCCACCGCGACATCAAGCCGGGGAACGTGCTGCTGGCGGCGGACGGGACGGCGAAGGTGGCGGACTTCGGCATCGCGCGGGCCGCCGAGGGGACCGGGACGGCCCTCACGCGAACCGGCCGGCTGATCGGCACCCCGCACTTCATGTCACCCGAGCAGGTGCTGGGCCGTTCCGACATCGACGGCCGCTCCGATCTCTACTCGGTCGGTGTGATGCTGTTCCAGATGCTCGCCGGGCGGCTCCCCTTCGAGGCGGACTCCCGCTATGCGATCGGCTACCTGCACCTCACCGCTCCGCCGCCCACCCTTGCCTCCCTGGGCATCGCGGCAGGCCCAGCGGTGGAGGCCGTATTGGCCCGCGCCCTGGCGAAGGACCCCGCCCTGCGCTACCCGGACGCGGAATCGATGCGCGCGGCGTTGCAAGAACCCGCCCCGACGGCACTGGCGCAACAGCCCGCCTTCGTGCCCCCGCGACCGCCTCGGCCCCCGCGGGCCGTAGTCCCCCGCGGTCCGCTGTCCCGCGCCCGCCGGCTACTCCTCGCCCAGGCGCTCGGCCTGCTCGCATGGCTGCTGGGGGCGCAGACGGATGTGGGCTGGCTGGCGGTGCTCGGGGGCTTCGGGTCCTTCGTCGTCGGGGTGCCGGGACTGTGGTTGACGTGCTGGGCCGCTGGCCGGCGTCGCGGGCCACTGAGCAGGGCCTTCAAGATCCAGACGGCTGTCGGAATGGTCATTCACGGAGGAGTGGTGCTTTTCTTCCTGACGGTCATTGTGGTTGCGCTAGCAGCTCCAGCCGGGCTGTGACCGCGTAGGTTCGCCGGGTCGTTCAGGCCGCGTTTTGGGGCGTCCGCCTCAGCGGATGCCCTTCTCGCTGCTGCGGATGCGGGCGCGTTCCTCGCGTTCGGCGGCCAGGACCCCGCGGTGGCGGACGTTGTTGTTGCGCCAGCGCAGGCAGGCGTGCAGGGCCCGGGTCTGCACGGTGTGGTTGGGGCAGCAGCCGGTAGGACTCGGTCTGCCATGACCAACCAACACGGCGAACCTATGCGGCCACAGCACTGGCAATCCGAGGAAAGCCGCCCCCTAGCTCCGCATATCGAAGTATGCTCGCATCATGTCAGGGACTACACGTATCACCGTGACGCTGCCCACCGAGCAGGTGGAGGAGCTCCGGAAGATGACGGACAACATCTCCGGGTACGTGGCCGAGGCCGTCGCCCGCCAGATCCGGCACCGGTTGCTGAGCGAAGACCTTCGCCTTTACCAGGAGGAGCACGGCGCGTTCACGGAGGAAGAGCTGGCCGCAGCGAGAGCCGAGCTCTCCGCCATGCCTGAAGCCGGTGAGACGGCGAGCGCCGCGTGAGCCAGCCGGTCGAGACTGTTGTGCTCGACTCTCAAGGGCTCTCCGCTTGGATCGAGCAGGATCGCAAGGTGGCCTCGCGATTCGCGCTGTATCACTCGATGGGAGCGGATTTTGTAGTGTGCGCCAACACGATCGTGGAGGTGAGTCACTCGCGCTTGAATCCGGCAAAACTGGACTGGGCCCTGTCGCGATGCAAGGTGGAGCCGGTCACTGAGGCGGCGGCGAAGGCGGCGTCGCGCCTGCTCAAGGCAGTGGGGCTACACGGTCACAAATACGCGATCGACGCGACCGTGGCCGAGATGGCGCTGCGCCAGCCCGGGCCGGTGATCATGTTGACCTCCGACGTCGAGGACATGACGGCACTGTGCGGGGACCGGGTCCGGATCATCGCGCTCTGAGGTCTACGGGACGAACCGGCCCGGGACACGGCGAAGGGGCGGTGCGCGCCACGCGCACACCGCCCCTTCGGGGTTCCTACCGGTACCGCCTAGAGGAACGAGTTGATCTCGATCGTCTCGGTGCGGCCCGGGCCGACGCCGATCGCGGAGATCGGGGCGCCCGACATCTCCTCCAGGGCCTTGACGTACGCCTGGGCGTTCGCCGGGAGGTCCTCGAAGGTCTTGGCCTTGGTGATGTCCTCGGACCAGCCGGGGAGGTATTCGTAGATCGGCTTCGCGTGGTGGAAGTCCGACTGCGAGTACGGGAGCTCCTCGACGCGCTTGCCGTCGATCTCGTACGCGACGCAGACCGGGATCTGCTCCCAGCCGGTCAGCACGTCCAGCTTGGTGAGGAAGAAGTCCGTCAGACCGTTCACGCGGGTGGCGTAACGCGCGATCGGCGCGTCGAACCAGCCGCAGCGGCGGTCACGGCCGGTGGTCACACCGCGCTCGCCACCGATGCGGCGCAGGTCCTCGCCGTCCTGGTCGAACAGCTCGGTCGGGAACGGGCCGGCGCCGACGCGGGTCGTGTACGCCTTCAGGATGCCGATGACGCGGCTGATCTTCGTGGGGCCGACACCGGTACCGGTGCAGGCGCCGCCCGCGGTCGGGTTCGACGACGTCACGAAGGGGTACGTGCCGTGGTCGACGTCGAGCAGGGTGCCCTGGCCGCCCTCGAAGAGCACGACCTTGTCCTCGTCCAGCGCGTTGTTGAGGATCAGGGTGGTGTCGGCGACGTAGCCCTTGATCTGGTCCGCGTACTGGAGCATCTCCTCCACGATCGCGGCGGCGTCGATCGCGCGGCGGTTGTAGAGCTTCGCGAGGAGCTGGTTCTTGCCCTCCAGTGCCGCCTCGACCTTCTGCGTGAGGATCGACTCGTCGTAGAGGTCCTGGACGCGGATGCCGATGCGGTTGATCTTGTCCGCGTACGTCGGGCCGATGCCGCGGCCGGTCGTACCGATCTTGCGCTTGCCGAGGAAGCGCTCGCCGACCTTGTCGAGGGTGACGTTGTACGGCGTGATCAGGTGCGCGTTACCGCTGATGAGCAGCTTGGAGGTGTCGATTCCGCGCTCGTTGAGGCCGCGCAGCTCGGAGAGCAGGACGGCCGGGTCTACGACGACACCGTTGCCGATGACCGGGGTGCATCCGGGGGAGAGGATGCCGGAAGGGAGAAGGTGCAGCGCGTACTTCTGGTCGCCTACGACAACCGTGTGGCCGGCGTTGTTGCCACCCTGATAGCGCACTACATAGTCAACGGATCCACCGAGCAGGTCGGTGGCCTTTCCCTTGCCCTCGTCACCCCACTGAGCTCCGAGCAGCACAAGAGCGGGCACAGGCGTACACCTCTTCCGGATGGGGCATGTCCAAGGTCAGGGGGCGTACGACGATGTACACCGCAGGCTGAGCCGTCGGACCGGTACCCCGGAATAGACGAAGGCCCTGGCGCAATAGCGCAAGGGCCTCTTGCACAAAGATGCTACCCGAGGAAGGACCGAGGTGTCGGCTCCAGAGCCCACCATGAGCCATGCGGGCGCGCCGGTAGGCGGCCTGCTCGTGCTCGTCGACCCGGTCGCCCGCCGTCTTGACGGCGAGTCCGTGCGAATCGCGAAGGATGTGTTGTCAGCCGGAGCTGCGGCGAAAATCTGCCTCCCGGATTCGCAGGAGGAATTTGCGCGGGCTCTTGCCCGCCGGGGTCATCGGCGGCCGGTGATCGTGGGCGACGACCGGGCCCTGGTGCGGACCGTGGGGCTCCTGCACCGGGAGCGGAGGCTGGCGGAGGCCACGCTGGCCCTGGTGCCGGTGGGGCCCGCGGGGTCCCTGGGGCTGGCGCGGTCGCTGGGGGTCCCACTCTCCGCGGTCACGGCGGCACGGGCGGTCCTGGACGGCGGCGTACGGCTGTGCGACCTGCTGGTGGACGACAGTGACGGGGTGGTCCTGGGCGCGCTGCGCATCGCCCCGGTGCGGGCGCCTTCCCGGCCGGCCGGGCCGTCGGTGTGGAGCGCGTACCGCTCCCTGGTCCGCACTCTGGTCCGCCCGACGCCCTCGGCTGCCGCCACCGGGCACCGGCTGCGGGTGGAGGCGGACGGGGAACTGCTGGCGGACGTGGACCGGCCGGTCCAGGACGTGGCGGTGACCACGCACGAGGACGGGGGCCTGGCGGAGGTGATGGTCCGCACGGGTGACGGCGCGGTCCGGATCCGGGCCAAAACGGTCACGGTCTCGGGCACGGACTTCCGCTACCGCGCCGACGCGGCCATGGCCGGCCCGGTCCGCCGCCGCACCTGGACCCTCCACCCCTCGGCCTGGAGCCTGGCCCTGCCCCACCAACCAGGCCCCATCGATACCTGACAGGTCATGTACCCGCACCGGCGCACTCAGGGGCAACCTCGGCCCCGCCGGCGTCTGAGGCGCGGGGCGCGGGGCGGAGGCCGGTCTTGTGCCGCACCGGGTACTGGGCCGGGGTAACTCCCGCCTCGCCGGCCTTTGAGGCGCGGGGTCCGGGGCGGAGCCCCGCGGGCGGCGGGCGGCGGGCGGCGGGCGGCCTGAGCCCGTCAATCGAGGCCCAGCGTCGACCGATGGACCCGCCACCGCTCCATCAGCCCCAGCATCTCGCTCTGCATGAACTCGAAGAACGCCGCCGTCTCCGCGACCCGCGCCCAGGCCGGCGAATGCGCCCCCAGACCGGCTGCCCCCTCCCGCAGCGTCTTCTCCCACTGGGTCAGCACCTGGTCCCGCCGCGTGAAGGTCTCGTACCAGAGCTCGTTGTGCAGCACGTAGCGGTCCCGCCGCGAGCCCAGGAGCTGCTCTCTCGCCCTTCGCCCACCTGCCCAAGCTCCCGGGCGCGGACTCCCTGGCGTGGGCCCCGCTGCTGACCCTGGCCGCCCTGGCGGCGGCCTTCACGGCAACCGGCCTGGCGGCCCTGAGGCGCCGGGACATGCTCGCCTAGCGAGCGTCGCCAAGGCCCGCCGGCCTGGGGGCCCCTGGGGTAGCCGGGGGAGGGGCTCGACGACACGACGAGGGGCCTAGAACTCCACGATCAACTCCCGCAGCCCCCGGATGACATACCCGTCCCGCCACTGCGGCTCCTCGACGAGCCGCAGGGGCGGGACTCCGTCTGCCAGCAGCGCCCCGAAGGAGGCCTCCAGCTCCCGCCGCGCCAGCGGCGCCCCCAGGCAGTAGTGGATCCCGGCCCCGAAGCTCAGGTGCGGATTGTCGGCCCGTCCGAGGTCCAGCGTGTCGGGAGCGTCGAACCGGGCCGGGTCCCGGTTCGCGGACCCGAACAACAGTGCGATCTCAGCTCCGCGGGGGATGACGGTGTCCCCGACCCGGATGTCGTCGAGCACCCAGCGCTCGAACATCTGGAGGGGTGTGTCGTAGCGCATTAGTTCATCCACAGCTGTGGACAACTTTTCGGGATGAGCGCGAAGGCCGTCGATTTGCCCGGGATTGCGGAACAATGCCCACCACCCGTTGGTGGTCGTGTTGACGGTCGCCTCGTGCCCGGCGTTCAGCAGGAGCACGCAGGTAGAGATCACCTCCTGCTCGCTGAGCCGGCCCTCCTCATCGTGGGCGGCGATCAGCCCGGAGATCAAATCCTCCCCGGGCCGCATGCGCCGCTCGGCGATCAGGCCCCGCAGGTACGCGCTGAACTCCACGCTCGCCCGCACCGCGCGCCGTGCCGTCTCCTCGTCCGGCCGGAGCTCGAACATCCCGCAGATGTCCGCCGACCAAGGCCGCAGCAGCCCTCGGTCCGCCTCCGGCACCCCCAACAGCTCCGCGATCACCGCCACCGGCAGCGGCTCGGCGACCGTGGTGAGCAGATCCCCGCCCCCGTCCGCGAGCAGCCGCCCCACCAGCTCTCCGGCCAGCCGCCGCACGGCGGGCACCAGCCGCTCCACCGTCCGCGGAGTGAAGGCCTTGGCCACCAGCCGGCGTACCCGTGCGTGCGCGGGATCCTCCAGGTCGAGGAGGCCGTTTCCGTTGAGTACGTGGAAGGGCTCGTGCTCGGGCGGCGGCGCCTCGCGCCCGAACTCCTCGTGCGAGAACCGGTGCAGATAGGTCCGCCCCAGTCGCCGGTCCCGCAACAGCGCACTCACATCGGCGTAGTGCGCCACCAGCCACTGCCCGGTGGCCTCGCACCACACGGCCCGCCCCTGCTCCCGCACCTCCCGGTACGCCGGATACGGATCGGCGACGAACGCGGCATCCCACGGATCAAAGCCCATCCCCGCAGCCTAGATCCGGATCACTCCTCCCACGGGGATCCCTGGATCACCTCCACGAAATCCCCGGGGACGAAGCCGGGGACGAAGTGCCGCAGTACGTCGGCCTTCACATTGCCGAAGGTGGTCTCCGGCTTCTGCTCGATCCCCTCGGTGAAGGCCTGGAGGATGCGCCGCTTGAAGTCCGGCCGCGGGTGCAGCGCGGTGATCTCGGCGCGGGCGGCCGCGTCGATGTCGCCGAAGCCGATGCCCAGGACGTCGTACTCCACGCCCGCCGTCAGCAGCGCCACCTCGGGCTCCATGAACTCCGGTATCCCGGGGGTGGTGTGCAGGGCGATCGCCGTCCACACCCGGCGGACCCCGCCCTCCGGTATCCCGTGGCGCTCCAGGAACCGCCGGGCCTCGTCCGCCCCGTCGACCTCGAACCGCCGCCCGCTCGCCCGGAACTCCTTCCCGAGCCCCAGATCGTGGAACATCGCCCCGACGTACAGCAGCTCCGGATCGAACGCGAGCCCCCGCCGCCGCCCCTGAAGACTGCCGAACCAGTACACGCGCCGCGAGTGGTGGTAGATCAACTCGCTTGCGGTGTCCCGCACCAGCTCGGTCGCCTCGGCGGCGAGCCTGCTGCTCGGCACGGCCACCCCGGCGGCGCTGTCCCCCCACACCCCCACACTGTTCCGACTCACGCTGTGCCCCTCCCTATCCACCACTGCTCCTCTCGACGTGCCTCCAGCCTCCCCGCGCACCCGTCCCGCCCGCCATGTCCGTAGAGCCAGGCACCCCACACATCCGGACACCCGTCCCGTGCCGTCCCCTCCCCGCTACCGTGCGGGCATGGGCACCCACACGATCACCGTCCTCGCCTTCGACGGCGTACGCCTCCTGGACGTCGCCGCCCCGCTGGAGGTCTTCACCACCGCCGGCCGCCCCTACGCCGTCCAGGTCTGCACCCCCGACGGCGCCCCCGTCCGCACCTCCACCGGCCTGCGGGTCGACGCCGACCTCCCGGCCGACGCGGTCTCCCGCACGGCCACCCTGGTGGTCCCCGGCCCCGCCGACCTGGACACCCTCCGCACCCGGCCCGACCTGGTCGAGCTCGTCGCCCGGCTGGCCGCCCGCGCCGACCGGGTCGCCGCCGTCTGCACCGGCGCCTTCGCCCTCGCCGCGGCCGGGCTGCTGGACGGCCGCCGCGCCACCACCCACTGGGAGCACGCCGCCGACCTCGCCCGCTCCTACCCGGGCACCACCGTCATCCCCGACGCCATCTACGTCCAGGACGGCCCCGTCCTCACCTCCGCCGGAGTCACCGCCGGCATCGACGTCTGCCTGGCCCTCGTCGAACAGGACCTCGGCCCCGACACCGCCCGCCGCGTCGCCCGCGACCTCGTGGTGTTCCTGCAACGCCCCGGCGGCCAGTCGCAGTTCTCCGCGGCCTCCCGCACCTCACCCACCCGCGACCCGGTGCTGCGCCCCCTCCTCGACGCCATGGCCGCCGATCCCGCGGCCGATCACAGCCTCACCGCTCTGGCCCGCCGCGCGGGCCTCAGCTCCCGCCACCTCTCCCGCCTCTTCAAGGCCCACACCGGCACCACGCCGGCCGCGCACCTGGACACCCTCCGCCTGGAGGCCGCGCGGATCCTCCTGGAGCAGGGCGAGCCGGTCACCGTCGCCGCCCGCCGCAGCGGCCTCGGCACCGACGAATCCCTTCGCCGCGCCTTCGCCCGCCACCTCGGCACCACCCCCTCCGCCTACGCCTCCCGCTTCCGCACTGCCCACAGGGCCTGACCGAGGCCGCGCCCGGACCTCCCGGCCCGCCTTGCCCTATCCCGGAGTCACCAGCCGGGTCTCGTAGGCGAACACCGCCGCCTGGGTGCGGTCCCGCAGGCCCAGCTTCACGAGGATCCGGCTGACATGGGTCTTGATCGTGGACTCCGCGACGATCAGCCGCCCCGCTATCTCTCCGTTGGACAACCCCTGCGCGATCAGCACCAGCACCTCCTTCTCGCGCTCCGTCAACTCGCCCAGCCCCGCCGGGTCAGCGGGCTTCGGCGTCTCGGAGAGCTTGGAGAACTCCGCGATCAGCCGCTTGGTCACCGAAGGCGCCAGCAGCGCCTCGCCGGCCGCCACCACCCGTACGCCGTCGGCCAGCTGACGGGCCGACGCGTCCTTGAGCAGAAACCCCGAGGCTCCCGCCCGCAGCGCCTGGTACACGTACTCGTCGAGGTCGAAGGTCGTCAGGACCAGCACCTTCGCGTCCGTGTCGGCGGCCACGATCTCCCGCGTCGCCTCCAGCCCGTTCATGTGCGGCATCCGGATGTCCATCAGCACCACGTCCGGCCGCAGCGCCGCCACCTGCGTGATGGCCTCCCGCCCGTCGACCGCCTCGCCCACCACCTCGATGCCTTCCATGGCGTTCAACAGGACCGAGAACCCCTCGCGCACCATCATCTGGTCGTCGACGATCAGCACCCTGATCGTCATGCCGCCCCCTCCTGCGGCACCGGGCCCGGCTCCGGACGGCCGGGCACCGGTATGAACACCGCCACCTCGTACCCGCCCGTCCCGGTTTCGCCGGCCGTCATCTCCCCTTCGAGCATGGCCACGCGCTCCCGCATCCCGGTGATCCCGTGCCCGGCCCCAGGCGAAGGCCGCACATCCCCGGTCCCGGCCTCATTGACCACCCGTATCCCCAGGCCGCCCAGCACATACGACACCTCCACCGCCGCCGCCGCGCCCGGCGCGTGCCGCAGCGTGTTGCTCAAGGCCTCCTGGATGATCCGGTACGCCGACAGCTCGACCCCCTGCGGCAACTCCCGCACCGCACCCGTGACCGTCTTCTCCACACTCAGCCCGGCCTCCCGCACATTGGCCAGCAGCCCGTCCAGCGAGGCCAGCGTCGGCTGCGGGGCGTCCGGAGCCTCATAGTCCGCGGAGCGCACCACTCCCAGCACCCGCCGCAGCTCGGTGAGCGCCGCCACCGCGTTCTCCCGAATGGTGACGAACGCGGCCTCCAACTCCGGCGGCGGATTCTTCACCCGGTACGGCGCGGCCTCCGCCTGGATCGCCACCACCGACATGTGGTGGGCCACGACATCGTGCAACTCCCGGGCGATCGTCGTCCGCTCCTCCAGCAGCGTGCGCTTGTCCCGCTCGACGGCCGTGACCTCCTGCTGCGCGCTCACCTCGGCCCTGGCGTGGCGGCGTATGTGGATGCTGCTCGTGATCACCAGGGCGAAGGCCGAGACCACCCCCATCTCCGGCAGGTTCGTCCCATACCGGGTCCTGAACAGCACCGAGAGGGCGAAGCCGAGCGCGAGCGTCAGCGTCCACATCCAGGCCGCCACCTGGGGCCCGGTCCGCAGCGTGACCAGGACCATGACCGCGATGTACGCGACGAAGGCGGCCGGACCCCACGGCCAGTCCCCGTCACCGCCGAAGACGGCAAGCACCACCGTCATCGCGACGGCCGCCCACCACGCGGCGACCGGCCGCACCAGCGTCATGAGGACCGGGGCCGCGGCTATCGCCCCCATGAGGAACTCGCCGGCGTCCCCGAGGGAGCTGGACTGGGAAGAGGCCGTGAGCAGCATGACGAAAAAGGCCAGCACCGTCACCGCCGCATACTGCGTCCACGGGAAGAAACGCCGTATCGCCTCGGGAAGCCGTCGCACGATACGCCCGGGCGCCTCCAGCAGCGGCAGCGGCCGGTAGGCGAAGGCATCGGTGACGAGGTCCTGGCGCAGGGTCTCGATCACCCCCGATGCCATGCGGAACTCAGGTGTCCGGGCTGTCCCCCCGGTGGTCGTCTCGCTCATACAAGAACCGTAGGTCCGCACCGCCCTGGTCCGCATCGCCGCCCAAGGGGATTTCCCGGCATCCCTCTCAAGTACTACCCGGGGCAGGTCAGTAGCCCGTCGGACGGACCAGCCCCGTCTCGTACGCGAACACCGCCGCCTGGGTGCGGTCCCGCAGGCCCAGCTTCACGAGGATCCGGCCCACATGGGTCTTCACCGTCTGCTCCGCCACCGTCAGGTGCTGCGCGATCTCCGCATTGGACAGGCCCTGGGCGACCAGCGTCAGCACCTCCGTCTCCCGCTCCGTCAGCTCGTCGATCCGCGCCCGCGACGGCGCCCGCGGCGCCCCCATCCGGGAGAACTCCGTGATGAGCCGCTTCGTGATGTTCGGCGACAGCAGCGCCTCCCCGGCCGCCACCACCCGCACCCCCTCCGCGAGCTGGTCGGCGGACGCGTCCTTGAGCAGGAACCCGGAGGCCCCGGCCCGCAGCGCTTCGTACACGTACTCGTCCAGGTCGAAGGTGGTCAGCACCAGCACCTTCACCGTGGAGCCGGCGGCGCCCGTGATGACGGACGTGGCTTCGATGCCGCCCATTCCGGGCATACGGATGTCCATCAGGACCACATCCGGGTCCAGTTCGCCCACCTTGGCCACGGCGTCCGCCCCGTCCACGGCCTGGCCGACCACCTCGATGTCGGGCTGGGCGTTGAGAAGCACGGTGAAGCCCTGCCGGACCATCATCTGGTCGTCGGCGATCATCACCTTGATCGGGGTGCTCATGATTCCCTCTTCGTCTCGGATGAGGAGCTGCCGGGCCGGTCCTGCGGATCCATCGGGAGGACGGCGGACACCTCGTACCCCCCGTCGGGTCGCGGACCGGCGGCCAGCTCGCCCCCCAGCATGCCCGCCCGCTCCCGCATCCCCAGCAGCCCGTGTCCCGCACCGGGCGAGGGCGGCGCCGGTCGGGGCGGGGCCGTATTGGCGATGCACAGGTGCAGATCGCGGGGCCCGTAGGCGATGCCGACCTCCACGCGCGAACCGGCCGCGTGCCGCAGGCAGTTGCTCAACGCCTCCTGCACGATCCGGTACGCGGTCAGCTCGACGCCGGGCGTCAGCGGCCGCCGGATGCCCGCGATCTCGGTGGTCACATCCAGTCCGGCGCCGCGCACGTTGTCCACGAGGCCGTCCAGCTCGGCGAGGGTCGGCTGCGGATGTTGCAGGGCGACGGGATCATCCGGCTGCTCGGAGCGCAGCACACCCAGCACCCGCCGCAGCTCGGTGAGGGCCTCCACCGCGTTCTCCCGGATGCCCGCCAGGTTCTCCTTGAGCTCCTCGGAAGGGTTCTCCACGAGGTGCGGGGCGACTTGGGCCTGGATGGAGATGACCGACATGTGGTGTGCGACGACGTCGTGCAGCTCGCGGGCGATCCGGCTGCGCTCCTCGAGCAGGGTGCGCCGGGCGCGTTCCTCCTCGGTGAGCGTCTCCTGCTCGACCAGCTCGCCGCGGGCCAGCCGCAGTGCGCGCAGCGCATAGCCGAGCAGCCCCGCGAAGCCGAACAGGAGGGCACCGCCCAAGGCGGTACTCCCGCTGTGCTCCGGCTTCAACAGCGCCTCGGCCAGGCCGGTGCAGGCGACGGAGACGGTGATGACCGCGATGGTGACGCGGGGTGGTACCCGCAGGGCGACCAGGAGGATCACCACGGCGAAGGCGAAGATCCCGCCGGGAGTCCCGGGCCAGGTCTGTCCTTGACCGACGTGGTCGTACATCGCCCATGCGCCGAGGCCGGCCGCGATCAGGCCGAGCCACCACGCGGCGATCGGGCGGAACATCGCGAGCGCGATGGACACCCCGGTCAGGATCGCCATCACCAGCGGGGCCGCGCCGGTCAAGTGGTAGTGGTCGGCGAGCTGTTCCATGGTGAGGAAGCCGAAGAGGACGGCGGCGTAGGCGACGATGACGTGCGGCAGCCGGGCCAGCCACCGCGGCCGGGACATCCGGGGGAGGGGATCCCGCCGCAGGGTGAGCAGTTCCTTCGCCGTGGCCCGCAGCATGTCGCCCCGCGTCGCGGGGACCTGGGCCGGGAGCCTGCTCTGCTCGTTCACGCCCTCCACCCTAGGCATGGGTGATCTCCCGGGCGGGCGCGACCCTGGGCCGCGTGGGTGCGAGGGATCCCGCAGCGGTGTGGGACCCGCGGACGGGCGAGGGCCGGGGGGTGCCCGGCTTGGGGCGCCGGCCCCGTTCGTACGTATGGAACGCGGCCCAGCAGAGCGTCAGCGCGGTGGCGAACACCGGCAGCCACAGGAGCCGGGCGGCTATCCACTCCGCCGAATCCGGGACGGTGTGCAGGCCGGGCAGGTCGGTCGGGAGCAGCAGCCCGAGGGCGGTGACGGCCATCATGGCGGTCTGGTGCCAGAGGAAGACCGTCATGGCGGAGAGGTTCACCAGGGCCACCTTCGCCCAGGCCGCCGGCCGTCGCATGGCCCGGGCCAGCGGCTCGCGCACCAGCAGCGCCAGCCCGCACTGGGCCAGCCCGAACGCGACAGCGGCGAGCGTCGGCGGGTTCAGGTTCGATATCGGAGCCCCGGGGACACCCACCATGGACGCCGGGTACCCGCCCCAGAGGATCAGCGCGGCGGCCGCGGCGCTTCCCGCGGCGAGCAGGAGGACGGCAGGTCCGCGCCGGACGAACGCTCCCCGGGACCAGGCGGCGCCCAGGGTGTAGGGGACGAGCCAGCCGGCGGCCACGTTGATCCAGCCGGCCCACTCGGGCCCGTCGAATCGGAAGCGCCACAGGTCGACCCCGGCCACCACGGCCAGTGGCCACAGGGGGCTCAGCCGGGCCACAAGCGGGGTCGCGGCGGTCAGCGCGGCGAAGACGAGGAGGAACCAGAGGGGCGAGAGGACCAGCTTGACCAGCGTCTGGACGGTACTCAGCTCCACTCCGCCGATCAGCATCCCGCCCGCCACGACCGCCCACAGCGTGAGCACGGCGGCGACCGGACGGAACAGCCGCCCCAGCCGCTGCCCGACCCAGGTGCGGTACGAGTCCCCCCGGGCCCGCGCCGAGGCATAGCCGCGGGCGGCGACGTGCCCGCCGACGAGGAAGAACACGGCCAGCGTCTGGAACACCCAGGACACCGGGGCCAGCCAACTCATGTGGGCCAGTGGACTGGTGGTGCTCAGGCCGCCCTCGGCGGTGGTGAGGGCGGTGACCAGCCAGTGGCCGAGCACCACGCCGAGGATCGCGAAGGCCCGCAGCGCGTCCACGGCCCGGTCCCGGCCGGGCGGGGTTGCGCAGTCCACGGCCTCGGCCAGGACGGTCCAGCGGGCGCGTAGCTTACGCATGGGGGACCTCCGAAGCGGGCGTGGTGCCGAGGACGATGGCGGCCAGGCTGTCGAGGGACTCGGTGCCCGGCTTGAGGTAGTCGCTGTGCCCGGCGGCGCCGGCGGCGAAGGCCCGCGCTCCGAAGGCGGGGTCCACGGGGTCGGTACCGAAGCCGACTCCGCCGAGCCGGACGTGCGGGACGTTCCCTATCCAGTCGCCGGTGCCGCGCCCCGCCCAGACCCGGGCTCCCGTCGGCAGGTCCCGCGCGGACTCGGCTCCCGTTCCCGGACTGCCGAACAGGACCATGTCGACGACGGCGGGGCCGGTCGGCCCGGTCCGGGCGCAGACCACGGAACCGTAGGAGTGGCACAGGAGCGAGAGGCGGCTGCCGGACCCTGACACGGCCCGCAACCGGTCGAGGAAGGGGCCCAGATCGGCAGCGGCCTCGTCGGCGCGATCGGCGGTCAGGACGGTCGTGCTGACCGTGCCGGGGGTGTCGTACCCGAGCCAGGCGACCACGGCGGAGCGCGGATGCTCGGCCTGGAGGCGCTGCTGGAGGGAGACGGCGCCGGCACGGAACCTCTGGTAGGTGTCGAGCGTCGTGTCCGATCCGGGGACCAGCACGGTGACCCGGTCGGCGCTCTCCAGATCGCCGAACACCTCGACGGCCCGGCCCCGCCCGCGGCCGTCGAAGGTGAGGAACTGCGCCGCACCGGCCGCCCCCATGGCACGGAGCTTGGCGGCCCGGCCGGTGCGGCCGGCGCCCTCGGCCATCCGGGCCGCCTCGGCGAGGTTGGCGCGGTTGGCGGCGTACCGGTCGTGCGGTGCGGCGTCCTCGGCGAAGGCGGCGGGCGCGGGGGCGGGGACGTTGGGGGAGGCGGCGGCGGACATGGGGAACACCACGGCCGCGGCGACCAGGGAGGCCAGCAGCGTGCGGCGCAGGCGACCGGTGGGCCGAGGGGTGGACCGTGCGGACCCCGCCGCCGAGCCGCGGTCCGCGGGCGCGCCCGCGGTCGCGCCCGCCTCCGTGCGTGTCGCTCCATCTCGGCCGGCCGTGACCGTCGCCCCTGCCGGTCCTGCGGTGTCCGCCGGTCTCGTGGTCCCCGCCGCGCCCGTCGTCCCCGTTGCCATCGCTCTTCCTTCGGTCGGGAAGAGCCGTCAGCGCCCTCCTCTGCAACCGAAGTTAGAAATCGGCACCCCTCGACGGCGTCACGCTACGGAGCCGTCTTGCCGCGTAGCTCTGAGGTATGACAGGGGGTATCTGAGAGTCAAGGGCGGGTCGAAGTCCCGGGTGAGGACTGCCCTTTACTGTTCCGGCATGACCTACACCGACTGGCGTCACGACCGGATCGGCGCCGCGCACCGCGGCCAGAACCCCACCGTCCTGCGCCGCCTCGGCGCAGGCTTCGCCGCCATCGGGGACCGGCAGTTCCTGCCCGGGTACTCCGTCCTGCTCACCGACGACTCCTCAGTGACCCGGCTCTCCGACCTGCCCCGGCCGCGCAGAATCGCGTACCTCACCGACCTGGAGCGGCTCGCCGAGGCGGTCGAACGCGCCTGCCGCCGGCTCGACCCGGCCTTCCGCCGCGTGAACATCGAGATCCTCGGCAACACCGACCCGTACCTGCACGCCCACATTTGGCCCCGCTACGACTGGGAGCCCGCCGACCGGGTCCGGTTGCCCGTCTGGCTCTACGCGGAGGAGTACTGGCGAGCCGAGCAGTACGCGCTGACCAGCCGCCATGACGGTCTGCGTGCCACCATCGGGGAGGAGCTGGACGCCCTCGTGGAGCCGTGGGAGGGGTCCGGGTAGGACCGCCGGGCGGCGTGTCGGCTCAGTCGGCCACCAGCGGTTCGACGTAGCCCGCGCGCCAGCGGGGTGCCGGGTCCTGGCCGGGGCTGGTCCAGTACTCCCGCGCGCCCACGATCTCCCCGTCCCGGACCGTCCACAGGGAGACGGCCCGGTAGACGACGGGGTAGGTGAGCGGCGGGTTGTCCGTGCCGGCGAGCGCGCCGGTGAGTGGTGCCGTGGGACAGCGGGGGAGCCGGCTGCAAGGCCTGTGCGGCTCAAGGATCGGGGCTCCGCCCCCCGCCCCGCGCCTCAAGCGCCGGCGAGGCTGGATTGTGGTCCGGCTGGGTGGGGTCGTGCGGGCCGGGGGTGGGGCTCTGTTGCGGGAGCGGGGTGTCCGCGGACTGGAGGGTTTCGAGGGCTCTCGTCAGGCGTTCCAGGGCTCGGGCCGTTTCCTCGAAGGCGGCGTCGCCCAGTTCTGCCGCGAGGCGGGTGGCCAGGGAGGCGTGGCCCGGGTTGATGCGGGCCACCGCCGCGCGGCCGGCCTCCGTCGGGCGGAGGAGTTTTGCCCGGCGGTGAGCCGGGTTCGGGACGTACTCCGCCAAGCCCTTCGCGGTCAGCAGGTCCGCGATGCGCTGCACGCTCTGCCGGGTGATCCCCATCGCCCGGGCGATGCCCGCGACGGGCAGGGGCCCCTCCAGGACCGCGCCCAGCACCTGCCACCAGGCGGCCGTCAGCCCGGCCGGCCGGGCCAGCTCCTCCGAGACGGAGAGGAACTGGCCGTTCAGCCGGAAGATCCCGAGTGCGGTACGGCTCAGCAGGTCCTGACGGGCGCGCAGCGAGAGGCCCTCCGGCGCGGGCTCCTCAGGCATCGCCGGCCTCCGACGCCGCGGCCTGCGACGCCGCAGCCTCCGACGCCTCGGCTTTCGACGCCGCCATCAGCACGGGGTAGGCGCTCGCGTCCGAGTCGTGGAACAGGCGGTACCACGCGTCCAGGACATCCGGCTTGTAGACGCCGAGGCGGGCGAAGACCTCGCGGGCGAAGGCCACCGGTTCCGTCGGCCCGGCCGTGATCAGGTCGCCGTCCGTCACCGCGTCGGCCTCGACGTAGTGCTCGGCTCCCGCGTAGCCGGGCTGGTCAGCCAGGTAGAAGGAGACCGCGCTGGTGTGCCTGCGGCCGTCCAGTACGCCGGCCCGGGCCAGGCCGGCCGTGGCTCCGCAGATCGCCGCCACCGGGACGCCCGCCGTCAGGAACTCCTTCGCCTTGGCCGCGAAGGGCGCCAGTTCGTCGGTCGTGTCCCAGAGCGAGGCGCCGGTCAGGATCAGGAGGGAGGAGTCCTCGGGCCGCAGGTCCGCGAGGGACAGGTCGGGCTGGATGCGGACGCCGCCCATGGTGGTGACCGGCTGCCCTGCGGCGAAGCCGACCGTACGGATCTCGTGACCGCGCTGCGTGAGGTGGGCGGTGGTGTGGCCGGCCTCCCAGTCCGCGTACGTGTCGTAGACGGCCAGGTGGACGGGCTTGCCCGGCGTTTCGTTCATCTTGATCGCCTCCGGCGTCTGGACACCGCTCCGTATGACAGAAGGCTGTCATTGCGACAGTGTGCTGTCAATGCATGGCGCGCATACAGACTGCCGAGAGTGGCACCCTCACCCCATACAGTCCGCCGATATCCCTTCCCACCTGCACACTCCTAGCGTGGCGGCATGACCCCTCATGTCACCGGCGCGACCGTCAAGGCCGCCGACCGCGCTCACGTCTTCCACTCGTGGTCCGCCCAGGCCCTGATCGACCCGCCGGCCGTCGCCGGCGCCGAGGGCTCGTACTTCTGGGACTACGACGGGAACCGCTTCCTCGACTTCTCCTCCCAGCTGGTCAACACCAACATCGGCCACCAGCACCCGAAGGTCGTCGCCGCCGTCCAGGAGCAGGCCGCCCGGCTCTGCACCCTCGCGCCGGGCTTCGCCGTCGACGTCCGCTCCGAGGCCGCACGCCTCATCGCCGAGCGGACCCCCGGCGACCTGGACAAGATCTTCTTCACCAACGGCGGCGCCGAGGCCGTCGAGAACGCCGTCCGCATGGCCCGGCTGCACACCGGCCGGCAGAAGGTGCTGTCCACCTACCGCTCGTACCACGGCGCCACCGCCGCCGCGATCAATCTCACCGGCGACCCGCGCCGCTGGCCCTCCGACACGGCTGCCGCCGGCGTCGTGCACTTCTGGGGCCCGTTCCTCTACCGCTCCGCCTTCCATGCCGCCACCGAGACCGAGGAGTGCGAGCGCGCCCTCGCGCACCTCGCCGACACCATCGCCTTCGAGGGGCCGGCGACCATCGCCGCGATCATCCTGGAGAGCGTCCCCGGCACCGCCGGGATCATGACGCCGCCGCCCGGCTACCTCGCCGGCGTACGCGAGCTCTGCGACGCCCACGGCATCGTCTTCATCCTCGACGAGGTCATGTCCGGCTTCGGGCGGACCGGCAAATGGTTCGCCGCCGAGAACTGGGGGGTCACCCCCGACCTGATCACCTTCGCCAAGGGCGTGAACAGCGGGTACGTGCCGCTCGGCGGCGTCGCCATCTCCGCCGCCATCGCCGAGACCTTCGCCACCCGCCCCTACCCGGGCGGACTGACGTACTCCGGCCACCCCCTGGCCTGCGCCGCCGCCGTCGCGACGATCAACGCGATGGAGGACGAGGGGATCGTCGACCACGCCGCCCACCTCGGCACGAACGTCATCGGCCCGGCGCTCGCCGAGATCGCCGAGCGGCACCCGTCGGTCGGCGAGGTGCGGGGCCTGGGCACCTTCTGGGCCCTGGAACTCGTACGGGACAAGGAGACGCGCGAGCCGCTCGTCCCGTACAACGCGGCGGGCGCCGCCAACGCGCCCATGGCCGAGTTCTCCGCGGCCTGCAAGGCCTCCGGGCTCTGGCCCTTCGTCAACATGAACCGGACGCACGTCGTCCCGCCGTGCACGATCACGGAGTCGGAGGCGAAGGAGGGGCTGGCCCTGCTGGACGAGGCCCTGGCGGTCGCCGACCGCCACACCACAACCGGATAGGCGCAGTGCGGCGGGGGCGGTCGGCGGTCCGGGGGCGGCAAAAGGGCAGGTGACAGGGCCGCCGCCGCAGGTGACCGGGCCGCCGCCGCAGGTGGCCGGTTCCCCGTCCGCATAACAGTCGGTAGATCCGTATAACGATCACGAACCGTTCGGTTTCGGCCTCGCTGTCTGGCCTAAGGTGTCCGGAGTTCTATCGAGGAGACGGACCCTTATGCCAGGCAGCGGCGCTGTCACCCGCAACACACTTCGCCAGCAGATCGCGGACGCGCTGCGTGACGAGGTGCTCGCGGGCCGCCTGCCGCCGGGGACCGAGTTCACCGTCAAGCAGATCGCCGAGCAGTACGAGGTCTCCGCGACCCCGGTCCGCGAGGCGCTCGTGGACCTCTCGGCCCAGGGGCTGCTGGAACTGGTCCAGCACCGCGGATTCCGCGTGCGGATCTTCTCCGTGGACGACTTCCGCGGCATGGTCGAAGCGCGCGCGCTGGTGGTGGACGGGATCTTCCGCCGGCTCGCCGAGCGCGGCACCGCCCCCGGCTCCGGCGAAATGCTGGTGTCGGTGCGCCGCCGGGCCGAGGAGGCGCGGAGGGCCGCGCAGAGCGGTTCGCTCGAAGTGCTGATCGGCTACGACCTCCGCTTCTGGCGGGAGCTGGGCGGGCTGGTCGGCAACACCTACATCTCGGAGTTTCTGCACCGCATCCGCGTGCAGTGCTGGGTATTCGCCGTACCCCACCTCCAGCGCGAGCCGCAGCTGCGCGCGGCGCTGTGGTGCGGGCACAACGAGCTGGTGGACGCGGTGACGCTGGCGGACGCGGACGAGGTACGGCGCATCGTGCACGAGTACAACCAGCACGGTCTGGACTGGGCCGCCGGCCTTTAGGGGCGCGGGCGGATGTGGCTGCGCGGGGCCATGCCGTCACCCGCCGTACACCCGGTTCTGCGCACCCCTTCGCGGAGAGTGTCCGGCGCACTACGCTGGCCCGATCGGCGGCAACGACTGATCGGAGCCCGCGTGGCCTGTGACCTGTGGTTGGTCCCCCTTGTCGACGTGCTGTGCCACAGCCCCGACAACCCCTTCGCGGAAGAGATCGCCTCGTACGACAAGGCGCTGGGTGAGGCGGGTCTGCCGTCGGTGCCCGTGTTCGCTTACATGCCGGGCCTGAGCGGGGACGTGGCTCCGGTGGCCGGCTTCGACTACGACGCCCTGCATTTCCTGCGGAGGGCCTACCTGCTCCAGATCTGCGGGCTGCCGGTGACGCCGGTGGACGAGCTGGGCGGGGACTACGAGCAGCTGCTGGAGATGTTCGAGCCGACGGCCCAGCAGTCGCACCTGGTGTGGCACTACGACCACGCGGGGGCGTACGTGCCGGTGGACTTCCCGGCTCCGCTGGCGAACGAGGAGCTGTTGGCGGGGGGCGGGCCGCTGGGGTCCGCGCACGGGCTGCTGCGGGAGCTGGTCTTCGTGGCTCCGGCGATCGGGATAGACCCGGCGAACCCGCCCGCGGCGCCGGCTCCGCCGGGGCGGCCGACGTCGTTGGAGGAGCCGGCGGGGCCGATGCCGTATGACGACAGCCCGTTTGCGCGGGAGCGGCATGTGTGGCTGGGGTTGCATGCGGCGGCTACGCGGAGCCTTGGCCAGGGGTCGATGATCATCTTCAGCTGAGCGGCTGCCTCGCGGGGCGGCGGGCATGGGCGTGGGCGGGTGCGGGTTCCGCTGCGCGGAGCAGGCGCCGCCCTGCCGTTTCTCCCCCCAGACTCCGTCCGGGGGGACCCCAGGGGCTCCACCCCAGACCTGCGCCTCAAACGCCGGCGAGGCTGATTGCCCCCTCAAACGCCGGCGAGGCTGATTGCCCCCGCCTCAAACGCCGACGGGGCTGGAAGGGTCAGCGCGGTTGTTCCGGGGGGCGTTGGCGGGGCATGTTCGGGCGGGTGCCCGGGGGGAGGGGGAAGCGGGCCGGGGGGACGTACGCGTCCGAGCGGGCGCCGGCGGCGCCCAGGGACTGCATCACCAGTGGGGCAGGGCCGGAGCTGAACTCCACCATCCACTCCGCGGTCTCGGAGCGCACCAGCTCCGTCACGTCCTCCGAGAAGCGGCGCAGCACCGTGAGGCAGCGCTCGGCCGCCTCGCTGGCCGTGCCCTCCGTCGGGCCGAGCACCTCTCGAACGTTCTCCGAGGCCCAGTCGAACTGGAGGGTCTGGAGTCGGCGCTGCACGGCCTGGGCGGTGGCCACGTCCCGCATCCAGCCCGAGGTCAGTCCGAAGAACCGGTCGCAGGCCAGACAGGCCGCGCCCAAGAGGAGGGACAGGTACCCGTACGCCGAGGCGCCCGGCGCCGAGCCCGTCAGCTCCAGCAGCGGCATCGCGGCGCCCGCGACGGCGCCCACGGCCGCTCCGGCGCGCAGCACGCGCGCCCCCCGGCGCTTCCACGCCCGGTCGGACAGATACCACTCGGCGGTGCGCAGTGCGTCGGCCTCGACCCGCCGGTAGAGCTCGTCGAGCTGCTCGGCGGGCTCGCCCCAGTCCCCCAGGGGGAACGGCCTGCCGGTCAGGTCGCCCGCCGTCGGACCGCCGCCCTCCTCCCGGGGATCCCGGGGTGGCCCCTCGGGCTGCATCTCCGGCTGGCTCACCCGGCACTCCCTCTGCCTGCGCTGACGTGTGGTGGTGCGCGTGTGCGCAATGGTGCGCATGCTCTTCCTACCTTCCAATGACACTCGATGGACAACGAATCCCGGGATTTCCGCCCGCAAGGAGGTTTCCATCAGGTACGCGTACGCCTTGTCTCTCACTCGAAAGAGTTGGTCCTCTCGGCGTAGGGCGCGGCGCCCGGGGAGCACGTAGGCTCGGATTGACCAAGCTGCCTCAGGCTTGGACCGACGCTACGGAGTGAGTGACCTGTGATTCCCGGTGGTGGCCAGCCCAACATGCAGCAGCTGCTCCAGCAGGCCCAGAAGATGCAGCAGGACCTCGCCGCAGCCCAGGAAGAGCTCGCGCAGGCCGAGGTCGAGGGCCAGGCCGGCGGCGGCCTCGTCAAGGCGACCGTCACCGGATCCGGTGAACTGCGCGCGCTGGTGATCGACCCGAAGGCGGTGGACCCGGAGGACACCGAGACCCTCGCCGACCTGGTGGTCGCGGCGGTCCAGGCGGCCAACGAGAATGCCCAGGCGCTCCAGCAGCAGAAGCTGGGCCCCTTGGCCCAGGGGCTGGGCGGCGGCAGCGGCATTCCCGGCCTTCCGTTCTAGGACCGGTACCCGGTACCCACTACCTAGTACGTAGGCGTGTAGTACTCCCCACATCGAAAGAAGGCAGTCCGTTGTACGAAGGCGTGGTCCAGGACCTGATCGACGAACTGGGCAGGCTGCCCGGCGTCGGGCCCAAGAGCGCGCAGCGGATCGCCTTCCACATCCTGCAGGCCGAGCCCACCGACGTCCGCCGCCTCGCGCACGCGCTGCTGGAGGTCAAGGAGAAGGTCCGGTTCTGCGCGGTGTGCGGGAACGTGGCGCAGGAGGAGCGGTGCGGCATCTGCCGCGACCCGCGCCGCGACCCCACGGTCATCTGTGTCGTGGAAGAACCGAAGGACGTCGTCGCCGTCGAGCGGACCCGCGAATTCCGGGGCAAGTACCACGTCCTCGGCGGCGCGATCAGCCCGATCGAGGGGGTCGGCCCCGACGACCTGCGCATTCGCGAGCTGCTGGCGCGGCTCGCGGACGGCACGGTCACCGAGCTGATCCTGGCGACCGACCCGAACCTGGAGGGCGAGGCGACCGCCACCTACCTCGCCCGCATGATCAAGCCCATGGGCCTGAAGGTCACCCGCCTGGCCAGCGGGCTCCCCGTCGGGGGAGATCTGGAGTACGCGGACGAGGTCACGCTGGGGCGGGCCTTTGAAGGAAGGCGACTTCTCGATGTCTGACGCAACGCTGCACGCTCTGGGCCAGGACCCGGACGATTTCGCCGCTTCGATCGCGGACCAGATCGAGTCGTTCATCGTCGCGGTCACGGAAGTGGCCAAGGGCGAGGATCCGGACAGCGCCGTGCCCTTCCTCCTACTGGAGGTCTCCCAGCTGCTGCTGGCAGGGGGCCGGCTGGGTGCGTACCAGGACGTACTGCCCGAGGAGCGCTACGAGCCCGACCTCGGCCCGGAGCCGGACGTGGACGACCTGCGCGAGCGGTTCGCGGTGATGCTGGAGCCGGTCGACGTCTACTCCGAGGTCTTCGACCCGTACGAGCCGCGCAAGGCCCCGGTGGCGCACCGGATCTCCGACGACCTGGCCGAGGTGGTCGCCGACCTGCGGCACGGGCTCATCCACCACCAGTCGGGCCGGATCACCGAGGCGCTGTGGTGGTGGCAGTTCTCGTACTTCACCAACTGGGGCCCGACGGCCTCGGCCACCCTGCGTGCCCTCCAGTCGCTGATCGCGCACGTACGGCTGGACCAGCCGCTGGCGGCCCTGGACGGCCTGGACACCGACGAGGACCTGGCGGAGGACGACCTCGCCGAGCAGGCCGGGCAGGTCATGGCCGAGGAGCTCGGCGGTCTCGGCCGCAAGTGAGGCGCCCCGCGCCCCGCGCTCCGGCCATGCGTACCCCGCCCTCGGCGCACAACCCGGGCCGCGCGGCGGGGAACGTATTCTTTGATCTGTTCGTCTCATGATGTGGTACGAAGCGGTCGGATCGCGGCCGCTCGTTAGACTGCACCAGCAATGAGACGGACTGAGCGAGGAGCGCACGTGGGCCTTGTCGTGCAGAAGTACGGAGGCTCCTCCGTAGCCGATGCCGAGGGCATCAAGCGCGTCGCCAAGCGGATCGTGGATGCCAAGAAGAACGGCCACCAAGTGGTCGTCGTGGTTTCCGCGATGGGCGACACGACGGACGAGCTGATCGATCTCGCCGAGCAGGTATCCCCGATGCCTGCCGGGCGTGAGTTCGACATGCTGCTGACCGCCGGAGAGCGGATCTCCATGGCCCTGCTGGCCATGGCGATCAAAAACCTGGGCCACGAGGCCCAGTCGTTCACCGGTAGCCAGGCAGGCGTCATCACCGACTCGGTCCACAACAAAGCGCGCATCATCGATGTCACGCCGGGCCGTATCCGCACCGCGCTGGACGAGGGCAACATCGCCATCGTCGCCGGTTTCCAGGGCGTGTCCGCGGACTCCAAGGACATCACCACCCTCGGCCGCGGCGGCTCGGACACCACCGCCGTCGCGCTCGCCGCGGCGCTGGACGCCGAGGTCTGCGAGATCTACACCGACGTGGACGGCGTCTTCACCGCCGACCCGCGCGTGGTGAAGAAGGCCCGGAAGCTCGACTGGATCTCCTCCGAGGACATGCTGGAGCTCGCCGCCTCCGGTTCCAAGGTGCTGCTGCACCGCTGTGTCGAGTACGCACGCCGATACAACATCCCGATCCACGTCCGCTCGTCCTTCTCCGGACTGCGCGGAACCTGGGTCAGCAACGAACAGCCGCAAGGGGACGAGCAGGTGGAGCACGCCATCATCTCCGGAGTCGCTCACGACGTCTCCGAAGCCAAGATCACGGTCGTCGGCGTCCCGGACAAGCCGGGCGAGGCCGCGGCGATCTTCCGTGCCATCGCGGACGCCGAGATCAACATCGACATGATCGTGCAGAACGTGTCGGCGGCCTCCACGGGCCTCACCGACATCTCCTTCACGCTCCCCAAGTCCGAGGGCCACAAGGCCATCGAGGCCCTGGAGAAGGCGAAGGGCCAGATCGGCTTCGACTCCCTGCGCTACGACGACCAGATCGGCAAGATCTCCCTGGTCGGCGCAGGTATGAAGACGAACCCGGGCGTCACCGCCTCCTTCTTCCAGGCGCTGTCCGACGCGGGTGTCAACATCGAGCTGATCTCCACCTCCGAGATCCGCATCTCGGTCGTGACCCGCCAGGACGACGTCAACGAGGCCGTCCGCGCCGTGCACACGGCCTTCGGCCTCGACTCCGACAGCGACGAGGCCGTCGTCTACGGAGGCACCGGACGATGACCGCGAACCGGTCCTCCGGCCCGGCGCTCGCCGTGGTCGGAGCGACCGGAGCAGTCGGTTCGGTCCTGCTCCAGATCCTGTCCCAGCGGGCGGACGTCTGGGGCGACATACGCCTGATCGCCTCCGCGCGCTCGGCCGGCCGCGCGCTGGCCGTCCGCGCGGCGGAGACCGAGGTGCTCGCCCTCACCGAGGACGCCTTCGACGGCCTCGGTCCGGGCGACGTGGCACTCTTCCTCACCCCGGCCGAGGTCTCGGCGCGGTGGGCCCCCGTCGTGACCGCGCGCGGAGCCGTGGTCGTGGACCAGTCCGCCGCCTTCCGCGAGGACCCCGAGGTGCCGCTCGTGGTGCCCGAGGTCAACGCGCACGCCGTACGGATCCGGCCGCGCGGGATCGTCGCCGGCCCCGACTGCGTGACCGCCGCGATGATCGCCGCCCTCGGCGCGCTGCACGCCGAGTACTCCCTCTGCGAGCTGGCCGTCTCCTCGTACCAGGCCGCGGGCGCCGCGGGCCGGGCCGGCTCCGAGGTGCTGCGCCGCCAGCTGTCGCTGGTCGCCGGGACCTCCCTGGGCGAGCAGCCCGGTGACGTACGCCGGGCCGTGGGCGAGGACACCGGGCCCTTCGCTGCCCCGCTGGCCCTCAACGTCGTGCCCTGGTCGGGTGAGCTGCGCGAGGACGGCTGGTCCTCCCACGAGCTGGCCGTACGGGCGGAGACGCGCCGGATCCTGCAGCTGGAGCAGCTCCCGGTCGCGGTGACCTGCGTACAGGTGCCGGTGGTGACCGGGCATTCCCTCACCGTGCGGGCCCGTTTCGAGAACGAGGTGAAAGCCGTGCGCGCCCGGGAGATCCTGGAGGCCGCGCCGGGCGTGGTCCTCGTGGACGACCCGGCGGCGGGGGAGTTCCCGACGCCTTCGGACGCCGCGGGCACGGATCCCGCCTGGGTCGGGCGGGTGCGGGTCTCGCTCGACGACCGGTGCGCGCTGGAGTTCTTCGTGTGCGCGGACAATCTCCGCAAGGGCGCCGCCCTGAATGCCACGCAAATCGCGGAACTGATCGCAGGTGAATGTGCGTAATTCGCTTTGTAGGATCGGTGCTGATCCCTTGATCAAGGTGATGGCCCGACTGCCGTCTCGAAAGACGGGGCAATCGGGAAGAGCGGGTACGCATGAGGGCAATGGGGATATTGCTGGCTGGACTGCCTCGCGCGTACAACCCTGACGGGGGGACGCGTGTCCTACTGGCGTGGCAGAGGCATTGCTGGAACTGGCCGTCCTACCGGCGCGCGCCGGGTTCGTCCCGTCGCGCCGGGGCTCCCGTGTGCCCGGCGGCGGTCTTCCCGTGATCGTTCCCGTCCCGCCGGCCGGGCCGGCCGAGGTGTCCGTACGGGCAGCCACGACGACCCGGGGCGGCCGCGTGCCCGCGCCGCGCGACAGCGCTGAGGCGGTGGGGAGCAGTGGCAAGGGCGGGCCGGCGGAGGCGGCCGAGTCTGCCGGGACGGCCGAGGCGGCCGGGACGATCGGGATAGCCGGAGCGACAGCCGCGGCGGCCGGGACGGCCGAGGCGGTAGCCGAGGTGGTGGCCGGTACCACTGTCGACCACCTCACCGAGACCTACCAGGCGCACTACCGCTCGCTCCTCGGCCTCGCCGCCCTGCTCCTCGACGACACCGCCTCCTGCGAGGACGTGGTGCAGGAGGCGTTCATCCGCGTCCACTCCGCCCGGAGCCGGGTCCGCGACCGGGACAAGACGCTGGCGTACCTGCGCCAGACCGTCGTGAACCTCTCCCGGTCCGCCCTGCGCCGGCGCATCCTCGGCCTCAAGCTGCTGTCGAAGCCGATGCCGAACATGGCGAGCGCCGAGGAGGGCGCGTACGACCAGCTGGAACGGGACGATCTGATCAAGGCGATGCGCGGACTGCAGCGGCGCCAGCGAGAGGTACTGGTGCTGCGCTACTTCGCGGACATGACCGAAGCCCAGGTCGCCGAGACGCTCGGAGTGTCGCTCGGCTCGGTGAAGGCGTACGGATCGCGGGGCATTGCCGCGCTGCGGGTGGCGATGGAGGCTGCGCAGTCATGATGGACGACCACATTCCGCCGGGCGGCGCGAGCGAGGAGCAGGCCCTGCGCGGCCTGCTGCGCGGGGCCGTCGAAGGACTGGAGCCCTCCGAGGGGGCGCTGGAGCGGCTGCGGTACGCGGTCCCCGCGCGCCGGACCCTCAAGCGCCAGGTCCTGGTCGGCGCCGCGGCGGTGGCCCTGCTCGCCGGGACCGCGATCCCGGCCGCCCTGCACATGACGGCCGCCGAGGCCGGCCCCACCGAGCACTCGGCCATGGCCGGGCACGGGGAGCAGCCGGGCGGCCCGTCGGGTGCCGCCCCGTCCGATCCGCACCAGAACGGCTCCGGGGCCCATCCGAGGTCCTCCCGCTCCGCCGGTGCCGGACCCGGCGCGGGCGGCATCACCGGGCAGCCGGCGCCGAGCCTCGGCGGTTTCCCGTCCGGCGGCGTGACGGCCGGCCCGTCCGGCGGTGCCGGTACCTCGGCCGGAACGGGCGGCGCCACGACCACCCCGGCCGCCGGTGGCGGTCCGTACCCGCCGGCAGCCGCCGCGGGCGTCCCCGGGTGCGGAGCCGAGCAGCTGGGGGTGGTGGGCGCGGCCCGCGCCCCCCGGGCCGACGGCAAGGTGTACGGCAGTTTCAAGGTCACCAACGTCTCCGCACGGGGCTGCAGTGTCACCGGCCCGGACACCGTGACGGCGGCCGCCGCGGCCGCCACCGTGCCCGGCAAGGTCCCCGGGGTCACCGTGGTGGGCCACACGGCGGGGGACCCGGCCAGCGGACTCCTGCCGGACCCCTCGGCGGAGGCTCCGGTGCTGGTGCTCCCGCCGAACACGGCGTACGAGGTCCGCTTCGCGTGGGTGCCGTCGGGGGAGGCCTGTACGGCGGAGAGCCCGGACACGGGCGCGAGCGCGAAGCCGCCGCAGGAACAGAGCGGGGACGCCGGGACGGCGCCTTCCGGAACGGCGGGGGCCACGGACCCGCAGACGGGCGCCGAGCCCGCGGCACCGGCCGGCGTGGCGGTGTCGCACACGCCGCAGACGGGGTCTCCGACCACACAGACGACGATTCCCGAGGCGTGCGGCGGCACGCTGTACCGGACGGGCACGATCCCGGTGGACTCCCCGCCGAAGCCGTAGCCCTCCCGGGCGGGGTGGCGGTTCCGGCGGGCCCGGAGGGCCGGGTGTGCCGGGGCGTCTCCTCGGGTGGCGGTTCCGGCCGGGCCGGGCACGCGCCGGGGCGTCTCCTCGGGCACCGAACGTGGCCACGGGTCGGACAGGGATGCGGGACTGTGTTCGGCGCCCTGCGGGGACGCCCCGGCGCACGCCCAGCCCTCCGGGCAGCCGGCCCGCGCCCCGGAAGGGGGCCCTGGGTCAGGCTTGGTCCGCCGCTGCGGGCACCAGCCCGGCTTCCGCGTCGCGGAGGGTCTCCACCTCGCGGCGGTAGAGCCGGAACCACATGAAGAGCACGAAGGCGACGAAGACGAACCACTCGCCCGTGTAGCCGAGGTTCTGGAAGGCCTTCAGGTCGAGCCCGGTGTTGGTCGGCGCCTGCGCGGGCACCGGAGTCATGCCGTCCGCCGGCGTCTGCACGGTCAGCCAGGCGTCGTAGAGGCCGTACGGGACGATGTTGACCAGCGCGGCCGCCCCGATCACCCCGAGCTGCCCGGCCGGCAGGCCGCCCTGGGAGTGGACCCCCTTCGTACCGGAGTTCTCCGAGGCCTGGAGCGCGCCCGTGACCTCCACCCGACCCGTCGGCGCGGCCGGTGCCTTCGCCGCGTCCGCGGTCCCCGGCAGCCAGCCCCGGACCACCGGGACGGCCTTGCCGGCGTCGGTCTTCAGCAGGGTCAGGACGTAGAAGCCGGACTTCCCGTCGAGCCGCCGGTCGGGGACCAGCAGCTGTTCGGCGTACTCCCCGGAGGTCGAGGCCAGGCGCCCGGAGGTCTTCTTGTCCACCGGAAGCAGCGAGTCCAGCGGCGCGGCGGCCTGGTCGGCGGGCCGCTCGGCGGTCGCCTCCCGGTGGCTGTCGACGCGGTCCTCGAACCGGCCGAGCTGCCAGGACCCCATGAACAGGCAGAAGGGAACGGCGAGCGCGACGAAGACGTTGATCCCCCACCAGCGCGGGGTCAGGAGAAACCGGTGCACCCCACCACCGTACGGTGGGTGCACCGGTCGCCCTCCCGCAGGGTCAGGCGGGCAGGTGCTTCAGCGCGAACTCCAGCTCCATCCGGACCTGCTTGATCCGCTCCTCCACGACCAGCGAGCCGTGCCCCGCGTCGTACCGGTACACCTCGTGCACCGCCTCGCGCGCCGCCAGCCGGTCCACGTAGTTGTCGATCTGCCGGATCGGGCAGCGCGGGTCGTTGACGCCCGCCGCGATGTAGACGGGGGCCTTCACCGCGTCCACGTACGTCAGCGGCGAGGACGCCTCGAAGCGGTCCGGGACCTCCTCCGGCGTCCCGCCGAAGAGGGTGCGGTCCAGGGACTTCAGCGCCTCCATCTCGTCGTGGTAGGCCGTCACGTAGTCCGCGACCGGTACGGCGGCCAGGCCCACGGCCCACGCTCCCGGCTGCGTGCCGAGCCCCAGCAGCGTCAGGTAGCCGCCCCAAGAGCCGCCCGACAGGACGATGCGCGCCGGGTCCGCGAGGCCGGAGGAGACAGCCCACTCCCGGACCGCGGCGATGTCCTCCAGCTCGATCAGGCCGACCCGGTGCTTGAGGGCGTCCGTCCACGCGCGGCCGTAGCCGGTCGAGCCGCGGTAGTTGACCCGGACGACCGCGAAGCCGTGGTCCAGCCAGGCCGCCGGGGTCGCCGCGAAGGCGTCGCTGTCGTGCCAGGTGGGCCCGCCGTGGATCTCGAACACCGTCGGGAAGGGACCGTCGCCCCGCCCGGCCGGCCGCTGGGCGAGCGCGTGGATCCGGCCGCCCGGACCCTCCACCCACACGTCCTCCACCGGCACGGAGCGCGGAGCGCGGAGGCCGGGCGGGTCCAGGACGATCCCGCCCGCGTTGGACCGTACCGCCGGGGGCTCGGCCGCCGAGGACCACAGGAACTCCACCGTCCCGTCGGGCCGCGCCGTGGCACCCGCAACCGTCCCCGGCGGCGTGTCCACCCGTACGAGGTCCCGCGCGGCCAGGTCGTACCGCCACAGCTCGCTGCGCGCCTCGAAGCTGTGCGCGATCAGCAGGGCCGAGCCGTCCGGGTACCATTCGGCGCTGACATCGCCGGGCAGATCGATGGCCAGGCCCACCTCGGAGCCGGAGGCCACGTCCCACACCATCGGCTCCCAGCGGCCGCGCCGCTGGTGGCCGACGAGCAGCCGGGTGTCGCCCGCGACCGGCGCGAAACCGAGCACCTCCAGGCCCAGCTCCTCGGTGCCGCCCTTGGAGTCGTCCAGCTCGGCGACGGTGGTCCCGTCGAGGGTGAGCACGCGCACCGCGGAGTGCATCGCGTCACCGTGCTCGGTGTGCTCGATGGCGACCAGCGTTCCGTCGCGGGACAGGTCGCCGACGCCGGCCGACTCCCGGTGCCGGTAGATCACCGTGGGCGCGGAGCCGTCCGCGGGGACCACGTGGACGGTCGAGCCTCCCCCGGACTCCGTCTGGGGGGACCCCCAGTCGGTGGAACGCCCGACGACCGCCGTCCCGTCCCGGCCGATCGCGAGCCCGGCCGGGTAGGAGGGCTCCAGCCCGGGGGTGGCCGGCTCGTCGGGGCCGCCGGCGAAGGGCTGGCGCACCCAGGTGCCGAACTCGTCGCCGTCGGTGTCGGAGAACCACCAGATCCACTCGCCGTCGGGGGAGAGGGTGCCGTCGGTGGTGCCGTTGGGGCGGACGGTGGCCTGCCGCTGTGCGCCGGTGGCGCGGTCCCAGGCGTAGAGCTCGAAGGTCCCCGTCGCGTTGGAGACGAAGAGGCAACGGTCCGGGGCGTCCTCCGCCCACTCGGGCAGCCCGACGCGCGGCGCCCGGAAGCGCTTCTCCCAGTCGGGCATCTCGGGGGTGTTCTCGCTGTCGCTGGTCATGCCCCCCATTCTTGCCGCATCGGGCGCCCGGCCTGCCGGGGCAGGGACGTGCAGTCGGTCGCCGCGAAGACGCGGGGCATGCAGCAGAAGGCTCAGGCCAAGCGCGGCTGAATCCCGGCACCCACAGGGTGTCACCGGCCGGCCGGCCCGCGGTTTCCCTCCCGCGAAGCCGCGCCCCGCGTGCGTAGGCTGGCGGCATGCGGATGATCGTCCGGGGTGCCCGGCTGCTGCACGCTCACGGCCTCGTCGACGTGGAGGTCGCCGAGGACGGCCGGATCGCGCGGGTGGTCCCGTACGACGACCAGAAGGAACCGCCGGCCACCGGAGTCCTCATCGAGGCCCACGGCTCGCTCCTCAGCGCGCCCTTCGTCGAGCCGCACATCCACCTCGACACCGCCCTGACCGCCGGAGAACCGCGCCCCAACGCCTCCGGGACCCTCTGGGAGGGCATCGCGTGCTGGAGCGAGCGCAAGCGGACCCTGACCCGCGAGGACGTCGTCGCGCGGGCGAGCGAGGTGCTGCGCTGGCAGGCTGCGCAGGGCGTACTGCACGTCCGCACCCACTGCGACATCACCGACCCGGCCCTGACCGCGCTCGACGCGCTGCTGGAGGTGCGCGACCGGGTACGGGACGTCATGACCCTCCAGATCGTTGCCTTCCCGCAGGAGGGGATCGTCTCCTTCCCGGACGGCGAGGCGCTGCTGCGCGAGGCGGTCCGGCGCGGGGCGGACGTCGTCGGCGCCATCCCGCACTTCGAGGACACGCGCGAGGACGGGGTGGCCTCGCTCCGGACGGCCTTCGCGCTGGCCGAGGAGCACGGGCTGCGCGTGGACGCCCACTGCGACGAGATCGACGACGAGCAGTCCCGCTTCGTGGAGGTGCTGGCCACCCTCGCGCTGCGCTCGGGCCTGCGCGAGCGCGCCACGGCCTCCCACACGACGGCGATGGGCTCCTACAACGGCGCGTACAGCTTCAAACTCCAGCGGCTGCTCGCGCGTTCGGGCATCAACCTGGTCTCCAACCCCTTCGCCAACCTCAATCTCCAGGGGCGCTTCGACGCCTACCCCCGGCGGCGCGGCCTCACCCAGGTCAAGGAGATGCTGGCGGCGGGGGTCAATGTGGCCTTCGGCCACGACGACGTGATGGACCCCTGGAACGCCCTCGGCACCGCCAACCCGCTCCAGACCGCCCTCGTCGGGCTGTACGCGGCTCAGCTCACCGGCGCGGAGGAGATTCCGGTGGCCTTCTCGATGGTGACGGACCGTGCGGCGCGGGTCCTGGGCCTGTCGGACGCGGAGTACGGCCTCGCGGAGGGCGCCCCCGCCTCCTTCGTCCTGCTCCCGGCGCCGACGCCCGAGGAGGCGATCCGCCGCCAGGTCCGCCCCCGGTACGTCGTCGCCCGCGGCACCGTCGTCGCGCAGACCCCGCCCGCGCCGACCCGCCTGTCCTGGCCCGGGGAGCCTCCGAGCGAGGTCGACTTCAGCCGCTGACTGGGCTGACCGGCCGTCACAGGGACGCTTGACGGCCGCCACTACCGAGGTCACCGGCATCCGCCACCGCGTCGGATAACGTGCCCGCATGTCGTGGGACGAGGACGGAACACCGGACCCGCTCGCACTGCGCCGCACGGGCCGCAGCGAACTGGAACCGGACCGGCTGCCCGAGATCCGGGAGCTGGAGGTGCTCGGCTGGGAGCCGGCTCCCGAGGAACTGCGCTGGGCCTTCCTCCCGTACGTCTGGCCCCCGGCGGCCCGTACCTGGATCCCGGACCGCTCCACTCACTGGGCGGTGGAGACCTCGCTGGACGGCCACGGCCACATCACGGACGTGCAATGCGCCCCGCTCCCGGAGGGCGATCTCCGCGAGCTCGACGGGGAGACGGACACCGTCCTCGCTGCCTTGGGCCTCCCGCCCAGCCCCCGGGGCCGGCTCTGGCTGCTCCGCCCGGTCGGCTCCCTCCCCACGGTCGCCGCCGTCCTCGACCACCTCGACGCGACGGCCGCGGAGCGCGGGGTGCAGCCCGGCCTCTCCCCTGAGTTCCTCGGCCTGGCCGCCACGGAGCTGGCCGCGCTGGCATGAGGGGCTAGTCGGGCCCGGTCCAGTCGAAGGTGATGTGCTTGCTGGACTGGCCTTCCCTGTTCCACTGGAAGCCGTACGCGTCGGCGCGGTCCGCTGTCGAACGGCCCCAGGTCGCGACCTGGCCCGGCCCGGTCTCCGAGCCGGGCATGTTGGTCGACTGGACCCGGGCGCCCTCCGGCGTGGTGGGTCCCGTGAGCGCCTCCGCGCCGGCCTCGACCCGGCCGGGGACCGCGGCCCGCCAGCTCCCGAGGTCGTCGGCGACCTCGAACTCGATGGGGGCGAACTCCATCCCGCGCATCTCGGCGCCCATCATGCTCACCATCTCGGCGGGCCAGCTTCCCGCCTGGCCGCCGAAGATCATCTGGAGTGCCTCGCGCTGCGCGTCGTCGGCGCGCTCGTCGACGAAGACCGCCGCGTAGGTGTCGGAGTGCTCGGCCCAGACGTTGCCGACGAACGAGCCCAGCATCAGCACATTGAGTCCGTCCAGCGGCACGTCCCCGTAACGCCCCTCGCGGATGTGCCACGCCAGGACGCCCTCGCAGTCGCCGTAGGTGGGCAGCTGCGCGAAGGTGCAGGGGCAGGGCACCTTGCACTTGCAGGTGTCGAACCAGTCGCCTGCCGCGTGCCACCTCGGAACAGTCGCTGTCGTCTCGGACATCTCTGCCTCCTCGTGACCGTGTACCGGATCACCCAGGCCCATTATCCGCCCGCCGGGGCCGCCCGGAGGTCCTGGTTCCGCGCGGGCACGGGTAGGTCCGGTGTGCTGTGCTGGAGGTGTGCGCCGCGACCGGAAGGCCCCGTCCCCGTCACCGCCCCGGAGCCCGGCAGATTTCCTGTCGGCCCGGCAGCTGGCGCTCGCCTGGTCCGTCATGGCGCTGATGGCGCTGCTCGCCTGGGTGCTGGTCGTCGGCCAGGCCCGTGACACGGGGATCGAGCCGGGAACCATGGGCATGGGCGTCCCGCTGTTCCTGCTGCTGTGGCTGATCATGATGATCGCCATGATGTTCCCGTCCGTGGCCCCGGTGGCGATCACCTGGGCCCGGGCCATCGGCCGCCAGTCGTCCGGAGCCGTCCGCACGGCCCGTACCGCCCAGTTCGCGGCCGGGTACCTCCTGGCCTGGACGACCTTCGGCCTGATCGCCTACGGGCTCCTCGCCGGGACCGGGGCCCTGCTGGACGACCACCCCGGTGCCGGGCGCTGGATCGGCGCCGGCGCCTTCCTGATCGCCGGGCTGTACCAGTTCAGCCCGCTGAAGAACCTCTGCCTGAGCCACTGCCGCAGCCCCATGGGCCAGCTCGTGCGCTACGCCGGATTCCGGCCCGGGGCCCGCGATCTGCGGGTCGGGCTGCACCACGGGGCGTACTGCGTCGGCTGCTGCTGGGGGCTGATGATCGTCCTCGTCCCGCTGGGCTTCATGAACGTACTGGCCATGGCCGCCGTGGCCGGGGTGATCTTCGTGGAGAAGCTGTGGCGACTGGGCCCCGCCTTCTCCGCCGCTGTCGGGACCGTGTTCCTCGCCCTCGCGTTGCTGGCGCCCTTCCAGACCTGGCTGCTGCCCGGCCTGGAGCCGCAGCCGTCACCGATGACGGACATGCTCCGGCCGTAGGACGAACGGTCAAGAGCGCCGGGTGAGGCTCCCGTACAGGCGGGCGCTGGGCTCGTTGAGGCCGGTGATCTCGACGGTCTTGCCGAGCTGCGCGTAGCGGTGCTCGATCGCGTCGAGCGTGGCGACCGACGAGGCGTCCCAGATGTGGGCCGCGGACAGGTCGACGACCACGTGCGCCGGGTCGCCCGCGTAGTCGAACCGGCCGACCAGCTCGTTGGAGGAGGCGAAGAACAGCGCGCCGCTCACCGCGTACACGATCTGGCCGCCGTCGGGATCCGTCACCGAAGTGACGTCGGCGAGCCGCGCCACGCGCTTGGCGAAGATGACCATCGCCGTGACCGAGCCGGCGACCACGCCCACCGCGAGGTTGTGGGTGACGACCACGCACACGACGGTCAGCACCATCACCGTGATCTCGCCCGCGGGCATCCGCTTGAGCGTCTTCGGCGCGATGGAGTGCCAGTCGAAGGTCGCGAAGCAGACCATCACCATCACGGCGACCAGCGCGGCCATGGGGATCCGGGAGACGGCCGGGCCGAAGACGATGCACAGCACCAGCAGGAAGGCGCCCGCAAGGAAGGTGGACAGCCGGGTCCGGGCGCCCGACACCTTCACGTTGACCATCGTCTGGCCGATCATCGCGCAGCCGCCCATGCCGCCGAAGAAGCCGGTGACGATGTTCGCGATGCCCTGGCCGATCGACTCCCGCGTCTTCGACGAGCGCGTGCCGGTGATCTCGTCGACCAGCTTCGCCGTCATCAGCGACTCCATCAGCCCGACCAACGCCATGGCGAAGGCGTACGGGGCGATGGTGGCCAGGGTGTCGAGGGTGAACGGGACGTCGGGCAGGCCCGGCACCGGCAGCGAGGAGGGCAGGGCCCCCTTGTCGCCGACCGTGGGCACCGCGATCCCGGCCGCCACCGTGATCGCGGTCAGGATCACGATGGACACCAGCGGCGCCGGCACCAGCGTGGTCGCCTTCGGGAAGAAGACCATCAGCGCCAGCCCGGCCGCCAGCAGCGGATACACGGCCCACGGCACGTTCCGCAGCTCGGGCACCTGGGCCATGAACACCAGGATCGAGAGGGAGTTGACGAAGCCGACCATCACCGAGCGCGGGATGAACCGCATCAGTTTGCCGACGCCGAGCGCGCCCAGCAGGATCTGGAAGAGGCCCCCCAGGATGACCGCGGCGACCAGGTACCCGAACCCGTGCTCCCGGTTGAGCGGCGCGATGACCAGGGCCACGGCCCCCGTCGCCGCCGAGATCATCGCCGGCCTGCCGCCGACCACGGCGATCGTCACCGCCATCGTGAAGGACGCGAACAGCCCGACCGCCGGATCAACTCCGGCGATGATCGAGAACGAGATGGCCTCCGGAATCAGCGCGAGCGCGACCACCAGACCGGCCAGCACCTCGGTGCGCAGCACCCGCGGCGACAGCCACGCCGGACGGAACCCGCGTATCCGCGCGGCTATGGAGACGGTAGAAGAAGCAGACACCACAGAACGGACCTTGATCTCCCAAGCGATCACGACAACGCAGGAAGGGCCTGATCCGCTATGCGGATCAGGCCCTTGACCTGGTCTTACGAAGTCGGGGTGGCGGGATTTGAACCCACGACCTCTTCGTCCCGAACGAAGCGCGCTGCCAAGCTGCGCTACACCCCGATCGTCGCCTTGCAGCACTGCTGTCCTGGCGACATCGATTACTTTAGCGGACCTGCGGCCGGAGACGAAATCCGGTTTTCACGGAGCGTTCGCGGGGCCGGGGGAGCCACGGGTCATGACGCCTTCGGGGTCAGCGTCAGGAGCGTGGCCTCCGGCGGACACGCGAAGCGGACCGGGGTGAACCGGTTGGTGCCGCAGCCCGCCGAGACGTGGAGGAACGCGCGGTGGCCGCCCGCCTCGTGCGTGGACAGGCCCTTCACCCGCTCGGTGTCCAGGTCGCAGTTGGTCACGAGCGCCCCGTAGAAGGGGATGCACAGCTGCCCGCCGTGCGTGTGCCCGGCGAGGATCAGCGGGTAGCCGTCCGCCGTGAAGGCCTCGAGCGTGCGCAGGTACGGGGCGTGCACGACGGCGATCGAGAAGTCCGCGTCCGGATCCGGACCGCCCGCCACCCGCTCGTAGCGGTCCCGCTTGATGTGCGGGTCGTCCAGTCCGGTGAAGGCGAGCTCCAGGCCGTCCAGCTTCATCCGCGCCCGGGCGTTGGTGAGGTTCAGCCAGCCCGCCGCGTCGAAGGCGTCCCGCATCTCCTCCCACGGGTTGTGGACGGCGCCGACGACCGGCTTGTTGCCGTTCAACCCGTGCCGGCCCTGCACCTTCTCGATCAGGTAGCGCCCGGGGTTGCGCAGCCGCGGCCCGTAGTAGTCGTTCGACCCGAAGACGTACGCCCCCGGGAAGGACATCAGCGGACCCAGCGCGTCGAGCACCTCGGGGATGCCCTCGGTGTCGGAGAGGTTGTCGCCGGTGTTCACGACGAAGTCGGGGCGCAGGCCGGCCAGGGACTGGAGCCAGGCGCGCTTCTTGCGCTGCCCGCTGACCATGTGGATGTCCGAGACCTGCAGTATCCGCAGCGGCCGCATCCCCTGGGGCAGGACGGGGACGGTCACCCGCCGCAGGCGGAAGGACCGCGCTTCGAAACCGGCGGCATAGGCCACACCCGCGGCCCCCACCGCAGCGATTCCGGCAGCCGCTTTCAGGGGTACTCCGTAACGCGCACGCATGGCCCCATCGTCGCAGACCCGCAAAACCTACGGGCGCCAGCGCCCCCGCACCTGGCAGACTCGGGTCATGACCACGCTCAAGGCCAAGCTCCAGGAAGACCTCACGACCGCCATCAGGGCGCGCGACGAGCTGCACTCGTCCACGCTGCGCCTGACCCTCTCCGCCATCACCAAGGAGGAGGTCGCGGGCAAGGAGGCACGCGTGCTCTCCGACGAGGAAGTCCTCAAGGTGATCGCCAAGGAGGCGAAGAAGCGCCGCGAGGCCGCGGAGGCGTTCGCCCAGGGCGGCCGTCCCGAGCAGGCCGCGCGCGAGACCGCCGAGGGCGAGTTCCTCGACACGTACCTGCCCAAGCAGCTTTCCGACGACGAGCTCGCCGCGATCGTGGCGCAGGCCGTGGAGGAGGCCAAGGCGGCGGGTGCCGAGGGGCCGCGGGCCATGGGCGCCGTCATGAAGATCGTGAACCCCAAGGTGGCCGGGCTGGCGGAGGGCGGGCGCGTCGCCGCCGCCGTCAAGAAGCAGCTCTCCTAGCCGTGACCAGCCCGAGTAGTACTGAGTAGCCCTACGGGAAGGGGCCCCAGCCGGATCGATCCGGCTGGGGCCCCTCTCCTCTTGCTGCTTCCTACTGGTCCTCGCGGCCGCCGATCATGCCCGGGTCGAGGGTGATCCCGGGGAACGGGTTGTCCGGGGTGGCGCCGCCCGTCGTCCCGCCGGTGGCTCCGGCCGCCGTGGTGCCGCCGGGGCGTCCGCCGGGCTTGTTGTCGCCGCCCGGCTTGCCGGGCTTCGGGGGCTTGACCGGGGTCGTGGCCGGCCGGCCGCCGTTGCTGCCGCCGCCCGGGACCACGGGTTCCGGGATGCTGATCGTGACGAAGCTCGGGGCCTCGCGCCCGGCCAGGGCGCCGGTGACCGCGTCCTTCCAGATAGGGCCGGGCAGGCCGCCGCCGAAGACCTTGTCGTAGGACCTGCCGCCGATCACGATGTCCTCCATCGAGATCTTCGTGGCGCCGCCCGAGCCGACCCACACCGCGCCGGAGATGTTCGGGGTGTAGCCCACGAACCAGGCGTTGTAGCGGCCGTCGGTCGTACCGGTCTTGCCCGCGCTGTCGCGGTCGGTCAGACCGGCCCGCTCACCGGTACCGGAGTCGACCACTCCGCGCAGCAGGGTGTTGATGGTGTCGGCCGTGTCCTGCGACATGGCCCGGTCGCACTTGGACTTCGGCACCGCGAGGGCCTTGCCGTGCGCGTCGGTGATCGACTCGACGGCGACCGGCGTGCAGTAGATGCCCCGGTTGGCGAAGGTCGCGTACGCGTTGGCCATCGTCAGCGGGGAGAGTTCGGCCGAGCCGAGCGCGATCGACGGGGCCTCGGGCAGCTTCGAGCCGTCGGCCGGGACCACGCCGAGCTTCTGCGTCATCTCCGTCACCGGGCAGAGCCCGATCTCGCCGATCATCTCGACGAAGTAGGTGTTGATGGACTTCTCCATCGCCGTCTTCAGCGCGTACGGACCGATCTCGTCCTCGGTCTCGTTCTTGGCCGTCTGGATCTTGCCGTTGACGGGCAGGTTCAGCCACTGCGAGCCGTCGCACTTCTGGATCGGCGTCGGGTAGTCCATCTTGTTCGGCGCCGGGTACACCTGCGTCGGCGGCGTACCCCGCTCCAGCGCGGCCGCCGCGATGAACGGCTTGAAGGTCGAGCCGACCTGGAAGCCGAAGTTCGAGCCGCCCATCCGCTTGTCCACGGAGTAGTTGATCTGCGTCTCGTTCTTCCCGAAGCCGTACGGCTTGGACTGCCCCATCGCCAGCACCCGGCCGGTGCCCGGCTGGACCATGGTCACAGCCGTCGCGATCGAGTCCTCCTGGTAGACGTGGTCCTTGATCGACTCATTGGCCGCGTCCTGGGACTGCGGGTCCAGGGTCGTACGGACCGTCAGGCCGCCCTGGTTCCAGACCTTCGCCCGCTCTTCGCGCGTCTTGCCGAAGACCGGATCGGTCAGGAAGGAGTTGCGCACGTAGTCGCAGAAGAATCCGGCGCCCTTGACGGCGGTGATGCAGCCGTTCTTCGGCCGGGTCACCTTCAGGGTGACCGGCTTCGCCTTCGCCGCGTCCGCCTCCGCCTGCGAGACGTCCTTGATGTCGGCCATCCGCTGGAGGACGACGTTGCGCCGCTTCATCGCCTCGGTCGCGTCGTTCACCGGGTCGAACCGGCTCGGCGACTGGACGACGCCTGCCAGCAGCGCGGACTCCTCCAGGGTCAGGTCCTTGGCCGGCTTGCTGAAGTAGCGCTGGGCCGCGGATTCGATTCCGTAGGCCTGCTGCCCGAAGTACGTGATGTTGAGGTAGTTCTCGAGGATCTTCTTCTTCCCGAGCTCCTCCTCGACCTGGATCGCGTACTTCAGTTCGCGGATCTTGCGCCCGAGGCTCTTCTCCTGGGCTTCGCGCACCTTGGTCTCGTCGTCGCCGGCCTCTTCGACGAATACGTTCTTCACGTACTGCTGGGTGAGGGTGGAGGCGCCCTGAGCCGCGCCGCCTTCCTGTGCGTTGCGGTTGACCGCGCGCAGGATGCCCTTGAGGTCGACCGCGCCGTGTTCGTAGAAACGCGAGTCCTCGATGGCGACGATTGCCTTCTGCATGTACGGGGAGATCGCCGTGAGGGGGACCACCTGCCGGTCGCGCGAATAGACAGTGGCGATCAAGCCACCTTCGGAGTCCAGAATCGTGGTCCGCTGGCTCAGTGGCGGAGTCTTGAGATTGGCCGGGATCTCATCGAATCCCTCGACCGTGCCCTTGGCCGCGAGCCCCAGGGCGCCTGCCGCCGGGATCGCCATGCCGGCCAGCACAACTCCGGAGAGAACGGACACCCCGAGGAACTTGGCGGCCTGCTGGCTCCCCGTGAGCCCGCCGCCCGAGCGCTTCTTACCCATGGAGGGCAGCCTACGTTCTCATTCCCCGGACACACGCGAATGCCTTGGCCTAAGCTGTCCCCAACTGTCACAGCAGGGCGGTGCGACATCAACCCCTCGGCTGATTTTCACCCTTCCCGAATGGGGTGGACTCATGCCCGAATCCCGCCTGCTGCGTTGATGATGCCCCGCCGATTCCACCCGAATCGCCGGAATGGTCGGGCATGTCGCCGGATCACTCCGTCGGGTGATCTGCCGCTTACTCATAGTCCGTTCGGACCATTCAAGATTGGGCCCGTCGGGGGTGTTGCACTGTGCCCACCTTCCGTAACGTCCTCAACTGGCAGCGGTGAATATGCCGCTACCGCCGTGGGGGAGCCTCGATTCGGGAGAGGACGGCGCCGGGATGGGCTGGGTTACCGACTGGAGTGCGCAGGCAGCCTGCCGCACTACCGATCCGGATGAACTGTTCGTTCAAGGAGCGGCACAGAACAGGGCCAAGGCGGTGTGCACCGGATGTCCGGTGCGGACCGAGTGCCTGGCCGACGCGCTCGACAACCGTGTCGAGTTCGGAGTATGGGGCGGAATGACCGAGCGGGAACGACGTGCGCTGCTGCGCCGGCGTCCCACCGTCACCTCGTGGCGACGGCTGCTCGAGACCGCCCGCACGGAGTACGAGCGCAGTACGGGCATCCTCACCATGGATGACGATGTGGAGATCGACGTTCCGTACGAGACGTACGCGGCAGCCGGGTAGATCACCCGGGGCGCCACGCCACGCGCCATGCCACGCCGTGTCATGTCACGGCACGTCAGGGCATGTCGTTGGAACACCTATGCTCCGGCCGGAACCCCGGTCGCGAGTCGCTCTCCGATGGCCCGCAGCCCGGCGAGGTCGTGCACATCGCCGGGCAGGGCGGCCACTTCGGCCACCGCCACTTCGGGGTGCAGCGAGGTGAAGCGGTCGCGTGTGCGCTTTTCGCGCGCGATCACCTGCATGCGCTCGGCGTGCAGGCGCAGCAGTCCCGCCGTGATTGCGTCGACCTCCGTGGTGTCGTCGGTGTCGCTGTCGGCATCACGAAGTCCAGCTTTCCCGGACTCCTGATCGACAATGCCGCCCTCTTCAAGATTCTCTGCGGCGGCCAACGCCCGTTCGGCGGACAGCTGGTCGGCGCCGCTGCCGTGCACCCGGTTCAGTACCAGACCGGCCAGCGGCATGCTCTCGGCCGCCAGCCGCTCCACGAAATACGCCGCCTCGCGCAGCGCGTCCGGCTCGGGCGCCGCGACCACGAGGAAGGCCGTACCGGGCGCCTGGAGCAGCCGGAAGGTGGCGTCCGCCCGTGTGCGGAACCCGCCGAACATCGTGTCCATCGCCGCCACGAAGGTCTGCACGTCCTTCAGCAGCGAGGCGCCCATCAGCTTGCTCAGTGTGCCGGTCATCATCGACATGCCGACATTGAGGAACTTCATCCCCGCCCGGCCGCCCACCTTCGCCGGAGCCATCAGCACCCGGATGAACCTCCCGTCCAGGAAGGACCCGAGGCGCTTCGGCGCGTCCAGGAAGTCCAGCGCCGACCGGCTCGGCGGGGTGTCCACGATGATCAGGTCCCAGTCGTCCCGGGCCCGCAGCTGCCCCAGCTTCTCCATCGCCATGTACTCCTGCGTGCCCGCGAAGCCGGCCGACAGGGACTGGTAGAAGGGGTTGGCGAGGATGGCCTGGGCCCGCTCGCCGTCCGCGTGCGCCTCGACGATCTCGTCGAACGTCCGCTTCATGTCCAGCATCATGGCGTGCAGTTCACCGCCGTCCGCGCCCACGCCCGCCACCTTGCGCGGGGTGTTGTCCAGCGAGTCGATCCCCATCGACTGCGCGAGCCGCCGCGCCGGGTCGATGGTGAGCACGACCGCCTTCCGCCCGCGCCCGGCCGCCCGTACGCCGAGCGCCGCGGCCGTGGTGGTCTTGCCGACCCCGCCCGCGCCGCAGCACACGATGATCCGGGTGCCCGGATCGTCCAGCAGCCCGTCGACGGCCAGCCCCGGCGGCGTGTCCAGTCCCACGGTGTCCAGTCCCACGGTGTCCAGTCCCACGGTGTGCCCCCCCTCGCTCATTCGGCCACCGACTGCTTCCGCAGTTCCTTGGCCAGCTGATAGAGCCCGCCCAAGTCCATCCCCGCGCCGAGCAGGGGAAGTTCGTACGTCGGCACGTCCAGCCCGGCCAGTACGGTGCGCTGCGCGCGCTCCAGCTCCACCCGGCTCGCGTGCTCGGCGGCCTGCGTGAGCAGCGGGTCCACCAGCCGCTCGGCCAGCCCCCCGCGGCGCGCTCCGCCGAGGCCGGCCCGGGACAGCGCCCTGGCCACCTCCGCGCGGTGGTCGCCGGCCGCGGTGCGCAGGGTGTCCTCGTCCAGGTGGTGCGGCCGCACCATGTTGACGACGACCCGGCCCACGGGCAGCCCGGCCTCCCGGAGCTCGGCCATGCCGTCCGCGGTCTCCTGGACCGGCATCTCCTCCAGGAGGGTGACCAGGTGGACGGCCGTCTCGGGGGACTTGAGCACCTTCATGACGGCCTGGGCCTGGTTGTGGATCGGCCCGAACCGGGCCAGGCCCGCGACCTCGTCGTTGACGTTCAGGAAGCGGGTGATCCGCCCGGTCGGCGGCGCGTCCATGATCACGTGGTCGTAGACGTAGCGTCCGGCCTTGTCCCTGCGCCGCACCGCCTCACAGGCCTTGCCGGTCAGCAGCACGTCGCGCAGCCCGGGGGCGATGGTCGTCGCGAAGTCGATGGCGCCGAGCTTCTTGAGGGCGCGGCCGGCCGAGCCGAGCTTGTAGAACATCTGGAGGTAGTCCAGCAGCGCCCGCTCGGCGTCGATGGCGAGCGCGAAGACCTCCCCGCTGCCGCCGGGCGCGACGGCGATCTTCCGCTCCTCGTACGGGAGCGCCTCGGCGCCGAAGAGCTGCGCGAGCCCCTGCCGGCCCTCGACCTCCACGAGAAGAGTCCGCTTGCCCTCGCGTGCGAGGGCAAGCGCGAGTGCCGCGGCGACCGTGGTCTTGCCGGTGCCGCCCTTGCCGCTGACCACCTGGAGCCTGCTCACAGCGTCCGAGCCTAATTCCTTCGCTCCGGACGGCAGGCACTACCCTCGCTCCCATGACCAAGAAGTTCGAATACGCGACCGTCCCGCTGCTCGTGCACGCCACCAAGCAGATCCTGGACACCTGGGGCGAGGACGGCTGGGAGCTCGTCCAAGTCGTGCCCGGGCCGAACAACCCCGAGCAGCTCGTGGCCTACCTGAAGCGGGAGAAGGCATGAGCGGCGTCGTCGAGGCGAAGCTGGCCGAGCTCGGCCTGACCCTGCCCGAGGTCGTCCCGCCGCTGGCGGCGTACCAGCCGGCCGTGCGGTCGGGCGCCTACGTCTTCACCGCGGGCCAGCTCCCGATGGTCAAGGGCAGCCTGCCGCTCACCGGCAAGGTCGGCGCGGAGGTCTCGGCGGAGCAGGCCAAGCAGCTGGCCGCCACCTGCGCCCTGAACGCCCTGGCCGCCGTGAAGTCGGTCATCGGCGACCTCGACAAGATCGCGCGTGTCGTGAAGGTCGTCGGCTTCGTCGCCTCGGCCCCCGACTTCACGGGACAGCCGGGCGTGCTGAACGGCGCGAGCGAGCTCCTGGGCGCCGTCCTCGGCGACAAGGGCGTCCACGCCCGCAGCGCGGTCGGCGTGGCGGTCCTCCCGCTGGACGCCCCGGTCGAGATCGAGTTCCAGGTCGAAGTCGCCTCCGCCTGACCCCTCCGGGGCGGTTCCGCGAGCCCGGTCGGTGCTGCCCCCGCGCGGCATCCGGCCGGGCTCGACGCCGTTGCGCTGCGCGCACGTGCAGGCTGATGCCGGCCAAAATCCAGCCCCTCCGGCGTTTGAGGAGCGGGGTGCGGGGCGGAGCCCCGGTCTTTGAGCCGCGCCAGACGGACGACATCAGCCGAATCCGGTACCGCCAGGGGGACCTCCCGGGGCGCGGGGCGGCCTGCCGCATCGGGGACCCCTCGAACATCGGGCCGGATGGCCGTAGCATCCCGCCATGCCGAATGGTCAGTACGGTCAGCAACAGCCCCCCGCCGGAGGCCAGTGGTACCCGCCGGAGTGGCCCGACCGCATCCGCGCGCTCGCGGACGGCTCGCTCACCCCGGTCGCCCCCCGACGCGCCGCCACCGTGATGCTGCTGCGCGACACCCCCGCCGGGCCCGCCGTCCACATGCTCCGCCGCCGGGCCTCCATGGCCTTTGCCGGAGGCGCGTACGCCTATCCGGGCGGTGGGGTCGACCCCCGCGACGCGGAACACCAGGTCGGCTGGGCAGGGCCGTCCCGGCAGGACTGGGCCGCGCGCCTCGGCACCGATCCCGCCGCCGCCCAGGCCATCGTGTGCGGCGCGGTACGGGAGACCTTCGAGGAGGCGGGCGTCCTGCTCGCGGGGGAGACCGAGGACACTGTCGTCGGCGACACCACCGGCGACGCGTGGGAGGCCGACCGGCAGGCCCTCGTGGCCCGGGAGCTGTCCTTCGCCGAGTTCCTCGACCGACGCGGCCTGCGGCTCCGCTCCGACCTGCTCGGGGCATGGGCCCGCTGGATCACCCCGGAGTTCGAGCCGCGCCGCTACGACACCTGGTTCTTCGTCGCCGCCCTGCCCGAGAGCCAGCGCACCCGCAACGCCTCCACCGAGGCCGACCGGACCGTCTGGATCCGCCCCGCCGACGCGGCCGGCGGGTACGACAAGGGCGAGCTGCTGATGATGCCGCCCACCATCTCCACCCTGCGCTCCCTGGAGCCGTACGGGAGCGCCGCCGACGCGCTCGCCGCGGCCGGGACGCAGGACCTCACCCCCGTTCTGGCCCAGGCCGCGCTGGAGGACGGCGTAGTGGTGCTCAGCTGGCCGGGCCACGACGAGTTCACCAAGCGAGTGCGCCTCGGAGGCCCCGCATGACCGACGCCGCCGCCCTGCCCGGTCAGCCCCGCGGATTCGTCGCCTCCGGGCCCGCGACCGCCCGCGCCGTCAACATCCTGGCCCCCAACGCCTCCGCGATGACCCTGGACGGCACCAACACCTGGCTGGTGGCCGAGCCGGACTCCGACCTGGCCGTCGTCATCGACCCCGGACCGCTGGACGAGGCACACCTGCGCGCGGTGATCGCCACCGCTGAGCAGGCCGGCAAGCGGATCGCCCTCACCCTGCTCACCCACGGCCATCCCGACCACGCGGAGGGCGCCGGCCGCTTCGCCGAGCTCACCGGCACGAAGGTCCGCGCCCTGGACCCGGCCCTGCGCCTCGGCGGCGAGGGCCTGGCCGCCGGGGACGTGATCCGGACCGGCGGGCTGGAGCTGCGCGTGGTGGCGACCCCCGGCCACACCGGCGACTCCCTCTGCTTCCACCTGCCCGCCGACCGGGCCGTCCTGACCGGCGACACGGTCCTGGGCCGCGGCACCACCGTCGTCGCGCACCCCGACGGCCGCCTGGGCGACTACCTCGACTCCCTGCGCCGCCTGCGCTCGCTCACCGTCGACGACGGGGTGCACACCGTCCTGCCGGGCCACGGGCCGGTCCTGGAGGACGCCCAGGGCGTCGTGGAGTACTACCTGGCCCACCGCGCGCACCGCCTCGCCCAGGTCGAGACCGCCGTCGAGAACGGCTTCACCACCCCCGAGGCGGTCGTCGCCCAGGTCTACGCGGACGTGGACCGCTCCCTGTGGCCGGCCGCGGAATGGTCCGTACGGGCGCAGCTGGAGTACCTCCAGGAGCACGGCCTGATCCCGGGCGGTCCCGAATGAGCGCGTCGGCCGCGGGTCAGGACCGCGGGGCCTTCGGGCCGTGCCGGGCCGTGTACTCGTCCGCGAGCCACGGCCCCAGGTCCTCGATGTAGGTCCGCAGGACGGCCGGGTCCGCGACCGGATCCAGGGCCACGGCGGCCGCGTCCCGCATCTGGGCCGCCCGCTCCGGGTAGTACGCGCCGAAGATCTCCGCGGACTCCGTCAGGTCGCTGGTCCAGCCGCCCCACCGGGGCATGACCAGGGTGAAGCCGGCGCGGACCAGGCGCCGCGCGAAGGCCCGGCTGAGCCTGCGGTAGTCCTCCGGCGCCGACGCGGCCTGCACCTTCGCCCGCCAGTCGGGCAGTACGTCGGCCAGGTCGCCGTTGGTCTCGCGGGCGAGCAGGCCGTCCGGACGGTAGCGGGGCAGGTGCTCGGCCAGGTCCGCGCCGAGCAGGGGGGTGCACAGGCAGGCGAGGAACCAGCCCAGGTCGTATCGTTCCTGCTCGCTCAGCAGGGTGTCCTTGCCGTAGAGCAGGATCCCGGCGCCTTCGATCTCCGGGAAGTCCTCGTCGAGCCCGCGGGACAGCACCTCGGCGGCGTCCCGGTCCTCCTCCGAGGGCTCGCGGTGCAGGGCGAGTAGCAGGTCGAGGTCGGACAGCCCGGGCCGGGCCGTGCCGCGCGGCAGGGACCCGTACAGGTAGGCGCTGTGGAGCCGTCGCCCGTACGCCTCGGCGATCCGCTCCCGGGCGGCGGCCACGACCGGCCTGAACTCGGCCTGGACCTGCCCGAGGGCCCCTTCCCGCTCGATGTACCCGTCCGCGTCCAGGCCTCTGTGCTCCATGCCTCCACTGTGCCCGCACTCTGGCCGGGGACCTCTGGCCAAAACGCCGGGCAAAGCCGGCCCCGCCGCTTTGAAGCGGGGCCCCGATCTTCAGCCCCGCCGGCGTTCGAGGCGCGGGGCCCGCGGGGCCCGGGGCGGAGCCCAGCAGCGGCGCCGTACCCGAACACGCGAAAGGGGCCCCGCCCAACCGGGCAGGGCCCCCAAACACGACAACGGCCAGCGTCAGCGCGACCGCTTGGCGAGCCGCTCCACATCCAGCAGGATCACGGCACGTGCCTCCAGGCGGAGCCAGCCGCGGCCCGCGAAGTCGGCCAAGGCCTTGTTCACGGTCTCGCGGGAGGCGCCGACGAGCTGCGCCAGCTCCTCCTGCGTGAGGTCGTGGACCACGTGGATGCCCTCCTCCGACTGCACGCCGAACCGGCGCGACAGGTCGAGGAGCGCCCGCGCCACACGGCCGGGAACGTCGGAGAAGACCAGGTCGGACATCTGGTCGTTGGTCTTGCGCAGGCGCCGGGCGACGGCGCGCAGCAGCGCGGTCGCGACCTCGGGCCGGGCGTTCAGCCACGGCTGGAGGTCGCCGTGCCCGAGGCCGAGCAGCTTGACCTCGGTCAGCGCGGTGGCGGTGGCGGTGCGCGGGCCCGGGTCGAAGAGCGACAGCTCTCCGATCAGCTCGCCGGGGCCGAGGACGGCCAGCATGTTCTCGCGACCGTCGGGGGAGGTGCGGTGGAGCTTCACCTTGCCCTCGGTCACGACATACAGCCGGTCGCCGGGATCGCCCTCGTGGAACAGGGCGTCACCGCGTGCGAGGGTCACCTCGCCCATGGAGGCGCGGAGCTCCGCGGCCTGCTCGTCATCGAGCGCCGCGAAGAGCGGGGCGCGCCGCAGAACGTCGTCCACGAGTCTCTCTCCTATGTCGACCAGCTCAAGGGGACCGGTCTCCCATTTTGCCGGACGGCTCAAACAGTGCGATCAATCACTACCAAGGATGCCGGACGTACGCGTGTGCTGTGCGGTGGGAGACCGATCGGGGTGGTGTTACCTGAGGTCCGGGCGGGTGTCAGCGGTCGGCCTTAGGCTGGCCGGGTGTCCAATAAGCCGGTGAGAGCACAGGCCAAGGGGTCCGCAGGAGTGACGGCGGCCCATAATTCAGCCGTGGGCGAACATGCCCTCGGGAAGGCATCTTCGCAGGCCCCACCCTCCTCCAAGGGCAAAGGTTCGGCCAAGAAACCGACGGTGGCCAAGCCCGAATCCCGCCTGGCCATGGTGCGCCGGGCCCGCCGCATCAACCGCGAGCTGGCCGAGGTCTATCCGTACGCCCATCCGGAGCTCGACTTCCGCAATCCCTTCGAGCTGCTCGTCGCGACGGTGCTGTCCGCGCAGACCACCGACCTGCGGGTGAACCAGACGACCCCGGCCCTCTTCGCCGCCTACCCGGCCCCCGAGGACATGGCCGCGGCCGCTCCCGAACATCTGGAGGAGCTCATCAGGCCGACCGGGTTCTTCCGGGCGAAGTCGAAGGCCCTGCTCGGCCTCTCGCAGGCCCTGCGGGACACCTTCGGCGGGGAGGTGCCGGGCCGGATAGAGGACCTGGTGACCCTGCCCGGAGTAGGCCGCAAGACGGCGAACGTGGTCCTCGGCAATGCGTTCGGGGTCCCCGGGATCACGGTGGACACCCACTTCGGCCGGCTGGTGCGCCGCTGGAAGTGGACGGAGCAGGAGGATCCGGAGAAGGTCGAGGCGGAGATCTGCGCGATCTTCCCCAAGAGCGAGTGGACGATGCTGTCGCACCGCGTCGTCTTCCACGGCCGCCGGATCTGCCACGCCCGCAGGCCGGCCTGCGGGGCCTGCCCGATCGCCCCGCTCTGCCCGGCGTACGGGGAGGGCGAGACGGACCCGGAGAAGGCGAAGAAGCTGCTCAAGTACGAGAAGGGCGGCCTGCCGGGCCAGCGCCTGAGCCCGCCCCCGGACTACCCGGGCCTCCCGGCCCCGCCCGCCGGCCCCGCCCCGGTGTGAGGCATGGGGGTCCGCCGGGACTCCGTCCGGGGGAGCGTCCGGAGCGGGGCCCCGGCAGCGGGGCGCAGCCGTAGTACTGGAGAAGACCGTCTGCTGCGCGGATCCGTCGGAGGAGCGGCCCAAGCGGTCCGCCCGCGCGCTCACCGTCTTCGAGCGCCGGCCGCGCAAGCAGGAACGAATCGGTACCCGGACCGCGTTTGGCGGTCAGGGAGAACAGGGACAGGGGTGCCTATGACGCGCGGTACACGGGACGAGACGGCAGCCGCAACGGCAGCGCGCGAGGGCGCCGGCATCGCGGTGTCCGCCGACGGCCTGCCCGGCTGGCTGGAGCCGGTCGAGCGGGTCGTACGGACCATCGAGCCGCCCCAGCTCAGCCGGTTCCTGCCGCCCGAGGACGGCGGCGGCCGGCAGTCCGCCGTGCTCATCCTCTTCGGCGAGGGCCCCCGCGGCCCCGAGCTGCTGCTCATGGAGCGCGCCGGGACGCTGCGCTCCCACCCGGGCCAGCCCTCCTTCCCCGGCGGCGCCCTCGACCCGGAGGACGGCGATCCGCACACCACCGGCCCGCTGCGCGCCGCCCTGCGCGAGGCCGAGGAGGAGACCGGGCTCGACCCTTCCGGTGTCCAGCTCTTCGGGGTCCTGCCCCGCCTCTACATCCCCGTCAGCGAGTTCGTCGTGACCCCGGTCCTCGGCTGGTGGCGCACCCCCAGCCCCGTGGGCGTCGTGGACCCGGCCGAGACGGCCCGCGTGTTCACGGTTCCCGTGGCGGATCTCACGAATCCCGAGCACCGTGTCACGGTCGCCCACCCGAGCGGCCACCTGGGCCCGGGCTTCACCGTCGAATCGGCCCTGGTCTGGGGTTTCACGGCCGGAGTGATCGACCGGCTGCTGCATTTCGCGGGGTGGGAGCGGCCCTGGGACCGCTCGCGGCACGTCCCGCTCGACTGGCGCGCGTGAGACGGTGACCCATGTGAACGTGCTGGACATCTTGTTGCTGCTCGCTGCCGTGTGGTTCGCGATCGTCGGCTACCGCCAGGGGTTCGTCGTCGGCATCCTGTCGGTGATCGGGTTCCTCGGCGGTGGCCTCGTCGCCGTGTCCCTGCTCCCGCTGATCTGGGACCGGGTGACGGACAACGGCACCCAGGTGTCCACCACGGTCGTCGTCATCGCCGTCGTCGTGATCATCATCTGCGCCTCGATCGGCCAGGCCCTGACCACCCACCTCGGCAACAGACTCCGCCGCCACATCACCTGGTCGCCGGCGCGCGCGCTCGACGCGACCGGCGGGGCCCTGGTCAACGTGGTGGCGATGCTGCTGGTGGCGTGGCTGATCGGTTCCGCACTGGCCGGGACCTCGCTTCCCACGCTGGGCAAGGAGGTCCGCAACTCCAAGGTGCTCCTCGGCGTGGCGCGGGTGCTGCCCGCCCAGGCGAACACCTGGTTCTCGGACTTCAGCTCCACCTTGGCGCGCAACGGCTTCCCACAGGTGTTCAGCCCGTTCTCCAACGAGCCCATCACCGAGGTGAAGGCGCCCGACCCGGCGCTCGCCATCAGCCCCGTCACAGAGCAGGCCAGGCGCTCGATCGTGAAGGTCGTCGGCACCGCTCCCGGCTGCAGCAAGGTGCTGGAGGGCACGGGCTTCGTCTTCGCGCCCGGCAAGGTGATGACCAACGCGCACGTCGTCGGCGGGGTCGCCGAGCCGACCGTGCAGGTCGGCGGCGAGGGCAAGCTGTACGACGGCAAGGTCGTGCTCTACGACTGGGGCCGCGACATCGCCGTCCTGGACGTGCCCAAGCTGAAGGCCCCGGCGCTGGAGTTCTCCGACCGGGACGCGGCGAGCGGCAGCGACGCGATCGTCGCCGGCTTCCCGGAGAACGGCGCGTACGACGTCCGCTCCGCCCGCGTCCGCGGCCGGATCAACGCCAACGGCCCGGACATCTACCACCGCGGTACCGTGCGACGGGACGTCTACTCGCTGTACGCGACGGTCCGCCAGGGCAACTCCGGCGGCCCGTTGCTGACTCCCGACGGCAAGGTGTACGGGGTCGTCTTCGCGAAGTCCCTCGACGACCCGAACACCGGCTACGCGCTGACGGCGGACGAGATCCGCGACGACATCCGGATCGGCAAGAGCGCCGTCCAGCGGGTCGACAGCCAGGGCTGCGCCCTCTGAGGCCGTGCGGTTCCCGCGCCGCCGCGTCTGCGCGGTTCTTTACGTCCGCGGATGCCGCAGGCGTGCCGAGACCCAGCGGGCCCGGCGGCGCAGGATGCGCGGAATCCCGAGTCTGAGGTCGTGGCCGCGCGGGCCGGGCCTCTCGTGGGTGCCCGGCGTAGCTGCCGAGCGGCGTTCGTGTGCGGTGTCACCGTAGTCGTGCGTCCAGCCCATACTCCGAGCTGTGCCCGTGCCCCAAGGTCGGTAACCCCGTACGCGGCGGCCAATTGGCCTATGCGCCAGGCAATTGAATGATTGTCATCTCGCGCGGTGGAGCGGGTCAGCGGTCCGGCTCGGGGTCTTTCAGCCAGTTCACCAACTCGGTAGAGAAGGCGACCGGGTCCTCCTCGTGCGGGAAGTGCCCGAGACCGTCGAACAGCCGCCACCGGTACGGGGCTTCGACGTACTCCCCGGAACCGGCCGCACTGCGCGTCCGCATCACCGGGTCGAGCGAGCCGTGCAGGTGCAGCGTCGGCACCCGCACCGGCCGCTTCATCCGCCGGTTGAACTGGAGCCCGTCGGGCCGCGCCATCGACCGCATCATCCAGCGGTACGGCTCGATCGAGCAGTGCGCGGTGGACGGGATGCACATCGCCCGCTGGTACACGGCGAGATCCGCGTCCTCCGGAAGCAGCGGCCCCGACCAGTCCCGGATCAGCTGCCCTACGAGGGCCCCGTCATCGGCGACGAGCTGCCGCTCGGGGACGAACGGCCGCTGGAAGCCCCAGATGTGCGAACTGGCCCTGGCCTGCCCGAAGTCCGACAGCATCGCCGAGCGCCACCGCCGCGGATGCGGCATGGAGGAGACGACGAGGCGGCGCACCAGCTTGGGCCGCATCACGGCCGCCGTCCAGGCGAGGTACCCGCCCAGGTCGTGCCCCACGAGGGCGGCGTCCGGTTCGCCGAGGGACCGTACGACCCCGGTGATGTCGAGCGCGAGATTGGCGGGGTCGTAGCCGCGCGGGGTGCGGTCGCTGCCGCCCACGCCGCGCAGGTCCATGGCGACCGCCCGGTAGCCGGCGTCGGCGAGCGCGGTCAGCTGGTGCCGCCAGGTCCACCAGAACTGCGGGAAGCCGTGCAGCAGGAGCACCAGCGGCCCGTCACCGAGCTCGGCGACATGGAAGCGGGCACCGTTGGCGGCGACGTCCCGGTGCGTCACCGACCTCCCGGGCACGTCGAGCCGTACCGCCGTGGCAGCGGTGGGCGGAGTGCTGGGGTCCGGCGAGGGGGCTGTCATGAGGACGAGCGTGCCACACCCAGGGCCTTGTCACTCAACGGCCGCGCGTGCGGCTTGACGGTCCCTACGAGCGCAGCGGTCTGCTTGACGGACTCGATGGTCTTCACCGGCGGCTTGACCTTCTTGAACTTGACCACGGCGAGCAGCCCGACCAGGCCCGCGAGCAGCCAGAACGCACCGCCGACGATGAGGAAGGACCACGCGAGGCCGAGCCCGAGGTTATGGATCCCGTAGGCCGCGGCGAAACTCAGTACGGGCAGGGAGAAGAGCACCAGCACGCCCGCGACGATGGCGGCGCCGCTGCCGATGCCCGCGCGCTTGACGTCCTGCTTGATCTCCACCTTGGCGAGGGCGATCTCGTCGTGCACCAGGGCGGACATCTCGGCGGTGGCCGAGGCGACCAGCTGGCCGAGTGTGCGCTCGGCTCCTTGCACTCCTTGGTCCCCTGCGGTCATCGCTCTCTCCCTCTGTCGTCTGCTGCCGGCGGCTGTCCTCCGTCGTCAGTCAGATCATGCCGGACGGTCGCCCTCTGCGTGGGAACCGGCTGCCGCTTCGGCCGGACCGGCGGCTGCCGCCTCGGCCCTGCGGCGGTGCTCTGCGGCCTTGTTCTCGTAGATCCTCGCCATCCGCAGGTGGTACTCGGGGTTGTGCTCCTCGTAGATGTCCGGGATGCCGTCCAGGTCCTCGTCGCGCTCCTCGGCCTCGGTGAGCGCCCTGTACCTGCGGTCGCGGAGCTTGAGCAGGACACAGGCGAGGACGGCGGAGATGAGCGAGCCGATCAGGACGGCGGCCTTGACCTCGTCGGTGAGGACCGCGTCGCCGGCGAAGGCGAGCTCGCCGATCAGCAGCGAGACGGTGAAGCCGATGCCGGCGAGCGAGGCCACGGCGAATACGTCGGGCCAGGCCAGGTCCTCGTTGAGCTCGGCCTTGGTGAAGCGGGCGGCCAGCCAGGTGCCGCCGAAGATGCCCACGGTCTTGCCGACGACCAGGCCGAGGACGACACCGAGGGTCTCCGGCCGGGTGAACACCTGGCCGATGGACTCGTCGGAGAGGGAGACCCCGGCGGAGAACAGGGCGAAGAGCGGGACGGCGAGACCGGCGGAGAGGGGCCGGATCAGGTGCTCGATGTGCTCGCCGGGGGAGTGGCGCTCGTCGTCCTTGCGGGTGCAGCGGAGCATCAGGCCCATGGCGACACCGGCGATGGTGGCGTGGATGCCGCTGTTGTACATCAGGCCCCAGATGACCAGGGCGAGCGGGACGTAGACGTACCAGCCGCGGACGTTCTTGCGGAGCAGGAACCAGAAGAGGGCCAGACCCACGACAGCGCCGCCGAGCGCCAGGAAGTCGAGCTCGTTGGTGAAGAACACGGCGATGATCAGGATGGCGAAGAGGTCGTCGACGACGGCGAGGGTCAGCAGGAAGGCGCGCAGGGCGGACGGCAGCGAGGTGCCGATGACCGCGAGGACCGCGAGCGCGAAGGCGATGTCGGTCGCGGTCGGGACCGCCCAGCCGTTCAACGAGCCGCCGCCGGACATGTTGGTCAGGGCGTAGACCAGGGCCGGGACGGCCATGCCGCAGAGGGCGGCGATGACGGGGAGGGCGGCCGCCTTGGGCTCGCGCAGGTCACCCGCGACCAGCTCGCGCTTGAGTTCGATGCCGGCGACGAAGAAGAAGACCGCGAGGAGGCCGTCGGCGGCCCAGTGCTGGATCGACAGGTCCAGGCCCAGGGAGCCGGGGCCGAGGTGGAGGTCCCGGACCGTGTGGTAGCTGTCCGCCAGGGCGGGCGTGTTGGACCAGATCAGGGCGGCGATCGCGGCCACGAGCAGCAGCACGCCACCGACGGTCTCGGCGCGCAGGGCGTCGGCGACGAAGCGGCGCTCGGGCAGTGAGAGCCGGCCGAGCAGCTTGCGGCTGGGGGTGGGGGTAGGCGTGGGCGTGGCCACGGGGGGCACCTCCGGGCGGTCGACGGCATGACAAACGCTGTTGCCGACCAGACTTCCCGGCGCACCCTGAAAACTTGAGCACGTCATATATTGACGCTTTTCCTATTTTACAGGGTCGGCCGGTCGCATCAGGTGATCTTCACCTTAAACGGCAGGAGGGTGTCCGGCGCGCTACGCGCCGAACACCCTCCTTCAACCCGTTGCGCCCCGGTCGGGCAGCCCCGTCAGTCCTCGCTGGCCGCGGACGGCAGCTGGCTCTGGATCAGGTCCATGACCGAGGAGTCGGCGAGCGTGGTGACGTCGCCGACGGCGCGGTTCTCCGCCACATCGCGCAGCAGGCGGCGCATGATCTTGCCCGAGCGGGTCTTCGGCAGCTCCTGGACCGGCAGGATCCGCTTCGGCTTGGCGATCGGGCCGAGCGTGGCGCCGACGTGGTTGCGCAGCTCCGCGACCAGGCTCTCGGTCTCGGAGGCGCTGCTGCGCAGGATGACGAAGGCCACGATGGCCTGGCCGGTGGTCTCGTCGTTGGCGCCGACCACGGCCGCCTCGGCGACGGAGGGGTGCGAGACGAGCGCCGACTCGACCTCGGTGGTGGAGATGTTGTGGCCGGAGACCAGCATGACGTCGTCCACCCGGCCGAGCAGCCAGATGTCGCCGTCGTCGTCCTTCTTGGCGCCGTCGCCCGCGAAGTACTTGCCCTCGAAGCGCGACCAGTAGATGTCGATGAAGCGCTGGTCGTCACCCCAGATGGTGCGCAGCATCGAAGGCCACGGCTCGGTGAGGACCAGGTAGCCGCCTCCGCCGTTGGGGACCTCGTTCGCCTCGTCGTCCACGACGGTGGCGGAGATCCCGGGCAGGGCGCGCTGCGCGGAGCCCGGCTTGGTGTCGGTGACGCCCGGCAGCGGGGAGATCATCATCGCGCCGGTCTCGGTCTGCCACCAGGTATCCACGATCGGGCAGCGGTCGCCGCCGATGTGCTTGCGGTACCAGATCCAGGCCTCGGGGTTGATCGGCTCGCCGACCGAGCCCAGGACGCGCAGGCTCGACAGGTCGAACTTCGCGGGGATGTCGTCGCCCCACTTCATGAACGTGCGGATGGCCGTCGGCGCCGTGTAGAGGATGCTGACGCCGTACTTCTGCACGATCTCCCAGAACCGGCCCTGGTGCGGGGTGTCCGGCGTGCCCTCGTACATCACCTGGGTGGCGCCGTTCGCGAGCGGCCCGTAGACGATGTACGAGTGCCCGGTCACCCAGCCGATGTCGGCGGTGCACCAGTAGACGTCGGTCTCCGGCTTCAGGTCGAAGACCGCGTGGTGGGTGTACGCGGTCTGCGTGAGGTAACCGCCCGAGGTGTGCAGGATCCCCTTCGGCTTACCCGTGGTCCCCGAGGTGTAGAGGATGAAGAGCGGGTGCTCGGCATCGAAGGCCTGCGGGGTGTGCGAGGTGGACTGGCGGCCGACGGCCTCGTGCCACCAGACGTCGCGGCCCTCGGTGAAGGCGGTGTCCTGGCCGGTGCGCCGCACCACGAGCACGTTCTTGACCTGCGGACACTTGCCGACGGCCTCGTCGATGGCGGGCTTCAGCGCGGTGGGCTTGCCGCGGCGGTAGCCGCCGTCGGCGGTGATGACCAGCTTGGCGTCGGCGTCCTGGATGCGGGAGGCGACGGCGTCGGCGGAGAACCCGCCGAACACCACGGAGTGCGCGGCGCCGACGCGGGCGCACGCGAGCATCGCGACGACTGCCTCGGGGATCATCGGCAGGTAGACGGCGACGCGGTCGCCGGGCTGGACGCCCAGCTCGGTCAGGGCGTTGGCGGCCCTGGAGACCTCGTCCTTGAGCTCGGCGTAGGTGATCGCGCGGCTGTCGCCGGGCTCGCCCTCGAAGTGGATGGCGACGCGGTCGCCGTTGCCGGCCTCGACGTGGCGGTCCACGCAGTTGTACGCCACGTTCAGCTTGCCGTCCGCGAACCACTTCGCGAAGGGCGGATTCGTCCAGTCGAGCGTCTCGGTCGGCTCGGTGGCCCAGGTCAGCCGCCGGGCCTGCTCGGCCCAGAAGCCCAGCCGGTCCGCGTCGGCCTGTGTGTACGCAGCCTCTGTCACGTTGGCGGCGGCGGCCAGATCGGCGGGCGGTGCGAACCGCCGCTCCTCCTTGAGCAGATTGGCCAGGCTTTCATTGCTCACGACATCTCCCTTTCCCAGGGTGTCCGTTGTGTCCCCGGGGCATAGCTCATCAGTCAGCGGCCCAGGTGACAAGGGGTAGCCGAGGATTGGTTTAGACCTATAGCACGGCCGGATGCGCGCGCGAAAGGCCCCCTCCCGCTGCAGGGTGCGGGAAGGGGCCAAAACGATTGCACGGATACGGGAGGCTATCGGTTCAGGCGCGCGGTGGTTTCAGGCGTTCTGTCCCACTGCTCCGTCGGCTCCGACGGTGTCGAAGACGCGGCAGTCGAAGAAGTCCTCGCCCTCGGAGAGCAGGTATGCCTGGGCCTCGCCCACGTGGAAGTACATCCCGTGCAGCTCCAGGGTGCCCTCGGCGAGCCGCCTGGCCACCGACTCATGGGCCCGCAGGTGCTCCAGCTGCTGGACCACATTGGTCAGGCACAGCTGTTCCACGGCGTCCGCCGGCAGCCGGCCCGAGATCCGGGCCCAGGCGTGGTTCCGGCTGGCCATCCGCTCCAAGCTGGGCAGCCCGTGGCGCAGCCAGCGGCGCAGCGGGGTCATCGGTGCTCCGGGCGCGGAGTTGAGCAGGGCCTGCATGGCCCCGCAGCCCGAGTGCCCGCACACCGTGATGCTGTCCACCTTGAGCACGTCCACCGCGTACTCGATGGCAGCCGCGACCGAGTCGTCGGTGGACTCGGCGCCCGGCAGCGGGACCAGGTTCCCGACGTTGCGGACGGTGAACAGGTCGCCCGGCCCGCTGGCCGTGATCATGCTGGTCACCAGGCGGGAGTCGGCGCAGGTGAGGAAGAGCTGGGAGGGCCGCTGCCCTTCGCGGGCCAGCCGGGCCAGCTCGTCCCGTACGTGCGGCGCGGTATCGCGCTGGAAGGCGCTGATCCCGTTGGCCAGTTGACCGGCGCCGCGCCGGCGGGGCGCCGGCGTCTGCGCCTCGGTGCCGGTGGCCGCGGTCGAGCCCGGCACCGTACGGCCTTCGGCGCTGCCGGAGCCGCCGGCGGCGGACCGGTGGTCGCAGTGGTTCTTCCACGGGGTCCACGGGCGGCAGCAGTGGTGGTCCGCGCGCTGGGCTCCGCTCCCGTCGAGGCGCTGCTGCCAGGGCCGGGACCGGTCGGCGGAGCGGCCGGTGATCTCCAGCGCGCCGCCGTGCGCCAGATGGGAGTCCTGCCAGTCCTGGAGCGTCTCGTGCGCCGCGTGGTCCATGAACGAGCCGTCCAGCTCGACCACCACGCGTGCATCGTGCGGAATGTGGCTGAGTACGCGGCTCAGCCGGGGGACGGCGAGGAAGGTCAACTGGCCGCGGGCCCGCACGCGGTGGATGCCGCCCCGCTCCTCCACCGTGATCCGGGTCCGCGTGAGCCGGTACAGCGCGACCGCCACGGCGACCGCGATCCCGATGGCCACTCCCTCCAGCACACCGCCGAGCACCACCGCCGCGATCGTCGTCGCATAGACCAGGACCTCGCGATGCCGGGTGACGGTACGCAGGTGGGTGGCGCTCACCATCTGCACCCCCACCGCCATCACCAGAGCGGCCAGCGCGGCGAGCGGGACCAGGTCGAGGGCGGGGGCGAGGAGTGCGGCCGCGAGCAGGATCCAGAGCCCGTGCAGAACGGCCGACCGCCGGCTGACGGCCCCGGCCTTGACGTTCGCCACGCTGCGCATGGCCCCGCCGGCGACGGGCAGGCCGCCCAGCGCCCCCGAGATGATGTTCGCCGCGCCCTGGCCACGCAGTTCCCGGTCCAGGTCGGCGCGGCGCGGGCGGTTGCCCGTACGCCGCTCGGAGGCGATCGCCTTGTCGGTCGCGACCGCGGAGAGGAGGCTCTCCACACTGCCGACCAGGGTGATGGTCAGTACGGCAGCGATGATGCCGAGGACCGGGCCCTCGGGCAGTTCCGGCAGGGCGTGGCTGCGCCAGGACGGCAGGTCCACCAGGGGCAGGGTGAGGCGGGCCAGCGTGGCGACGGCGGTGGCCGTCGCCACGGCGGCGAGCGCGGCGGGGACCTTGCGCAGGGCGCGGCCGGCCCGTCCGGGCAGCCGCGGCCAGGCGAGCAGGACGGCCAGTGTCAGCGCGCTGACGCCGAGCGCCGCCGGATGCAGATCGGCCAATTGGGCGGGCAGCCCGCGGACGTTGGCCACGGCCGAGCTCTGCGGAGTGCCGCCGAGCACGATGTGCAGCTGGGCGATGGCGATCGTCACGCCGACGCCGGCGAGCATGCCGTGCACGATGGCCGGGCTGACCACGAGCGCGGACCGGGCGGTGCGCAGCGCGGCCAGCCCGAGCTGGCAGCAGCCGGCGAGCACGGTGATGGCGCAGGTGGTGCGCCAGCCGTAGCGCTGGATCAACTCGGCGCTGACGACGGTGAGGCCGGCCGCGGGCCCGCTCACCTGGAGCGGTGCGCCGCCGAGCCGCCCGGCGATGATTCCGCCGACCGCCGCGGCGACCAGTCCCGCCTGGAGCGGTGCACCGGTGGCCAGGGCGATGCCGAGCGAGAACGGCAGGGCGATCAGGAAGACGGCGATGGAGGCGGACAGGTCCGCGGCGAGGTTCGTGGGGGTGGGGGAAGGGGCTGTCATAGGTCCCGTCTCCTCGGGGGAGGGGTGAAGCGGCGGGAGTCTCAACACTCGGTAAATGGATGGTAATGGACAGTAAAGAGAAGTGGTGGTCAATACCGGCAAATAGCCTAGGAATTAGCACTCAAGGGTGATTAATCATTTTGTACGGCTTGTCACATCTTCCTCAAAGTGGACCGCATGGGACGTTGCGGCGCGGAAGCCCTGAAACGGAACTGCGAGGGAGAGGTGGGGCGGATGATCGCCGCCACGAAGAAAATCGCCGGCGGCCTGGTCGCCACGGCGTTGGTCCTGGGAGTTGCCGGCTGCAGCTCCTCGAAGCCCGCCAAGTCCCCAGCCACCGGGCCCAACAAGGGCGCCCATGCCCCCGATGCCCCCGGCAGCGTCAACCGGCTCATCGGCGACGGTTCGACCGCGTACACCGGCAGTCAGCCGAACGTACAAAAGGCGGAGAAGCTGAAGCCCGGCGAGAAGCCCCCGCAGTTCGTGGTGTTCTCGTGGGACGGCGCCGGCGAGGACAGCCAGAAGCTCTTCTCGCATTTCCGCGAGGTCGGCAAGCAGTACAACGCCCGCATGACGTACTTCCTCAGTGGTGTGTACATGCTTCCGGAGGAGAAGCGTTCCCTCTACACCGCCCCGCAGCACTCACCCGGCCGCTCCGACATCGGCTTCGGCGACCTCCAGGGCATCAAGGACACCGCCACCCAGGTGCGCGCCGCCTGGCTGGAGGGCAACGAGATCGGCACCCACTTCAACGGCCACTTCTGCGGTCCCGACGGCGGCGTCGGCACCTGGTCGGTCGACGAGTGGAAGAGCGAGATCAACCAGGCCAAGTCCTTCGTCAAGAACTGGAAGACGAACGCGGGCCTGAAGGACATGGCGCCCCTCCCCTTCGACTACGACAAGGAGCTGATCGGGGCCCGCACGCCGTGCCTGGAGGGCCAGAAGAACTTCATGCTGGCGGCAAAGGACATGGGCTTCCGCTACGACTCCAGCGGCATCAGCAAGCAGATCTGGCCCAAGAAGACGGACGGGCTGTGGGACCTGCCGCTGCAGCTGGTGCCCATGCCGGGCCGCGCCTTCGACACGCTGAGCATGGACTACAACTACATGGTCAACCAGTCCGGGACGACCTCGCAGGGCGACCCCTCGCAGCACCAGTACTGGGGCGACCAGATGCGCGACGGCCTGGGGCAGGCCTTCGACCGTGCCTACCAGGGCAACCGCGCACCGCTGATCATCGGCAACCACTTCGAGTCCTGGAACGGCGGCACCTACATGCGCGCCGTCGAGGAGTCCATCAAGAGCATGTGCACCCGGAAGGACGTCCGCTGCGTGCCGTTCCGCGAGCTGGCGGACTGGCTGGACGCCCAGGACCCGAAGACCCTGGAGTGGATGCGCACCCTCGATGTCGGCGAGTCGCCGAAGCAGGGCTGGGCGAAGTTCCTGACCGCGGGGCCGCCGCCCGCGCCGCCGGCGGCCCCCGCCGAGGTCAAGCCGGCTGCGGGGCCGGCTGATGAGGGTGCGGACGAGGACTGACGAGCGCCTCGACCCCTTCGAGGGCCTCGGCTCCTTCCAGCGCTGCGGCCCCTTCGAGGCCCTCCGCCCCTTCGAGGCCCTCCGCCCCTTCGAGGCCCTCGGCCCCTCCGATTGCCTCGACCCCCTCGCGCAGGACGAAATCGGGGTCGACCTGGTCCGCCAGGTCGACCCCGGTCTTGGCGTTGCCCCAGCTCTCTGCGTTCTTGAGGTGGAACCGCACCATCTGCTCGGTGTACCGCTCCCAGTCGCGGTGCGCGTAGGAGTCGTCGGCCGCGTCCTGGAGGCACTGGAGGGCGAGCCGGTTGGTCGCCTCCAGCAGCTCGAAGGCGGCTGGGCGGCCCTTCTCCATGGCGCGCACCCAGTCGGAGTGCCCGACGGTGACCAGCAGGTCCTCGCCCACCTCGTCCTGGAGGAATTCGATGTCCTCCGGGCCCTGCACCTTGTTCCCGATGACCTTGAGCGAGACCCCGAAGTCCCGGGCGTACTCCTTGTACTGGCGGTAGACGGAGACGCCCTTGCGGGTCGGCTCGGCGACCAGGAAGGTCACGTCGAAGCGGGTGAACATGCCGGAGGCGAAGGAGTCCGAGCCTGCTGTCATGTCGACGACCATGTACTCGTCGGGGCCGTCGACGAGGTGGTTGAGGCAGAGCTCGACCGCCCCGACCTTGGAGTGGTAGCAGGCCACGCCCAGATCGGCCTCGGTGAACGGGCCGGTGGCCATGAGCCGTACGGGCTCCCCGTCGAGCAGGAGGGTGCGCGCGCAGGCCGCGTAGACCGGGTTGTCTTCGGTGATCCGCAGCAGGCGCGAGCCGCGGCCGGGCGGGGTGGTCTTGATCATCGTGTCGGCGGACGCGATGCGCGGGTTGGAACCCCGCAGGTACTCCTTGATCAGGGGCAGGTGCGCGCCCAGGGCGGGCAGTTCGGCTGCCTCGTCCTCGCCGAGTCCGAGCGCGGCGCCCAGGTGCTGGTTGATGTCGGCGTCCACCGCGACGACGGGGGCTTCATTGGCGGCGAGGTGGCGGATGAAGAGGGAGGACAGCGTCGTCTTGCCGCTGCCGCCCTTTCCCACGAAAGCGATCTTCATGTTCACCAAGCGTAGTGGACTGATTGCGTTGAGTTGAGTTGTCAAGGTGAGTGAAGAAGACCACTCCAAGGAGGGGTCGGTGCCATGGGTGTGCAGTGCGTAGGCTCCCTACTTATGAGTAGCGCTTCTGACCCGTTGGCTCCCCTGGCCGGGCTGCCCGGTGTCGCCGAGTCCGTGGATTCCGTACGCAAGGCAGTGGACCGGGTCTACGGGCACCGGGTCATGCGCCGCCGCAGTGGCGAGATCACCTCGGAGGCCGCGCTGCGCGGCGCCCGCGGGAGCGCGGCGCTGTCCGGTGCGGACTGGGCGCTGGAGGAGGTGCGCCGCCGGACCGACTTCGGGACGGAGCCCGAGGCGCTGACGGTGGGCGCGGCGCTCCGGCTCACCGCCGAGGCCGGGCAGCTGCTGAGCATCTGGCGCCAGTCGCCGCTGCGGGTCCTTGCGCGGCTCCACCTGGTGGCGTCGGGGTCGACGGCGGACGGAGACGTGGTGGGCCGCCCGCGCCTGGCGGGCGAGCCGGTGGACGAGCCGCTGGTGGAGCTGCCGCTGCCGAGCGCGGAGGAGGTCGCCGGGCGGCTGGACGGGCTCTCCCGCCTGATCATCGCGGGCGGCTCCGTCCCGGCGCTGATCACCGCGGCGGTGGTGCACGGCGAACTGCTGGCCCTGCGTCCCTTCGCCACGTACAACGGCCTGATCGCGCGGGCGGCCGAGCGCATCGTCCTGATCAACAGCGGTCTGGACCCGAAGGCGATCTGCCCGGCGGAGGTCGGACACGCCGAGCAGGGGCGCGAGGCGTACCTGGCCGCCTTCGAGGGCTACGTCTCCGGTACCGCCGAGGGGATGGCCGCGTGGATCGCCCACTGCGGCCGCGCGGTCGAACTCGGCGTCCGTGAGTCGACGGCCGTCTGCGAGGCGCTTCAGCGAGGCGCGGCCTGAGGGCCTTCCGAACCTTCCCCGAACGTCCCCCGAACGTCCCAGACGCCCCTGAAATGTCTCGGACATCCACGGGCGTTCTTGAATGTTCCCCACAATGGGTTGCGGCGACACCGTCTTGCGTTGGTGTCGCCGCTGGCACTTGCGTCGAGTTACCAAGCGTCCTCGAAGGTTGCCCATCAGGTCGGGAACTTTGCCCGTCACCTGGTGCGGCTGGCCCGTAATCGACGGGTCGACGTCGCGTGGGTGCTCGGCGTTCATGCTTCGGTCCGTGGGCCTTACTGCGTTTTAAAGATGATCCTCTCGGATGTTCTTTGGTCTCGCGGGCCGTTGCTTTATTTGTACTCCGCTTCGGAGCCATGCGAAACCCCTGGCTCCACTTTTTACTTTCCGGGGCGAGATCGGGCGAATCGGGCGTCCGAAATTGGCGCAGATCAAGACATCACGCAGGGGTGGCTGTCACGGCGCTCGCTGCGGCAGCGGCGGCGGCCAGGGCCCCGGCCCGGCGCCGGCTCGCGTACCAGACCAGCCCGGCTGTGGCGGCGGCCGCGCCCACGGCCGCCGCGGCGACCAGCGCCGGCCGCGTCGGCATCGACAGCCCGGGCAGCCGCTGCTTCAGCCGCACCGGCCGGTTGAACACGAGCACCGGCCACTCGCGCGCCACGGCCTCGCGCCGCAGCGCCCGGTCGGGGTTGACGGCGTGCGGGTGCCCGACCGCCTCGAGCATGGGGATGTCGGTAGCCGAGTCGCTGTAGGCGTAGCACCGGGCGAGGTCGTAGCCCTCGGACTCGGCGAGCCCGCGGACGGCCTCCGCCTTCGTGGGCCCGTATGCGTAGTACTCGATCTCTCCGGTGAAGCAGCCGTCCTCGCCGACGACCATGCGCGTGGCGACGACGCGGTCCGCGCCGAGCATCTCCCCGATCGGCTCGACCACCTCCGCGCCGGAGGTCGACACGATCACCACGTCGCGGCCGGCCGTGTGGTGGGCCTCGATAAGGGATGCGGCCTCGTCGTAGATGATCGGGTCGATCAGCTCGTGCAGGGCTTCCGCGACGATCTCCCGCACCTGCTGCACGTTCCACCCCTTGCAGAGGGCGGAGAGGTACTCGCGCATCCGTTCCATCTGATCGTGGTCGGCGCCGCCGGCCAGGAAGATGAACTGCGTGTACGCGGTGCGCAGCACGGCGCGCCGGTTGATCAGACCGCCCTGGTAGAAGGACTTGCTGAACGTCAAGGTGCTCGACTTCGCAATGACCGTCTTGTCCAGGTCGAAGAAGGCCGCGGTGCGCGGCGAGGAGTGCGGCAAGGGCTGATTTTCCACGCACCGAGCATATGCGCCCACCATTCGGCGTAAGGTGTGGCGCGTGGGTTTGCCTGAGAAGCCTCTCGGGTACACCATGGAAGTCACGGATCGTTCGCGACCGTGCTAACCCGGTCTGGCTCCTCCCCCCCCGAGTCGGACCGTGGGGACGACCCCCGCTCTCCCCCCCGGCGGGGGTCGTCGCATGTCCGGACGCGGTTCGCGTCCCTGCCTTCGGCCCCAAGTGACCATTCCTCCGGCCCTCCCGTGTGTAGGGGGCCTGCGTGGCGAAGGCCCTCACCTCTTCAAACTCGTAACCGTGCGTAGTGGTTCCGCCGCGCTCCGGAACTCACCTGAGTGGGTGACCGGGTTATTCACAATCGACTCGGTGTCCACAGTTTTCGAGCAAGATCCACTTCTTTTTCCTGATCGCTGCACGGTGATTCCAGCCGCGAAGTCCGCGGTGCTGGATTTCGCAGTGAGAAGGGGGCGGAGATCGTGGTCCGATCGAAGTCGTGTGAAACGCCGGAGTCGGTGGTGGGCGGGGTGGTGCCCGGTGGCGGGCGACCGCTGATCATCACCGAGGATCCCCTGCTGCTCGACGACCTGCTGCGGCTGTGCGCCGCCGCCGGGGCCGAGCCGCATGTGCACCACGGGGTGCCCGAGCAAAGCGGAACGAGTGGCGCAAGCGTCGGCAGCGTCGGATGGGAGTCCGCGCCGCTGGTGCTGGTCGGGGCCGACGCCGCCCTGCGGGTGCGCGGGGCGCCGCGCCGGGACGGGGTGTTCCTCGTCGGCCGGGACCCGGACGACCCCCTCGTGTGGCAGCGGGCGGTGGAGATCGGCGCCGAGGAGGTGCTCACGCTTCCCGACGCCGAGAGCCGGCTCGTGGACCGCATCGCCGATGTGGTGGAAGGAGCCGGACGGCCCGCCCTCACGGTCGGAGTGATCGGCGGCAGCGGTGGAGCGGGGGCCTCCACCCTCGCCTGCGCACTCGCCCTCAGGGCCGCCCGCGCCGGCGAGCGGACCATCCTCATCGACGGGGACCCACTGGGCGGGGGCATGGACGTCCTGCTCGGGGGCGAGGCCGCGGAAGGACTGCGCTGGCCCGACTTCGCGGCCTCGCGCGGACGGGTCGGAGCCGGAGCATTGGAGGAGTCCCTGCCCGAACTGCATGCCCTGCGGGTCCTCAGCTGGGACCGCGGGGACCGCGTGGTGGTGCCGCCCGACGCGATGCGGTCGGTCGTGGCCGCCGCACGCCGCCGGGGCGGGGTCGTGGTGGTCGACCTCCCGCGGCGGGTGGACGAAGCCGTGGCCGAGGTGCTGGCCCAGCTCGACCTGGTGCTGCTGGTGGTGCCGGGTGAGCTCCGGGCGGTGGCCGCCGCGGGCCGGGTGGCGGCCGGGGTGCGGATGGTGGCCCGGGACGTGCGTGTCGTCGTACGGGGCCGCTGCCCGGGTGGTCTCGATGCCGAGGCCGTGGCCGGACTGCTGGGGGCGCCGCTGGCCGGCGAGGTGCCGGTGGAGGTGGGGCTCCCGGGGCGGGTGGCCGAGGGGGAACCGCCGGGGGCCCAGGGGCGGGGCGCGCTGGCCCGCTTCTGCGACCGCTTCTGGGAGCGGGCGCTCGGCTCAGCCACGGGGGTGCCGGCATGAGCGCGGTGCTTCTGGACGCGGTGCGCAGGCGGCTCGCCGAGACCGGGGCGGAGCCGACTCCGGCGCGGGTGGCGGCCGCCCTGCGGGCCCAGGGCCGACTGTTGGGTGACGCGGAAGTGCTGGGGGTGGCCGCCGAGTTACGGTCGGAGCTGGTCGGCGCGGGCCCGTTGGAGGCACTGCTCGCCGACCCCGAGGTCACCGATGTGCTGGTGGCGGCCCCCGACCGGGTGTGGGTGGACCGGGGCGGCGGGCTGGAGCTGACCGGGGTGACCTTCACCGACGCCGACGCCGTGCGCAGGCTCGCCCAGCGGCTGGCCGCCGTCGCGGGCCGCCGGCTGGATGACGCCCGGCCCTGGGTGGACGCCCGGATGCCGGACGGCACCCGGCTGCATGCCGTGCTGCCCCCGGTGGCGGTCGGGTCGGCCTGCCTCTCGCTGCGGGTGGTGCGGCCCCGGGCGTTCACGCTGGAGGAGCTCGTCGCGGCGGGGACACTGCCGCCCGGCGGACACCGGCTGCTCCGGGAGATGGTCGAGGCCCGGCTGTCCTTCCTCGTCTCCGGCGGGACCGGAACCGGTAAGACGACCCTGCTCAGTGCCCTGCTGGGGCTGGTCGGCCCCGGCGAGCGGATCGTGCTCGCCGAGGATTCGGCCGAGCTGCGCCCGGACCATCCGCACGTGGTGCGGCTGGAGACGCGACCGGCCAACCAGGAGGGCGCGGGTCTGGTCACCCTGGCGGACCTGGTCCGGCAGGCCCTGCGGATGCGGCCCGACCGGCTGGTGGTCGGCGAGGTCCGGGGCCCCGAGGTGGCGGACCTGCTCGCGGCTCTCAACACGGGCCACGAAGGAGGCTGTGGCACGGTCCATGCCAATGCCGCCGCCCATGTCCCGGCCCGGCTGGAGGCGCTGGGGACGGCCGCCGGGCTCGACCGGGCCGCCCTGCACAGCCAGTTGGCCGCCGCGCTGACCCTGGTCGTCCACCTGGTCCGGGACCGGGAGGGGCGCCGCCGGGTGGCCGAGGTGCACGTGCTGGAGCGGGACGCCGCCGGGCTGGTGGTCACCGTACCGGCGCTGCGCTGGGCCGCGCGGGGCTTCGTACGGGAGCGCGGCTGGGAGCGGCTGCGCCCGCTGCTGCGAGGTGCCCGGTGAGCGGCGGGGCGGCGCTGCCGGTGCCGGTGTTCGCCGGGGTGCTTTGCGCCGGGGCGGCCGCCTGGGTGCTGGCCGGGGGTGACCGGGTCTCCCGGCGGGCGCGGGTGCTGGTGGCCGGCGGCGGGCCGGTGGTTCCGGGTGGGCCGGTGCGCTTGGAGCGGCTGGTCGCCGCCGTACGGGTGCGGGCAGGGCGGTGGCGGGAGTGGGCCGGCCTCGGCGCCGGGCTCGTGGTCGCGGTGCTGGGCGCGTCGGTGATCCCGCTGCTGGCCGGGGCGGCCGCCGTGCCGCTGGTGCGGAGGTGGCTGCGGAGCCGGGCGCGGGAGCGGGCCCGGGTGGCGCGGGCCGCCGAGGTGGTGGCGCTGTGTGGCGCGGTGGTGGGAGAGCTGCGGGCGGGAGCCCAGCCGGGGCAGGCGCTGACGGCGGCGATACGGCGGACGGCCGCGGGGCCCGGCGGCCCGGGCGCCGCGGAGGCGGGAGTGCTGGCCGCTGCGGCGTTCGGCGGGGACGTGCCCGCGGCGCTGCGCCAGGCGGCGCGGGAACCCGGCGCCGAGGGACTGGCCGGGATGGCCGCCTGCTGGCGGGTGTCGGTGGACGGCGGTGCGGGCCTGGCCGCCGGGCTGGACCGGCTGGAGGGCGCCCTGCGGGCCGAGCGGGACCGGCAGGAGTCGCTGCGGGCCCAGCTGGCCGGGGCTCGGTCCACCGCGGTGGTGCTCGCCCTGCTGCCCCTGGTGGGCCTGCTGATCGGCACCGGGCTGGGGGCGGATCCGCTGCGGGTGCTGCTGCACACCCCGATGGGGTGGGGGTGTCTGCTCGCGGGCGGATTGCTGGAGGCGCTGGGACTGGTGTGGTGCCGGCGGATCGTGCGGACGGGGGAGCGGTGATGGGCGGCTTCGGCTCCGGGGGTTTCGATGTCCACAGGCTGGGGATGGCGCTGTGCCTGGCGGTGGCGGCGGTGGGTGCGGGCTCGGCGGTCGTGGCACGGGTCCGGGCGCGGGCGGCCCGGCGCAGGTTCGCGGTCCTGCTGGGGGCGAAACCGGGGCTCCGGGGCCCGGCGCCGGGTTCGCGGGTGCGGGGCGTGGTGGCGGCGTGGGCGGCGCCGGTCGGGGCGCTGCTGGCGGGCTGGGTGCTCGTCGGCGGAGTGGCCGGCGCGGCCGTCGGCGGTCTGGCGGCGTTCGCGGTGCGGCGCCGGCGGCCCCGGCCACGGCCGCCGACCGGCATGGACTCGAAGGAGGCGGAGCGTCAGCTGCCGTTCGCGGCAGACCTGTTGGCGGCGTGCCTGGCAGCCGGCGCGGCCCCCGTGGAGGCCGCGGAGGTGGTGGGGGAGTCGCTGGGCGGCCCGGTGGGCGAACGGCTGGCGCGGGCCGGGGCGGAGCTGCGGCTCGGCGGCGAACCGGGCGCCGCGTGGGGGAGGTTGGCGGTGATTCCGGGTGCCCGGGAGCTCGCGGAATGCCTCGAACGGGCCGCCCGGACCGGGGCTCCCGCGGCGGAACCGGTCTCTAGGCTCGCCACGGCCCTCCGGGAGGACCGGACGCGGCAGGCGGGCGCCAGGGCGCAACGGGCGGCGGTCCTCGTCACCGCTCCGGTGGGGCTGTGTTTTCTCCCCGCATTTCTCGCGATCGGGGTCGCCCCGGTGGTGATCGGTATGGCCTCCGGTCTCCTCTCGAACACCTGAAGCCACATCAGCAACTCACATGACCCGCTCACATCATCAACGGAAATCAACAGGAGGTTGCCATGAAGATCATCTGGTTTCGGGTACGGGCGGCGCTGGGTGCCCGCGGGAGCGATAGGGGGATGTCCACCTCGGAATACGCCATGGGCACGATCGCAGCCTGTGCATTCGCGGCTGTTCTGTACAAGGTGGTCACGAGCGAAGTGGTCGCAACGGCCCTTCAGTCGACCATCGGGAAGGCGCTCGATGTGCCGTTCTGAGGAAAAGCCGGCCGGGCGGAGCCGGGGAATCGGGCACCTGGGGGATGGGGGGTATGTGACGGCGGAGGCGGCGCTGGTGATTCCGGCGCTGGTGCTGTTCGCGGCGCTGCTGGTGTGGGCGCTGATGGCGGCGGCCGCGCAGATCCGGTGTGTGGACGCGGCCCGGGCCGGTGCCCGGGCGGCGTCCCGGTCGGAGCCGACGGAAGTGGCGGTGGCGGCGGCTCGGGCGGCCGCGCCTTCGGGGGCGCAGGTGGAGGTGGAGCGGGCCGGGGACCTTTGGCGGGTCCGGGTGGCGGCCCTCGCGCCGGGGCCGGGCGGCCTGCCGGTACGGCTGGGGGCGCAGGCGGTGGCTTTGGCGGAGGACAGCGTGGGGCCGCCGCCGTGAGCCGGGAGGTGCGTGGGGCCGCCGCCGTGAGCCGCGACCGGGGCTCGGCCACGGTGTGGGCCGTGCTGGTGGCCACCGTGCTGGGTGCGGTGTTCGGCGGTGTGCTGCTGCTCGGGCAGGCCGTCGTGGCCCGGCACCGGGCGGCGGCGGCCGCGGACCTCGCGGCCCTCGCGGCGGCGGCGAGCTGGGCCCACGGCCCGGAGGCCGCCTGCGCCACGGCCCGGCGGGTGGCCCGTGCGCAGGGCGCTGCGCTGGCAGCGTGCCGGGTCGAGGGCGAGGTCGCCGAGGTAACGGCCCGCCCCGCGACGGGCCCGTTCACCCCCGGGATCCGGGCCCGCGCAGGCCCGCCCCCTGAGGCGCCGGGCCGGCAGGACTGGGCCCCTCAGGACGCTGCCCCGCCGGACCGCGCCCCTCAGGCCGCCCCTCCGGAACCCGGGCCCGGCCAACGGGGCCCCTCAGGCCTCTCAGGCCCCTCAGAGCTTGGCCCCTTAGGCCCAGGACCCCCTCTCGCCCGGGAGGACCCGCAGGGGCCGCCCTGACCGGTCCTGGGGGCCGGCCTCCGTCCGGGCCCGCCGCTCTGGCCGGCCATCCGGCCCGAGCTTGGGCGGGGGCGGGGCCGGGCCGGTCGGCGGCGCCGGGTCAGGGGTGCGGGGGATCGGTCCGCTCAGGGGGCGGGGATTCGGAGAGGAGGCGGGTGAGGAGGCGGATGGCGCCGCGTTTGTGGAGGGGGTCGTTCCCGTTGCCGCACTTGGGGGACTGGATGCAGGAGGGGCAGCCGGCCTCGCACTCGCAGGCCGCGATCGCGTCGCGGGTCGCCGTCAGCCAGGCGCGGGCCGTGTGGAAGGCCCGCTCGGCGAAGCCGGCGCCGCCGGGGTGGCCGTCGTAGACGAAGACCGTGGGGAGGAGGGTGTCGGGATGCAGCGGCACGGAGACGCCGCCGATGTCCCAGCGGTCGCAGGTGGCGAAGAGCGGGAGCAGGCCGATGGAGGCGTGCTCGGCGGCGTGTAGGGCGCCGCCGAGGATCTCCGGGTTGATCCGGGCCTCGTCGAGCTGGTCCTCGGTGACCGTCCACCACACGGCCCGGGTGCGCAGGGTGCGGGGCGGCAGGTCCAGCTTGGCCTCGCCGAGGACCTCGCCGGTGATCAGCTTGCGGCGCAGATAGGAGACGACCTGGTTGGTGACCTCGACCGAGCCGTAGCAGAGCCGGGCCGCGCCCCAGGGGATCTCGGTCTCGGTTTCGAGGATGGAGATGGAGGTGGTGTCGCGGGCGGTGGTGGAGAAGGGCGGGTTCGCCTCCTCCACGAGGGCCACCGAATCCTCCAGGTCCAGGTGCTTCACGAGATACGTGCGGCCCTGGTGGAGGTGGACGGCCCCGTCGTGGACGGCGGTGTGGGCGGCCGACTCGTCGACCGTGCCCAGCAGCCGGCCGGTCGACGCCTCGACGATCTGCACCGGGCGGCCGCCGCCGCCCCGGATGTCCGTCAGGTCCGAGGCCCGCTCCCGGCGGGTCCAGTGCCAGGCCGTCGCGCGGCGGCGCAGCAGCTTCGCCGCTTCGAGCTGGAGGAGGAGGTCGTGGGTGGCCGGGCCGAAGAGCTCCAGGTCGGATTCGGTCAGGGGCAGCTCGGCCGCCGCCGCGCACAGGTGGGGGGCGAGGACGTACGGGTTGTCGGGGTCCAGGACGGTGGCCTCCACCGGTTGGCGGAACAACGCCTCGGGGTGGTGGACCAGGTAGGTGTCCAGGGGGTCGTCGCGGGCGATCAGCACGGCCAGGGCGCCCTGGCCGGAGCGCCCGGCCCGGCCCGCCTGCTGCCACAGGGAGGCCCGGGTGCCCGGATAGCCGGTGATCAGGACGGCGTCCAGGCCCGAGACGTCCACGCCCAGCTCCAGGGCGGTCGTGGCGGCCAGGCCCAGCAGCTCGCCGGAGTGCAGGGCCCGCTCCAGGGCCCGGCGCTCCTCGGGCAGGTAGCCGCCCCGGTAGGCGGCGACCCGCCGGGCCAGCGAGCGGTCGACCTCCGCGAGCCGCTCCTGGGCGATCACGGAGATCAGCTCCGCGCCGCGCCGCGAGCGGACGAAGGCGACCGTACGGACGCCCTGGATGACCAGGTCCGTCAGCAGGTCGGCGGTCTCGGCCGTGGCCGTACGGCGTACCGGCGCGCCCCTTTCGCCCCGCAGGTCCGTCAGGAGCGGCGGCTCCCAGAGGGCGAAGACCACCTCGCCGCGCGGCGAGGCGTCGTCGGTGATCTCGACGACGCGGACCCCGGTCAGGCGGGAGGCGGCCGCCGCCGGGTCGCTGGCGGTGGCGGAGGCCAGCAGGAAGACCGGATCGGAGCCGTAGCGGGCGCACAGCCGCCGCAGCCGGCGCAGTACCTGGGCCACGTGGGAGCCGAAAACCCCGCGGTAGGTGTGGCACTCGTCGATCACGACGTAGCGCAGGGCCCGCAGGTAGGAGGCCCAGCGCGGGTGGGCCGGGAGGATGCCGCGGTGCAGCATGTCGGGGTTGGTGAGGACGTAGTTGGCGTACTGGCGCACCCATTCGCGTTCCTCGACGGGCGTGTCGCCGTCGTAGACGGCGGGACGGACCGCGTTGCCGAGCGGGGCGGCCAGCTCCCGTACGGCGCGCCGCTGGTCGGCCGCCAGGGCCTTGGTGGGGGCCAGGTAGAGGGCGGTCGCGCCCCGTCCGTTCGGGGCCTCGGCGCCGTCCGCCAGGGCGGAGAGCACGGGCGCGAGGTAGGCCAGCGACTTGCCCGAAGCCGTGCCGGTGGCGACGACCACGGACTCGCCGTCCAGGGCGTGCTCGGCGGCCGCGGCCTGGTGTTCCCACGGATGGCCGATCCCGGCGGCCTCAATGGCGGCTACGACATCAGTTCGGATGCGGTCGGGCCAGACTGCATGACGGCCCTCCCGAGGGGGCAAGTGCTCCGTATGAGTGATGCGTGCAGCGCGAGAAGGCCCCCGTGACAGCCGGTGCAGGACCGTGCCGGGGGTGGGTCGAGGGTCCGCGGGTGGCGTGGGCGGACCGGGGCGGTGAGTATGGGCCATTGGAACCGAGTGTGTCACCGGCGTGCGGGACAATGGTCCGAAGGCGTCGTGTGCGCCTGCCGGTAAGTGATTGAATGCCATCGCGGCAGCCAATCCCTCACCTACCTTCGGGTGGGGAGGCCCCTGGGGGGCGCCGCTCGATAGCAAGGTGCTGGAGGATCCGTGGACCTGTCCCTGTCGACTCGCACTGTCGGCGACCGTACGGTCGTGGAGGTCGGTGGCGAGATTGATGTGTATACCGCGCCCAAGCTGCGTGAGCAGTTGGTCGAGTTGGTGAACGACGGCAGCTACCACCTGGTTGTCGACATGGAGCGAGTGGACTTCCTCGACTCCACCGGGCTTGGTGTGCTCGTGGGTGGCCTCAAGCGCGTCCGCGCGCACGAGGGTTCGCTGCGTCTGGTGTGCAATCAGGAGCGCATCCTGAAGATCTTCCGCATCACCGGTCTGACCAAGGTGTTCCCGATCCACACCAGTGTGGAAGACGCCGTCAACGCCACCGACTGACGGCTCCCTCAGCAGGGAGCCGACGAGGAGAACGGGGGTACCGGGCCACGGTTGGCCCGGGCCCCTGTCAAGGCACGCCCGTAGTCCGAGGGGGACGCGCATGGCCACCGTTGAACTCCGCTTCAGCGCCCAGCCCGAACACGTCCGGACGGCCCGCCTGGTCGCGGCCGCCGTGGCGCGTCGGGCGGGTGTGGAGGAAGCCGTCCTCGACGAGGTCCGCCTCGCCGTGGGCGAGGCCTGCTCGCGCGCCGTCGGGCTCCACCGCAGCAACGGGCTGACCGCGCCCGTCCGGGTCGTGCTGACCGAGGAGGAGAAGCTGTTCTCCATCGAGGTCGGCGACGAGGTCCCCGGACCGGGTGGCGGCCCGGGCGACGCCGTGTCAGGCATCGACGCCGTCCTGGACCCAGACGTCGAGGGCGAGGACGAGATGGGCCTCGCCGTGATCAGCGGGCTCGTCGACGACGTCGAGGTGACCAGTGGGGAATCGGGCGGGACCATCCGGATGAGCTGGCCCGTGTCGGGGAGCTCCGAGGTGCCGTAGATCCACCGCGATCCACCGCCTCCGCATTACGTCGTATCTTCCGATCTTTGTCAGGGCCCTGCTGAGCAGGGCCTTTTTCATGCCTGAACGCATTTCCTAGATCATTGATGTGCCGTCAATGCCTTTGACCCATTAGCACTTTCGGGGGTAATGGAGTGACGCGATCTATTGCTGAGGAGCAAGAGCACGCCAATTGCGTTTCCTGCCCACTGTTTTGATCGCAGCGCGCTCCCTACAATCCGTCCACATCTTGAGCTCATGACGTCAAGGAGGACGAATGACGGGGCTCTTCACCCCTATCGCGCCGGATGCCCCCACTGATCTGGCAGCCGCAGTACTCACCGATGACAATCGCCTTATCGTGATCGTCATCGCGGCCGTGGCACTGGCCGCCCTCGTCGTCGCGCAGATCCTGGTCCGCCAGGTCCTCGCCGCCGACGAGGGAACCGACAGCATGAAGAAGATCGCCGCAGCCGTCCAGGAAGGCGCCAACGCCTACCTCGGCCGGCAGCTGCGCACCCTCGGCGTCTTCGCCGTCGTGGTCTTCTTCCTGCTCTTCCTGCTCCCCGCCGACACCTGGTCGCAGCGGGCGGGACGTTCCGCCTTCTTCCTCGTGGGCGCCCTCTTCTCGGCGGCCACCGGCTACATCGGCATGCGTCTCGCGGTCCGCGCCAACGTCCGCGTCGCCGCCGCCGCACGCGAGGCCACCCCCGCCGAGGGCGAGCCCGCCAAGGACCTGACCGAGGTCGCCCACAAGGCGATGCGGATCGCCTTCCGCACGGGCGGCGTGGTCGGCATGTTCACCGTCGGCCTCGGCCTGCTCGGCGCCTCCTGCGTCGTCCTGGTCTACGCCGCCGACGCCCCCAAGGTCCTGGAGGGCTTCGGTCTCGGCGCAGCGCTGATCGCGATGTTCATGCGCGTGGGCGGCGGCATCTTCACCAAGGCCGCCGACGTCGGCGCCGACCTGGTCGGCAAGGTCGAGCAGGGCATTCCGGAGGACGACCCGCGCAATGCCGCGACCATCGCCGACAACGTGGGCGACAACGTCGGAGACTGCGCCGGAATGGCGGCCGACCTCTTCGAGTCGTACGCCGTCACCCTGGTGGCCGCGCTCATCCTCGGCAAGGCCGCCTTCGGCGACCTCGGCCTCGCCTTCCCGCTGATCGTGCCCGCCATCGGCGTCATCACCGCGATGATCGGCATCTTCGCGGTCTCCCCGCGCCGCAGCGACCGCAGCGGCATGACCGCCATCAACCGCGGGTTCTTCATCTCCGCCGCGATCTCCCTGGTGCTGGTCGCGATCGCCGTCTACGCCTACCTGCCGGCCACCTACAAGGAGCTCGTCGGCGTCGAGAACGCCGCGATCACCAACCACACCGGCGACCCGCGCGTCCTGGCCGTCATCGCCGTCGCGATCGGCATCGTGCTCGCCGCGCTGATCCAGCAGCTGACCGGCTACTTCACCGAGACCAACCGCCGTCCCGTCCGGGACATCGGCAAGTCCTCCCTGACCGGCGCGGCCACCGTCGTCCTCGCCGGCATCTCCGTCGGCCTCGAGTCCGCCGTCTACACGGCGCTGCTCATCGGCCTCGGCGTCTACGGGGCGTTCCTGCTCGGCGGCACGTCGATCATGCTCGCGCTCTTCGCGGTGGCCCTGGCCGGCACCGGCCTGCTCACCACCGTCGGCGTCATCGTCGCCATGGACACCTTCGGGCCCGTCTCGGACAACGCCCAGGGCATCGCCGAGATGTCCGGCGACGTGCAGGGCGCGGGCGCCCAGGTGCTGACCGACCTGGACGCCGTGGGCAACACCACCAAGGCCATCACCAAGGGAATCGCCATCGCCACGGCCGTGCTCGCCGCGGCCGCGCTCTTCGGCTCGTACAACGACGCGATCGCCACCGCGGTCAAGGACGTCGGTGCCAAGGCCGGGGAGATGAACCTCAGCCTGGACATCGCCCAGCCCAACAACCTCGTCGGGCTGATCCTGGGCGCGGCCGTCGTGTTCCTGTTCTCCGGCCTCGCCATCAACGCGGTCTCCCGCTCTGCGGGCGCCGTGGTCTACGAGGTGCGCCGCCAGTTCCGCGAGCACCCCGGGATCATGGACTACACCGAGAAGCCCGAGTACGGGCGCGTCGTGGACATCTGCACCAAGGACGCGCTGCGCGAGCTCGCCACGCCCGGCCTGCTCGCCGTTCTCACCCCGATCGCCGTGGGCTTCTCCCTCGGTGTGGGCGCGCTCGGCTCCTTCCTCGCCGGGGCCATCGGCACGGGCACGCTGATGGCGGTCTTCCTCGCCAACTCCGGTGGCGCGTGGGACAACGCGAAGAAGCTCGTCGAGGACGGCCACCACGGCGGCAAGGGCAGCGAGGCCCACGCCGCGGTCGTCATCGGAGACACGGTCGGCGACCCCTTCAAGGACACCGCCGGTCCGGCGATCAACCCGCTGCTGAAGGTCATGAACCTGGTGGCACTGCTGATCGCCCCGGCCGTCGTGCAGTTCAGCTACGGCGCGGACACCAGCGCGACCGTACGGGCGATCGTGGCGGTCCTGGCGATCGTCGTCATCGTCGGCGCGGTGTACGTCTCCAAGCGCCGCGGCATCGCCGTCGGCGACGAGGGAGAGGGCGAGGGCGGAACCGCCGAGCGGGTGGCCCAGCAGACCGACCCCGCGACGGTCTCCTGACCCCAGGCACGGCATCAGTACCGGGCAGAGCCGGGGCAGGGCCGGCCGTACGCCCGAACGGCGGACAGGCGGCGCGGACTGACGCGTCGTCTGTCCGCCTTTGTGCGCCGCCGGAGGGCAGCCGTGTATCTTCCGGGCCGAGAGCCTTCGAAGGGACCAATCCGGTGAACAAGAAGCTTGCGGCCGCATTGTCGGGCGGTGCGGTACTGATGCTCGTCCTGTCCGGTTGCGGCGGGGACGACAGCGACAAGAAGGCCGACGACTGGGCCAAGAAGGTCTGCGACCAGTGGCAGCCCGAGCTGAAGAAGATCGAGGCGGCCAACGCCGAGATCAAGCGCGTGGCGACGGAGAGCAGCAAGCCCGAAGAGGTCCAGAAGACCGACTCGGCGGCGTTCGGGACGATGTCCGAGTCGTACAAGGCGATGGGGACGGCCCTGCAGGGGGCGGGAGTTCCGCCGGTCAAGAACGGCCAGACCACCTTGGACGCGGCGGTCAAGGGCTTCCAGGACACATCCAAGGGCTACGCCGACCTGAAGACCAAGATGGACGGTCTGGACCCCAAGGACCAGACGAAGTTCGCCGAGGGCCTCAAGGAGGTGGCGGGCGGCCTGAACGACGCGACGAAGGGCGGCAAGGACGCGCTCGCCCAGCTCAACGCGGGCGGTCTGGACAGGGCGATGAACAGCCAGAAGGGCTGCCAGGTCACGGCGCCCTCGCCGACGCCCAAGTAGGCACCCGGGTAGTCGCCCAGGTAATCACCAGGCAGTCGCCAGGCACTCGCCCGAACAAGGGCGGCGCACCGACGCCACCAGGGCGGCCGGGGTCCCGGAAAGGGGCCGCGGCCGCCCTGTCGCAGTTTCCGGCCCGAGTCGGCCCGCGCCGCCCCACGCGCGAGGGCCCGGCTGATCGGCAAGACGCGTCCCAGCGGACACAATGGTCGGGTGAGTACCACCAGCCTTCCCTCGTCCGACCACGCCGCCGAGCTCCGCGCCGCGTTCCTCGCCAACGGCTTCACCGCCGACGGGCTGCTCGAACTGCTCGGCGCCCCCGCCTACGCCGCACTGGCCCGGAGCGAGACGGTCCCCGCCCTGCGCGCCACGCGCGGCGACGGCCCGCTCGCCTGCCTGGTCCGGCTGTTCCTGCTCCAGCAGCCCGTACCGCACGTGCACGCCGAGGCCGCCCTGCCCGTCGACGCGGCCTTGGCCGACGGCTGGCTGCGCCGCGAGGGCGACGAGGTGCACGCCACCGTCGACGTGCGCCCGTACGGCGGCCCCGACGGCGAGGACTGGTTCATCGTCTCCGACCTCGGCTGCTCCGTCGGCGGGGCCGGCGGGATCGGCAGCCGGGGGCGTCAGCCAGGCACAGCCGTGGTCCTCGGCGTCGGCGGCGCCTCCACCACCCTGGCCGGAATCACCGTGCGCATCCCGGTCGGCTCGGCCCTCGACGTCGGCACCGGATCGGGCATCCAGGCGCTGCACGCCGCCCAGCACGCCACCCGGGTCACGGCCACCGACGTCAACCCCCGCGCCCTGGAGTTCACCCGTCTGACGCTGGCGCTGTCCGGCGCCCCGGAGGCCGAGCTGCTCGCCGGGTCGCTCTTCGAGCCGGTCGGCGAGGAGACGTACGACCTGATCGTGTCCAACCCGCCCTTCGTCATCTCCCCCGGCGCCCGGCTGACGTACCGGGACGGCGGGATGGGCGGCGACGACCTGTGCCGGGCCCTGGTCCAGGAGGCCGGCGCGCGGCTGAATCCGGGCGGGTACGCGCAGTTCCTCGGCAACTGGCAGCACGTGGAGGGCGAGGACTGGCACGACCGGCTCCGCTCCTGGGTGCCGCGCGGCTGCGATGCCTGGATCGTGCAGCGTGACGTACAGGACGTGACGCAGTACGCGGAGCTGTGGCTGCGCGACGCCGGTGACCACCGCACCGACCCGGCCGAGTACGCGCGGCGCTACGAGGACTGGCTGGACGAGTTCGAGGCGCGCAAGACCAAGTCCGTCGGCTTCGGCTGGATCACCCTGCGCCGGTCGGACGCGGCCGAGCCCTCGATCGTGATCGAGGAGTGGCCGCACTCGGTGGAGCAGCCGCTGGGCGAGACCGTACTGGCCCACTTCGCCCGGCAGGACTACCTGCGGGAACACGATGACGCGGCCCTGCTGGAGGGGTATTTCGCCCTCACCGCGGAAGTGGTCCAGGAGCAGGTCGGCGCGCCCGGCGCGGAGGACCCGGAGCACGTGGTGCTCCGGCAGAACCGCGGGATGCGGCGCGCGACGAAGGTCGACACGGTCGGGGCGGGCTTCGCCGGAGTGTGTGACGGCTCACTGACCGCGGGCCGGATCCTGGACGCGATCGCGCAGCTGGTGCAGGAGGATCCGGTCCTGTTGAGGGATCGGACGCCGGAGGCCATCCGGACGCTGGTCGAGCAGGGCTTCCTGGAGCCGGTGGCGGGCCCCCGGCACTAGCCGGAACCGGGATGTAACCCGGAGTTCGCCTCCTGTATCCCCAGGGCTGTCAGGGTCATGCGCAGCGGGAACCGGGGGGGATCCCGAGGGCGGCCCAGGGGTAAGGGGAGCGGCATGGAAGACGGGCCGGGGATCTTCGCGGCGACCGTGTTTCTGCTGTTCGGGGCCGCTCTGTTGGTCTGGACGGGGGCGCGCGCCCTGCACCGCGCGCCGGTGGCTGAGGGCGTGCGCCCCGTCGTGGCCGTACGGCTGGCCCTGCTCGCCGGCGCGGCGTCGCCGGCCCTCCGCGCGTGGTGCCTCGCGCGCCTCTGACGCGGGGCCGTGACCGGCATGGATCCGGCCGCGAAAGCCGACGTGAAAGGGGCTGCGGAAGCGGTCCTGAAAGTGCACCTGAAAGTCGGTGCGGGACCGGGTGCCGGGGCGGGGCCAGACGGCCCCCCGGACACTCGGCCCAGTGATCGTCAAGGGTCCGGCGCGGCATCCGGGCGGCAGAAACGGCACTTGTCGGGTTACCGTTCGAGTGGCCGTTGCGGGCTTGTGCCGTTTGACACGGGGGCGGGTTGTACCGTCACACTCCGCAGCGTCGCCGTACCGCGACCGAGTGCCAACCGGAGAGAAGAGCCAAGTTGTCCCCGACTAGCGAGACCGCAAAGGGCGGCCGCCGACTCGTCATCGTCGAGTCCCCTGCCAAGGCGAAGACGATCAAGGGCTACCTCGGCCCGGGATACGTCGTCGAGGCGAGCGTCGGGCACATCCGCGACCTCCCGAACGGGGCCGCCGAGGTTCCCGACAAGTACACAGGCGAGGTCCGCCGTCTCGGCGTGGACGTCGAGCATGACTTCCAGCCGATCTATGTCGTGAATGCCGACAAGAAGGCGCAGGTCAGGAAGCTCAAGGAGCTGCTGGCCGAGTCCGACGAACTCTTCCTCGCCACCGATGAGGACCGCGAGGGCGAAGCCATCGCGTGGCACCTCCAGGAAGTCCTCAAGCCCAAGGTCCCCGTCCACCGGATGGTCTTCCACGAGATCACCAAGGACGCGATCCGCGATGCCGTCGCCAACCCGCGCGAGCTGAACCAGCGCATGGTCGACGCGCAGGAGACCCGCCGTATCCTCGACCGCCTCTACGGCTACGAGGTCTCGCCGGTCCTGTGGAAGAAGGTCATGCCGCGCCTGTCGGCCGGCCGTGTCCAGTCCGTGGCCACCCGCCTCGTCGTCGAGCGGGAGCGCGAGCGCATCGCTTTCCGCTCCGCCGAGTACTGGGACCTGACCGGAACCTTCGCCACCGGGCGGACCGGCGACGCGTCGGACCCGTCGTCCCTGGTCGCCCGCCTGAACACGGTCGACGGCAAGCGCGTCGCGCAGGGCCGCGACTTCGGCTCGACCGGGCAGCTCAAGAGCGAGGTCCTGCACCTCGACGAGGCGAACGCCCGGGCGCTGGCCGCCGCGCTGGCGGAGACCTCGTTCGCCGTCCGCTCGGTCGAGTCCAAGCCGTACCGCCGCTCCCCGTACGCCCCGTTCCGCACGACGACGCTCCAGCAGGAGGCCTCGCGCAAGCTGGGCTTCGGTGCGAAGGCGACGATGCAGGTGGCGCAGAAGCTGTATGAGAACGGCTTCATCACCTATATGCGTACGGACTCAACGACGCTGTCGGACACCGCGGTGTCGGCGGCGCGGGCGCAGGTCACGCAGCTCTACGGGGCCGACTACCTGCCGGAGAAGCCGCGCGTCTACGCCGGCAAGGTCAAGAACGCGCAGGAGGCGCACGAGGCGATTCGTCCTTCGGGTGATCGTTTCCGCACTCCGGCCGAGACGGGTCTGACCGGCGACCAGTTCCGCCTGTACGAGCTCATCTGGAAGCGGACCGTCGCCTCCCAGATGAAGGACGCGGTCGGCAACTCGGTCACCGTCAAGATCGGCGGCCGGGCGTCGGACGGCCGTGACACCGAGTTCACGGCCTCCGGCAAGACGATCACCTTCCACGGCTTCATGAAGGCCTACGTCGAGGGCGCGGACGACCCGAACGCCGAGCTCGACGACCGCGAGAAGCGCCTCCCGCAGGTCGCGCAGGGCGACGCGCTCGCCGCCGAGGAGCTCACGGCCGACGGCCACTCGACCAAGCCGCCGGCCCGCTACACCGAGGCCTCGCTGGTCAAGGAGCTGGAGGAGCGGGAGATCGGCCGCCCGTCGACGTACGCGTCGATCATCGGCACGATCCTCGACCGCGGATACGTCTTCAAGAAGGGCACGGCGCTCGTGCCGTCCTTCCTGTCCTTCGCCGTGGTGAACCTGCTGGAGACGCACTTCGGGCGGCTCGTCGACTACGACTTCACCGCGAGGATGGAGGACGACCTCGACCGCATCGCGCGGGGCGAGGCCCAGTCCGTGCCGTGGCTGAAGCGGTTCTACTTCGGCTCGGAGGACGCGACCGAGGTCGTGCCGGCCGACGGTGACGCGCTCGGCGGCTTGAAGGAGCTGGTCACGGACCTGGGCGCGATCGATGCCCGGGAGATCTCCTCCTTCCCGGTCGGCGAGGGCATCGTGCTGCGGGTCGGCCGCTACGGGCCGTACGTGGAGCGGGGCGAGAAGGACGCGGAGGGCCACCAGCGGGCCGACGTACCGGACGACATGGCTCCGGACGAGCTGACGGTCGAGTACGCGGAGGAGCTGTTCGCGAAGCCGAGCGGCGAGTTCGAGCTGGGCAAGGACCCGGTCAGCGGGAACGAGATCGTCGCGAAGGACGGCCGCTACGGGCCGTACGTGACGGAGATCCTTCCCGAGGGCACGCCGAAGACGGGCAAGAACGCGGTCAAGCCGCGGACGGCCTCGCTGTTCAAGTCGATGAGCCTGGACACGGTGACGCTGGACGACGCCCTTCGGCTCATGTCCCTTCCCCGTGTCGTGGGCGTGGACGCGGAGGGCGTGGAGATCACGGCCCAGAACGGCCGCTACGGCCCGTACCTGAAGAAGGGCACGGACTCGCGGTCGCTGGAGACCGAGGACCAGCTCTTCTCGATCACGCTGGACGAGGCGCTCGCGATCTACGCGCAGCCGAAGCAGCGGGGCCGGGCGGCGGCCAAGCCGCCGCTGAAGGAGCTGGGCACGGACCCGGTCAGCGAGAAGCCGGTGGTCGTGAAGGACGGCCGCTTCGGCCCGTACGTGACGGACGGCGAGACGAACGCGACGCTGCGGCGGGACGACGACGTCGAGACGATCACGCCGGAGCGGGGCTACGAGCTGCTCGCGGAGAAGCGGGCGAAGAGCCCGGCGAAGAAGACGGCCAAGAAGGCCCCGGCCAAGAAGGCCCCGGCGAAGAAGGCGACCGCTGCCGCGAAGAAGACGACGGCGACGGCGGCCAAGAAGACGACGGCCAAGAAGACGACGGCGAAGAAGACGGTGGCGAAGAAGGCCCCGGCCAAGAAGACGGCCGCGGCCCCGACGGAGGACTAGCCTCCGCGGATGCCTACCCAGGCCCCTGTGCGCCGGCACGGGGGCCTGCGGCTTTCCTGCCGCAGCCCGAGGCCTGGGCTGCGCCGTCAAGAGCCGACGGGCTGCCCTTGCGCTGCGCGCACTTGCAGGCTTAGGCCGGGCACATCCAGCCCCGCCGGCGTTTGAGGCGTGGGGTCTGGGGCGGAGCCCCGGGGGCCCGGCGCAGGCGGCGCCCGCCCTGCGAGACGTCGCGGCTGGCGCGGGCCAATTCCAGCCCCGCCGCTGTTTGTGGCGCGGGGTCTGGGGCGGAGCCTGGGGGCCTGGCGCGGCCGGTGCCCGCTGCCCGCCCTGCGAGACGTCGCGGCTGGCGCGGGCCAATTCCAGCCCCGCCGGCGTTTGAGGCGCGGGTGGGGCGGAGCCCGGGGGCCCGGCGCAGCCGGTGCCCGACCTACCCGACGCCGTCGGGCCGTGCCGGGGTCCGGGGGCTGGGCCGGGGCGGAGCCCCGGGAGGATGGGGGCGGGGTCACAGCGGACGTTGTCCACAGGCCTCCGCAGCCGCCAAGCGCAGCGGATAGGCTGGGCGGATGACGCGAGCCGAGCAGCCAACGGTCGTGACCGCCCCGGCGAACCCCACCTACGACGAAGCCCTAGCCGCGGATTCCCGCGAGCGTGCGGTGCGCGCACTGCTGCGCACCCCCAGGCTGCGCCGGCTGTGGAGCGCCCAGCTGGTGAGCGGAATCGGCGATGCCCTCGCCCTGCTGGTGCTGGTGCTGCTGGCCTATCAGGCCGCGGTCTCGGACGGCGCCTTCGGCGGCGGCTACCGCGGCGCGGCCCTCGCCGTCGCCGCCGTATTCGGGGTCCGGATCCTCGCCACCCTCTTCTTCGGCGCGGTCCTGCTGGGCCCGCTGGCCGGGCTCCTCAGCCCCGGCGGCAAGCTGGACCGCCGCTGGACTATGATCGGCGCCGACGGGATCCGCCTCGGCCTCTTCGTCGTCGCCCCGCTGTGGCTCGACTGGATTCCGGCCCACGCGCTCACCGCCCTGCTGGCCACCGTCTTCGTCGCCGGCGCCGCCGAGCGGCTGTGGACCTTGGCCAAGGAGAGCGCCGCACCCGCCCTGCTGCCCGCGCCGCCGCCGGAGGGGGCGACCGTACGGCCGCTGCCGGACCACCTCGACGCGCTGCGCCGGCTGACCCTGCGTACGGCCTTCGCGGCGCTCCCCGTCGCCGCGGCCGCGCTGCTCGCCGCCACCCTGATCGGCCGGGCCCTCGGCCTCGGCGTCGACTGGTTCGCCGAGAACCAGGCCGCCCTCGGCTCGTACGTGGCCTCCGGCCTCTTCGCGGCGTCCGTCTCGCTGCTGCTCCCGCTCGTCCTGCCCGGCGTGAAGACCCCGCGCCCCCGTTCCCCGCTGGAGGGCCTGCGCGCCCCCAAGGCGGGCGACCGTCCCGACAAGGGCCGCACGGGCGCCATCCCCCTCCTGGTCCTGGCCTGCGCCGCGGTCGCCGGAGCGGTGTCCTGCGCCGTCGCCGTGTCCGCACTGCACGCCTTCGACCTCGGCGGCGGCCCGGCCTCCTTCGCCCTGGCCGTCCTCGCCCTGGTCGGCGGCACCACCGCCGGCATCCGCGCCACCCAGGCCGGCAAGGTGCTGCCCGCCCTGTCCCGGCGCCGCCTGCTGGCCCTCGCCATAGCGGTGGCCGGACTGGCGCTGCTCCTGACCGGGCTGGTCCCGGACACGGCGACCGTGCTCTTCCTGTCGCTGCTCGCCGGCACCGCCGCGGGCGTCGCGGCCAACACCGGCCACACCCTGCTGGACCAGGAGACCGAGGAGTTCCGCCGGGCCCGGGTCACCGAGCACCTCCAGGCGGTCGTACGGGTGGCCCTGGCCCTCGGTGCGGTCGCCGCCCCGGTGCTGGCTGCGCTCATCGGCCCGCACCGGCTCGGCGGCGGGGAGATCGTCCTCGCGCACGGCGGCGCGGCCTTCACCCTGATGCTGGTGGGCGCCCTCCTGCTGCCCGTCGCCGTCGTGGTCCTCACCAAGGCCGACGACCGTAGTGGCGTACCTCTGCGCCGCGACCTGCGCGAGGCGCTGCGTGGCGGGGAGCCGCTGCAGGCGCCGTCCGCCACCGGGTTCTTCATCGCCCTGGAGGGCGGGGACGGAGCCGGCAAGTCCACCCAGGTGGAGGCCCTGGCCGACTGGATACGCGGCAAGGGCCACGAGGTCGTCGTGACCCGCGAGCCGGGAGCCACCCCGGTCGGAAAGCGGCTCCGCTCGATCCTGCTGGACGTCTCCTCGGCCGGGCTGTCGAACCGCGCCGAGGCGCTGCTGTACGCCGCCGACCGGGCGGAACACGTGGACACCGTGGTGCGCCCGGCCCTGGAGCGCGGCGCGGTGGTCGTCTCGGACCGCTACATCGACTCCTCGGTGGCCTACCAGGGCGCCGGCCGCGACCTCTCCCCGACCGAGATCGCCCGGATCTCGCGCTGGGCCACCGACGGGCTGGTCCCGAACCTGACCGTGCTGCTCGACGTATCGCCGGAGGCGGCGCGGGAGCGGTTCACGGAGGCTCCGGACCGGCTGGAGTCGGAGCCGGCGGAGTTCCACCAGCGGGTGCGGTCCGGGTTCCTGACGCTGGCCGCGTCGGACCCGGGGCGCTATCTGGTGGTGGACGCGGGCCAGGACCCGGATTCGGTGACCACCGTCGTACGGCACCGCCTGGACCGGATGCTCCCGCTCTCCGAGGCCGAGGTGGCCGCCCAGGCGGAGGCCCGGCGCCTCGCCGAGGAGGAGGCCCGGCGCAAGGCCGAGGAAGAGGCCGCGCGCCAGGCGGAAGAGGCGCGGCTGCGCGCCGAGGAAGAGGCCCGCAAGGCCCGCGAGGCCGAAGAGGCCCGCATCAAGGCCGAGGCGGAGGCCGCCCGCAAGGCGGCGGAGGAGCGCCGGCGCGCCGAGGAGGAGGCCCGGCTGCGGGCCGAGGCCGAGGAGCGGCGGCTGGAGAAGCAGCGGCGGGCGGAAGAGGCCCTGCTGAAGGCCGAGGCGGCGCGCCGGACGGCGGCGGCCGCCGCGGCCGAGCAGGCGGCGACGGCTGCGGCTGCCGCGTCGGCCGCGGCGGCTCAGGCTGCCGCGCCCGCCGTCGAGCCTGCACCGGCCCCTGCCCCTGCCCCTGCC